>NZ_JBSFUW010000001.1:0-620913 GCF_053591995.1 Streptomyces sp. NPDC002835 | reverse complement strand
AGGCTCCCAGTAGACGACTGGGTTGATAGGCCGGATATGGAAGCCCTGTAAGGGGTGGAGTTGACCGGTACTAATAGGCCGAGGGCTTGTCCTCAGTTGCTCGCGTCCACTGTGTTAGTTCTGAAGTAACGAACTCGCCCGACCCATGTGTGTGGGTTGCCGGCTGGTAGTTCGGACATCTTCATAGTGTTTCGGTGGTCATTGCGTTAGGGAAACGCCCGGTTACATTCCGAACCCGGAAGCTAAGCCTTTCAGCGCCGATGGTACTGCAGGGGGGACCCTGTGGGAGAGTAGGACGCCGCCGAACAATTATTGTGGGAAGGCCCCGCACCTCTGGTGCGGGGCCTTCCTGCGTTCAGGGCTCACCATCCCGCACCAGTGCTCTACGAAGCCAAGAACCGCTCGACCTTCTGTTGCAGCTCAGGAGGCAGGTCGGTCAACTCCGCGACGATGGCGCGAAACTCTCCAGCAAGGCCGGAAAACTCGGTCCAGACCGCTGGGTTCCTGGTGAGGACCGCGGACAGCAGATCACCTTCGTACATGTGCCCCTCTGCCATCGGGTTCTCCCGCAGTACTTCCGCTGCCAGTGGCAGGAGGTAGGGCAGGCCTATGCTCTGCCCGATCAACAAGCGCATGTCCTCGACGGTCAACTTGCCGATCGGCCGACGCCGCAAGGCGTGTGCAGTAGTGATAAGCCGGGTGGCGTCGGCTCCCGGAGCCGGCCAGTAGTCGTGTTCAAGCTCTTCAAGGGAGCGGTTACGGTTCAGGGGTCGCGTCACGTCCCTGATTGTCCACGACGAGATCTCAACCGCGGATCAGAGGCGCCCGGCGGCCTTGAGCGCGAGATACGCGTCGGCGAGGGCAGGGGCGAGCTTCTCCGGTGTCGCGTCCACGACCGTCACGCCGTGGCGCTGCAGTTGCTCTGCCGACCGACGGCGCTGGGCCTGGGCCTGCGTACCCGCAGCGGCGTCGTAGACGTCTTCGGCGGAGCCCCGGCCGCCGGTCATGTTCTCGATGTGAGGGTCGGCCACAGAAGCCACCAGGACCGTGTGCCGCTGGGTCAGCCGGGGAAGTACGGGGAGCAGTCCTTCCTCGACCGGGGCGGCATCGAGGCTGGTCAGCAGTACGACGAGCGACCGGCGGGGAGCGTTCTGCAGTGCGGCCGCGCTGAGACCACGGGCGTCGGTCTCGACGAGCTCCGGCTCCAGCGGGGCGAAGGCGTTGACGAGGGCCGGCAGGATGTCGCCGGCGGAGCGCCCGAGGACCTGCGCGCGGACGCGGCGATCGTAGGCCAGCAGGCCGACCCGGTCGCCGGCGCGGGCCGCGAGTGCGCTGAGAAGCAGTGCGGCGTCCATCGCGGCGTCCAGGCGGGGCACGTCCCCCACACGGCCGGCCGAAGTCCGCCCGGTGTCGAGGACGATGAGGATGTGACGGTCACGTTCCGGACGCCAGGTGCGGACCGCGACCGTGGACCGGCGTGCGGTGGCCCGCCAGTCGATGGAGCGTGTGTCGTCCCCCGGCACGTAGTCGCGCAGGCTGTCGAATTCGGTGCCCTGTCCGCGGACGAGGACGCTTGTGCGGCCGTCGAGTTCGCGGAGGCGGGCCAGTCGTGAGGGCAGGTGCTTCCGGCTGGTGAACGGCGGCAGGACGCGGACCGTCCACGGGGCCTTGTGGCTTCCCTGCCGGGCCGCCAGGCCCAGTGGGCCGTAGGAGCGGACCGTGATGCGTTCGGCCAGGCGGTCGCCTCGTCGTGTGGGCCGCAGGACCGTGGTGAGACGGCGGCGTTCACCGGCCGGAATGGTGAGCCGGTGGCGGGAGGCCTCCTGCCCTGTGCCGGACAGCCAGCTGCTGGGCGGCCAGGCATCACGGATGTGGGCCCGCAGCGTGCGTCCGGAGGGATTGGCGACGGTCAGCTCGACCTTGGCATCGTCACCGAGTCGAACTGTTGTGTCACCGCTTCGGGTGAATCGGAGCGTTCGCACTGGCGCGGCGAGGGCGTAGTCACACAGGATTGCGAGTGAGAGAGGCGCGTTGACAGCGAGCATCCCCGTCCAGCTCGGGGCGAGGATGCCCACGGGGAGAGAGCCGAGAGCGGCCAGGAGCGCAGTCCGTCCGGTGAGGGCCATCGGTCGCCTCAGCGGGGGACGGGGACGTGGGCGAGGATCGCGGTGATGACGGAGTCGGCGGTGACTCCCTCCATCTCCGCCTCGGGCCGGAGCTGGAGCCGGTGCCGAAGGGTCGGCAGAGCCAGGGCCTTCACATCATCGGGGATGACGTAGTCGCGTCCGGTGAGCCAGGCCCAGGCGCGGGCGGTGGACAGCAGGGCTGTGGCGCCTCGGGGGGAGGCGCCCAGAGTGAGTGAGGGGGACTCGCGGGTGGCACGACAGATATCGACGACATAGGCGGCGATGTCGGCGGAGACCGATGTCTTGGCGACGGCGGCACGCGCCGCCTCCAGTTCCGCGAGGCCGGCGACGGGACGCACCCCCGCCGCTTCCAGGTCACGCGGATTGAAACCGTCGGCGTGCCGGGTCAGGACATTGATCTCGTCCTCGCGGGAGGGGAGAGGCACGGTCAGTTTGAGAAGGAATCGGTCCAGCTGAGCTTCGGGAAGGGGGTAGGTGCCTTCGTACTCGACCGGGTTCTGCGTCGCTGCGACGAGGAACGGCTCCGGGAGGGGACGCGGTGTGCCGTCGACCGTGACCTGGCGCTCCTCCATCGCTTCGAGGAGCGACGACTGGGTCTTGGGCGGAGTGCGGTTGATCTCGTCGGCGAGCAGCAGGTTGGTGAACACCGGCCCGGGCTGGAAGGAGAACTGTGAGGTGTGCGTGTCGTAGACCAGGGAGCCGGTGACATCGCTGGGCATCAGGTCGGGGGTGAACTGGACGCGCTTCGTGTCGAGTTCGAGAGAGGCGGCCAAGGCGCGGACCAGCAGTGTCTTGGCGACACCGGGGACTCCCTCGAGGAGCACATGGCCGCGGCAGAGCAGGGCCACGACGAGACCGGTGACAGCGGGGTCCTGGCCGACCACGGCCTTGGCGATCTCGGCGCGCAGGGCCTCCAGGGAGGAGCGTGCGCGGTCCGAGCTCTCGGCTGTCTCGGGGGTCGGGGCGCTCATGAGGTGCGTACCTCTCTTTCGAGGGCGTCGAGTTGGTCTGCGAGTCGTACAAGGGCTGCGTCGTCGGCCGGGGGTGCGCCGAAGAGCAGCTCGCGGGTGTCGTGCTCCCCGTCGGGGAGGTGCGCCGAGACCGCGGGAAGCAGGGCTTCGGGTGAGTGGGTCTCGGCCGCGGAGACGCCGAGGAGTGGGGCGAGGCGGGTTCTGGTGGCGGCACGGAGCGAGGCGGCGGCACGGTCTCGGGCGTTCACCTTGCGATAGAGGCGGGCGCGTCCTTCGGTGGCTTCCGAGGCGCGGATGGCGACCGGCAGCCGTTCGGTGACCAAGGGGCCGAGCCGGCGCGCCCGCCAGACGGCGGCGAGGACGGCGGCCAGGGCGAGCTGCAAAGTGCCCCACAGCCAGCCACCGGGGATCAGGTCGAAGAACGAGTCCTCGCTCTCGGCCTCGGTGTCACGGCCGCTGCTGTCGTCGCCCTCCCCGTCCGCAGGCTCCACCGCGGAGGGATCGTCCAGCGAAGGGATGTACCAGACCAGCTCGGGTCGGGACCCGAGGAGTTGCAGGGAGAGAGAGGCGTTGCCGTGCTTGTCCAGACGATCGTTGAACAGGATGTCGGGGGAGCCCAGGAGGACGGTGTCGCCGTCGTTCTCGGCGGGGATCCTGACCAGGGAGGGCAGTCCGTCGTTCGGGTAGCAGCTGTCGGTGCCGGGAACGTCGGCCGTGTCGACGATGTACCGCTCGCCGCCGACTTCGGCGCTGCCGGCGCTGCGGGCGGCGGCGAGGTCGCACTGCGGGCCGCGGACGGAGACATCGGCGGGAACGTCGACATCGGCGCCGGGGGCCAGCGTTTCGACGGATGCCCAACCCGGCGCGACCAGTACCGTACGGCCGCCGGCGGTGGCCGTCGCGGACCGGAAGTCCCGCTGCTGGGCGTCCGTGAGCGTCTCGGGTTGCGCGACGAGGACCGTGGTGTCCGGGCCGGCCGCGGCGGTGGCGTCGTCGAGGGTGGTGACGACCCGGGTCGAGACACCGCGCGCCTTGAGGAGTTCGGCGACGGCACGGCTGCCGTACGGGTCCGCCGAGCGCGGGTCGAGTCGGCCGTGATGGTCGCCGGACTGCAGTGCGGCCATGGCGATGCCGGCCACGACGAGGAGCGCGACGACGAGGAGCAGGCCGCGCACCCGGTTCCACACCTGGCGGGTGGAGGGCGACATGGAGGTGGTGCTGGTCGGCCCGGTCATTCGGCCGCTCCCTGTGCAGCGCCGGCGGTCAGGGGCTTGGCGCGCTCCAGCGCGAGGTCCAGCTCCCGGAGCCGTTCGTACGCCCGCCGGTCGGCCGTGCGGCCGCCGTATGTGACGTCGTCGAAGGTCCGGGCCGCCGCGCGCAGTTCGTCGGCGTGGGCGGGCAGCGGACGGCCCGCCTCCGCGGCGGCTTCGTCGGCGGTGCGGCCGGGCCGCGGGTCGAGGAGGGTCCGTTCCTCCAGGGACCGGACGATGGCGCGCATCCGTTCCTGGACGGCCTGGTTCCAGCGGTCGGCGGCGGCGTGCTTGTCCGCTGCCGCGCGGTGTGCGGAGGCATCACGCGGGCGGTCGTCGAACAGCGAGTCCGAACCGGTCGCCGCCCGCTGGGGCTTACCGAGCCGCCACCAGAGCGCAGCCGCCAGGGCGACGACGACGAGGACGATGACGATCAGCCCGAGCGTGCCTCCCGGCGCTCCGCTCGAAGCGGCGCCGAAGAGGTCGTCGACCCACTCCCAGAAGCGGTTGAGGGCGCGTTCGAGCAGGTTCGGGTCGTTCTCGTGGTACATCGGCCGGGACAGCTCCCGCTCCGCCGCCTCGCGGGCGGGAACGCGTGGGATGTCCACCGGTACGTCGTCGCTCACCCGGATCAGCGGTGCTGCCGTTGCGCCCCCCGTGCCCAACACCGCATCAGCCTCCGGTGGGTCCGGCGCCGGGCGGTGCCGAACCGTAGCCGGGGAGGCCCGCCGCGCGGGCGAGTTCGAGGTCGAGCGCTTCGCGGCGGATGCGCTGGTCCACGTAGAGGAGGACCGTCACGCCCGCGGTGATCGGGTAGGTGATCGACGAAGCGATCACGGAGCCGATGCTCGCGATGATCAGGAAACCCCAGCCGAAGTTTGGGGCGGCCCCGGTGAACAGCTCGCTCAGCGCGGTCCCGTCCACCGCGAAGGCGAGGATCGTGAACGGAAGGACGATGACCAGGCTCACGATGAAGACGAGCAGCAGAGTCAGCAGCGTGATGCCGAAGATGCGCCACCAGGTGCCCTGAACCAGTTTGGCGGAGCGGCGCAGGGAGGCGATGACGCCCTGGCGTTCCAGCACGAGGGCGGGGGACGCCAGGGAGAAGCGGATCCCGAGCCAGATGATGACGCCGATCGCGGCGAGTCCGCCCAGCACGGAGAGCAGCACCCCTGCGCCGCCGATGAGCGCACCGGGCAGCACACCCACCGTCATGATCACGATGCTGCCCAGGGGCAGCAGCAGGATGAGCCCCAGCAGATGCGGCAGCCGCGGCCGGGCCTCGCGCCATGCCTCGGCGAGGGTCACCGGCCGGCCCAGGACGGAGCGGCTGATCACCACGGTGAGCAGTGCGGTGCTGAGCAGCGTGCCGACCAGCATGATCAGCAGGGTGGGGCCGAGGCCCACCAGACTGGCCTGCATGGAGTCGAGCGACTGCTCCAGGGCTTCCTCGGGCGTCGCGTCGGGATCGACGGCCGGCACCTCCGGGAGCAGGTAGCGGTCCACGAGGACATTGGCGACCTGGGAGACGACCGCGACAGTGACGGTCACACCGAGGATCGTGCGCCAGTGCGCGCGCAGCGTCGACACGGCGCCGTCGAGGATCTCACCGACGCCCAGGGGACGCAGCGGGATGACTCCCGGCTTGGCCACGGCCGGGGGCCGGCCCCAGCCGCCGCCGTACCCGCCGCCCCATCCCGGCGGCGGCCCGGGGGCCTGGCCGGGACCGGTGGGCGCGGACCACTGTCCGGGAGCGGGCTGCTCCTTGGACCACTTCGTGGCGGGACCGTTTCCGTCGGCAGGCGGGGCCGGGTGCGGCACGCCGGTGTTCTGGCCTTCGGAGGGAGCCGATCCGGGCGATGCCCAGCCCGGGGTGTCGTTCACGGTCGTCCACCTCATGGATTGGTGTCGGGGCCGGCTCGTCGAGCCGGCACGTTCACGGTGCCCCGCCGCCGCTGCGGGCAGCTGGTTTGGCTGCCATCGTGCCACGCGTAGCCGGTCGGCGGACCGCCGCCCGGGTCACCTTCGCACCTTCATTGTCGGAGGCCCACCGGGCAGACTGGGCGGATGGCTGATCAGCACGTACGAAACCAAGTGGTCGCCGAGCGGGCGAAGCTTCCGGTGCTGCGCTGGGACGAGCCGCCCGAAGGGCCCGTACTGGTGCTTCTCGACCAGACCAGGCTGCCCGCCGAGGAGGTCGAGCTGGTCTGCACCGACGTTCCCGCCCTGGTACGGGCGATCCGGACGCTCGCCGTGCGCGGGGCGCCCCTCCTCGGCATCGCCGGCGCCTATGGTGTGGCGCTCGCCGCCCTGCGGGGCTTCGACGTGGAGGAGTCCGCCGAGCTGCTGGCCGGCGCGCGGCCCACCGCCGTGAACCTCGGGTACGGGGTGCGGCTGGCCGCGTCCGCGCACCGGGCGGCGCTCCAGCAGGGCGCGGGCGCCGAGCGGGCCGCCAAGGCAGCGCTCACGGCGGCCCAGGAGCTGCACCGCCATGACGCCGAGGCCAGCGCGAGGATGGCCGCGCACGGACTGGCGCTGCTGGAGGAGCTGCTGCCCGGCGGCGGTCACCGGATCCTGACGCACTGCAACACCGGGGCGCTGGTGTCCGGCGGCGAGGGGACGGCGTTCGCCGTGGCGCTCTCCGCACACCGGGCAGGGCGACTGCAACGGCTCTGGGTGGACGAGACACGCCCGCTGCTTCAGGGCTCGCGGCTGACCGCCTACGAGGCGGCGCGCAACGGACTGCCCTACACGCTGCTGACGGACAACGCCGCGGGTTCGCTCTTCGCGGCCGGGGAGGTGGACGCTGTACTGATCGGCGCGGACCGGATCGCCGCGGACGGATCGGTGGCCAACAAGGTCGGCAGCTATCCGCTGGCGGTCCTGGCCAAGTACCACCATGTGCCGTTCGTCGTGGTCGCGCCGACGACGACGGTGGACCTGGCGACACCGGACGGCGCGGCGATCGAGGTGGAGCAGCGGCCGGGACACGAGGTGACGGAGGTAACATCCCCGCAGTCCGCAGTGGCCGGCGCCGGAAGCGGCGGGCTGTCCGTGGCCCCTGTGGGAACGCAGGCGTACAACCCCGCGTTCGATGTCACACCGCCCGATCTGGTGACCGCGATCGTCACCGAGGAAGGGGCGTTGTCGCCGGTCACGGGGGTCGGGATCGCGGAGCTGTGTGCCAGGTCACGCCAGGTAACGATTAGCTAATGGGATGATTGCGTTTATGAAGGGACGAGTCCTTGTCGTCGACGACGACACCGCACTGGCCGAGATGCTCGGCATTGTGCTGCGTGGTGAAGGTTTCGAGCCGTCGTTCGTAGCGGACGGTGACAAGGCGCTTGCCGCTTTCCGGGAGGCCAAACCCGACCTTGTGCTGCTGGACCTCATGCTGCCCGGACGGGACGGCATCGAGGTGTGCCGGCTCATCCGCGCAGAGTCCGGCGTTCCGATCGTGATGCTGACCGCCAAGAGCGACACGGTCGACGTCGTGGTCGGGCTCGAGTCGGGGGCCGACGACTACATCGTCAAGCCGTTCAAGCCGAAGGAGCTGGTCGCCCGGATCCGGGCGCGGCTGCGGCGGTCGGAGGAGCCGGCGCCGGAGCAGCTGACCATCGGTGACCTGGTCATCGATGTCGCCGGCCACTCCGTGAAGCGGGACGGGCAGTCCATAGCTCTGACTCCGCTCGAGTTCGATCTGCTGGTCGCGCTCGCGCGTAAGCCCTGGCAGGTGTTCACCCGCGAGGTGCTGCTGGAGCAGGTGTGGGGTTATCGCCACGCCGCCGACACCCGGCTGGTCAATGTGCATGTGCAGCGGCTGCGCTCGAAGGTCGAGAAGGACCCGGAGCGCCCGGAGATCGTGGTGACCGTCCGTGGTGTCGGTTACAAGGCAGGGCCGAGCTGACATGCCCGGCGGCAGCGTTGCTCCCGGGCCCGGCGAGCCGGCGGCCCACAAGGGGCGGGCTGCCGGAGCGGGGTATGGGCCCAGGCGTCTCGGCCGACTGCTGCACGGCGGACGGCTGCTCCAGGAAGGCGCCCCCAATGGGCCGGTGCCGCGGCTCGTCATGCGCTGGGTGAGGCGCCCGCTGCTGCCCGCGGTGCGGCTGTGGCGGCGGAACATTCAGCTCCGGGTGGTCGTGAGCACCCTGCTCATGTCGCTCGGCGTGGTGGTGCTGCTCGGATTCGTCGTCATCGGCCAGGTCCGCAACGGCCTGCTCGACGCCAAGAGCAAGGCGGCGCAGAGCCAGGCGGCCGGCGGTTTCGCCGTGGCCAGGGAGAAGGCGAATGCTCCGATCGGTCCCGGCGGGGGCGACGACAGCGGCGAAGGCGCGAACGCGCGCACCTGGCGTTCCGATCTCGTGGTGCAGCTGTCCAGTGGCGGCCAGGGCGCTTTCAACGTGGTCGCGCTCAGCGCGGACGCGCAGGGCGCCGGCACCAGCCGCGCGCCGCGTACGTCCGGGGCCGTGGACCCGGCGAGCATCCCGCAGGACCTGAGGGACAACGTCAGGGAGGAAGCGGGGACGTTCGAGACGTACCTCAGCATCCAGTACACGGACAACGTGCTCCAGCCGGAGCCCGGGCTCGTGGTGGGCACGCAGCTGAACGACATCGAGGGCAATCCGTACGAGCTGTACTACGTCTTCCCGCTGGCGCAGGAGGAGCAGTCGCTCAACCTGGTCAGAGGCACCCTGGCGACGGCCGGGCTCTTCGTCGTCGTGCTGCTCGGGGCGATCGCCTGGCTGGTGGTGCGGCAGATCGTCACCCCGGTCCGGATGGCGGCCGGTATCGCCGAGCGTCTCGCGGCGGGCCGGCTCCAGGAGCGGATGAAGGTCACCGGCGAGGACGACATCGCCCGGCTCGGCGAAGCCTTCAACAAGATGGCCCAGAACCTCCAGCTGAAGATCCAGCAGCTCGAGGAGCTCTCCCGGATGCAGCGCCGGTTCGTCTCGGACGTCTCGCACGAGCTGCGTACGCCGCTGACGACCGTGCGCATGGCCGCCGACGTGATCCACGAGGCGCGCAGTGACTTCGATCCGGTGACGGCGCGCTCCGCGGAGCTGCTCGGTGACCAGCTCGACCGCTTCGAGTCGCTGCTCGGCGACCTGCTGGAGATCAGCCGCTTCGACGCCGGAGCGGCGGCCCTCGAGGCCGAGCCGATAGACCTGCGTGAGGTCGTACGGCGGGTCATCGGCGGCGCCGAGCCGCTGGCGGAGCGCAAGGGCAGCCGGATACGGGTGGTCGGCGACGAGCAGCCGGTCGTCGCGGAGGCCGACGCCCGCCGCGTCGAGCGGGTGCTGCGCAATCTGGTGGTCAACGCCGTCGAGCACGGCGACGGCAAGGACGTCGTGGTCCGCATGGCGGTGGCCGGCGGCGCGGTCGCCGTGGCCGTGCGGGACTACGGGGTGGGACTCAAGCCGGGGGAGGCGACCCGCGTCTTCAACCGCTTCTGGCGGGCCGACCCGGCGCGGGCGCGCACCACGGGCGGCACCGGACTCGGTCTGTCCATCGCCGTCGAGGACGCGCGGCTCCACGGCGGCTGGCTGCAGGCGTGGGGCGAGCCGGGCGGCGGCTCGCAGTTCCGTCTGACCCTGCCGCGCACCGCGGACGAGCCGCTGCGCGGCTCCCCGATACCGCTGGAGCCGCAGGACTCGCGGCAGAACCGGGAACGTGCCGGTGCGCCGGCGAATCCCGAGGTGAACGGGCACCGGCTGACGTCCGTGCCCGTTCAGACGGCGTCGGACCGCTCCCCGCTGCCGCCGCGCACGGCGCCCCCCGAGGTGGACCCGACGGCGCTGCCGGGCAACGGGTCCCGAGTCGTCGCACGACCGTCAGGAGAGCGGGGCACCACCCCCGCCGCAAGGACTTCATCGGAGCGGGAGGACACGACTCGTGGGCGTTGACCGCCGTCGTAACGGGCCGGGACTGCGGCGGGCAACGGCACTGCTCGGCTGCAGCGGTGTGCTGCTGGCCGGGTGCGCCTCGATGCCGGACTCCGGTGACGTCCACCCGGTGAAGGCGTCGCAGCGGGCCGACTCGCAGGTGCGCGTGTACGCGGTGCCCCCGCGGAAGGACGCCTCCCCCGACGAGATCGTCACGGGCTTCCTGGAGGCCATGACCAGTGACGACACCAATTTCGACACGGCGCGCTCATATCTGACGCCCGAGGCGTCGAAGAGGTGGCGGCCGGAGGAGAGCACGACGGTGCTGGCGGCGGCGCCCGACCCGGGCGCGCCGATACCCGGAGGGCAGGACGCTCCCGGGATGAGCTATCCGTTGCTCGGCCGGCACATCGCCACGGTCGACGCTCAGCACGCCTATCAGCCGGTCACGCCGAGCGAGTACCGCAGGACGATCCATCTGTCGCAGAAGGCCGGTTCCGACGGAAAGCAGTGGCGTATCGACAGCCTGCCCGCCGGGCTGCTGCTGGGCGCGTCCGACTTCGAGCGCAACTATCGGTCGGTCAACAAGTACTACTTCGCCTCCGGGCGCGACGTCATGGTCGCCGACCCGGTCTACATCCGGCAGCGGCAGGATCCGGTGACCCGGATGGACCCGGTGACGCAGGCGGTCAAGGCGCTGCTGGAGGGGCCGACGAACTGGCTGAAGCCGGTCGTCGAGTCGCGGTTCCCCAGCGGCACGGGGATGAAGCTCAAGGACGGCACCACGTCACTGGCCTTCGACGACCGCAACACGCTGAAGGTCCCCCTCGACGACAAGGCGTCCAACGTGGGTCGGACGCAGTGCCTGAAGATGGCCGCGCAGATCCTGTTCACGATCAAGGACCTCTCGTCGGCCAGGCTCGAACACGTGGAACTGCTGCGCTCGAACGGCTCGCTGCTGTGCGTGATGAACGCGGGGCAGGCCGAGGGGTACGCGCCGGACCACACCTCGGGCCGGCCCGACTACCAGTACTTCGTGGACAGCAAGCAGCGGCTGGCGCTGATCGCGGCCGGGGCCTCGGAGGCGGACGAACCGCAGAACGTGGTCGGACCGTTCGGCGACGGCCGCCTCAGGCTGGGCACGGTCGGCGTGGCCAGGGACGAGCACAAAGCCGCGGCCGTCTCCGCGGACTTCAGCAGCCTGTACGTGGCCTCGATCGTCTCCAACAGCGAGCTGGACGCGCCCGTGCTCACCAGTTCGGGCAAGGGGATCGACGACCGGCTGTCCGCACCCAGCTGGGACGGCCGCGGTGATCTGTGGGTGGCCGACCGGAATCCGGCCCAGCCGGAGCTGCAGCGGCTCGCGCGCGGCGCGGACACCCCGGAGCCGGTCAAGATCGTTCCGGGCCTGGACGGGGCGCGTATCGAGGCCGTGCGGGTGTCGGCGGACGGCGTGCGCATCGCGCTGCTGCTGACGAAGGACGGCAGTACGACGCTGAGGATCGGGCGGGTGGAGCGGCACGGAGGCGGCGACGACCCCGTGGTGACCGTCACCGAACTCCGGCGTGCCGCGCCGCAGATGGAGACCGTGACGGCCGCCTCCTGGGCGGGTCCGAGCCGGCTCGTGGTCGTCGGCAAGGAGGCCGGCGGCGTGCAGCAGGTGCGCTACATCCAGACGGACGGCTCGACCGTCCCCAAGGGGATCCTGCCCGGCCTGAACCAGGTGAAGGCGGTCGCCGCGTCGGACGACGAGAGCCAGCCGCTGGTGGCGTACTCGCTGGAGGACGGCATCGTGCGGCTGCCCGCCGGAGCCAACTGGCAGACGCTGGTCAAGAAGGGGACCTCGCCGGTCTACCCGGGGTAGCTCCCGCCCTCCTGCGGGCGTCCGGCCGCGGTTGTCCACAGGGGTGGCGGACGGCCCGCCGCCGCGGCCACAGTGGTCTCCATGAGGGCGTGGTGGCGTGAGATCTCCGGCCTGGTGCTCCCAGCCGTCTGCGGCGGCTGCGGTGCGCCTCGTACGCAGCTGTGCGCCGAGTGCGCGCATCTCCTGCACGGGCGTACCGCGCGCAGGGCCAGGCCGGTGCCCGAGCCGTCCGGGCTGCCCGCAGTGCACGCTGCCGCGCTCTACACGGGCTCGGTCCGCGCCGTGCTCCTGGCGCACAAGGAGCGGGGCGCGCTGGGGCTGGCCGGTCCGCTGGGCGTGGCGCTGGCCGGAGCGGTACGTGCGGCGGTCGCGGACACGGCGGGGCCCGGTGGCCCGCTGCTCCTGGTGCCCGTGCCGTCGGCGCCCGGCGCGGTCAGGGCCCGGGGTCAGGACGCGGCACGGCGGATCGCGCTCGCGGCGGCCGGTGAGCTGAGGCGGACGGGCAGGGCCGCGAAAGTGCTGCCGGTGCTGCGGCAGCGGCGCCGGATGGCCGACCAGGCGGGGCTCACGGCCCGGCAGAGGCTCGCCAACGCGGCGGGGGCGCTGGAGGTGCGGGCGGGTGGCGCGCGCCTTCTCGCGGGCGGCAGGACGGTCCTCGTGGACGACCTCATGACGACGGGGGCGACGCTGGTCGAGGCGGCTCGGGCACTGAGTGCCGTGACAGGGGTGACAGGGCCGGATTCCGTTGGGGCGCCGGGGCCGAGCGCCGCGGTCGTCGCCGTTCCACCACTGTCCTTCGAATTAAACCGGAACTGACTGGGAACCTGCATCGTTGCAGGTGGTAAGAGGGTGAAAACGCCTGATCGGAGGTACCTCCGAGTAGCGGGTGCCGACACCCGTCCGAGAGAGCTATGTTCGGGTGTGAGGAAAGGCGAGCGCCTGACCCGCCGAATGGGCTGCCGATTTTCCCGGCCGGGAAACGAGCGGTGGCGGCCCCTCCGAAATTGGGGTGGGTGGAGACCTTGTCGACTGGGGAGGAGGAGGTGAAAGTCGCCAAGTCCGAGGCTCCGGAGAACACCGGGGCCTGGTGCAAGAGGGAGATGCTCCGCAGCCGATGAGCGGGCGGAGCGAATCCGGGAACGGAGTTCTGCGTGGACATCGTCGTCAAGGGCCGCAAGACCGAGGTGCCCGAGCGGTTCCGCAAGCACGTGGCCGAGAAGCTGAAGCTGGAGAAGATCCAGAAGCTCGACGGCAAGGTGATCAGCCTGGACGTCGAGGTGTCCAAGGAGCCCAACCCGCGGCAGGCCGACCGTTCCGACCGGGTGGAGATCACTCTCCGCTCGCGCGGCCCGGTGATCCGGGCAGAGGCAGCGGCCTCCGATCCGTACGCGGCGCTGGACCTCGCGACGGACAAGCTGGAGGCGCGGCTTCGCAAGCAGCACGACAAGCGCCACAACCGACGTGGCAGCGGCCGTCTGTCCGCAGCCGATGTGGCCGATTCCGTCCCTGGCGTGGCCGAGTTGAGCGCCACCAACGGCAAGCCGCTCACCGAAGAAGTGGCAGAGCCCGTTCCTACCACCAGGATCGGGTCGATCGAGGTGCAGGGCGAAGGGCCGCTGGTGGTCCGCGAGAAGCTGCACACCGCAGCACCGATGACGCTCGACCAGGCGCTCTACGAGATGGAGCTGGTCGGACACGACTTCTATCTCTTCGTCGACTCCGAGACGAAGCAGCCCAGTGTCGTCTACCGGCGGCACGCTTATGACTACGGCGTCATCCACCTGGAGACCGACCCCCTGGCCGGGTCGGAGGCCGGCGGCGCCGGAGGTGCGCTCGGCGGCTGACGCCGCATTCCCCACGGTCCGTCGGTGACGAATCCGGTGCCCCTGGAGCGCGTTGTGCGCCCCCAGGGGCACCTTCGTGCGACCGCGGGAACAGCACGTCGACGCCCGGGCATGAAAGCATGACGTCGCAAGCAACCGGTGCGCCCCGTAAAGACGTTGGCGAACCGTACATGATCTTCGGGCCACGGCCTTCAGGGGGAGGAACGATGGCGGACGGATTCGGTCCGGTGCACGGCGGCGCGGACCACCCCGGTGACACGCACGCAGAAACCGAAGCGCCCTGCGACGAGGTGACCGGAGACTCCGGAAAGGAGCCGATCCGGGTTCTCGTCGTGGACGACCACGCGCTGTTCCGGCGAGGACTCGAGATCGTCCTCGCGCACGAGGAGGGCATCGAGGTCGTCGGCGAGGCCGGCGACGGCGCGGAGGCCGTGGACAAGGCGGCCGATCTGCTGCCCGACATCGTGCTGATGGACGTCCGGATGCCGAAGCGAGGCGGCATCGAGGCGTGCACCAGCATCAAGGAGGTGGCCCCCAGCGCGAAGATCATCATGCTGACGATCAGCGACGAGGAGGCCGATCTCTACGACGCGATCAAGGCCGGGGCCACCGGCTATCTCCTCAAGGAGATCTCCACGGACGAGGTCGCGACGGCCATTCGCGCGGTGGCGGACGGGCAGTCGCAGATCAGCCCCTCCATGGCGTCCAAGCTGCTCACCGAGTTCAAGTCGATGATCCAGCGCACCGACGAGCGCAGGCTCGTGCCGGCGCCCCGGCTCACCGAACGGGAGCTGGAGGTGCTCAAGCTCGTGGCCACCGGCATGAACAACCGCGACATCGCCAAGGAGTTGTTCATCTCGGAGAACACGGTCAAGAACCACGTGCGCAACATCCTGGAGAAACTGCAGCTGCACTCCAGGATGGAGGCCGTGGTCTACGCGATGCGGGAGAAGATCCTCGAGATCCGGTAGCCGGAGCCCGGCGCCGTGCTCAGCCCAGCGCCTTGACCAGGTCCGCGGTGAGCTCGGGCCGGTCGACCCGTTCGACGCGGACCGCGTCGCAGCCCACCCACTCGGCGGCCTCGCGCAGCGCCTGAGCCATCGGCGCCACGGCCTTGGGCGTGTCCAGCGACACCTGCCGGGCCACCAGGGTCGTCCCCTCGCGCGCCGGATCGACGCGGCCCAGCAGCTTCCCGCCCGCGAGCAGCGGCATCGCGAAATAGCCGTACACCCGCTTGGGCTTGGGCACGTACGCCTCCAGCCGGTGGGTGAAGCCGAAGATCCGCTCCGTGCGCGCACGCTCCCAGATGAGCGAGTCGAACGGCGAGAGCAGGGTCGTCCGATGGCGGCCGCGGGGCGGCGAGGCCAGCGCCGCCGGATCGGCCCAGGCGGGCTTGGCCCAGCCCTCGACCGACACCGGCACCAGCCCCGAGTCCGCGACCACCGCGTCGAACTGCTCGCCCTTGAGCCGGTGGTAGTCCGCGATGTCGGCGCGGGTGCCCACGCCGAGCGACTCACCTGCCAGCCGGACGAGACGGCGCAGGCACTCGGTGTCGTCCAGGTCGTCGTGCAGGAGCGCGTCCGGGATCGCCCGCTCCGCCAGGTCGTACACCCGCTTCCAGCTGCGCCGCTCGGTGCACACCACCTCGCCGTACATCAGCGCGCGCTCGACGGCGACCTTGGAGGCGGACCAGTCCCACCACTCGCCGCCGTTGTTCGCGCCGCCCAGGCCGGTCGCGGTCAGCGGGCCCTCCGCGCGCAGCTGCTTGATCACCGCGTCGTACGCGCCGTCCGGCAGGTCGTGGTACCAGTGCGGGCGGGCGCGGAAGGCGCGGCGCCGGAAGGCGAAGTGCGGCCACTCCTCGACGGGCAGGATGCACGCCGCGTGCGACCAGTACTCGAAGCTGTGCCCCTCCGTCCAGTACGCGTCCTCGACCGTCCGGCGGCCGACGGCGCCGAGCCGCGCGTACGGAACCAGCTCGTGCGAACGCGCCAGCACCGAGATCGTGTCGAGCTGTACGGCGCCGAGATGGCGCAGTACGCCCCGGACTCCGCCGCGCCGGTCGGGCGCGCCCAGGAATCCCTGGGCGTGCAGTGCGATGCGGCGGGCCTCGTCGGCGGAGAGTTCGAGCGTGGGCGGCGGCGTCGTCATGTCCCGCACGATAGAGGGCGTCACTGACAACCCGGCCGGGGGACGGTCAGGAGCGGGCCGGGAGATACGCGACGTCGCAGGGCAGGCCCAGATCGGACGGGAGCAGCCCGCCGATCCACACGTCCCGCAGGGTGTCCTTGTTGAGGAGCGCCGCCCGCAGCTCGCCCTCCATCCGGAAACCGGCCTTCTCCGCGACCGCCCGGGAAGCGGTGTTGCCGACCTCGGCCCGCCACTCGACGCGGGTGGCGCCCAGCCTGGTGAAGGCCCAGTGGGACACGGCGGTGACGCTCTCCGCCATCACGCCCCGGCCCCGGTGCTCCTTGCCCGTCCAGAAGCCGATCTCCCAGGTGCCCGAGAAGGTGCGCATGGTCACAGCCACCGACGCCATCAGCGGGCCGCCCTCGCGCGGCAGCACGGCGAAGGTGCAGATGGTGCCGTTGCGCCAGCCGTCCGGGACCATGTGCTCCGTGAACTCGGCCGCGTGCCGCCACTCGTAAGGGGAGGGAACCGTGGTCCACCGCTGGATGTCCGGATCCTGGCAGGCCTCGTGGACCGCCTCCGTGTCCTCGGGGGTGAAGGTCCGAAGCAACAGGCGTTCGGTGGTGAGTGTGATCGGCTCCATACAAGGATTCTGGTCAGCCCGGCAGCCCGATGCGAGCACTTTTGCCGTGATCCCGGCACCTTCCGCGCCCCCCGCGCGTTCACCTGATGGCGGACAGCCGGTCTCCGTGGCCATGGATCTCCCGACGCGGCGGGGTCCTCGCTTACGATGGCCGATGCGGTGGGGCCTACCTGCCGTGCCCGCGCCAGTGTCCATCACAGACCCAGTGCCAGGCCCGACCGGCAAGGAGACCAACCTCAGTGTCCGTCTTCAACAAGCTCATGCGTGCAGGCGAAGGCAAGATCCTGCGCAAACTGCACCGCATTGCGGACCAGGTCAACTCCATCGAAGAGGACTTCGGCAACCTCTCCGACGCCGAGTTGCGGGCGCTCACCGACGAGTACAAGCAGCGGTACCAAGACGGTGAGAGCCTGGACGACCTGATGCCCGAGGCGTTCGCGACCGTCCGCGAGGCGGCCAAGCGCGTGCTCGGCCAGCGCCACTACGACGTACAGCTGATGGGCGGCGCCGCGCTGCACCTCGGGTACGTCGCCGAGATGAAGACCGGTGAGGGCAAGACCCTCGTCGGCACGCTGCCCGCCTATCTGAACGCCCTGTCCGGCAAGGGCGTCCACATCATCACGGTCAACGACTACCTGGCCGAGCGCGACTCCGAGATGATGGGCCGGGTCCACAAGTTCCTGGGCCTCGAGGTCGGCTGCATCCTGGCCAACATGTCGCCCTCCCAGCGCCGCGAGATGTACAACTGCGACATCACGTACGGCACGAACAACGAGTTCGGCTTCGACTACCTGCGCGACAACATGGCGTGGTCCCAGGACGAGCTCGTCCAGCGCGGCCACAACTACGCCTGTGTCGACGAGGTCGACTCGATCCTCGTCGACGAGGCGCGTACGCCGCTGATCATCTCCGGCCCGGCCGACCAGGCCACCAAGTGGTACGGCGACTTCGCCAAGCTGGTCACCCGCCTGACCAGGGGCGAGGCCGGAAACCAGCTCAAGGGCATCGAGGAGACCGGCGACTACGAGGTCGACGAGAAGAAGCGCACCGTCGCGATCCACGAGGCCGGTGTCGCCAAGGTCGAGGACTGGCTGGGCATCGACAACCTCTACGAGTCGGTGAACACCCCGCTCGTCGGTTATCTGAACAACGCCATCAAGGCCAAGGAACTCTTCAAGAAGGACAAGGACTACGTCGTCATCGACGGCGAAGTCATGATCGTCGACGAGCACACCGGCCGTATCCTCGCCGGCCGCCGCTACAACGAGGGCATGCACCAGGCGATCGAGGCGAAGGAAGGGGTGGACATCAAGGACGAGAACCAGACGCTCGCCACGATCACCCTGCAGAACTTCTTCCGCCTCTACGACAAGCTCTCCGGCATGACCGGTACGGCGATGACCGAGGCCGCCGAGTTCCAGCAGATCTACAAGCTCGGCGTCGTGCCCATCCCGACGAACCGGCCCATGGTCCGTCTCGACCAGTCCGACCTGATCTACCGGACCGAGGTCGCCAAGTTCGCCGCCGTCGTCGACGACATCGCGGAGAAGCACGAGAAGGGCCAGCCGATCCTGGTCGGCACCACCTCGGTCGAGAAGTCCGAGTACCTCTCGCAGCAGCTGAACAAGCGCGGCATCCAGCACGAGGTCCTCAACGCCAAGCAGCACGACCGTGAGGCGACGATCGTCGCCCAGGCCGGCCGCAAGGGCGCCGTCACGGTCGCGACGAACATGGCCGGCCGCGGTACGGACATCAAGCTCGGCGGCAACCCGGACGACCTCGCCGAGGCGGAGCTGCGCCAGCGCGGCCTCGACCCCGTCGAGCACGTCGAGGAGTGGGCCGCGGCCCTGCCCGCCGCGCTCGAGCGCGCGGAGGCGGCCGTGAAGGCCGAGCACGACGAGGTCAAGCAGCTCGGCGGCCTGTACGTGCTGGGCACCGAGCGGCACGAGTCCCGCCGTATCGACAACCAGCTGCGCGGCCGTTCCGGCCGTCAGGGCGACCCGGGCGAGTCCCGTTTCTACCTGTCGCTCGGCGACGACCTGATGCGTCTGTTCAAGGCGCAGATGGTCGAGCGCGTGATGTCGATGGCCAACGTGCCCGACGACGTCCCGATCGAGAACAAGATGGTGACGCGCGCGATCGCCTCGGCGCAGTCCCAGGTCGAGCAGCAGAACTTCGAGACCCGTAAGAACGTCCTCAAGTACGACGAGGTGCTCAACCGGCAGCGCGAGGTCATCTACGCCGAGCGCCGCCGCGTCCTCGAGGGCGAGGACCTGCACGAGCAGGTGCGCCACTTCATGGACGACACGATCGACGCCTACATCGAGGCCGAGACCGTCGAGGGCTTCGCCGAGGAGTGGGACCTGGACCGCCTGTGGGGCGCGTTCAAGCAGCTCTACCCGGTGAAGATCACGGTCGACGAGCTGGAGGAGGCGGCCGGCGACCGGGCCGGGATCACCGCCGAGTTCATCGCCGACTCGATCAAGGACGACATCCACGAGCAGTACGACGCGCGTGAGAAGCAGCTCGGCTCGGACATCATGCGTGAGCTCGAGCGGCGCGTGGTGCTGTCCGTCCTGGACCGCAAGTGGCGCGAGCACCTCTACGAGATGGACTACCTCCAGGAGGGCATCGGCCTGCGGGCGATGGCCCAGAAGGACCCCCTGGTCGAGTACCAGCGCGAGGGCTTCGACATGTTCACCGCCATGATGGAGGGCATCAAGGAGGAGTCCGTCGGCTACCTGTTCAACCTGGAGGTCCAGGTCGAGCAGCAGGTCGAGGAGGTCCCGGTCGAGGCGGCCGACAAGACGTCGCTGACCAAGGAAGAGGCCGTGGCCACGGGCGCGTCCCGTCCGGAGATCCGCGCGAAGGGGCTCGAGGCGCCGCAGCGGCCCGACCGGCTGCACTTCTCCGCTCCGACGGTGGACGGCGAAGGCGGTGTCGTCGAAGGCGACTTCGACAACGGCGACGGGGCGGCGCGGTCGCAGTCCGACGGGATGACGCGGGCGGAGCGCCGTAAGGCGCAGAAGACGGCGGGGCGCCGTCGCAAGAAGTAAAGCGGGTACGTACGTCGTAGCCGGGGCGCCGGGCCGGACACCATGGGGTGTCCGGCCCGGCGACGTTCGGGGGCGGGGCCCGGCGGGTGCGGGTGCCGCTGGGCGGGGCGGTTTCCCCACCCCGCCCCTTCCCGACACCGGGCTCCGCCCGGACCCGTCCACGGGGGCTCCGCCCCCGTGCCCCGGTGCCGCCGTATACCGACGCGGTGGGCCCAGCGCGCCCGGCCCAGGGCGTTGGGGGCCCGCTGCCCGCTGACGGGCCAGGAGGCCGCCGTAGGGCTCCCTGCGGGCCGCACAGCCGGGCGCAGAGGGCGCGGCCCGGCGGTGGGTGTGACAGGGCGGGCCTCGCCCGCAACGGCAGCGGTGCCCGGACAGGCAACGCCGCCTCATCGCGCGTCCGGGCCCGTGCGTTCGCCGCCCAGTTCCACGGCTGCGCAGCGCCAGCGGAGGTCCGGGCCCTGTTCGAGGCGGAAGGCCATCGCGGTGACGCGTTCGCCCGAGCCGATGCGGGCGAAGGCCTCGATCACGCCCGGGCCCGGGTGGAACTCGCCGCAGTGGCGGACGACCGGGGTCACCCGGTCCGCGGGGAGCAGTGGGGTGTCCGGGGCGAGGCGGACGAGTTGCTCGTACGCCTCGCCGATCGTGTGCCCGAGCATCCAGTGCACGGGTCGCCGGCCGCTCAGTACCGCGAGCAGGCGGTCGGCGAACCAGTAGTGCGGTTTGTGCTGCCTGCCGCGGGCGTGGGTCAGTGCCGCCGCCGCGTGTGCGGCGGGCCTGCGCTGGTCGTGCCGGCCCGCGGGCCTGGTCCTGTCCATACGGAGAGCCCCCGATGTGCTGGTCCCGGGCTCAGTACCGGGAAGTAGCTTCGACGGGGGAACTTCTATGGCGTGCGGACCCGCGCCGCAAAGGGACCGGAGCCCCGGCGGACCGTCCCGCGAAAGTCACCTATCAGGGTGACGAGGGCCCGTCCGCACCGGGCGGGGACGGCACCGAGGGTGTACGGGGTGGACGCCGGGCAAGGCCCGGAGGGCACCCCGAAGGGGGACGCCGCACGTATCCTGATGGCGTTCTCCGACTACGAAAGCGGCCTGGCATGCGCGTGTACGTCCCTCTGACCCTTCCCGGTCTCGCAGCGGCGCACAAGGCCGGCGAACTCGGTCCCGGCCCGCTCACCGCGTACGCCGTCACGCCCGGTCTGCGCGAGTGGTACGTCTCCGACGACATCGAGGAGCTGGAGTACGCCGCCCTCAGCCGCGCCGCCGCCGCGTCCCTGCGTCTGCTGGCCGGTCTGCCGGATGCGGCCCGGCGCCGCGTCGTGGTCGCCCTCGACGTACCGGACCAGGACGCCGTCGCCGACCCCGACCGGGCGCTGGACGCGGGCGCGCTCGGTGAGGTGCGGATCGCCGCCGCCGTTCCGATCGCCAAGGCGGCGGCCGTCCACGTCGACGCCGACGACGCGGAGGCCGACGTCTCCGCCGCGGTGGCGGCGCTCGGCGCGGCCGACCACGGCGACGACGACGCGCAGTTCACCGTCGACGGCGCGGAGGACCACGAGCTGCTCTGGTTCGGCGTGCAGGAGATCCCCAACATCGTCGGCTGACCGGCGCCCCGGCTCCCGGCCTCGGTGTCGTACCCGGCCTGTACGGTTCTCGGCATGGGGATGAAGGGGACGCAGGCACATCTTGTCTGGGACTGGAACGGCACACTGCTCGACGACATCAGCGCGGTCATCGCGGCGACGAACGCCGCGTTCGCGGAGATCGGCCTGGAGCCGATCACGCTCGAGCGCTACCGGGAGCTGTACTGCGTCCCGGTACCGCGTTTCTACGAGCGGCTGATGGGCCGCCTCCCGTCGGACGCCGAGTGGACCGTCATGGACGAGACGTTCCACCGGCACTACGTCGAGCACCGGACCGGCTGCGGGCTCACCGAGGGCGTGGAGGAGCTGCTGCACGAGTGGCAGCTCACCGGCCGGAGCCAGTCCCTGCTGAGCATGTACGGACACGACCAGCTGGTCCCCGTGGTCCGGGACTACGGCATCGAGAGCCGTTTCATACGCGTCGACGGGCGGACCGGGCCGTCCGGGGGCACCAAGGCGCTGCACATGGAGCGCCACCTCGGGGCGCTGGCCACGACGGTCGTGCCCGAGCGCACGGTGGTCATCGGCGACGCCGTGGACGACGCGCTGGCGGCCGCACACGTCGGCGCCCGGGCGGTGCTGTTCACGGGCGGCTCCCACAGCAGGTCCAGCCTGGAGTCCGTGGGCGTGCCCGTGGTCGACACCCTCGCGGAGGCGGTGGAGGAGGCGCTGCGCCTCGCCTCCTGAGCCCCGCCCGGGTGGCCGGCAACCGCCTAGCCGGCCGGCGCCGTCGCCCGCAGCACCTTGAGGAACTCCCGCATCCACGCCGGATGGTCCGGCCACGCCCGTGAGGAGACCAGCAGCCCGTCGACGACCGCCTCCAGGTCCTGGAACGACGCACCGGCCGCCTGCATGTCCAGTTCCAGCGCCGGGTAGGACGTGACACGGCGTCCCGCGAGGCCGCCGATCGCCGCCGTCAGCAGCGGGCCGTGGCAGATCTGGGCCACGGGCTTGTCGGAGTCGAAGAACGCCTTGAGGATCTTGCGGAGCTCCAGATCGTTGCGCAGATACTCGGGCGCGCGCCCGCCGGGGATCACGATGGCGGCGTACGCCCCGGGGTCCACCTCGGAGAAGGCCAGGTCCGCCTGCCAGGTGTAGCCCGGCTTCTCGGTGTACGTGTCGAAGCCCGGCTCGAAGTCGTGGACGACGAACTGCAGCTTCTTGCGTACAGGGGCCGCGATGTGCACCTCGTACCCTTCCTCCAGCAGCCGCTGGTACGGGTAGAGGACCTCCAGGGACTCCGCGGCGTCCCCGGTGACGATGAGAATCTTCGTGGTCATGGCTGCTCCCGGTTGCTTGGTTGCAAAAGGGCCCTGTGTCGCTGTCCAGAGTGTCAAACTTCGGGCCCCGCTTTTGTACACATACGGCTCATGACGGTTCGGGGGTGCGGCGGGATAGCCTGGGGGCGTGATCAGCGCGATACGCCGTGGGGGCAGCGAAGCCCCCGGCCTGCGCCCGGAGTGCCACAGCGTCCGGGCGATCGCTGACCCCTCCCGTCCGGACTGTCTCCGCCAGACAGAATTGGCCGACTACGGCTCGGACGGCTCTCATCGCGGCATAACGTCGACTGCGACCGGACACCCCGGGCCGCGGCGATTCGTCGCACCCTTCACCTACGTCACGCAACGGCGCGCGACAGGAGCCAGAGGACATGCAGACCAAGCTGGACGAAGCCAAGGCCGAGCTGCTCGCACGAGCGGCCCGGGTTGCTGAGAACAGCCCGGCCGGGGGGCACCTTCCGACTGGGACCGAGCAGGGAAAGCGCCCCGACCAGGGCACCCTGCTCACGTACCTCCAGCGCTACTACCTGCACACAGCTCCGGAGGACCTCGCCGACCGCGACCCGGTCGACGTCTTCGGCGCAGCGCTCTCCCACTACCGGCTCGCGGAGAACCGTCCGCAGGGCACCGCGAACGTCCGGGTCCACACGCCGACCGTCGAGGAGAACGGCTGGACCTGCAGCCACTCCGTCGTGGAGGTCGTCACCGACGACATGCCCTTCCTCGTCGACTCGGTCACCAACGAGCTCTCCCGCCAGGGCCGCGGCATCCATGTCGTGATCCACCCGCAGATCGTCGCCCGCCGCGACGTGACCGGCAGGCTCATCGAGGTGCTGCCGTCCCGGGCCAACGCCAAGGACCTGCCGCACGACGCCCTCGTCGAGTCCTGGATCCACGTCGAGATCGACCGCGAGACCGACCGCGCCGACCTCAAGCAGATCACCGCCGATCTGCTGCGCGTCCTGTCCGACGTCCGCGAGGCCGTCGAGGACTGGGAGAAGATGCGCGACGCCGCGCTGCGCATCGCGGACGGCCTGCCGAGCGAGCCCACCGCCGACGACCTGCGCGACCAGGAGGTCGAGGAGGCCCGGGAGCTGCTGCGCTGGCTCGCCGCCGACCACTTCACCTTCCTCGGCTACCGCGAGTACGAGCTGACCGAGTCCGACGCCCTGGCCGCCGTGCCCGGCACCGGCCTCGGCATCCTGCGCGCCGACCCGCAGCACGACGAGGACGAGGCGCACCCGGTCAGCCCGTCGTTCAGCCGGCTGCCCGCCGACGCCCGCGCCAAGGCCCGCGAGCACAAGCTGCTCGTCCTGACGAAGGCCAACAGCCGCGCGACCGTGCACCGCCCCAGCTACCTGGACTACGTCGGCGTCAAGAAGTTCGACGCCGAGGGCAACGTCATCGGCGAGCGCCGCTTCCTCGGCCTGTTCTCGTCCGCCGCGTACACCGAGTCGGTGCGCCGCGTGCCCGTCGTGCGCCGCAAGGTCGCCGAGGTCCTCCAGGGCGCGGGCTTCTCGCCCAACAGCCACGACGGCCGCGACCTGCTGCAGATCCTCGAGACGTACCCGCGTGACGAGCTGTTCCAGACGCCCACCGACCAGCTCCGGGCGATCGTCACCAGCGTCCTGTACCTCCAGGAGCGCCGCCGGCTGCGGCTGTACCTGCGCCAGGACGAGTACGGGCGCTACTACTCCGCGCTCGTCTACCTGCCGCGCGACCGCTACACCACCGGGGTGCGGCTGCGGCTGATCGACATCCTCAAGGAGGAGCTCGGCGGCACCAGCGTCGACTTCACCGCCTGGAACACCGAGTCGATCCTGTCCCGCATCCACTTCGTGGTGCGCGTCCCGTCCGGCACCGAGCTGCCGCACCTCACCGACGCCGACACCGAGCGGATCGAGGCCCGGCTGGTGGAGGCCGCCCGCTCCTGGGCCGACGGCTTCGGCGAGGCGCTGAACGCCGAGTTCGGCGAGGAGCGCGCCGCCGAACTGCTCCGCAGCTACGCGGGAGCCTTCCCCGAGGGCTACAAGGCCGACCACTCGCCGCGCACCGCCGTGGCCGACCTGGTGCGCCTCGAAGAGCTCACCCACACCGAGAAGGACTTCGCCCTCTCGCTGTACGAGCCGGTCGGCGCCGGCCCGGGCGAGCGGCGCTTCAAGATCTACCGGACCGGCGAGCAGGTCTCCCTGTCCGCCGTGCTGCCCGTCCTGCAGCGCCTCGGCTGCGAGGTCGTCGACGAGCGGCCGTACGAGCTGCGCTGCGCGGACCGTACGCCCGCCTGGATCTACGACTTCGGCCTGCGTATGCCGAAGGCCGCCAACGTCGGCGACTACCTCGCCGACGACGCCCGTGAACGCTTCCAGGACGCGTTCGCCGCCGTGTGGACCGGCGAGGCCGAGAACGACGGCTTCAACGCGCTGGTGCTGGGCGCCGGGCTCAACTGGCGGGAGGCGATGGTGCTGCGCGCGTACGCGAAGTACCTGCGCCAGGCCGGTTCGACCTTCAGCCAGGACTACATGGAGGACACCCTCCGCAACAACGTCCACACCACCCGGCTGCTGGTCTCCCTCTTCGAGGCCCGGATGTCGCCGGACCGCCAGCGCGCGGGCACCGAGCTGATCGACGGGCTCCTCGAAGAGGTCGACGGCGCCCTCGACCAGGTCGCCAGCCTCGACGAGGACCGCATCCTGCGGGCCTTCCTCACCGTCATCAAGGCCACGCTGCGCACGAACTTCTTCCAGAGCGCCAGCGAGGGAAGCGAAAGGAGAGGTCAGGAGGCGACGCGCGGCGAGCGGCACGGCTATGTGTCGATGAAGTTCGACCCGCAGGCCATCCCGGACCTGCCGGCACCGCGCCCCGCGTTCGAGATCTGGGTGTACTCGCCGCGCGTCGAGGGCGTCCACCTGCGCTTCGGCAAGGTCGCCCGAGGCGGTCTGCGCTGGTCCGACCGGCGTGAGGACTTCCGTACGGAGATCCTCGGCCTGGTCAAGGCCCAGATGGTCAAGAACACCGTGATCGTGCCCGTCGGCGCGAAGGGCGGGTTCGTCGCCAAGCAGCTCCCGGACCCGTCCGTGGACCGCGACGCCTGGCTGGCCGAGGGCATCGCCTGCTACAAGACCTTCATCTCGGCGCTGCTCGACATCACCGACAACCTGGTCGCGGGCGAGGTCGTCCCGCCGGCCCAGGTGGTCCGCCACGACGAGGACGACACGTATCTCGTCGTCGCCGCCGACAAGGGCACCGCGTCGTTCTCCGACATCGCCAACGAGGTCGCGGTCGCGTACGACTTCTGGCTCGGCGACGCCTTCGCGTCCGGCGGGTCCGCCGGATACGACCACAAGGGCATGGGCATCACCGCCCGCGGCGCCTGGGAGTCGGTCAAGCGGCACTTCCGCGAGCTCGGACACGACACCCAGACCGAGGACTTCACCGTCGTCGGCGTCGGCGACATGTCCGGTGACGTGTTCGGCAACGGCATGCTGCTCAGCGAGCACATCCGGCTCGTCGCCGCCTTCGACCACCGCCACATCTTCATCGACCCGGACCCGGACGCGGCCCTCTCGTACGCCGAGCGCCGCAGGCTCTTCGAGCTGCCCCGCTCCTCCTGGGCCGACTACAACAAGACGCTGCTGTCCCAGGGCGGCGGCATCCACCCGCGCAGCGCCAAGTCGATCCCGGTCAACGCGGCGATGCGAGAGGCCCTCGGCATCGAGGCCGGCGTCACCAAGATGACCCCCGCCGAGCTGATGCAGGCCATCCTCAAGGCGCCGGTCGACCTGCTGTGGAACGGCGGCATCGGCACCTACGTCAAGGCGGCCACCGAGTCGAACGCCGATGTCGGCGACAAGGCCAACGACGCCATCCGCGTCAACGGCGCCGATCTGCGGGTCCGCGTCGTCGGCGAGGGCGGCAACCTGGGCTGCACCCAGCTCGGCCGGATCGAGTTCGACCGCAACGGCGGGAAGATCAACACCGACGCGATCGACAACAGCGCCGGCGTCGACACCTCCGACCACGAGGTCAACATCAAGATCCTGCTCAACGGCCTCGTCGTGGAAGGCGACATGACCGTCAAGCAGCGCAACCAGCTCCTCGCGAAGATGACGGAGGAGGTCGGCGTGCTGGTGCTGCGCAACAACTATGCGCAGAACACGGCCCTCGCCAACGCCATCGCCCAGTCACCCTCCCTGCTCCACGCCCACCAGCGCTTCATGCGGCGCCTCGGACGGGACGGGCACCTGGACCGGGCGCTCGAGTTCCTCCCCAACGACCGCCAGATCCGTGAACTGCTCAACACCGGCAAGGGCCTGAGCCAGCCCGAGCTGGCAGTGCTCCTCGCCTACACGAAGATCACGGTGGCGGAGGACCTGATCAAGACGGGCCTGCCGGACGACCCGTACCTGCGCAGGCTGCTGCACGCCTACTTCCCCAAGCCGCTGCGCGAGAAGTTCGGCGACGCGATCGACGCGCACCCGCTGCGCCGCGAGATCGTGACGACGGTCCTCGTCAACGACACCGTCAACACCGGTGGTTCGACCTTCCTGCACCGGCTGCGGGAGGAGACCGGCGCGACCATGGAGGAGATCGTCCGGGCGCAGACCGCGGCGCGCGAGATCTTCGGTCTCAGCGCGGTGTGGGACGCGGTCGAGGCGCTCGACAACGAGGTCCCCGCGGACGTCCAGACCCGGGTCCGGCTGCACTCGCGCCGGCTCGTCGAGCGCGGCACGCGCTGGCTGCTGGGCAACCGGCCGCAGCCGCTGGAGCTCGCGGAGACCATCGAGTTCTTCTCGGAGCGCGTCGAGCAGGTGTGGGCGGCGCTGCCGAAGATGCTGCGCGGCGCGGACCTGGAGTGGTACCAGGGCATCCTGGACGAGCTCACCGGGGCGGGCGTCCCGGAGGCGCTCGCGCTGCGGGTGGCCGGCTTCTCGTCCGCGTTCCCGACGCTCGACATCGTCGCGATCTCGGACCGCAACGGGCAGGACGCGCTGGCCGTCGCCGACGTGTACTACGACCTGGCGGACCGGCTCTCCATCACGCAGCTGATGGACCGGATCATCGAACTGCCGCGGGCCGACCGCTGGCAGTCCATGGCCCGCGCCTCCATCCGCGAGGACCTGTACGCGGCGCACGCCATGCTCACGGCGGACGTGCTGTCCGTGGGCAACGGGACCTCGACGCCGGAAGACCGGTTCCAGGAGTGGGAGCGGAAGAACTCGGCGATCCTGGGGCGGGCGCGGACGACGCTGGACGAGATCCAGAGCTCGGACACGTTCGACCTGGCGAATCTGTCGGTGGCGATGCGGACGATGCGTCAGCTGCTGCGTACGCACAGCTGACGGGGCCGCCCGGAGGGCGGCGGTAGGTGACGGGCCCGGTCGCGCGTGTGCGCGGCCGGGCCCGTGGCTTTCCCGCACCCTGCCCTTCCCTCCGAAACCGGGGGCTCCGCCCCCGGACCCCTCGGTCCTGCCCCGGCGGGGCGGGCGCGGCCTGGGCTGCGCCCCTGCCCTGTGTGACGTCGCGCCGGCTTCGGCCCGTGTCCCGGGTGGGGCATACAAGGCTCCGCCCCTGCCCCCCGGGCGGGGGATGCGCCCCTACCCAGCAGCCCGGGCCCGGCAGGGGCCCGGTGTGCTGGCACCCGTGGGGTCACGGGGAGCGGCGGAAGTGGGGGAGCCATGAGGTGGATCGGGGGTCCTGGGGGGTGGAGAGTCCGGCGGACGCGCGGGCGGTCTCCGTGACGGCCGATGCGACGCGTTTCGGGAGCCAGGCGGCGAAGTCGGGCGGGCCGCACAGTTCCGCGACCTCCGACGCGGACGGGCGGTCCTGCGGGCGGGCCGCCAGAGTGGCGGTCAGGAGTCGGCGGAGGGCCGGCGGGTGGGCCGACAGGTCCGGGGGGTCGCGGTCGGTGCCGGCGATGCGGGTCGCGACGGCGAGGCCGCCGCCCTCGCCGTACGGATGGCGTCCGGCAGCCGCCTCCGCCGCCACCAGCCCGAGCGTGAACACGTCCGACGCGGGCGTCAGTTCGCGGCCCAGCGCGTGCTCGGGCGACATGTACTTCGGGGTGCCGACCATCCGCCCGACGGTGGTCAGCACGGAGGTGCCGTCCGCGGCGCGGGCGATACCGAAGTCGAGCAGCCACGGCCCCTCGGCGGTCAGCAGCAGGTTCCCCGGCTTCACGTCCCGGTGGATGAGACCGGCGGTGTGCACGGCGTCCAGCGCGCGGGCCGCGCCGGCCGTCAGCCGCAGGACGCACGACAGGGGCAGCGGCCCGTGGCCGCTCAGCACGTCGCCGAGCGGCAGTCCCGGTACGTAACGGGTGGCGAGCCACGGCAGTTCGGCGTCCGCGTCGTGGTCGACGACCTGCACCAGGTGCGCGCCGCGGACCCGTCGCGCGGCCTCGACCTCGCGGGCGAACCGCCGGCGGAAGTCCTCGCTCCGCGCGTGCTCGCGCCGGATCAGCTTCAGCGCGACGGGCAGCGCGCCGTCGTGGCTGCGGCTGAGGAAGACGGTTCCCATGCCGCCCTCGCCGATGCGTGCCCGCAGCGCGTATCCGGCGATCTCGCGCGGATCGTCGTCCCGCAGCGGTTCCGGTCTCCGACCGTTCATCCCGACCACCATCCCCTTGGCCGTCCGGCAGTCGGAGCCTACCGCGCGGTCCGCCCGGCGGACCCGGCTCCGCCCTTGGTGAAGTCCTCGTACGCCGCGACGACTTCCTTCGCCGGCCCGTCCATCCGTAGTGTGCCCGCCTCCAGCCAGAGCGCGCGGTCGCAGGTCTCCGTGATGGTGGAGTTGCTGTGGCTGACCAGGAAGACGGTGCCGGCCTCCCGCCGCAGTTCGTCGATGCGTTCGCGGCTGCGACGGCGGAAGCGGGCGTCGCCGGTGGACAGTGCCTCGTCGATGAGCAGCACCTCGTGGTTCTTGGCGGCGGCGATGGAGAAGCGCAGCCGGGCCCCCATGCCGGACGAGTACGTGCGCATCGGCAGGGCGATGAAGTCGCCCTTCTCGTTGATGCCGGAGAAGTCGACGATGTCGTCGTAGCGGTCGTGGATCTCCGCGCGGGTCATGCCCATCGCGAGGCCGCCGAGGACGACGTTGCGCTCGCCGGTCAGTTCCGACATCAGGGCCGCGTTGACGCCGAGGAGGGAGGGCTGACCCTGGGTGTAGATCCGGCCTCGCGCAGTCGGGAGCAGGCCGGCGACGGCCTTGAGCAGGGTCGACTTGCCGGATCCGTTGGAGCCGATGAGGCCGATCGCCTCGCCCCGGTACGCGGCGAAGCTGACGCCCTTGACGGCGTGCACCTCGCGTACGCCGGGGGAGGCCCGGCGGGAGACGATCCGGCTGAGGGCGGAGGTGGCACTGCCGCGGCCGGTACGCGCGCCGTTGACCCGGTAGGTGATGTGGACGCCGTCGGCGACGACGGTGGGGGCCCGCTCGGTCCGCTCAGCCCGCTCGGTGTGTTGGGTTCGCTCATGGGGTCGGTTCTCAGCCACGGCCGTACCGCTCCTCCGCCTGCCAGAAGTACAGGAGTCCGCCGGCTCCGCAGAGCACGGCCCACAGCAGGGCCGCGGCCCAGACGTGCGGCGGCAGCCGGTCCGCGGTGAACGAGTCGATGAACGCGAAGCGCACCAGGTCGATGTAGAGCGCGGCCGGGTTGTACTGCAGGGCCAGCGCCGCCAGTTGGGGCAGGTCCCGGTCACCGATCACCTTGTCGACGGACCACATCACCCCGGACCCGTACATCCAGGTGCGCAGCAGGAACGGCATCAGCTGCGAGACGTCGGGCGTACGGGCAGCGACTCGCGCCATCGCCATCGACAGCCCGGTGTTGAAGACGGCCTGCAGCACGAGCGCGGGCACCGCGAGCAGCCACGACGCGGTGGGGAGTTGGCCGAAGGCCGCCAGGATCACGATCAGCGCGCCGAGCGAGAACAGCAGTTGCTGGACCTGTTGCAGGGCGAGCGCGACGGGCAGCGCGGCGCGCGGGAAGTGCAGGGCCCTGACCAGGCCGAGGTTGCCGGAGATCGCACGGGTCCCGGACGTGATCGAGTTCGCCGTGAAGGTCCAGATGAACACGCCCGTGACGAGGAACGGCACGAAGTCGGGGACGTGGTCGGCGGTGCCGAGCAGCACGCCGAAGACCAGGAAGTAGACCGCGGCGTTGAGCAGCGGGGTCATCAGCTGCCACAGCTGGCCGAGGCGGGCCTGGCTGTACTGGGCGGTGAGCTTGGCGGTCGCGAACGCGGTGATGAAGTCGCGGCGCGACCAGAGGCCGCGGGCGTACGCGGGGAGGGTGGGCCGCGCGCCGCTGACGGTCAGGCCGTGGCGGGCGGCGAGCGCGGCGAGGTCGGTGGGCGGGGGTGGGAGGGGTGGCGGGGCCACGGGGGCTGTGGGGGTGGCTGTGGTCATGGGGCTCGCCTTCCGCGCACGCTGGGACGGTACCGTTTCGTCGCTACGGGGAGGGTAGGACGAGTTTACGTCGGGACGCAACCGTTCCGTCGTCGCCGCGTATGCTCGTGGGCATGACGACGGACCCCAGAAGCCCACGCCGCGCCCCCGCAGGAGCCGCCGTGCTCCGGGAGGACGTGACCGACGCCATCCGGAGCGCCGTCTTCGAGGAACTCGCGGCCGTCGGCTTCGCCCGGATGTCCATCGAGGGCATCGCGCGGCGGGCGGGGGTCGGGAAGACGGCGGTCTACCGACGCTGGAAGTCCAAGCTGTCGCTCGTGCTGGACCTGGTCTCCGCCTTCGCGGCGCAGGGGCTGCCGGCGCCGGCGACGGGGTCGCTGTACGGGGACGTGCGGGCGCTCCTGGAGGTCGCCGCGCACGCGCTGCGGCATCCGGTGGCCTCGCGGGTCATCCCCGACCTGCTGGTCGAGTCGGCGCGCAACCCCGAGATCTCGGACGCGATCAAGGCGGCGCTGCTGGACGAGCAGCGGGGGGTGGCGGCGCTGATCGTCCGGGACGCGGTGGGGCGGGGGGAGCTGGCCGAGGGGACGGATCCGGACCGGGCGCTGGATGTGATCGTGGGGCCGCTGTACTGGCGGCTGGTGGTGGTGCGGGGTGGGGTGGACGGGGGGTACCTGGACGAGGTGGCGAGGGGAGCGGTGGCGGCGTTGCGGTCGTGACGTTCCCCCACCCCGCCCCTTCCCGAAACCGGGGCTCCGCCCCGGGCCCGTGTCACGTGCTCTGACCTTGCGCCCCGCAGCCCCGTACCGCGCTGCGCGCGGTGGCCTCAAGCGCCGGCCGGGCTGTGACTTGCCGGTCTTGTCGGGGCGCTGCCCCGAGCCCCGCGCCTCAATCGCCGGCGGGGCTGGGGTTGCCCGGGCTGCGCCGCGAGCGCCGGCGGGCCCGGATGACCGCGGTCGCGCCTCAATCGCCGGCGAGGCTGAGGTTGCCCCGGCCCAAGCCCCGGCGAGGCTGAGGTTGCCCCGCCTCAGGCGCCGGTGGGCTGGAGTTGCCCCGCCCCGCGGACCGTGTCACCCGGATGGGGGAAAGGGGGTGACCCCAGGAAGGTGGGTCGGTTGTTCTGCGCAGCGAACCTGCTTCAAGAATGGACGTGTCCACCATGCCGCTGCGGCTCAGCATCGTCGTTCCCGTGTACAACGTGGAGGACTTCCTGGACGAGTGTCTGCGCTCGCTCGCCGGGCAGCGTCTCGCGGACATCGAGGTCGTCATGGTGGACGACGGGTCGACGGACGAAAGCGCCGCCATCGCGCGGCGGTTCGTCGCGGAGGACGCGCGGTTCAGGCTTGTCACGCAGGTCAACGCCGGGCTCGGCGCCGCCCGTAACGCCGGGACGCGGGAGGCGCGCGGTGAGTTCCTCGCGTTCGTGGACAGTGACGACGTCGTGCCGCCAGAGGCGTACGAGAAGATGGTGGCGTCGCTCGACGCGTCCGGGTCGGACTTCGTCAGCGGGAACGTGAGCAGGCTGCGGGCGAGCGGCAAGGTCGAGCAGTCGCCGATGTTCCGCGAGCCGATGGCCAAGTCCCGTACGGCCACGCACGTCACCCGGCACTGGCCGTTGCTGTACGACCGGATCGCGTGCAACAAGGTGTTCCGCAGAGCGTTCTGGGACCGGCACGCGCTCGCGTTTCCCGAAGGGGTCCTGTTCGAGGACATTCCGGTGATCCTGCCCGCGCACTTCCTCGCCGGTTCCGTGGACGTCCTGCACGACACGGTCTATCTGTGGCGCGACCGCGACGGGTCGATCACCACGCGCAGGGCGCGGCCGAAGGCGGTGCGCGACCGTACCGGGTCCGTGGCCGGGGCACGGGACTTCCTCGCCGGGGAGGACAAGTGGGCGGAGGGCAGGCGGCGTTACGAGCGGAGCGTGCTCTGCAGCGATCTGTGGCTGTTCATGGAGGCGCTGCCGGACGGTGACGACGCCTATCACGCGGCCTTCCTGGAGCACGCCGGCGCGTTCGCGGACTCCGTCGGGCGGGACGTTCTCGAGAGGCTTCCGCTGCACTTCCGTGTCAAGTGGCAACTGGTCAGGGAGCGCCGGCTGACCGAGCTCCTCGATCTGCTCGCCTTCGAGAAGAAGCACGGCCGTGACGCGTTCCGGCTGCGCGGCCTGGGACGCCGCGCCGAGTACCCCGTGCTCACCGCGCCGCTGCCGCGCGGTGTCGACCGTCCCGCGCCCGCCGAACTCCCGGTGATGTCCGACGTCACCGAGGCGGTGTGGCGCGACGGCAGGCTACATCTGCGGGGTTACGCGTACATCCGCAACCGCCCGGCGGGCGAGCGGCGGCCGGTCACCCTCGGCTGGCTGCGGGCCGGCCGGCGGCGGGTGGTGCCGCTGCGGCTGCGGGCCGCGGACGTGCCGAAGGCGACCGCCGACTCGCGGCAGGGGCTGCACAGTTACGACCGGGCCGGGTTCGAGACCGTGATCGACCCGGCGCGGCTCGGCGGGCCGGGCACCACCTGGAACGTGGAGGTCGGCGTCGTCGGCGGCGGGGCGCTGCGCCGCGGTCCGCTGCGGATGCTGGGCAACCGCGCCGCCCCCACCGTGCACGACGTCCGCGAGGACCTGCGCGCCGTGCCGGTGCTCTCGGGCAACAGGCTGCGCATCCGGATGGACCGCGTCGCCGCGCTGTTCACCGGGCACACGGCCACGGCCGACGGGCTGCTGAGCATCGAGGGGGCCGTGCTGGGCGGCGCCGGCGGGCCCGCGCCCGAGGCCCTCGCGCTGGAGAACCGGCGCACCAAGGAGGAGCACCTGCTCCCGGTCACGGCCCAGGGCAGCGCCTTCACCGCCGACGTGGACCCGGCCCTGCTCGGCGGCGGGTCGTGGCGGGTGCGGCTGCTGCGCGCCGACGGCAGCCGTGCGGCTCTCGCCGTACGCGGTGCGACGCCCACCGGCCGGCATCCGCGGCCGCGCCCCCTCGACGGCGGTGAAGCCCGTGAGATCGCCGTGACCGCCGACGCGTCCGGCGCTCTCGTGCTCACCGACCAGGCCGTGCAGCCCCTGGCCGACGCGTTCGCCTGGGCGGACTCCGGCGAGCTCGCGATCGAGGGACGGCTCCAGGAGGCCGCGTTCCGCCGGGCCGAACTGGTGCTGCGGCACAGCGCTACGCGGGAGGAGACCGTCGTCGCCCACGAGACCCGCGGTGACGGCCGTTTCCGGGCCGTCCTCACGCCCGCCGCGGTCGAAGGGCCCGGTGGCGAGCTGCCGCTCGCCGAGGGCCGGTGGTACCCGTTCTTCCGCGAACTCGGCGGCAGCGACCCGGAGCGGTACGCGCCCGTCCGGCTGGCGTTCGCCGAGCACGCCGCCGTACCCGCCGTGCGACGCGTCGGCGGCAGGGACTTCACGATCGACCGGCGCTACCACGACCAGCTCGTCCTCGAGTCCGGCCCCGTGCTGCCTCCCGGCGAACGCGGCGGCTTCAACGAACGGCTGATGCGCGAGCGGGCCGCGGCCCTGCGCACCGGACCACGCCGGGACACCGTGCTGTTCAGCAGCTTCGACGGCCGGCAGTTCTCCGACTCGCCGCGCGCCGTCCACGAGGAACTGCTCCGCCGCGACGTCCCGTTCGAGACGCTGTGGGTGGTCCGCGACCAGCAGACGCGGCTGCCGGCCGGGGTGCGGCCCGTCCCGTACGGCGGCGCCGAATGGCACGAGGCGCTGGCGACCAGCCGGGCCGTGGTGACCAACACCCAGCTGCCGGACTGGTTCCGGCGCGGCACGGACCAGTTCGTGGTGCAGACCTGGCACGGCACACCCCTCAAGCGCATCGGCCGCGACCTGCTCGGCACCGACCGGGCCAACCGCCCCTACATCGAGTCGCTGCCGATGCGCGCCGCCCAGTGGAGCCTGCTGGTCTCGCCCAACCGGTTCTCCACGCCGATCCTGCGCCGCGCCTTCGGCTACGAGGGCGAGGTGATCGAGTCGGGTTATCCGCGCAACGCCCTGCTGCACGCGCCGGACCGGGCCAAGGTCGCCGCCTCCGTCCGGGAGCGCCTCGGTATCCCCGAGGGCCGTCAGGTGGTGCTGTACGCGCCGACCTGGCGGGAGGACCGGCCCGCGGGCGGCGGCCGCTACGCCCTGGATCTGCGGCTCGACCTCGAGGCCGCCCGCGCCCGGCTCGCGGACAGCCACGTGCTGCTGGTCCGCCGGCACTACCTCGTCAGCGACCGGCTCCCGGACACCGGCGGCTTCGCGCTCGACGTGTCGCGCTACCCGGACGTGGCAGACCTGCTGCTCGTCGCCGACGCGCTCGTCACCGACTACTCCTCGCTGATGTTCGACTTCGCCCAGACCGGCCGCCCGATGCTGTTCCACACGTACGACCTGGAGCACTACCGCGACGTCCTGCGCGGCTTCTACTTCGACTTCGAGACCCGGGCCCCCGGGCCGCTGATCCCGGACGGCGCGCGCCTCGTCGAGGCGCTGCGCGACCCGGCCGGCGCCACGGCGCCGTACGCCGGCGCGTACGAGGCCTTCCGCGAGTCGTTCTGCGATCTCGACGACGCGGGCGCGGCGGCCGCGGTCGCCGACCGGATGCTGGCGGCCATCGGCTGACCCGCCGTACGGGTGATTCCCGCGCCCGAAAGGCGCCGAAGACCGCAGCACAGTGCGGCAGACCGGTCTAAGTGTGTTTATCGGGTGCGGGATATTGACGTTTCGGATTGCTACGTTCGCCCGCCATGGACCTGCGATTGCGAACCGCGGCGGCGACGCCCGATGTACGACGAGCCAGGGCTCTCGTCATCGGCGCCGCCGCGCTCGCTCTCGTCGCCAAGACGCTATTCGCCGCCCTGACCCGCGGACCGGCGGACGTGCGCTTCTTCGAAGCCTTCGCCGCCGCCGTCTCCCAGGTCGGACCGGTCCGCGTCTACGGGCATCCGATGCCCGGCCTGCCCGTCTACAACCATCCGCCGCTCGCGAGCTGGCTGCTCTCCGGATTCCATGAACTGACCGAGCTGGGAATTCCGTTCGCGCTCCTCATCCGGATGCCGGCCTGCGTCGCCGATTTCGTCTCCGTGCTGCTGGTCTTCGAAATCGTCCGCCGCCGCCGTTCGCTCCGTACCGCCACGGTGTGCGCGCTCGTCTGCGCATTCAACCCGGTCCTTTTCACCACCTCGGCGTATCACGGGAACACGGACTCGGCGGCGATCGTGCTCGTCGTCCTGGCCGCGTATCTGCTGGCCGACCGCCGTGCCCCGCTGGCCGCGGGCGTCGCGGCGGCGCTCGCGGTGAGCGTCAAACTCGTCCCCGTCGTCGCCGTCCCCGCCCTGCTGGTGGTCGCGGTGCGGGCCGGCAGGCCGGCCGCCGTCAGGTTCTGCGCCGGCCTGGCCCTCGTACTGCTGACGCTGTGGGGGCCGGTGCTGGCCGCCGTGCCCGGGCCGCTGCGGGAGAACGTCCTCGAGTACGAGGGCGGGCGGTGGCGGCTGTGGGGGCTCGTACGGTTCGCCGACCTGGCCGGCGCGTCCGACGGGCTCGTCGCGGGCCTCCAGGGCGGCTTCCACTTCGTGTTCGTGCTGCTGTGCATGGCCGCGGGCGCCTGGCTCGCCTGGCGGCGGCCCACCGCCCCGGCCGCCGCCGTCGCGCTCTCCCTGACACTGCTGCTCCTGCTCAGCACCGGCTCCGCCGTCCAGTACCTGGCCTGGCCCGTCGTCGCCCTGTGCCTCCTGGGCGTCCGGGGGGCCGTCGGTTACGGAGCCGTCGTCGGCACCGTCACCGTCGTCGTCTACTCGGGCGCCAGCGCCGTCCGCTGGAACGACTGGGCGCTGCATCTCGCAGAGGCGGGCTGGCTGCTGCTGGCCGCCGCGACCGTGACCGGCGTACGCAGGGCGCTCGCGGACCCGCCGGGCCCCGCGCCCGGCGTGCCCCTCCCCGTCGTGGCCCAGCGGACCGGCAAGCCGGCCGCTGCCGCCCGACCCGTCAACCGACCGCACCGATGACCCCACCGACGGAGAGTAGAGAAGACCCAGTGAAGGAAAGCCCCAGCCCGCGGATCGGCATCCTCGTCGTGGCCTACAACGCCGAGTCCACACTGGAGAAGACGCTCCACCGCATCCCCGAGGACTTCCGGTCCCGTGTCGCCGAGATCCTGATCCTCGACGACGCGAGCAGCGACGAGACGTTCAGCGCGGGCTGCCGCTGGTCGCAGCTCGAGGGCATGCCGCCGACCGTCGTCATGCGGCACACCAAGAACCTCGGCTACGGCGGCAACCAGAAGGCGGGCTACGCGCTCGCCGCGGAGCGGGGCCTGGACATCGTGGTGCTGCTGCACGGCGACGGCCAGTACGCCCCCGAGCTGCTGCCCGAGATGGTCGCACCCATCGAACGGGGCGAGTGCGAAGCGGTGTTCGGCTCCCGGATGATGCGCCCCGGCAGCGCGCTCGGGGGCGGCATGCCGTTCTACAAATGGCTGGGCAACCGCGTCCTCACCCGCTTCGAGAACGCGCTGCTGGGCTCGCACCTCACCGAGTTCCACTCCGGCTACCGCGCCTACAGCGTCGCCGCGCTGCGCAGACTGCCCATCGACCGGAACACCGACGCCTTCGACTTCGACACCCAGATCATCGTCCAGCTGCTCGACGCCGGGATGCGGATCAAGGAGATCCCCGTCCCGACCTACTACGGCGACGAGATCTGCTACGTCAACGGCCTGCGCTACGCCAAGGACGTCGTCAAGGACGTCCTCGAGTACCGGCTCGCGCTCAAGGGCTTCGGCACCTGCCCCTGGATCCCCAAGCCCGTCGAGTACGCCTTCAAGGAGGGCGACGGGTCCTCGCACTCCGCGATCCTCGGCATCATGCGCACCCTGCCCCCGGGCCGGGTGCTCGACGTCGGCTGCTCCGGCGGCCGGTTCGCCGAGCGCCTCGAAGCGCTCGGCTTCACCGTGACCGGCCTGGACTTCGTCGAGGTGCCCGGCGTACGGGAACGCTGCTCACGGTTCCTGCTGGCCGATCTGGAGGAGGGACTTCCGGCGGAGACCGGCGACGACTACGACTATGTGGTCGCCGGAGACGTCATCGAGCACCTGTCCCGCCCCGAGCACGTGCTGCGGGAACTGCGGGACGTGCTGCGCCCCGGCGGCCGGATGCTGCTGTCCGTGCCCAACTTCGGCCACTGGTACTCGCGTCTGCGCGTCGCCCTCGGCATCTTCGGCTACGACCGGCGCGGCATCCTCGACGAGACCCATCTGCGCTTCTTCACCCGCGGCAGCCTGCGCCGCACCGTGCGGGCCGCCGGCTTCGACCAGCTCCGCCTCACCTCGACCGGCGCGCCCTTCTGGTCCGTACTGGGCGGCGGCCTCGCCGCCGGGGCGCTGACCGGCGTCTCCCGGTTCCTCACCCGTGTGCGGCCGACACTCTTCGGCTACCAGTACGTCGCCGTGCTCACTCCGCACGCGGCGCAGACGATCATCGCGGGGGAGCACGTCGATGTACAGGACATCATCAGCCGCCAGTACGTCCCGGCCGAGCTCGCCGGCCGAGTGGGCGCCGGCACCTGACCCACGGCACCGACCGCCCACCAGGAGGCCCACCTTGGCCCTGCCCAGCCTGTTGCTGCTGCTCTTCGCGGTCTTCTCGTCGGCGGCCGGGCAGATCATGCTCAAACACGGGATGCGCTCGGCGGCCGCCGTCGCCGAGCACGGCGGAGGCTCCCTGATGATGCGGGCCGCGACGAGCCCGTGGGTCGTCGTCGGCCTCGTCGTCTTCGGCGTCTCCGCGGTGGCCTGGATGTCGACCCTGGCCCAGGTGCCGCTGAACATCGCCTATCCGTTCAACGCCCTGGGCTATCTGCTGATCGTGCTGGCCAGTTCCACGGTGCTGCACGAGCGGACCTCGATGTGGACCTGGGCCGGCTCGCTGATGGTGATCGCGGGCCTGATCACCGTGATGGCCGGCCAGCAGCGCTGAGCGCCTCCCCCTCGGGTGCGTGCGCCTGGCGCGGCACCGCCACCGGGCGGCGCTCCGCGGGCGGTGTCACCGGCAGCAGGCCGGGCTCGCCCAGCAGCACCCGGCGGACGACGCGCTCCGCGGCCCGCCCGTCGTCGAAGGCGCAGAACCGCGTCCGGAAGGCGGCGCGCAGCTCGCGCGCCGCCTCGCCGTCCCAGGTGCCGTCGGAGAAGACCCGGATCAGCTCCTCCGTCGTACGGGTCACCGCGCCCGGAGTGTCACCGGGCGCACCGGAGAGCAGGTCGAAGCAGACCCCGCGCACCGCCCGGTACGTCTCCCAGTCCGGTGCGTGGATCACGATCGGCCGGTCGAGGTTGGCGTAGTCGAACATCGCGGACGAGTAGTCGGTGACGAGCGCGTCCGCCGCCAGATACAGCTCCTCGGCGCTCGGGTGGCCGGAGACGTCGATGATGCCGGGGTGCTCGGCGAGACCGCTCTCGTCGTGGAAGTAGTGGGCCCGGACCAGCAGCACGGTGTCCTCGGCCAGCGCCTCGGCCACCCGCTCCAGGTCGAGCCGGCAGGTGAAGGTCCGCTCGTAGTCGCGGAACGTCGGCGCGTACAGCACGGCCCGCTGCCCCGGTCGGACGCCGAGCGACTCCCGTACGGCGCGGATCCGGTCGGGGCCCGCGTCGACGAGGACGTCGTTGCGGGGGTAGCCGGTCTCCAGATGCTCCACGGCGCTCGGGTAGGCGCCCGCCCAGCACTCCGTCGAGTGCGGATTGGACGACAGGCTGAAGTCCCAGCGGTCCACCCGGCGCAGCAGGTCGTTGAAGTTCATGCCCTGCGCCGCCGCCGGGTAGCGGGCCTGGCCCACGCCCATCACCTTCACCGGCGTGCCGTGGTGGGTCATCACATGCACCTGGCCGCGGCGCTTGACCACATGGTTGGGGAAGTTGACGTTGCTGAAGAAGTACGTGGCACGGGCCATCACCGCCCAGTAGCGCCGCGATCCCGGCACGACGTGGTCGATGCCGGGCGGCAGTTCGGCGGCGGCCTTCTGCGACACCACCCACACCCCGCGCACCCGGGGGGCCAGCTCCGCCGCCTTGCGGTGCACCGCCGCCGGGTTGCAGCTCACCCCGCGGTTCCAGTACGCGCTGTAGACGGCGAGGTCGCGCTCCAGCGGAAGCAGCCGCTGGAGCCGGTAGTACAGCGGCGTCAGCCGTCGCGCCAGCCGCCCGCGGACCGCGGCGGCGACGGCGAGCAGCCCGCGGCGGACGGCGAGGGCCGTGTCGAGGGCCCGGAGCCGCCCGGCCCGGCCGCCGGTCAGCAGCCGCAGGCGCAGCGCCCTGAGGCCGCCGTCCACGCGGTGCCCGGGCGGCAGATGGTCCCGGTGGAACGCCGCGACCGCCCGGACGTAGGCCCGGCGGCGCCGCCGGAGCGTCCCGTACGTCTCCAGCAGCTCCCGCGAGGCCAGGTCGAACAGCGGCCCACGCACCGCCTCGAACCGGGGCGTGCCCCGCAGCGCGCAGAACAGGTCGCTGAACTGCTCGACGAGCTCGAGTTGCCCGGTCCGCTCGCCGGGCGCGTCGGCGTCCGACTCCGCGAGCCCCGGCACATGACGCTGCCGGCGGTGCTCGACGCACGGCACCGGCAGGGCGGCGACCGTGTCGGCGGCGGCGAGGGTGCCCAACGCGTACGGCCGGTCGCCGTGCCGGCCCGGCGCGAACGACGCCTGCCCCGACGCGTGGAACTCGCGGCGCACCGCGCGGTTCCAGCACACCGCGGCCACCCCGAGCAGCTCCGGGCGGTCCGCGAGTGTACAGACCGCCGTGCCGCCCATGTCCTTCAGCAGCGACAGGGAGCGGCTGGCCTGCGGGGTGCCGCGGAACGGCGTACGGACGTGGCCGAACAGCAGCAGGTCGGGGTCGACGGCCTCCGTGAGCCGGTCGGCGATGCGCCGCAGCGCGCCGGGCAGCAGCACATGCGTGGCTTCGAGGAACAGCAGATAGTCGCCCTTCGCGTGCTCGGCCCCGGCCGTGCGCCGCCCGTCCGGGCCCGCCGGCTCGGCGAGATGCACGGCACGCACCCGCGGATCGGTGTCCGCGATCTCGTCGAGCAGCCGGCCGGAGCCGTCGGGGCAGCCGTCGGCGACCCCGATGATCTCGAAGTCGGTGAACGACTGGCAGAGCACCGACTCCAGGCACTCGCGCAGGCTTCCGCGTACACGACGGACGGGGACGACGACGCTCAGACGGGGCATGGACACTCTTTCTCGCGTTCTTCGGTGACTCGGCGGGTCTGGGGCTGGGGCTGGGAGAGGGCCGGGGCAGGACTCGGGTGTGGCTCAGGTGTGCCGGCCGCCGGCGAGGCTGCCGCTCTGCTGGACGGGCAGCGGGCCCGTCGGCTGCCGCACCGGCGCGGCCACCGGCGCGGGGGACAGGGCACCGGGCGCGGGCGCCGGGGTGCGCTGCTCGCGCGGGACGACGACCGGAAGGCCCGTGCCCTCGCCCAGGAAGACGCGGCGCACGACGCGCTCGGCGGCGAACCCGTCGTCGTACGGGCAGAAGCGCTCGCGGAACGCGGCACGCAGCTGAGCGGCGCGCGAGCCGCACCAGTGGTCCGTCGCGAAGACGTCGATCAGCTCGTCCTCGGTGCGGGCGACCGCTCCCGGCGGGAACTCCCGTACGTCGAAGTACGTCCCCCGGGCGGCCTGGTACGCCTCCCAGTCCCCGGTGTGCAGGACGATCGGCCGGTCCAGGACCGCGTAGTCGAACATCAGGGACGAGTAGTCCGTGACGAGCGCGTCGGAGGCGAGGCACAGGGACTCGACCGACGGGTGGCCGGAGACGTCGATGACCCGGTGCGCAGCGGGGGCGCTCAGCGGGGTGCCGCTGAAGTAGTGGGCGCGGGTGAGCAGGACGAACCGGGGGCCGAGGGCCGCGGCGAACCGCTCGATGTCGAGCGGCGGCGGCTGGCTGCGGCGGTAGTCGCGGTGGGTCGGCGCGTAGAGGACCGCGACACGGTCCTCCGGGATGCCGAGCGAGGCCCGCAGCCGGGCCACGTCCTCGGCGCCCGCGTGCAGGTAGACGTCGTTGCGGGGATAGCCGTACTCGAGGACCGTGCACGCCGACGGGTACGCCCGCTCCCACACCAGGGTGGAGTGGCGGTTGGCGGAGAGCGCGTAGTCCCACTTGTCGGCGTTGGCGAGGAGCTGCCCGAAGTCCATGGAGCGGGCGGCGGCGGGGCGTTCCTGCAGGTCGATGCCCATCGTCTTCAGCGGCGTGCCGTGGTGCGTCTGGACCATGATCTGCCCGGGCCGCTTGACCCACCGCCGGTCGAAGTTGACGTTGTTCACCAGGTATTTGGCGCGGGCGAGCGCCGACCAGTGGCCGAACGAGCCGGGCCGCAGCCGCCGGGTGCCGGCCGGGACCGTGTGGTGGTACTCCTCGTCCGCGATCCACGCCGTGCGGATGTGCGGCGCGAGCTCGCGCAGCTTCCCCTCGATGGCGGCCGGATTGCAGGAGTAGCCGCGGTTCCAGTACGCGGAGAAGACCGCCAGGTCGGAGCGGACCGGCAGCCGCAACTGGATGCGGTAGTGCACCCGCACGGCCACGGCGCGCAGCGCGCGAAGGGCGCTCCCCGCGAGGCCGCGGGCGCGCGAGCGCAACCGGTCGCCCGCCCACAGCACGCGGAAGATCCGGTGGCCGCCGCTGCGGATCACCGCGTGGCGCAGCCGGCCGCGCAGGGCGGGCGTCGCGCCGGGGGCGTGGTAGCGGCGGCAGTGCGCGCGGGCCCGGCGGAAGAACTCGGCGCGGCTGCCGCGCGGCAGCCGGCCCCGTGCCGTGGCCAGCGTCGAGAAGTGGTCGGCCATCCGCCGGTACAGGAGCGGCCGCCAGTGCGCGAGGGCCGGCCGGGCGTCGAGGAACGCGAACACCCGGTCGTACTGGTCGAAGATGTCGAAGTGCTTGCGGCTGGTGGTGGCGAGGATGTTGCCGCCCTGGCGGCGCTGGCGGTAGTGCACGCACACCCGGTCGAGCGTGGCGAGGCGGTTCGCCGCCAGCAGCACCGGATAGGTCCAGGGGGTGTCCTCGTAGTAGCCGGGCGGGAAGGTGAAGCCCTCGCGCTCGACGAACTCCCGCCTGTAGGCCTTGTTCCAGACCACCATCAGCAGCTTGAGCAGCTCCGGCCGGTCCTTCAGGGTGAACGGAGCCGGGCCCTGCTCGGTCAGCAGCGCGGCGAACTTGTTCCGGGCGCTCTCCCCGGTCCAGTACGTGCGGGCGTAGTCGTAGACGAGGACGTCCGGGTCGCCGGTCGTGGCGAGCCGTTCGGCGATGGCCCGGAGCGCACCGGGGACGAGGCTGTCGTCACTGTCCAGGAAGAGGATGTAGTCGCCGCCCGCCCGCGCCAGCCCGGCGTTGCGCGCCTGGCCGAGGCCCACGTTTGTCGGGAGGTGGACGGCCTGTACGCGTGGATCGCGTGCGGCGAACTCGTCGATGATCGCACCGCAGGCGTCGGGCGAGCAGTCGTCGACCGCGATGAGTTCGAGGTCCGCGAAGGTCTGTGTCAGCACCGACTCCAGGCATTCATGGAGATAGGCCTGGACCTTGAACGCGGGCACGATGACGCTGAACCGGGGCACGGCACATCCATGGGTCGCGCGGGCAGGATGGCCCGAGAACGGCCAAAGGGGTGACTTGGTTACGCCGCACGTGGCATACGGGGGACCAACGGCGAATGGCGGTCCGGTTACGGGGGTAACCAGAGCCGCCATTCCGTACGCCCGTGCGCCTGTTCACACCTGCCCTGCCGGTTCGTGCGCCGGTCAGCCGGTCATTTGACCGCGCCCGCCATCACGCCGGAGACGAACTGCCGCTGGAAGGCGAAGAACACCGCCAGCGGAATGATCATCGACACGAACGCGCCCGGCGCGAGCACGTCGATGTTGTTGCCGAACTGCCGTACCTGCCGCTGGAGCGCGACGGTGATCGGCGCGCTGTCGGAGTCGGCGAAGATCAGCGCGACCAGCATGTCGTTCCACACCCACAGGAACTGGAAGATGCCCAGCGAGGCGATCGCCGGGGCGCCCAGCGGCATGACGACCCTGGTGAAGAGCCGGATCTCGCCCGCGCCGTCGAGCCGTGCCGCCTCCAGCAGTTCGCGGGGGATCTCCGCGAAGAAGTTCCGCAGCAGGAAGATCGCGAAGGGCAGACCGAAGGCGACGTGGAAGAGGACCACACCGAGCGTCGTCTCGAAGATGCCGACGACACCGAAGAGTTCGGAGACGGGCACCAGCGCGACCTGCACGGGGACCACCAGCAGACCGACGACGACCATGAACCACCAGTCGCGGCCGGGGAACTCCATCCAGGCGAAGGCGTATCCGGCCAGCGCGCCGATGACCACGACCAGCACGGTGGCCGGGACGGTGATCATCACCGTGGAGACGAGGGAGCCGGTGATCGCGTCGTTCTCCAGCAGCCGTGAGTAGTTCTCCGTGGTGATCTGGGCCGGGGCCGTGAACACCGTCCACCAGCCGCTCGCCGCGATGTCACCGCTGTCGCGCAGCGACGAGAGCAGCAGGCCGATGGTGGGCATCAGCCAGAACAGGGCGGCGAGGATCAGGAAGACCCGCAGCACGCCTCCGCCGGTGCGGGCCGCGATCCGGGTGGCGAGGGAGTGCTTCGCCCTGACGCCGGCCCCCTTGGTGGTGTCGCTCATCGCCGGGTCTCCCTTCGCATCCGCCGGATGTTGCTGTGCCTGCCCGGGGGGCGACCCCCGGACCCCCGGCCGGGGGCGGCCGTGCGGCGCCGGGAGCTCATCGCCGGGTCTCCCTTCGCATCCGCCTGATGTTGAAGAACATCACCGGCAGCACCAGCAGAAGCAGCAGCACCGCGATCGCGCTGCCGAGACCGAGGTCCGCGTCCGTGCCGAACGACGAGCGGTAGAGCTGGAGCGCGAGGACGTTCGCGTCGTCCTGGGAGGAGCCCGGCGCGATGATGAAGACCAGGTCGAAGATCTTCAGTACGTTGATCATCAGCGTGACCAGCACCACCGCGAGCACCGGCGCCAGCAGCGGCACCGTGATCCGCCGGAAGACCTGCCACTCGTTCGCGCCGTCGACGCGGGCCGCCTCCAGGAGTTCGCGGGGCACGCTCGCCAGTCCGGCCGCGATCAGCACCATCGCGAAGCCCGCCCACATCCACACGTAACTGCCGATGATCGCGGGCGTGACCAGGTTCGGCCCGAGCCAGTTGACGCCGTTGTACGGCTCGCGGAAGTTGTCCGCCGGCAGCCGCAGCAGCGCGCCGTCCGCCGCGGTCGGCAGGGTGAACATGCCGTCGGCGCCGGCGCGCGTCTCGGCGACCACCCGGCCGTCCTTGACCGCCTCCACCTTGATGCCCTTGAGGCCGACCTCCTCGGAGTCGATGGTGTTCGGTTTGCCGCCGCCGCCCCGGGTGAAGTCCAGCCACGCGGTGCCGTGGATCTCCCCGTCGCCGGTCTCCGGCGCCTTCGCCGGTTCCGCGTCGGACGGCATCTTGGCGGGCGCCACCCCGACCAGGGGCAGTTGTACGGGAGTGCCGGCGGAGACCGGCTCCTTGGTGACGAACGCACCGGCCCCCGCGGCCTCGAGGGGATGGACCGGCAGGGGGCGGGCCTTGGGGAAGCCGGCCGACTCGGCGAACGTGTCGTGCACGCCCACCCAGACCGCGTTGGCCACCCCGCGCTCCGGGTCCTGCTCGTACACGAGCCGGAAGATGATGCCCGCCGCGAGCATCGAGATCGCCATCGGCATGAAGACGATCAGCTTGAACGCGGTGCCCCAGCGGACCCGTTCGGTGAGCACCGCGAAGATCAGGCCGAGCGCGGTCGACACGGTCGGCGCGACGACCACCCAGACCGCGTTGTTCTTGACCGCGGTGAAGATCGTGTCGTCGGTGAAGATCTCCACATAGTTGCCGAGCCCGGCGAAGCCGTTGCCCGACTGATCGAAGAAGGACCGGTAGAGGGAGTACCCGATCGGGTAGACCACGAGCGCGCCCAGCAGCACCAGCGTGGGCAGCAGAAAGCCCACCGCGACTATTTTGCGTGTGCCTGTCACGCTCTTGCGCTTGTCGGCGGGGGGCACCGGCCGGGCCGGGCCCCCCGCGGTGACGGGCGTCACGGCGTCAGCTCTTGAACGCCTTGGCCGCCTCGGCCTCCAGCTTCTGCTGGGTGCCCGCGACATCCTTCGGGTTCTTCAGGAAGTCCTGGAGGATCTTCCACTCGCCCTTGCCGGGCGTCCCGCCGAACGACTGCGGCATCTGGTCCGACATGTCGAAGCGGAAGTCGTCGCCCGCCTCGATCAGCGCCTTCGCGATGTCGCGCTGCACGTCGTTCGGGTACGCCGCCAGGTCCAGCGACTTGTTGGGCGAGAGGAAGCCGCCGGCGCCCGCCTGGATCGCCGCGGCGTCGGGGGACGCCAGGAAGGTCAGCAGCGCCTGGGCGCCCTTGCTGTCCGTGAGCGCCACCGCCGCGTCCCCGCCGGTCACCACCGGCGGCTCCGCGCCGACGGCCGGGAACGGGAAGACCTTCGCGTCCGTACCGATCTCGGCATCGGTCTGCGCGATGTTGACGGTCACGAAGTCGCCCTCGAAGACCATCGCGCTCTTGGGGGCGTCACCGCCGGTGAAGGTCTGGGTGACGGACGCGGGGAACTCGGTCTGGAGCGCGCCGTCCGTGCCGCCCGCGATCAGGTTCGGCTTGCCGAACAGTTCGCCGAGCGTGGTGAGGGCGTCCTTCACGGACGGGTCGGTCCACTTGATCTCGTGCCTGGCGAGCTGGTCGTACTTCTCGGGGCCCGCCTGGGAGAGATAGACGTTCTCGAACCAGTCGGTGAGGACCCAGCCGTCGGCGCCCGCGACGGAGACCGGCGTGACGCCCGACGCGGAGATCGTCTCCGCCGTCGACATGAACTCGTCCCAGGTCTTCGGCTCCGTCGCCCCCGCGTTCTCGAAGACGGCGTTGTTGTACCAGACCAGGGACTTGTTGGCGGCCTTGTAGTACACGCCGTACTGCTCGCCGTCGACGGACCCGAGGTCCCGCCAGCCCTTCGAGTAGTTCTTCTCCAGCTGCTCCTTGGCCTCCGGCCCGACCGGCTTGGCCCACTTGCGGGCCACCGCCTGCTGGATCGCGCCGACCTGGGGCAGCATCGCCACGTCCGGCGGGCTGCCGCCGGCGATCTTCGTGCCGAGGAAGTTGACGATCGGGTCCTGCGCCGGGACGAAGGTGACCGTCGCTCCGGTGCGCTTCTCGAACTCGTCCAGGACCTTGGTGAAGTTCTCCTGTTCGGGGCCGCTCCACACCGCGGCGACCTCGATCTTCTCGCCGTTCAGCTTGGGCAGCTGCACCGTGGACGGCGACTCGCTGCCGTTCGTCGGACCCGCGTCACCCGGCTCGCCGCCGCCGCCGTCGCCGCCGCATCCGGTGAGGGCGAGGGCGCCGATCGCGGCGAACACCACTGCGGCCCTGCCCGTACGAAGAGTTCTGCGCATTACTGCCCCGTCTCTCCTGTGCGCTGCTTTACCTGACCTGTCGCGCCTTCCGACAGGTCTACGCCCGCACTACGGGTGCCGCAATAGCGCCCCGGGGGAGTATCACTCTTTCGTGATGCCCTCGTGACGCGATGTCAGGTCAAATGGCAGCGACGCCGGACAGGGGTGCGGTGGTGCCGCGGCCCGTCAGGGATGCGCCGGGGCCAGCGGAGGGACGGGGGACGCGTCCACCGACTGTGCCGCCCGCTCCAACGCGCTGGCCAGCAGGGCCAGATCGGTCGGACCGTTGCCCAGCTCGCGCAGCGGCCGGCGGGTGGGCGGGTCGCCCATCCGTTCCCATTCCAGCGGGACCACGGTCGGCCGCGACGTCGCCGTACGCGGTATGCGTCCGGTGACCCGGCCGCTCTGGAACGCGGTCACCCGCCCGTCCGGGTGCCCCAGCCTGCCCCGGCCGGGCGCCGGGTCGTCGGGGCCGGGCGCGACCGGCGGCGCCTCCAGGACGACCCGCAGCCGCGCACCCTCGGCGAGCTGCGTGTCCGCGGTGCGGTCGGGCCGCGACGAGGTGGCCACGAGATGGATGCCGAGCCGCCCGCCGTCCCTGGCCACCGCTTCCAGCGCCCGTACGACCGAACCGGCCGCCGGCCGGCCCGGGCTGCCCAGCGCCGGGGCCACCAGCGCGTCGAAGTCGTCCACCAGCACCACCAGGCGCGGCAGCGGGTCGGGCTCGCGGCTCCGCGTACGCCCGCCGGGACGGAGCCTGAGCGTCCCCGAGGAGGGCGAGTCGAGATCGCCGCGCTGCTCGGCGGCGCTCGGCGGGCGCTGGCCCACCATCCGCTCCGCGACCTCGCGCCGGGTGCGCCACTCGGTGAAGTCGGCGACGCCCGCCTCGTCCAGCGCGGCCGCACGGCGCTTCAGCTCCGCGCCGAGCGCCTGGGCGAACGACCGCATCCGCACCGGGTCGCTCGCCACCAGGTGCTCGGTCACATGGGGCAGTTCGGTGCAGGCCGTCAGCCCGTCGCCGCGCTCCCCGCCCGCGCCGTCGACCAGCAGCAGCCCGAGCCGGTCCGGGCGGCCCGCCGCCGCCAGCGACGCGGCGACCGAGCGGAGCAGCTCCGTACGGCCGCTGCCCGCCGGGCCCTCGATCAGCAGATGCGGGCCCTCCTCCGCCAGGTCGACGGTCAGCGGCCCCCGGGGGCCGGCGCCGAGGACCACGGTCCCGTCACAGGCCGACGCCCAGCGCGCCATCAGTGACGCGGGGGTGGCCCGCGCCAGCTCCAGCTCGTCCAGCAGCCGCGCGGACCGCGGCAGCACGGCCACCCTGCCGGGGTGGACGCTCGAACCCTCCGCGCGCAGCGGGGCCAGCGCCCGTCCGAAGCGCTCGGCCCAGGCGGCTGACACGGCGTCCACCACACCGACGGTGCCGTGGCCCGCGGGCTGCCCGCCGGCCACCCGCATCAGGCGCAGCGCGGTCGCCACGTCCCCGGTCAGCAGGGCCGCGGCCCCGCACTCGCGGAACGGCAGCGACACCGCGCACGCCGACTCGTAGGTCACGGCGACGGGGGAGAGCGGGGAGGCCGCGGCCGTCTCCGCCAGGCAGATCAGATGGATACCGGCGGCGCGGCCGGCTCCGGCGAGCCGGGCCGTCGTCTCCCGCAGCGCGGCGGAGCCGGGGTCGCCGTCGACGATCACCACGGTGCGCGGGCCGCCGTGCCGGTCGGCCGCCGCCGTGACGGCCCGGCCGTCGGCGCTCGGCCAGCCGGGGCCGAGCGGGCCCTCGTCCAGCCGGCGCGACAGCTCCGCGGCGCGGGCGGTCGCCTGGTCGTGGTCGTACGCGAGCAGCAGCCGGCAGTCCTGGCCGTGCGCCGGGCGCAGATGCGGCAGCCAGCCCAGCCAGGCCCACTCCGCCGTGCGCTCCTCGACACGCCGGGTGCGGTCCGCGCTGATCAGCACGATCTCCAGGTCACTGGGGGAGTGCAGCGCGGCGAGCTGGGCCACCGCGGACCTGGCGAGGCCGGCGAGCCGTGCACGCGGGCCGGCGAGACCGAGCGAACCGGCCTCCTTGAGCGCCACGGTCACGGCGACGGACGGCAGTTCGGCGCGGTCGGCCGTACCGAGCCTGAGGACCAGCGACTCCGGGTGGTCCGGGCCCCGCTCCCACAGCCGGTGACCGGGGCCGAGCGCGGTCAGCAGGACGGCCGCGGGGTCGGGCCAGCTCGCCACCGTGGGCGGGGCCGCGGCGGCCACGGGACCGGCCGGGCCGGTCTCCTCGACCACCGGTCCGCCCCGGCCGCCCGCGAGCCGCCGTGCCCAGGTTCCTATGCCGCGCCTGCGCCGGCCCGGCGCGTCCGCTTCCGGGCCGGTGACGGGCGTCCCGCCCTCGGGGACGTACTGCGCGGGCACCCGCGCAGCCGCGGCGTCGAAGTGGTGCGTCTGCTCGGACCGGTTCGGCTCGTGCCCCGTGCCGCCCTGGCTGCCTGCGTCGTACGCGCCGCCGGGCGCGGGCCCTCCGGCGGTGGTCACGCGGGCGGCGCCGTCCGGGCCGGTCGTGCCGCCGGCGTGCGGCCGGTGAGCCGCGTCCGGGGCCACGGCGGGACGGGCGGGGCCGGGGTCCGCCCAGGAAGGGCCGGGTGCGCTGCCGCCGCTCGCGCCGGCCACCGGCCGGTATCTGCTGGACTCCGGCGGCACCGGAGCGTCGTCCGGCTCCGCGGCCACGGAGCCGCCGGGGATGCGGAGGTGGCCCTCGCCGTCAGGAGTGGTGGGGAGCGCCGGCGGCCCGGCCCCCGGGGCGAGCCGGAGGGTCGACTCGCCGAGGCGGAGCAGCGCGCCCGTCGGCAGGCGGACCGGGCGGCTGCCCACGGAGGCGCCGTCGACCGTCGTGCCGTTCGTGGAGCCGAGGTCGGTCACCGTGACCCGGCCGTCGTCCGCGACCGTCACCGCGCAGTGCAGCCGGGAGACGTCGGGGTCGTCCAGCGGCACATCGGCGTCGGCGGAGCGGCCGATGCTGATCCGGCCGCCGTGCAGCAGATGGACACCGCCCGCGTCGGGCCCGGCGACGACATGGAGCTGGGCCGGGACGTCGCTCCCGTGGGGCTCGTCGTCGGCCGGTGTCTGGAGGGCCAGCACGGCGCCGTCCACCAGCGGCGGTTCGCCCAGGGTGCGGCGCTGGAGGTCGAGGCGCTCCTGGCCCGCGTAGAGGACGACGGTCCCCGAGACGTCGGTGCCGGAGACGGCTGCGGCCAGACCGGAGGCCACGGCGGCGAGCGCCGTGCCCGCGGGCGCGGTCACGATCACGTCGCAGGGACGCCCGGCGGGCGCGGACTGTCCGCCGCGCGGCGCGAGAACAGTCAGCCGGATCTGCATCGCCGTCAGCCATCCCTTCTGCGCGGGTGCCCGGCAGGGGAGCCGCCCAGATAGCCCCCACCCGGCAGGTCGGCACGGGGCCCGGGTCTTCCCGCCCACGGCTCCGTGCTGGAGGCATCCTCGCATCCGCCACCGACAACACGCGTCCCGCCCACCCGTAAGTGATCTTGGCCGGTCGGCCGGGGGGACAAATGCGGACGGAGAAGCGCCTGGTGGCATCCCGTAAAGGTCATCCAGTGGACTACGGACGGAAGGGATCGTGATGTTCACTGCACGCGGACCCGGCAACCATCCGTACGATGCCCGCGTCTGTCTCTCGAACAGCGGCGACAGGAAAGACACCCCTTAAAGTGGGGCGGACAACCCGGCGGACCGACCTTCATCCGGCGGACCGGGCCATGTGAGGACCACGATCAGCAGGGAGCGCATGACGTGCGGCCGGTAGGCAGCAAGTACCTGCTCGAGGAGCCGCTCGGGCGCGGCGCCACGGGCACCGTCTGGCGAGCCCGTCAGAGGGAGACCGCGGGCGCCGAGGCGGCCGTCGCGGGACAGCCCGGTGAGACCGTCGCGATCAAGGTCCTCAAGGAGGAGCTCGCGAACGACGCGGACGTGGTGATGCGTTTCCTGCGGGAGCGCTCCGTCCTCCTCCGCCTCACCCACCCGAACATCGTCCGCACCCGCGACCTCGTCGTCGAGGGGGATCTCCTCGCCCTGGTCATGGACCTGGTCGACGGCCCGGACCTGCATCGCTACCTGCGCGAGAGCGGCCCGCTCAGCCCGGTCGCCGCGTCGCTGATGACCGCCCAGATCGCCGACGCGCTCGCCGCCAGCCACGCCGACGGAGTCGTCCACCGCGACCTGAAGCCGGCGAACGTGCTGCTCAAGACGGACGCCGACGGCCAGATGCACCCGATGCTGACCGACTTCGGCATCGCGCGTCTCGCCGACTCCCCCGGCCTGACCCGCACCCACGAGTTCGTCGGCACCCCCGCGTACGTCGCGCCGGAGTCCGCCGAGGGCCGCCCGCAGACGTCGGCGGTCGACATCTACGGCGCGGGCATCCTGCTCTACGAACTGGTCACCGGACGGCCCCCGTTCGCGGGCGGCACGGCGCTCGAGGTGCTGCACCGCCACCTCAGCGAGGAGCCCCGGCGCCCCACCACGGTCCCCGAGCCGCTGTGGACGGTCATAGAGCGCTGTCTGCGCAAGGAGCCGTCGGAGCGGCCCAGCGCCGAGAACCTCGCCCGCGGTCTGCGTACGGTCGCCGCCGGAATCGGCGTGCACTCGAACGCCGCCCAGGTCGACGCCGCGCTCGGCGTCGGCGCGCTGCTGGCGCCCGACCCGGCCCCGGCGCCGGTCCCCGGCGCACCGGGGTCCTCCGACACGACGCAGGTCCTGCCGAACACCGGCGGCGGCAGCTCGGCGTACGACCCGGCCGCCGCGACCAGCGTCATGCCGCAGACCGGGCAGCCCGGCGGCAACGCCGACCCGACCGCCGTCATGCCGCCCGTACCCCCGGGGCAGGGCCCCGAGGAGCCGCACCCCTGGCAGAGCCAGCTCCGCGCCGCGCGGGACCGCAACGAGCAGACCCAGGTCCAGTACCTCGACCCGAGCCAGGACCCGCTGCGCCGCCGTCCCCAGCGCCAGGCCCCGCAGCAGCCGCCGCAGAACCAGCAGCGGCCGCCGCAGAACCGTCAGCCGCAGCGCCCCCAGCCGTACGCGCCGGCTCCCCAGCCGCCGCGCCAGCAGTACGCCCCGCAACAGCAGCAGTACGCGCCCCCGCAGGCGCCGCCGCCCCAGCAGCCGCCGGCGCAGCGCCCGCCCCGCCAGCCGAGGCAGCGCGCGAACCCGATGCGCATCCCGGGGCTCGGCTGCCTCAAGGGGTGTCTTTTCACGGTGCTGCTGTTCGTCGTGGCCGGCTGGCTGATCTGGGAGCTCACCCCGCTCCAGGGCTGGATCGCGGAGGGCAAGAGCTACTGGGAGGCGATCGGCGACGCCGTTTCGACGGTCACCGACTGGATCGGGCAGCTCGGCGAGGCCAAGGACACCGCCGACCAGATCGGTAACCAGCAGTAACCCTGTCGTTTTGTCGACTTCTGCGGGCCGACTTATCCCGCAGAAGTGGAGGTTGGCGCCATCCGGGGCACACAGCACCCCGATGCCCGCGTACGTTGTGGGACAACGCCAGCCGCTGAGGGAGCAGTCTTGGCACGGAATATCGGCAGCCGGTACACGGCCCACCAGATCCTCGGGCGGGGCAGCGCCGGCACGGTGTGGCTCGGCGAAGGACCCGAAGGGCCCGTCGCCATCAAGATTCTTCGCGAGGACCTTGCCTCCGACCAGGAGCTGGTCGGACGCTTCGTCCAGGAGCGCACCGCCCTGCTCGGACTCGACCACCCCAGAGTCGTCGCCGTCCGCGACCTCGTCGTGGACGGCAACGACCTCGCACTGGTCATGCAGCTCGTACGCGGCACCGATCTGCGCACCCGGCTGGACCGCGAGCGCCGCCTCGCGCCCGAGGCCGCGGTCGCGATCGTCGCCGACGTCGCCGACGGCCTCGCGGCCGCCCACGCGTCGGGCGTCGTGCACCGGGACGTGAAGCCGGAGAACATACTGCTCGACATGGAGGGCCCGCTCGGGCCCGCCGGCTCGCACCCCGCGCTCCTCACCGACTTCGGCGTCGCCAAACTGATCGACACCCCGCGCCGCACCAAGGCGCCCCGCCCCGCCGGCGGCGCCGCGCCGAACCCGTCGGGCATCATCGGCACCCCCGACTACATCGCGCCCGAGATCGTCGAGGGTCTGCCGCCCCGCGCGGCCGTCGACATCTACGCGCTCGCCACGGTCCTCTACGAGCTGCTGGCCGGCTTCACCCCCTTCGGGGGCGGCCACCCCGGCGCCGTACTGCGCCGCCACGTCACCGAGACCGTGGTGCCGCTGCCCGGCATCCCCGACGAGCTCTGGCAGCTCGTCGTCCAGTGCCTGGCGAAGGCCCCCGCCTCCCGGCTGCGCGCCTCCGAGGTGGCCTCCCGGCTGCACGACCTGCTGCCGACGCTCGCGGGCATCCCGCCCCTGGACGTCGACGAGCCCGACGCGGAGCAGCCCCCGGAGCCGTACGAGGACGTCGCCCGGCCCGCCCCCGGCGAGCAGCGCCGCCGCGCCGCGGTGCCGCTGGTCCCGGGCGGCGCACCGGCCGACTCCAACCGCGACACCCACACCTCGATGCGCGTCCCCGCCCCCGACGAGCTCGCGGGCGGCGCCCACGGGACGGCGCGGGCGCCCCGCACGCCCGGCCAGCGCAGGCCCGGCTCCGCCCGGAACCGGGCCGCCGCGCTGCGCAGGCGCCGCATCACTCTCGGTGTCGCCGCACTCGCCGTGGCCGCGGCGGTCGGCGTCGGCGGCTGGCTGGCCGCCGGCGGCGACGACGGCCAGGCGCCGCCGCAGGACAACCGGCAGTCGGCGCCCGCGGAGCCGTAGGGCCCGCGGGGCCCCTGCGGGCCCCCGGAAGCCCGGGCCACCGGGGGCAGCACTGGTCCGCCGGCTCAGCCGTTACGCTGGACCCGTGGCAGTCGTCGATGTATCCGAAGAGCTGAAGTCCCTTTCCTCGACCATGGGGTCGATCGAGGCCGTCCTGGACCTCGACAGGATGAGGGCAGACATCGCCGTGCTCGAGGAGCAGGCGGCGGCACCGTCCCTGTGGGACGACCCCGACGCGGCGCAGAAGATCACCAGCAAGCTTTCGCACTTGCAGGCCGAGGTCCGCAAGGCCGAGGCGATCCGCAGCCGTATCGACGATCTCGAGGTCCTCTTCGAGCTCGCGGAGGCCGAGGACGACCCGGACGCCCTCGCCGAGGCGGAGGCCGAGCTGGCCGAGGTGCGCAGGGCCCTCGACGAGATGGAGGTCCGCACCCTCCTCTCCGGCGAGTACGACGAGCGCGAGGCCCTCGTGACCATCCGCGCCGAGGCCGGCGGCGTCGACGCCTCCGACTTCGCGGAGCGCCTCCAGCGCATGTACCTGCGCTGGGCCGAGCGGCACGACTACAAGACCGAGGTCTACGAGACGTCGTACGCGGAAGAGGCCGGCATCAAGTCGACCACCTTCGTCGTCCACGCCCCGTACGCGTATGGCACCCTCTCCGTCGAGCAGGGCACGCACCGCCTGGTCCGCATCTCGCCGTTCGACAACCAGGGCCGCCGCCAGACGTCCTTCTCGGGCGTCGAGGTGCTGCCCGTCGTTGAGCAGACCGACCACATCGACATCCCGGAGAACGAGCTCCGCATCGACGTGTACCGGTCCTCCGGCCCCGGCGGTCAGTCGGTCAACACCACGGACTCCGCCGTCCGCATCACGCACCTGCCCACCGGCGTCGTGGTCTCCTGCCAGAACGAGAAGTCGCAGATCCAGAACAAGGCGTCCGCGATGCGCGTTCTCCAGGCCCGGCTGCTGGAGCGTCAGCGGCACGAGGAGCGCGCCAGGATGGACGCCCTCAAGGGCGACGGCGGAAGTTCGTGGGGCAACCAGATGCGTTCGTACGTGCTGCACCCGTACCAGATGGTCAAGGACCTGCGCACCGAGTTCGAGGTCGGCAACCCGCAGTCGGTGCTCGACGGCGAGATCGACGGTTTCCTCGAGGCGGGCATCCGCTGGCGCAAGCAGCGGGAGAAGTAACGCGCGACAAGGCACGCCGAAGGCGCCGGGTTCCTCTGGGCCCCGGCGCCTTCGGCGTTCCGCCGTCCGGCCCCGGGCGATTCGCGCCCGCAAGCGCCGCGCGGGCGTATTCGGCGCTTTATCGACAAGGGAACTGCCGCCTACGAGGCGGCAGTTCCTTTTTATGTCACAGTTGCATGCCCCCAGGCCAGGCAACTGAGAGTATTCCGGACATCGCGTCTGCTAACGAACTTGACGCCCTTTCGAAAACTGGGAAGGGTGGCGCGCGGCATGCGTACTTCTGGGGCGCGTGTGAACTGGGGGCGCGACACAAAGGCCCCCGGACCCGCTGCCCCTGACGCAGCTCCAATGACGAGAGCTACTGGGGGTAGCAGTTACATGACGAAGAACACGCGGATCCGTGTCGCGCGTATAGCCGCGGGCGCAGTGATCGCCGCGGGTGCGTCGCTGACCGCCGCAGGCGCGGCGCAGGCATTCGACCTGACCGGCGACGTCGAGGTTGCCGGCATCGGCGTCAGTGGCGAGGTCACCACCAACGATGAGCCTGACTGCGAGCTCATTCCGACGCTCTGCGAGTCCGGTGGCACCAGCACGGGTACCTCGGGTGAGACGAGCACCGGTACGTCCGGTGAGACGAGCACCGGTACCTCGGGTGAGACGAGCACCGGTACCTCGGGTGAGACGAGCACCGGCACGTCCGGTGAGACGAGCACCGGTACCTCGGGTGAGACGAGCACCGGCACGTCCGGCGAGACGAGCACCGGTACCTCTGGCGAGACCAGCACCGGCACGTCCGGCGAGACGAGCACCGGTACCTCTGGCGAGACCAGCACCGGCACGTCCGGCGAGCAGTCCGGCGGTAACGGCAACTCGGGTGGTAACGGCAACTCGGGTGGTAACGGCAACTCGGGTGGCAACGGCAACTCGGGCGGCAACAGCGGCGGCAGCACCACCGGCGGCGGCAACGGTGGCGGCGGTGTGATCGACGGTGACGGTGACGGCACCGACACCGACAACGCCGGCTCCAAGCCCATCGAGCAGAGCCAGGGCAGGGAAGAGCTGGCCGGCTCCGGCGACGCCGGCACGGGCACCGGTACCGGCACCGGTACGGGCACGGGCACCGGCGGTGAGCTCGCCGAGACCGGCGCCGCCGAGACGACCTTCCTGCTGATCGGCGCCGCCACGATGATCGCCGGTGGCATCGGCTTCCGTATGCTGCCGCGTCTGGTGGCCGGTGGCCGCGCCGTCGCCTAAACGACGGACAGTGCACAAGCGGTAACGCACCACGAGAAGAGCCCGGGGCCGACGGCCCCGGGCTCTTCCATGTCTCGCGCGCGCAGCGCACCCCGCGCGCCCTACCCGGTCTGCGCCGCCAGGAGGGCCACCGCGGCCACCAGCAGCACCAGCAGGGCGAGCAGCGCAGCCGGGTTCAGGCCGCCGAGCGGCCCTTCCTGCTGCAGTCGCTCACGATTCGCCCGGCAGACCGGGCAGCGGCCCTCGGTGACAGGTGCCGCGCAGTTGGCGCACACCAATCGGTCATAGGTCATGCGCTCTCCTCCTCACCGCGCGCCGGGGCCGCAAGGTGCGCGGACCGCAAGCACATTTCTCTCCCGACAACGCACAGGGAAACGCGACTGTTCCCCTACCACTGTGCCAGCTCGCGCGCTTTTAGGCGCGGGCCGCCGGATTTGCCCTTGGCCGACGAACGGACAAAATACGCAAGTCAGGACGGGGACTGCGCGGCCGCGGCGCAGTCGCGTAAGGTCACGCTCACCTACTCCCGGCCGACCGTGGTGCACCCGTGATCCGATTCGACAACGTCTCCAAGACATACCCCAGGCAGAACCGTCCTGCCCTGCGCGACGTCTCCCTCGAGATCGAGAAGGGCGAGTTCGTCTTTCTCGTGGGCTCGTCCGGTTCGGGCAAGTCGACGTTCCTGCGGCTGGTTCTTCGCGAGGAGCGCGCGAGCCAGGGCATGGTCCATGTCCTCGGCAAGGACCTGGCCCGGCTCTCCAACTGGAAGGTGCCGCAGATGCGCCGCCAGCTGGGCACCGTGTTCCAGGACTTCCGGCTCCTGCCCAACAAGACCGTCGCGGAGAACGTGGCGTTCGCGCAGGAGGTCATCGGCAAGCCGCGTGGCGAGATCCGCAAGGCCGTGCCCCAGGTGCTCGACCTCGTCGGCCTCGGCGGCAAGGAGGACCGGATGCCCGGCGAGCTCTCCGGTGGTGAGCAGCAGCGCGTGGCGATCGCCCGGGCCTTCGTCAACCGCCCCATGCTGCTCATCGCGGACGAGCCGACGGGAAACCTCGACCCGCAGACCTCCGTCGGCATCATGAAGCTGCTCGACCGGATCAACCGCACCGGCACCACCGTGATCATGGCGACGCACGACCAGAACATCGTCGACCAGATGCGCAAGCGCGTCATCGAGCTCGAGAAGGGCCGTCTCGTCCGCGACCAGGCCCGCGGCGTCTACGGCTATCAGCACTGAGCCCGGACAGACTGCAAGACTGAAAGGCTGACAGCACGCCATGCGCGCCCAGTTCGTGATGTCGGAGATCGGGGTCGGTCTCCGCCGCAATCTCACGATGACCTTCGCGGTGATCGTCTCCGTAGCCCTGTCGCTCGCCCTGTTCGGCGGTGCGCTGCTCATGCGTGAGCAGGTCAGCACGATGAAGGACTTCTGGTACGACAAGGTCAACGTCTCCATCTTCCTCTGCAACAAGAACGACGCGGCGACCTCGCCCCAGTGCTCCAAGGGGGCCGTCACCGCGGCGCAGAAGGAACAGATCGAGACCGATCTGAAGAAGATGGACGTCGTCGACAAGGTTCACCACGAGACGGCGGAACAGGCGTACAAGCACTACCGCGAGCAGTACGGCGACACTCCCATCGCGTCCACGATCACCCCGGACCAGATGCAGGAGTCGTTCCGCGTGAAGCTGGACGACCCGGAGAAGTACAAGGTCGTGGCGACCGCGTTCGCCGGCCGGGACGGCGTGCAGTCGGTCCAGGACCAGCGCAACATCCTGGAGAACCTGTTCTCCCTGATGAACGGCATGAACGTGGCGGCGATCTTCGTCATGGGACTGATGCTCGTCATTGCGCTGATGCTCATCGTCAACACCGTGCGCGTCTCCGCGTTCAGCCGTCGGCGTGAGACCGGCATCATGCGGCTCGTCGGCGCCTCGAGCTTCTACATCCAGATGCCGTTCATCATGGAAGCCGCTTTCGCGGGCCTGTTGGGCGGTGTGGTCGCCTCCCTGATGCTGCTGGTGGGGCGTTACTTCCTGATCGACCACGGTCTGGCGCTCTCCGAGAAGATGCAGCTGGTCAACTTCATCGGCTGGGACGCCGTGATCACCAAGTTGCCCCTGGTGCTGGCGATCGGGCTGCTGATGCCCGCTGTGGCCGCTTTCATCGCATTGCGCAAGTACCTGAAGGTGTGACAAGCGCCCCGGGCGCCGTACGGGCAACCTCCGTACGGCGCCCTTTGCTTGTCCTAGACTCGTCGCCATGTCCGGCCCCGAGTTCAGTCTCAGGCCCCACGGTATTCGCCGCGGGGCTGCCCTGACTTTGGTCTTCGGAGTCGTCGTGGCCACGGCCGCGGTCACCAACTGCCTGCCGCAGGACGACGCCTCCGCACGGCCCGCGCTCTCCGCCCGCGCCGCCGCGGCGACGGTGGACCGCGAGGACGTGGCCCGCGCCGCCGCCGAGGCCGCGGCCAAGGGCAAGTCGGGTACGGAGGCGGCCGAGGAGGTCGTCAGCCGCAGCGGCGACCGCTGGGGCGCCGTGTACGACAAGCAGGAGTACGAGGAGTTCCGCAAGGCGCTCGACGGCGAGTACACCGGCGTCGGCCTCGGCGCGAGACGTGCCGCCGGCGGCACGGTGGAGATCGCCCGGGTGCAGCGGGACAGCCCCGCGGCGCGGGCCGGGATCAGGGCCGGCGACCGGCTCCTCTCGGTCGACGGCAAGGACGTCGACCGGCGGCCGGTCACCGAGGTCGTGGCGCTGCTCCGCGGCGGCAGCGGCACCGATGTGGTCCTGGAGCTGGAGCGCGACGGGCGTCGCTGGTCGAAGACGCTGACCCGTGCCCTGCTGAGCACCGAGACGGTCACCGTGGAGCATCTCGCGGACGGCGCCGTCGTGATCAGGGTCTCGTCGTTCACCAAGGGCTCCGGCGAGCGGGTGCGGCGGGCCGTGCACGACGCCCCCGAGGGCGCCGGCGTCCTCCTGGATCTGCGGGGCAACGAGGGCGGCCTGGTGTCGGAGGCGGTCACCGCCGCGTCCGCCTTCCTCGACGGCGGCCTCGTCGCCACGTACGACGTGGACGGCCGGCAGCGGGCGCTCCACGCGGAGCAGGGCGGCGACACCGGACGGCCCGTCGTCACCCTCGTCGACGCGGGCACCATGAGCGCCGCCGAGCTCGTCACCGGGGCGCTCAAGGACCGTGGCCGTGCTGTCACGGTCGGTACCCGCACCTTCGGCAAGGGCTCGGTGCAGATGCCGAGCAGGCTCCCGGACGGGTCGGTCGCCGAGCTCACCGTGGGTCACTACCGGACGCCCGCGGGTCACAGCGTCGACGGCAAAGGCATCGCCCCGGACCTGGTGGCGCCCGAGGGCGCCGAAAAACGGGCCCAGACAGTATTGAGTGGCCTCGGGGGCGGGTCGTAGTGCGAAAATGACCGCACTATGGCTAAGGAAACAGGGCGCAAACTGATCGCGCAGAACAAGAAGGCGCGGCACGACTACCACATTCTCGACACCTACGAGTGCGGTCTGGTGCTGACCGGTACCGAGGTGAAGTCGCTGCGCCAGGGGCGGGCGTCGCTGGCGGACGGCTTCGTGCAGATCGACGGCAACGAGGCATGGCTGCACAACGTCCACGTGCCGGAGTACAGCCAGGGCACCTGGACCAACCACAGCGCCCGCCGCAGGCGGAAGCTGCTGATGCACCGGGTGGAGATCGACAAGCTCGAGTCGAAGTCCCAGGAGACCGGGCACACGATCGTCCCGCTGGCGCTGTACTTCAAGGACGGCCGGGCGAAGGTCGAGATCGCGCTGGCGAAGGGCAAGAAGGAGTACGACAAGCGCCAGACGCTGCGGGAGAAGCAGGACCGCCGCGAGACGGAGCGCGCGGTGTCGGCGGTCCGCCGGAGGGCACGGGGCTGACCCCGGGGAATACGCTGGCATCGGGGTGCGTTGGTCACGTACGATGGCAACAGTCCCGCCGAGCGGGGCGCCGCCCCTCCGGGGGCTTGAAAAATACACATGGGGATGATCGGTTTCGACAGCGGATGTTGAAGCAGGGGAAGCGTGTCGAGGAAGCGGCAATGATCTCGTAAACCATATGTCGCAAACAATAATCGCCAACACCAAGCGCGATTCCTTCGCCCTCGCTGCCTAAGTAGCGATTTGCGAAGTGTCAGCCCGGGGCTGTTCCCGACCCGGATCCTGGCATCAGCTAGGGAACTAAACCTCTAAGCCCGGTCACGGGGCGTAGAGGGAAATCAAACAGTGACTGAGCCCGTCGGAGACTTGTTCGCGTGATCTCCGGGGCCGAGAAAATCGCAGCGAACTGCACACGGAGAAGCCCTGATTCTGCACCGTTGGACGCGGGTTCGATTCCCGCCATCTCCACTCATCCCATGTAGACCTCCGGCCCGCGGACACCTCCGCGGGCCGGAGGTCTTTCATGTGCGCCGTGCCCGTGCCTCTCTGTGCGCCCCCGGTATCGATTTGACCGTTGTTGTCCGACTTGTAGTGAACTAGCCTTATTTGTGGGGCTGATGCAGTCGCGTCGGCCTCTCTCTGGAGGCGGTCCTCATGGCAACAGCAGCAGAGGCCGGTCGCGCGACCGGCCAGCAGGCACTCGACTCGGCGCGCCTGGAACAGCTACTCGGGCAGGCCGTCACCGACATGGGAGCCGCCATGAACGGCGTGCTCATCATGATCGGTGCGGAGCTCGGCCTGTGGTCGGCGCTCAAGGACGCCGGACCGCTGACGGCGGCGGAGGTCGCCGAGCGCACCGGTGTGCCGGTCCTGTACGTGAACCAGTGGCTGGCGGCCCAGGCGGCGAGCGGCAATGTCGACTACGACGCCGGCGGCGGCACGTTCACCCTCTCGCCCGAGCAGGCGCTCGTCCTCGCCGACGAGAACAGCCCCGTCTACCTGGTCGGCGGCTACCACATCGTCGCGTCCGTCTACCGCGACCGCGACCGGATCGCCGAGGCGCTGCGCAGCGGGCGGGGATTCGGCTGGCACGAGCACGATCCCGAGCTGTTCCGCGGCACCGAGCAGTTCTTCCGGCCCGGCTATCGCAGCCACCTCGTCGCGGAGTGGATCCCCGCCCTCGACGGGATGACGGAGAAGCTGCGCGCCGGTGCGAAGGTGGCCGATATCGGCTGCGGCCACGGCGTGTCCACGATCCTGATGGCCCAGGCGTATCCGGCCTCCACGATCCACGGGTTCGACTACCACCAGGCGTCGGTCGACAAGGCGGCCGCCCTCGCGGCCGAGGCGGGGGTCTCTGACAACACCGCCTTCGCCGCCGCTTCGGCGAAGGACTTCCCCGGCGAGGGATACGACCTGGTCTGCTTCTTCGACTGCCTGCACGACATGGGCGACCCGGTCGGAGCGCTGCGGCACACCCGCGAGGTCCTCGCCCCCGACGGGGCGGTCATGCTGGTCGAGCCGTTCGCCAACGACGAGCTCGCGGACAACCTCAACCCGGTGGGCCGCATCTACTACGCCGCGTCGACGGTCATCTGCACCCCGTCGTCGCTGTCGCAGGAAGTCGCCGCCGGGCTCGGGGCGCAGGCCGGCGAGAAGAGGCTGCGCGAGGTGGCGGAGGAGGCCGGGTTCACCCGGTTCCGCCGCGCCACGGAGACGCCCTTCAACATGGTGCTCGAAGCCCGGCCGTAGCCGGTTCTTCGCGGCCTGCTTGAACGCCCGCACCGGCGAAGCCGTACAGGCCGGTGCGGGCGCGGTCGTGGGTGCGGGCGCGCGGGCCGGACGGCGCCGCGGGCCGCCGGATTCGACGCGCCCGGAAGCTGGCCGGAAAGCGCGCATGTCGGTGGTTGCCGGAACGAGATATGTCCCTGATGTGTGACAAGAACCGGCTGCGGTGCGCCGGGTGCGACAGGGTGCGCTACATTCATGGATCGGGTGAGTGAGTGGGGTAGAAGCGCTCGGACAGGGCTTGGGGACCGCGTCCGAAAGCAGCCGGGGAGCTGTGCGCGCACCCGAATCCAGTCAGTGGGGGGATGTGCCACACGCCATGGAGAATTGGCAAGAAAACGCCGGTGCCGGTCATACGCACGAGCCGCACGAGGTGACGATTCAACTCGACGGCCTCGGACGGCAGCTGCGGGACCTGCCCGTCGAGCCCATCGCCGTCCAGGAGAGCGACGAAGGGCCGGTCTTCGTCGACGAGAGCGGCCGGCGCAGCAAGAAACTCCGCCGTATCGGCTGGGTGCTGGCCGCCGCCTGCGCCTGCTACGCCATCACCCTGGTCGCCGCCCTCCTCGGAGGCGACTCCAGCGCGCCCTGGATGCCCGGCCTCGGCCAGGCGGGGGACCAGAAGCCCGAGCACGTCGAGATCCAACCCGCGCCCACCGACCGTGAGTCGACGGTGGCCACGCCCAACGCCCCGCCCGGCAAGCCCGCCCCCGACGACTCCGCCGACGCCGTGCTGCCCCGGCCCACAGGCAGCTCCGCCGGCAGCAGTGCACCGCCCGCCGTGCCGCCCCCCGCCGCGACCCCGGCCCCGCGGCCGACGAGCAGCGGCACCGGCGCGGACCCGGGCGGCGGCCCCGCGGCCCCGGCCAGCAGTGCGCCCACCCCCGACACCACTCCGTCCGGTGGCAGCGTGCCCTCCGAGCCCGCGGCTCCCACCAGCGACGCCCCCGTACAGCCCGTGCAAGAAGGCGCACCGTAAATGACCGTCCCCACCCCAGGGGCTCCGCCGCGGCGGAGTCCCAAGCGAGTCGTACGCCGCAGACTGCCGATGCGCTATCTGCTGCCCGTGGTCTTCCTGGTCGCCCTGCTGGCGATGCTGATGCTGCGCGGCTATGTGAACAGCGAGATCCTCGCCGACCACCGCGTCCGCCCCCCGGCCCCCACGGACCAGGTCCCCGAGCACATACTCACGGGCGGCCCCGTCATCGACGCGCGGGACAAGCAGAACCCGAAGGCGCTCAGCGTCCCCGAGCGGCGGCTGGTGCTGACCTTCGACGACGGTCCGGACCCCGTCTGGACGCCGAAGGTCCTCGACGAGCTCAAGGAACACGACGCGCACGCCGTCTTCTTCGTCACCGGCACCATGGCCTCCCGCCACCCGGACCTGGTCGAACGGATGGTGCGCGAGGGCCACGAGATCGGCCTGCACACCTTCAACCACCCCGACCTTTCCTTCCAGTCCACCGACCGCATCGACTGGGAGCTGTCGCAGAACCAGCTCGCGATCGCCGGCGCGGCGGGCATCCGCACCTCGTTGTTCCGGCCGCCGTACTCCTCCTTCTCCGACGCCCTCGACAACGAGGCCTGGCCGGTCACCCAGTACATAGGCACCCGCGGCTACATCACCGCCTTCAACGACACCGACTCCGAGGACTGGAAGCGTCCCGGCGTCGAGGCGATCATCGAGCGCGCCACCCCCAAGGGCACCGAGGGCTCCATCGTGCTGATGCACGACTCCGGCGGCGACCGCTCCCAGACCGTGGCCGCCCTCGACCGCTTCCTGCCGGACATGAAGGCGCGCGGCTACCGGTTCACCAACCTCACAGAGGCGCTCGGCGTGCCCAGCGCCCACACCGGGGTGAGCGGCCTGGAGCTGTGGAAGGGCAAGGCGTTCGTCGGGGCCGTGGCCGTCTCGGAGAACACCACCGAGGTCCTGGTCGTCTGCCTGGCCGTGATCGGCGTGCTGGTCTTCGCCCGCTTCGGGCTGATGCTGATCCTGTCCTTCGCCCATGCCCGCAAGGTCCGGCGCAGGAACTTCAGCTGGGGGCCGCCGATCACCCGGCCGGTGTCCGTGCTGGTCCCCGCGTACAACGAACGCGAGTGCATCGCCAACACGGTCCGCTCACTGATGGCCAGCGACCACCCGCTGGAGGTCATCGTCATCGACGACGGCTCCAGCGACGGCACCGCCGACATCGTCGAGGCGATGGGGCTGCGCGGCGTCCGTGTCGTACGGCAGCCCAACTCGGGCAAGCCCGCCGCCCTCAACAACGGGATCAGGAACGCCCGGTACGAGATCGTCGTCATGATGGACGGCGACACCGTCTTCGAGCCGGCCACCGTCCGCGAGCTCGTGCAGCCCTTCGGCGACCCGCGCGTCGGCGCGGTCGCGGGCAACGCCAAGGTCGGCAACCGCGACACCCTCATCGGGGCCTGGCAGCACATCGAGTACGTGATGGGCTTCAACCTCGACCGGCGCATGTACGACCTGCTCGGCTGCATGCCCACCATCCCCGGTGCCGTCGGCGCCTTCCGCCGCACCGCGCTGGAGCGGGTCGGCGGCATGAGCGAGGACACCCTCGCAGAGGACACCGACATCACCATGGCCATGCACCGCGACGGCTGGAAGGTCGTCTACGCGGAGAAGGCCCGCGCCTGGACGGAGGCCCCGGAGTCCGTGCAGCAGCTGTGGTCCCAGCGCTACCGCTGGAGCTACGGCACCATGCAGGCGATCTGGAAGCACCGTCGCGCCCTCGTCGAACGCGGGCCCTCGGGCCGCTTCGGCCGGGTCGGCCTGCCGCTCGTCTCCCTCTTCATGGTCCTCGCGCCGCTGCTGGCCCCGCTGATCGACGTCTTCCTGCTGTACGGGCTGGTCTTCGGCCCCACCCAGAAGACCATCGCGGCCTGGCTCGGCGTGCTCGCGATCCAGGCGGTCTGCGCCGCCTATGCCTTCCGGCTCGACAGGGAACGCATGGTCCACCTCCTCTCCCTGCCGCTCCAGCAGATCCTCTACCGCCAGCTGATGTACGTGGTGCTCCTGCAGTCCTGGATCACCGCCCTGACCGGCGGCCGGCTGCGCTGGCAGAAGCTGCGGCGCACCGGGGCGGTCGAGGCCCCCGGCGTCGCCCAGAACCAGCGGCAGCGCGCCGCCGCGGAGCGGAGGCCGGTCGCATGACCGCCACGTCACCGCGGACGGCGCCGACGCCGACGGAGGGGACCTCCCCGGTCCCCGCCGGCGGCAGGGACCGCTACTTCGACCTGCTGCGGGCGCTAGCCCTGTTCCGGGTCGTGCTCTACCACCTGGTGGGCTGGGCCTGGCTGCCGCTCCTCTTCCCGTCCATGGGCGTGATGTTCGCGCTGGCCGGCTCCCTGATGGCCCGCTCGCTCGCCCGCCCGGCGCTCCAGGTGATCCGCGGCCGGATACGGCGGCTGCTGCCCCCGCTGTGGGTGCTGGGAGCCGTGGCGGTCACCGCGATGCTCGTCGGGGGATGGCGCCCCGGGCCGTCGGCGGTCTTCTGGATCCTGCCGCTGAGCGACCCGCCGTACCTCGCCGCCGGCTGGGCCGGCGACCTCGCGGAGCCGCTCTGGTACCTGCGCGCCTATCTGTGGTTCGTGCTCCTGACGCCGCTGCTGCTGCGCTGCCTGCGCAGGCTGCCGTGGGCGACCCTCGCCGCACCCCTCGTCCTCTCCTTCGTGCTGGCCACCGGCCACCTCTCCACGCCGGAGCGGATCGACTCGGCGCTCACCGACTTCACCACCTTCGGCGCGTGCTGGATCCTCGGCATGGCCCGCCAGGAAGGCGTCCTCGCCCGCCTGCCGCGTTACGTCGTGCCCTCGCTGTCGCCGATCGTGATGGCGGCCGGGCTCTGGTGGGCCGTGCGCCACGGCTTCCCCTCCGGCGACGGGCTCGACGGCATCCCGCCGGCCGCCGCCCTCTGGTCGCTCGGCGCGGTGATGCTGCTGATGCACGTCAGCCCGTCCTGGGAGTCCTGGCCGCCGAAGCTGCGCCAGTGGGACAGCGTGATCACCCTGCTCAACGCCCGGGCCGTGACCGTCTACCTCTGGCACAACGTGTGCATCCTGCTCGCGGCGGCGCTCTGGGACCGGATGTGGGACATCGACGCGCTCGCCGAGCACGCGCCCTGGCTGCTGGAGAGCTGGGTGCCCGTGCTGCTGGCCGCCTGGGGGCTGATCGCCGTGTGCGTCCTGCTCTTCGGCTGGGCCGAGGACCTGGCGGCGAAGCGCCGTCCGCGGCTGTGGCCGAACGGTCAGGGGAGCGGCCGCTCACACTCCGCCCGGCCCGCAGGTGAGAGCAAGGTTTCGCATCGGTGACGTGTAACCACCGGCCCTGAAACGCGCCGTCCATAACGTCGCTCCCACGATCGGAAACAGGTGGAGGCGCGTGATGGCAGGCCGATGGATCGAAGAGTGGGACCCAGAGGACGAGACCTTCTGGCAGACCAAGGGGGAGCGGGTCGCCCGGCGCAACCTCGCCTTCTCGGTGCTCAGTGAGCACATCGGCTTCTCGATCTGGAGCCTGTGGTCCGTGATGGTCCTCTTCATGGGGCCGGAGTACGGGGTCGACCCGGCGGGCAAGTTCTTCCTGATCGCTACGGCGACGCTCGTCGGCGCCGTGATCCGGGTGCCGTACACCTTCGCGGTCGCGAAGTTCGGCGGCCGCAACTGGACGATCTTCAGCGCGCTGCTCCTGCTGCTGCCGACGGGCGCGGCGTATCTGGTGATGGAGCCGGGCACCTCGTACACGACCTTCCTCGCGGTCGCCGCTCTCACGGGTGTCGGCGGCGGCAACTTCGCCTCGTCGATGACCAACATCAACGCCTTCTTCCCGCTGCGGAAGAAGGGCTGGGCGCTCGGCCTCAACGCGGGCGGCGGCAACATCGGCGTACCGGTGATCCAGCTGGTCTCGCTGCTGATCATCGGCACGGCGGGGGCCGCCCACCCGCGGCTGGTGCTGGGCATCTACCTGCCGCTGATCGTGGTCGCCGCGATCTGCGCCGCGCTGTGGATGGACAACCTCGCGCCGGTGAAGAACGACACCGGCGCGGCGATCGACGCTGCCAAGGAGGGCCACACCTGGATCATGGCCTTCCTCTACATCGGCACCTTCGGCTCGTTCATCGGCTACAGCTTCGCCTTCGGTCTCGTGCTCCAGACCCAGTTCGGCCGCACCCCGCTCCAGGCGGCCTCCCTCACCTTCATCGGCCCGCTGCTGGGCTCGCTGATCCGGCCGCTGGGCGGCGCGCTCGCCGACCGCTTCGGCGGAGCGCGCATCACCCTGTGGAACTTCGTGGGCATGGCCGCCGCCACCTCCGTGGTCATCGCCGCCTCCGTCCAGGAGTCCCTGGCCGTGTTCCTCGTCGGCTTCATCTCGCTGTTCGTGCTCACCGGCCTCGGGAACGGCTCGACCTACAAGATGATCCCCGGCATCTTCCAGAACAAGGCGCTCGCCAAGGGCCTGACCGGTGAGACCGCGGCCGCCTACGGGCGCCGGCTGTCGGGCGCCTCCATGGGGCTCATCGGCGCCGTCGGCGCGGTCGGCGGGCTCGCCATCAACCTGGCCTTCCGCCAGTCCTTCCAGACCGCCGGCACCGGAACCGCCGCCTTCGTCTCCTTCCTCGTCTTCTACGCGGTGTGCTCGGCCGTCACCTGGGCGGTATACCTTCGCCGGCCCGTCGCGGTGCCGGTCCGCACCGCGGACGCGCAGACGGAGCCCGCGCGCGCCTACGCACGGGTCTGAGCGAGCGGAGTCCGTAACCACGGTGAAATATGAGCGAACCGGGCCTGTCACGCACCTTTGACAGGCTCGGTCGCCCGTTCACCGTCCGATGGCACCGCCGATGGGGCACTCAAGTGGGGACGACCGAGATGCACGACCAAGGCCAACCGCACGGCCCGCTCGCGGGCTTCACCGTCGGCGTGACCGCCGCCCGGCGCGCCGACGAGCTGGGCGCACTGCTGCAGCGGCGGGGCGCGGCCGTCCTGCACGCCCCCGCGCTGCGCATCGTTCCGCTCGCCGACGACACCGAGCTGCTCGCCGCGACCAAGGAGCTGATCGACCACACCCCCGACGTGGTCGTCGCCACGACCGCCATCGGCTTCCGCGGCTGGGTGGAGGCCGCCGACGGCTGGGGGCTGGGCGAGGAGCTGCTCGGCCGGCTGCGCGGCGCCGAGCTGCTGGCACGCGGCCCCAAGGTCAAGGGTGCGATCCGGGCGGCCGGGCTCACCGAGGAGTGGTCGCCGCCGTCCGAGTCCATGGCGGAGGTCCTGGACCGGCTGCTCGGCGAGGGCGTGGCGGGCCGCCGGGTCGCGCTCCAGCTGCACGGCGAGCCGCTGCCCGGGTTCGTCGAGTCGCTGCGGGCGGGGGGCGCGGACGTCGTCCTCGTACCCGTCTACCGCTGGATGCCGCCCGAGGACATCACTCCGCTCGACCGGTTGCTGGACGCGACGATCGCGCGCGGCCTGGACGCCGTCACCTTCACCAGCGCCCCGGCCGCCGCCTCCCTGCTGAACCGGGCGGAGAGCCGCGGCCTCCTGCCCGAGCTGCTGGGCGCCCTGCACCGCGACGTCCTCGCGGCCTGCGTCGGCCCGGTCACCGCGGTGCCGCTGCAGGCCGCCGGCGTCACCACGGTGCAGCCGGAGCGGTTCAGGCTCGGCCCGCTCGTGCAGCTCCTCGGCGCCGAACTGCCCGCCCGCGCCCGTGCGTTCCCGGCCGCGGGCCAACGCGTCGAGATCCGCGGCCACGCCGTCCTCGTCGGCGACGAGCTGCGTCCGGTGCCGCCCGCCGGCATGGCCCTGCTGCGCGCCCTCTCCGAGCGGCCCGGCTGGGTCGTCTCCCGCGCCGATCTGCTGCGGGCCCTGCCCGGCTCCGGCAAGGACGAGCACGCGGTCGAGACGGCCATGGCCCGGCTGCGTACCGCCCTGGGCGCGCCCAAGCTGATCCAGACCGTCGTGAAGCGCGGCTACCGGCTCGCCCTCGACACCGCGTCCGACGCCAAGTACGCCGACAACGACACCTGACCGCGTCCCGATGAGGTCTTCCGGCGGCACCCGCCGGCGGGCACTCTGGTGGGAACACCCGACGGTGATCCCGAGGCGGTGACAGGCGCATGACAGCGGCGGGCGGCTCCCACGCGCAGCCGTGGCGGTTCGACTCCGGTCGGATCTGCCTGGACCTGGTGGCGACGGCACAGGAGGCGGACCGGCGGCCCGGCGGGCGCGACCCCCTCGCGGACCCCGGGAGGCTGACGAGCTGGCTCAACTGCGCCGGTCTCGTCCCCGCGGGGGCCCGGCCGGCCGGGGTCGACGGCGACTGGGTGGCGGCCTTCGTCGAACTGCGCGACTGCGTCGACCGCCTGGTGCGCACCCGCCCCGCCGACCGCTGCGCGGAGCGGGACCTGGAGGTCCTCAACTCCCGCGCGCAGAGCGCCCCGCCCGGCATCAGGGCCGTGACCGACCAAGAAGGCCGCCTGGTACGGGCGCTGAGCGCCGAACCCGGGTGCGCCGCGCTGCTCGCGGTCGTCGCACGGGACGCGGTCGACCTTCTCACCGATCCCGTCGCGCGCTCGCGGCTGCGGCAGTGCGAGGGCGACAACTGCCGCCGCGTCTATCTGGACACGTCACGGGGCAGGCGTCGGCGCTGGTGCTCGAGCGAGGTGTGCGGAAACCGCGAGCGCGTGGCCAGGCACCGCAGGCGGACCTCGGTAAAAGATCTTGAAGTTTCTTCCGCCGGTATTGAGTGAACCTCCCGCCGTCCCCGTAGTGAAGAGGGACCAGGCCACGCCCCAGCGACGCCTGGCGGCTCAGCCGACGAACACAGGGTCTCGACCGGGAGGTGCAGGTGCGCAAGGATGCCGCCGTGGCCGATGACCGTCCGCAACGGGCCCGCCATCGCAGTGAGAAGCCACGTATCGACACCTCCGTGCCCGACGAGGAGTTGATGCGTGCTCTCTACCGCGAACACGCGGGACCGTTGCTCGCCTATGTACTGCGTCTCGTCGCCGGCGATCGCCAGCGTGCCGAGGACGTCGTGCAGGAGACGCTCATCCGTGCCTGGAAGAACGCCGGCCAGCTCAACCGTGCGACCGGCTCTGTCCGACCCTGGCTGGTGACGGTCGCCCGGCGTATCGTCATCGACGGTCACCGCAGCCGGCAGGCCCGGCCGCAGGAGGTCGATCCGTCGCCGCTGGAGGTCATGCCCGCGGAGGACGAGATCGACAAGGCGTTGTGGCTGATGACGCTCTCAGATGCGCTCGATGATTTGACGCCCGCCCACAGGGAAGTTCTTGTCGAGACGTATTTCAAGGGGCGTACGGTCAATGAGGCGGCCGAAACGCTCGGCATACCCAGCGGGACCGTGCGGTCCCGAGTGTTCTACGCACTCCGTTCCATGAAGCTCGCTCTTGAGGAGAGGGGGGTCTCGGCATGACGATGTACGAGCAGGAATCCGTGCACGACGCCGTCGGCGCATATGTGCTCGGCGTACTCGACGAAGCGGACGCCTCCGCCTTCGAAGCGCATCTGGCGGGGTGCGACATCTGTGCCGCCCACCTCGAGGAGTTCTCGGGGATGGAGCCGATGCTCGCGATGCTCGCGGAGGCCCCCGCCGCCGCGCCACCGCAGGGCAACGTCTACAGCCTGCCCGGGATGCGCGGCATGGAGGACTTCCCGCCGCCCCGGCCCGTGCCCGTGGTGCCCACGGCCCCGAGCCCCAAGGTGCTCGACGGCCTGCTGAACGAGGTCGCCGTCAAGCGCGCCCAGAAGCGCAGGCGCGGCATGTACCTGATCGCCGCGGCCGCCGCGCTGGTCATCGGCGGTCCGGCCGTCGCGGTCGTCGTCACGGCGGACGGCACGGGGAACAACGTGGCGGGCGCCGACCCGCACCCCACCAGTCCCGCGGAGGACGCCTTCTTCCACCACATGGACGAGAAGGTGCAGGCCACGGACGCGACCACCAAGGTCAGCGCCGTCGTCGGCATGGAGAAGAAGGGCTGGGGAACGCACGCCGTCCTGGAGCTGAAGAACGTCAAGGGACCGCTCAAGTGCAACCTCATCGCCGTCTCCAAGACCGGTGAGGAGGAGGTCGTGACCTCCTGGGCCGTCCCCAAGTGGGGCTACGGCATCCCCGACAGTCCCAGCAAGGAAGGCAAGAACCCGCTGTACGTGCACGGCGGCTCGGCGATGGAACGGAACGACATCGACCACTTCGAGGTCCGCACGTTCGAGGGCGAACGGCTGGTCGAGATCGACGCGTAGCGGACGCCGCATCGCGGCCGGGGAGCTGGGCGGCCCCCGGCCCCATTCGCATGTCCACGGCCGCCCTGTTCGCGCGGTCCCCGAGTGCACCTGTCCGAGCCCCGTCGCTCCACGGCCCGGACGGGTGCAATATCCTCCCCCCTTGCCGTACGGTTGACGGCTGCCCAGTGCACGTCAGAAGGGGGCCCGGTGGCCGCGCAGGATGCCGCTGTCGAATCCGTGGTCGGCTCCGCCGCCGACACGGTGCGAGACCGAGAGATCGGTGTCGAACAGGAACACCTCGACCAGGTGTACCGCCGCCTCGAGGAGAAGATCCACGAGGCCGAGTTCCTGATGAACGACGCCGCCCAGAGGGGGCAGGTCGGCACCCCCGGCGCGCTCGCGGAGCGGGACGCCCAGGTCTTCCGGGCCGGCATCCACCTCAACCGCCTCAACAACGAGTTCGAGGACTTCCTCTTCGGCCGGATCGACCTGCTGTACGGCAAGGACGGCGAGAAGGGCCCCGACGGCGCCTACACCTCCGTCGAGCCCGCCGAGGACGCCGTACGGCCCGACAACACCGCCGAGATCGGCGAGACCCTGCACATCGGCCGGATCGGCGTCCTCGACTCCGACTACGCCCCCCTCGTCATCGACTGGCGCGCCCCGGCCGCCGCGCCGTTCTACCGCTCCACCCCGGTCGAGCCGGGACGGGTGGTGCGCCGCCGCGTCATCCGCTCCAAGGGCCGCAAGGTCCTCGGCGTCGAGGACGACCTGATGCGCCCGGAGCTGACCGCCACGCTGAACGGCGAGAAGCTCCCCGTCATCGGCGACGGCGCGCTGATGGCGGCGCTCGGGCAGGCCCGCAGCCACTCGATGCGGGACATCGTCGCCTCCATCCAGGCCGAACAGGACCTGGTCATCCGCGCCCCCGCCGCCTCCGTGACCTACGTGGAGGGCGGTCCGGGCACCGGCAAGACGGCCGTCGCCCTGCACCGGGCCGCGTATCTGCTCTACCAGGACCGCCGCCGGTACTCGGGCGGCATCCTCATCGTGTCCCCGACGCCGCTGCTCGTCTCCTACACCGAGGGCGTGCTGCCCTCGCTCGGCGAGGAGGGACAGGTCGCGATCCGCGCGGTCGGCTCCCTGGTCGACGGCGCGGAGGCGACGGTCTACGACGAACCGGCCGTCGCCCGCGTCAAGGGCTCCTCCCGGATGCTGAAGGTGCTCCGCAAGGCCGCCCGCGGCGCCCTGGAGACGTCGGCGCCCCAGGTCTCCGCTCCCGGCCCGGAGGGGCAGCTCGCCTTCGGCGAGGAGCCGGCGGACGGCCCCGCCCTCGCCGCCGCGCCCACCCGGCTGCGCGTCGTCGCCTTCGGCCGGCGCCTGGAGCTGGAGGCCGACGAACTGCAGCGCATCCGCCACACCGTGCTCGGCGGCACCGCCCCCGTCAACCTGCTGCGCCCGCGCGCCCGGCGCCTCCTGCTGGACGCCCTGTACGCCAAGTCCGGCGCCGCCGCCCGGCACGCCGGCGATGCGGAACTCGCCGCCGAGCTGCGCTCCTCCTTCGACGAGGACGTCACTGGCGAGGACAGCTTCACCGCCTTCCTCGACGCCTGGTGGCCCGAGCTGACCCCGCGCGGAGTGCTCGCCGCCATGGCCGACGAGCGCCGCCTCGGCCGCTGGGCCCGCCGGGTGCTCAACCCGGGCGAGGTGCGCAGGCTGGCCCGCTCGCTGCGCCGCGACGGCCTGTCCGTGCACGACGTGGCGCTCCTCGACGAGCTGGGCACCCTGCTCGGCACGCCCGCCCGCCCCCGCAGAAGGCGCGAGGTCGACCCGCTGGACCAGCTCACCGGGCTGGAGGAGCTGATGCCGCAGCGCGAGGAGTCGCAGCGCGAGCGGGCGGAGCGCCTCGCGGCGGAGCGCACCGAGTACGCGCATGTGATCGTCGACGAGGCGCAGGACCTCACGCCCATGCAGTGGCGGATGATCGGCCGGCGCGGCCGGCACGCCACCTGGACGGTCGTCGGCGACCCGGCCCAGTCGTCCTGGTCCTCGCCGGACGAGGCGGCCGAGGCCCGCGACGAGGCGCTGGGCACCCTTCCCCTCGCTCCGCTGGGGAGACCCCACTCGCGCCTGCGCCGCTTCGAGCTGACCGTCAACTACCGCAACCCGTCCGAGATCGCCGAACTGGCCGCCAAGGTGCTCAGGCTCGCCATGCCGGGCATGCGGTCCCCGTCCGCCGTGCGCTCCACAGGGGTGCGGCCGCGGTTCGCGGTCGTCCCGGACGGGGCCGACCTCGCCGGGGCCGTACGGGCCGAGGCGGAGCGGCTGCTGGAGCAGGTCGACGGCACGGTCGGCGTCGTCGTGTCGATGAACCGGCGCGAGCAGGCGGCGCGCTGGCTGGCCGGGCTGGGGGAGCGGGTCGTCGCGCTCGGCTCGCTGGAGGCGAAGGGGCTGGAGTACGACGCGACCGTGGTCGTCTCACCCGCTGAGATCGCCGACGAGTCACCCGCGGGCCTGCGGGTCCTGTACGTGGCGCTGACCCGCGCCACCCAGCAGCTCACGGTGGTCTCCGGCCGCCGCGACCAGCCCGACGGGGACGGGGTGCCGGACCTGCTGCGGGACTGACCGGACCTGCTGCGGGACTGAACGGGCGACCGTCCACGAAGCCGGTGCGGCGTACGGGAATCACTTCCCGGGAGCGTGCGTTAGCCTGGATACGGCACCGGCCCGATCCAAGCCCCCGGGCCCAACCTTCGTCCCTCAGAGGGACCACTTGCCGCGAGGCGAGCATGGCGGGTCGGTGCCACCCAGCTACCGCGGACCCTTCCGCTCGAGAGGCCCGCGTCACCGGACCGGTGACGCGGGCCTCTTCAGTTTCCGGAACGCTTCTCGTATGGTGGAAAACAGTTTCCGAAAACAATATGACCGCATTACCTGCTACCGGCAGGTAGGTGTCACCATCTTCACAGCGCTGCCGGGCCTCCAGGCGCGGTGCCGCTTAGCAACGAAGCTAGGGAAAGCAGAGGAACCCGGTCATGGCAACGGCGCCCAGCGTCTCGTATTCGATGACGGTCCGGCTGGAGGTGCCCGCGAGCGGAACCGCGGTCTCCCAGCTGACCACGGCCGTGGAGTCCTCCGGCGGCTCGGTGACCGGCCTGGACGTGACCGCGTCCGGCCACGAGAAGCTGCGGATCGACGTCACGATCGCGGCCAGCTCCACGGCACACGCGGAAGAGATCGTCGAAGGTCTGCGGGACATCGAGGGCGTCGTCCTCGGCAAGGTCTCCGACCGTACGTTCCTGATGCACCTCGGCGGCAAGATCGAGATGGCGTCCAAGCACCCCATCCGCAACCGTGACGACCTCTCCATGATCTACACCCCAGGTGTGGCGCGCGTCTGCATGGCGATCGCGGAGAACCCCGAGGACGCCCGCCGGCTGACCATCAAGCGCAACTCCGTTGCAGTGGTGACAGACGGCTCCGCCGTCCTCGGCCTCGGCAACATCGGCCCCAAGGCCGCGCTGCCGGTCATGGAGGGCAAGGCCGCCCTCTTCAAGCGCTTCGCCGGCATCGACGCCTGGCCGCTGTGCCTCGACACCCAGGACACCGACGCCATCGTCGAGATCGTCAAGGCGATCGCCCCCGGCTTCGCCGGCATCAACCTCGAGGACATCTCCGCGCCCCGCTGCTTCGAGATCGAGGCCCGGCTGCGCGAGGCCCTCGACATCCCCGTCTTCCACGACGACCAGCACGGCACCGCCATCGTCGTCCTCGCCTCGCTGACCAACGCCCTGCGCGTGGTGGGCAAGAGCGTCAGCGACGTACGGGTCGTCATGTCCGGCGCCGGCGCCGCCGGTACGGCGATCCTCAAACTGCTCATCGCGGCGGGCGTCAAGCACGCCGTCGTCGCCGACATCCACGGCGTCGTGCACGCCGGCCGCGAGGACCTGGTGGCCGCCGCCCCGGGCTCGCCGCTGCGCTGGATCGCCGACAACACCAACCCCGAGGGCGTCACCGGCACGCTGAAGGAAGCGGTCGTCGGAGCGGACGTCTTCATCGGCGTCTCCGCCCCGAACGTGCTCGGCGCGGACGACGTCGCGGCCATGGCGGACGGCGCGATCGTGTTCGCGCTCGCGAACCCCGACCCCGAGGTCGACCCGGCAATCGCCCGGCAGACCGCGGCAGTTGTGGCCACCGGCCGCTCGGACTTCCCGAACCAGATCAACAACGTGCTGGTCTTCCCGGGCGTCTTCCGCGGTCTGCTGGACGCGCAGTCCCGTACCGTCAACACGGAGATGATGCTCGCGGCCGCGACCGCGCTCGCGGACGTCGTCACCGAGGACGAGCTCAACCCGAACTACATCATCCCGTCCGTCTTCAACGACAAGGTCGCCGGAGCGGTCGCGGGAGCGGTGCGGGACGCGGCGAAGGCGGCGAGCGGCGCTGTGACAGGCCCCACGTTCGTCTGACATACGGCGCGTCGCGGGTCGCGGGCTCGCAAACCCCCCTTTAGGGTGGCGGATCAGGAGTACGCGGCCCGGCCCGCCCGCTCCGACGAGTCCCGAGGGAGTCGACGGAACGTCACCACGATGAGGCAGTGGTGGATTTCGCACGGCTCCGGGGTGACACCGGAGGGTGCCGGATTGGCTTTCCCGCCGCTGGTGGGGGCAGGATGCTTCCCCGAGGACCTGCGTCCTGGGGGCAGCCCCCGCGGGCGCGGAGGGGTCTGACAGCAGACCCGGGTCCGGGGACTGTCCGAGGGCCCTGGCAGCATCGGCTTCGATCCACGCCTCACAGGCAAGAAGAACACGGGAGTAACAAAATGAACCGCAGTGAGCTGGTGGCCGCGCTGGCCGACCGCGCCGAGGTGACCCGCAAGGACGCCGACGCCGTTCTGGCCGCTCTCGCCGAGACCGTCGGCGAGGTCGTCGCCAAGGGCGACGAGAAGGTCACCATCCCCGGCTTTCTGACCTTCGAGCGGACCCACCGTGCCGCTCGCACCGCGCGCAACCCGCAGACCGGCGACCCGATCCAGATCCCGGCCGGCTACAGCGTGAAGGTCTCCGCGGGCTCGAAGCTCAAGGAAGCCGCCAAGGGCAAGTAAGCCCCCGGCACAACACGAAGGCGGCCACCCGGGCACGGGTGGCCGCCTTTCGCCACGCCTGGGGGTCCGTCGGGGCTTGGGGCCCGGGCCCCCGGCCGCGGCGCCTCAAACGCCGGCGGGGCTGGAACTTGCCGGCCTTGTCGGGGCTCCGCCTCGAGCCCCGCGCCTCAATCGCCGGCGGGGCTGAGGTTGCCTGTCGGGGCGCGCCCCTGAGTCTGGCGCCTTGATCGGCGGCGGGCTGAGGTTGCCCTGTCGGGGCGCGGCCGCCGGGCCGGGCGTCTCGATGGCCGACGGGGTCGAGAGCTTGGCCGGTCTCGTCGGGGCTCCGCCTCGAGCCCCGCGCCTCAATCGCCGGCGAGGCTGAGGTTGCCCTGTCGGGGCGCGGCCCTGGGGCCCCTCCAACCGGAGGTCCCCCATCGAGGCCCCCCAGTTCCTGCCCCGCCCTCGGGGCGCTGCCGGCCACGGCACCCGCGGCCTGCGAGACGCGGCCGGGCCCAGGGCCCAGGACCCGCCCTGCGCAGCGGGTACGGCCGGGCCCGTCCCGGGGCGTGTGGGGTCCGGGGCTTGCCCCGGTTTCGGGAAGGGGCGGGGTGGGGGAGAGCCCCGCGCAGCGGCCCCCACAACCGACCTGCACACGGCGACGGGACCCGCGGGGCGTACCGGGGTCCGGGGCCAGCCCGGACCCCGGCCGGAAAGGCCCCACGCACGCCGACGGCCCCCGCCGATCCACCCGCGGGGGCCGTCCGTACGCAGGACCGTCAGACGAGGGAGCCGCCCGGCAGCTCCACCTTCGCGCCGAGTTTCTCGAGCTTCTCCATGAAGTTCTCGTAGCCCCGGTTGATCAGGTCGATCCCGTGCACCCGGCTCGTCCCCTGCGCCGCCAGCGCCGCGATCAGGTAGGAGAAGCCGCCGCGCAGGTCGGGGATGACCAGGTCCGCGCCCTGGAGCTTCGTCGGGCCGGACACGACCGCGGAGTGGAGGAAGTTGCGCTGGCCGAAGCGGCAGTGGGAGCCGCCCAGGCACTCGCGGTACAGCTGGATGTGTGCGCCCATCTGGTTCAGCGCCGACGTGAAGCCGAGCCGCGACTCGTACACCGTCTCGTGCACGATGGACAGCCCCGTCGCCTGCGTCAGGGCCACCACCAGCGGCTGCTGCCAGTCCGTCTGGAAGCCGGGGTGCACGTCCGTCTCCAGGGCGATGGACTTGAGCCGCCCGCCGGGGTGCCAGAAGCGGATGCCCTCGTCGTCGATCTCGAACGCGCCGCCGACCCGCCGGTACGTGTTGAGGAAGGTCATCATCGAGCGCTGCTGCGCTCCGCGTACATAGATGTTGCCCTCGGTGGCCAGCGCCGCGGACGCCCAGGACGCCGCCTCCAGGCGGTCCGGGAGGGCCCGGTGCGTGTAGCCGCCGAGCTTGTCGACGCCGGTGATCCGGATCGTCCGGTCGGTGTCCAGGGAGATGATCGCGCCCATCTTCTGCAGCACGCAGATGAGGTCCTCGATCTCCGGCTCGACCGCCGCGTTCGTCAGCTCGGTGACGCCCTCGGCGAGCACCGCCGTCAGCAGCACCTGCTCGGTGGAGCCGACCGACGGGTACGGCAGACGGATCTTGGTGCCGCGCAGCCGCTGCGGGGCCTCCAGGTACTGGCCGTCCGCGCGCTTCTCGATCGTCGCGCCGAACTGGCGCAGCACGTCGAAGTGGAAGTCGATGGGCCGGCCGCCGATGTCGCAGCCGCCCAGCCCGGGGATGAAGGCGTGGCCGAGGCGGTGCAGCAGGGGGCCGCAGAAGAGGATCGGGATGCGCGACGAGCCCGCGTGGGCATCGATGTCGGCGACGTTCGCGCTCTCGACGTACGTCGGGTCGAGGACCAGCTCGCCCGGCTCGTCGCCGGGGCGGACCGTCACACCGTGCAGCTGCAGCAGTCCGCGTACGACTCTGACGTCACGGATGTCCGGCACATTGCGCAGCCGGCTCGGCTCGCTGCCGAGCAGCGCGGCGACCATCGCCTTGGGCACGAGGTTCTTCGCGCCGCGGACGCGGATCTCGCCCTCGAGCGGGGTTCCGCCGTGGACAAGCAGTACATCGTCTGTGCCGGTCATGAATCTCGCGTTCCGGAGGGTGTCCCCCTCAGTGGAGCGAGGGGGAGAGTCGGTCGGGGGACAGAGAAAGGGTAAGGGGGCGAGGGGCCGCTTCTGTATGGCCCGGTACGGTTCTCGTGCGTAATGAATTCGGCACAACACACAGCGTCCGCCACGCCTCGCGCACCGTCACCGCCCGCGCGGCGGGCCGCAGCCGCCCGCCCGGCCCGTGAGCTGCGGCCATGCAGCCGGTTCGGAGAGTGCGCCGCCGGGGCTCCGCGAACGGCCAAGATGCGGGATCATGTCTCGCATGACCGAGGTGTCCTCGCTCACAGGCCGGCTGCTCGTCGCCGCACCCGCCCTGGCGGACCCGAATTTCGACCGGGCGGTGGTCCTGCTGCTCGATCACGACGACGAGGGTTCCCTCGGTGTGATCCTCAACAGACCCACCCCGGTGGTCGTCGAGGACATCCTCGAGGCGTGGGGCGCACTGGCCGGCGAGCCCGGCGTCGTCTTCCAGGGCGGCCCCGTCTCCCTCGACGCCGCGCTCGGCCTCGCCGTGATCCCCGGTGACGAGGGCCCGCTCGGCTGGCGGCGGGTGCACGGCGCGATCGGCCTGGTCGATCTGGAGGCCCCGCCGGAGCTGCTGGGCGGCGCCCTCGGCTCGCTGCGGATCTTCGCGGGTTACGCGGGCTGGGGCCCCGGGCAGCTGGAGGACGAGCTGCAGGACGGCGCCTGGTACGTCGTGGAGTCGGAGCCGGGGGACGTCTCCTCGCCCAACCCGGAGAGCCTGTGGCGTTCGGTGCTGCGGCGGCAGCGCAGCGAGCTGGCGATGTTCGCCACGTACCCGGACGATCCGAGCCTGAACTGACCGGCCCCCGTGGCCGCGCGGCCCCATCGGTTCAGGCTCGCGCGGGCCGGTCACGGAAAGCCGCGCGGGCCCGTTACGGAAAGGCGTGCACGGCCTTGCTCCCGGACGCACCGCGTCGTAGGTACCCTTGGAGCCCATGAGCACTCTTGAGCCCGAGCGCGGGTCAGGCACGGGAACCCTCGTAGAGCCGACACCACAGGTGTCGCACGGCGACGGCGACCACGAGCGCTACGCCCATTACGTCCAGAAGGACAAGATCATGGCGAGCGCCCTCGACGGCACTCCCGTGGTGGCACTGTGCGGGAAGGTCTGGGTGCCGGGGCGTGACCCCAAGAAGTACCCCGTCTGCCCCATGTGCAAGGAGATCTACGAGTCCATGGGCGCCGGCGGCGACAAGGACAAGGACAAGGGCAAGAGCGGCAAGGACAAGAAGTAGCCTCTGCCGCCCAGCCCGCAACGGCCCCCGGGACGCGCTTCGGCGCGCCCGGGGGCCGTTCGCGTCGCGGGGGCGTTGCACAGGATGCTCCACCCGGTCACAGAGTGGTTGAGACCTCTTGCCGTCCCCTTGTCCGGCCGTTCGGCCGGGCCTAGCCTCCTGCGTGTTGTGTACAGCGAAACGTTCGTTGCATATGGCGCAATGCTTCTGCTGTTGTTGCGGCACTCGTGCCGGCGGGCCCCGCCGACACCGCCGGATACGTCAGGGACGGCGGACTGGCCGACGTCACCGCCGAGTTCGACGCCCGGTCTGCGGACCGGGCGGTGCGGTGCAGGGCTGACCGTGGCCGACCGGCCGACTCGAAAGGCAGACATGATGGCGGAGTTGAAGGCGGGCCCGATGGACTTCGTCCCCCTGCCGCGCGGCGGCGCCGCACGTGACGGCGGATTCGTGCTGGACGCGTCGACCGTCATCGACGCGGGCCCCGGCACCGAAGGCGCGGAGCGCCGGCTGCGCGCCGAGCTGGGCGCGGCGACCGGGCTGCCGCTGGCGCCCGCCGCCCGTGGCGGCTCCGTTGGCGGTTCCGGTCGCGGTTCCGGTGGTTCCGGTGACGGCGGCGGGGCGATCCGGCTGCGCGTCGACACGGCGGACGCCGGGCACCTCGGCCCCGAGGGCTACAAGCTGTACGCCGGCGGCGACGGCGTCACGATCCACGGCGGTGGCGCCGCCGGGGTGTTCTGGGGCGTACAGACGCTCCGTCAGCTCCTGGGCCCCGAGGCGTACCGCAGGGCGCCCGTGGCGGCGGGCCGGCGCTGGGAGGTGCCGGGCGGCTCCATCGAGGACGCGCCCCGGTTCTCCTGGCGCGGCCTCATGCTCGACGTCGCACGGCACTTCATGCCCAAGGAGGGCGTGCTGCGCTACCTCGACCTGCTCGCCGCGCACAAGCTCAACGTCTTCCACTTCCATCTCACCGACGACCAGGGCTGGCGCATCGAGATCAAGCGGCATCCCCGGCTCACCGAGGCGGGCGCCTGGCGGGCGCGGAGCAAGCACGGGCACCGCGCCTCACCGCTGTGGGACGACACCCCTCACGGCGGCTACTACACGCAGGACGACATCCGCGAGATCGTCGTCTACGCCGCAGAGCGGCATATCACCGTCGTCCCCGAGATCGACATCCCCGGGCACTCGCAGGCGGCGATCGCCGCATATCCGGAACTGGGCAACACCGATGTCATCGACACGACCTCCCTGACCGTCTGGGACAACTGGGGTATCAGTCCCAACGTACTGGCACCCACCGACAACACCCTCCGCTTCTACGAGGGAGTGCTCGAAGAGGTCCTCGGCCTCTTCCCGTCGGCCTTCGTCCACATCGGCGGCGACGAGTGCCCCAAGGACCAGTGGAAGGCGTCGGCCACCGCCCAGGCGCGCATCAAGGAGCTGGGGCTCGCGGGCGAGGACGAGCTGCAGTCGTGGTTCATCCGCCACTTCGACCGCTGGCTGACCGAACGCGGCCGCCGCCTCATCGGCTGGGACGAGATCCTCGAAGGAGGTCTGGCGCCCGGCGCGGCCGTCTCCTCCTGGCGCGGCTACCGGGGCGGCATCGCCGCCGCCGAGGCCGGGCACGACGTCGTCATGTGCCCCGAGCAGCAGGTCTATCTGGACCACCGGCAGGCCGCCGGCGACGACGAACCGATGCCCATCGGCTACGTACGCACCCTCGAGGACGTCTACCGCTTCGAGCCCGTGCCGCCCGCGCTCGCCCCGGAGGCCGCCGCCCATGTCCTGGGCACCCAGGCCAATGTGTGGACCGAGGTGATGCAGGACGGTGCCCGCGTCGACTACCAGGTCTTCCCGCGACTCGCCGCGTTCGCCGAGGTCGCCTGGTCCGCGCTGCCCGCGCCCGCCGAGCGCGACTTCGCGGAGTTCGAACGCCGGATGACCGCCCACTACGCGCGCCTTGACGCTCTCGGAGTCCACTACCGCCCGCCCGGCGGCCCGTTGCCCTGGCAGCGGCGCCCCGGTGTCGCCGGACGCCCGATCGACGGGACGCCCCCGAACGTGTGAGCCCGGCCCGAGCCCGCCACCCCGTCGCCCGGCCCCTGGGACCGTGGACCCGTGGCACCGCGAGGAACAAGGCGTACAACCGCTGTAGAAGAACCGCAACGCACCCTTGGCGACATCCAGCCGCGAAACCGGACCATTGGTGGAGTTTCGTACGTGTGGGGTGGATCCACCCTTCGTGGACCCTCCCGCCGGTCCGCCCGGAAGATGTGCCAGAGTTGCCACGTCCAACCTGTGAGCACGTACGGTACGGCAACACAGGCGGGACAGCCCGGACACCGGGAAGGGGCAGCTTGGTGACCACGCACGCACCGCACACGGCACAGTCGGTGACGCTGCCGGCCTCGCTCGACGAGGCCGTGGCGGCGCTCAGCGCCATGCCCGCCGCCGTTCCCGTGGCGGGCGGCACCGACCTCATGGTGGCGGTCAACCGGGGCCAGTTGCGCCCCGCCGGCCTGGTCGGTCTCGGCCGCATCAGCGAGATCCGCGGCTGGCGCTACCAGGACGGGCACGCGCTGCTCGGCGCCGGACTCACCCACGCCCGGATGGGCCGCCCCGACTTCGCGGCGCTCATCCCCGCGCTCGCCGCGTCGGCCCGCGCGGCCGGCCCGCCCCAGATCCGCAACGCGGGCACGCTCGGCGGCAACATCGCCGGCGCCGCCCCGACCAACGACTCCCTGCCGGTGCTCGCCGCCCTGGAGGCCGACCTCGTCGTCGCGGGCCCCGGCGGCGCCCGCCGCGAGATCCCCGTGTCGCACCTGCTGGCCGGCCGGGAGATGCTCGGCCCCGCCGAACTGATCGGCTTCGTACGCGTACCGCTCCTGCACGCCCCGCAGGTCTTCCTGAAGGCCACCGGCCGCACCGGCCCCGGCCGTGCCACGGCCTCCGTCGCCGTCGTGCTCGACCCGGCCCGGCGCGGGGTGCGCTGCGCGGTCGGCGCCATCGCGCCGATGCCGCTGCGGCCCCTGGAGGCGGAGCGCTGGATCGCCTCGCTGATCGACTGGGACGGCGAGCGCGGCCTCGCGGGCGAGGCGCTCACCGCGTTCGGCGAGTACGTCGCCACCGCGTGCATCCCCGACCCGGCGCCGGCCGCGGAGGGCGAGGAACAACCGGTGCTGTCACCGGCCGTACTGCATCTGCGGCGCACCGTCGCCGCGCTGGCCCGACGGGCACTGGGGAGGGCGCTGTCGTGAGCAACGAGGACAACCCGCACGGCCTTCCGCCGGAGTTCCGGCAGCCGCAGGAGGGCTACGAGCCGGACCACCGCGGCGAGCACTACGAGGGCAATGAGCAGCCCCAGCACCCGGACGGGCATGCGCAGGGGGAGCAGTACGACCCGTACGGCGCCGGTTCCGGCGCCTACGACTCGTACGGCTCGTACGCCGACCAGGGCGGCGGCGGGTGGCAGCCGACGCCGCAGGGCGGCGAGTACGACGGCGAGGCCACGGCGTTCTTCCAGCTGCCGCCCGAGTTCGCCTCCGACACCGCGCCGCTCGAGGCCCCCGGGCACGGGTACGTCCCCCCGATGATCACGCCGCTGACGCCTGCCGCCGGTACCGACCCGGCGTCGGCGGGCGGCTGGGCGCCGCCGCCCCAGTGGCCCGAGCCAGCGGCGCAGGACGCCTCGCCGGGCGCGGGCGAGCCCGCGGAGGCGGGCGGCACCGGCCAGTGGTCCTTCTTCCAGGAGACCGAGCGCTCCGTGCCGTCCGAGGGCGACTCGGGCGAGTTCCCGCTGCCGCCGCGCGGCGACGAGCCGTGGCACGCCGCGACCCCGCCCGCCACGCTCCCCGGAGGCGCGCCCGCGCCCTGGGCGACGCTGCCGGGCGGAGCGGCGGCGCCGTGGGCGCAGGAGCAGCCGGAGTCCGCGGGGTCCGGGCCTGAGCCGACGGCCGCCGAGCCGACGGCCGACGAGAGCGCCCCGGTGCCGGCTCCCGGACCCATGCCCGAGCCGGTACCGGCTCCGGACCCCGCCGGGGCGGACCGGGAAGCCGCCGCGCAGTCCCAGGAGTTCACGGACGAGCCGGAGTCGGAGCCCGAGCCGGTCGCCGAGGCGGAGCCCGACCCGGAGCCCGCCCCCGCCCCGGAGTCCGACCCCGCGAACGCCGAGGACCCCGCGGCCGCCGCCGAGCCCACCGCCGCGCCGGCGGACGTGCTGCCCACCGGGAACGAGGAGCACCCGCCGACCTCGTACGTCCTGCGCGTCAACGGCACCGACCGCCCCGTCAGCGACGCCTGGATAGGCGAGTCCCTCCTCTACGTGCTCCGGGAGCGCCTCGGCCTCGCGGGCGCCAAGGACGGCTGCTCCCAGGGCGAGTGCGGCGCCTGCAACGTCCAGGTGGACGGCCGCCTCGTAGCGTCCTGCCTGGTCCCGGCGGCGACCGCCGCCGGCTGCGAGGTCCGTACGGTCGAGGGGCTGGCCACCGACGGCGAACCCTCCGACGTCCAGCGGGCCCTGGCCGCCTGCGGAGCCGTCCAGTGCGGCTTCTGCATCCCCGGCATGGCCATGACCGTCCACGACCTCCTCGAGGGCAACCACGCCCCCACCGAACTGGAGACCCGCCAGGCCCTGTGCGGCAACCTCTGCCGCTGCTCCGGCTACCGCGGTGTCCTCGACGCCGTGCGCGAGGTGGCCGCCGGGCGGGCGGCGAGCGCGGCCGCCGTTTCCGAGGCGGGCGCCGCCGAAACCCCGGACGCCGGTGACGAAGCCCGCATCCCGCACCAGGCGCCCCCCGGCGCGGGTAGTGTGCAGATTCACCCGCACGACGGAGGCATGGCGTGAGCAACGACGCGGCCACCACTGCGACGCCGCAGCAGGTCGACGGCCCCCGGCCGGAACCTCCTGCCCACGGCCTCGGCGCGTCGCTCCCCCCGGCCGACACCCGCGCGAAGAGCGAGGGAACCTTCCCCTACGCCTCCGACCTGTGGGCGGAGGGGCTGCTGTGGGCCGCGCTGCTGCGCTCGCCGCACCCGCACGCCCGCATCGTCTCCGTCGACACCTCCGCCGCGCTGGAGATGCCCGGAGTGCACGCGGTGATCACCCACGAGGACGTCCCCGGTGACGGCTCGTACGGCAGGCGCATCGCCGACCGGCCCGTCTTCGCCTCCGAGATCGTCCGGCACCACGGCGAGGCGATCGCCGCGGTCGCGGCCGACCACCCCGACACCGCCCGCCTCGCGGCGGCGGCGATCGCGGTCGAGTACGAGCTCCTCGAACCGGTCACCGACCCCGAGAAGGCCTTCGCCGCCGAGCCGCTGCACCCCGACGGCAACCTCATCCGCCACATCCCGCTGAGCTACGGCGACCCCGACGCCACGGGCGAGGTGATCGTCGAGGGCCTGTACCGCATCGGCCGCCAGGACCCGGCCCCCATCGGCGCGGAGGCCGGCCTCGCCGTACCCCGCCCCGACGGCGGCGTCGAGCTCTACGTCGCCTCCACCGACCCGCACACCGACCGCGACCTGGCCGCCTCGTGCTTCGGCCTCGAGCCGGAGCGGGTCAAGGTCGTCGTCACCGGCGTCCCCGGTGCGACCGGCGACCGCGAGGACCCGGGTTTCCAGCTCCCGCTCGGCCTGCTGGCCCTGCGTACCGGCTGCCCGGTCAAACTCACCGCCACCCGCGAGGAGTCCTTCCTCGGGCACGCCCACCGCCACCCCACGCTGCTGCGCTACCGCCACCACGCGGACGCCGAGGGCCACCTGGTCAAGGTCGAGGCGCAACTGCTGCTCGACGCGGGCGCGTACGCCGACGCCTCCTCCGAGTCGCTGGCCGCCGCCGTCGCCTTCGCCTGCGGCCCGTACGTCGTCCCGCACGCCCACATCGAGGGCTGGGCGGTCCGTACCAACAACCCGCCGTCGGGTCATGTACGCGGCGAGGGCGCGATGCAGGTCTGCGCCGCGTACGAGGCGCAGATGGACAAGCTCGCCGTGAAACTGGGCCTGGACCAGACGGAGATCCGCCTGCGCAACGTCCTGGCCACCGGCGACATCCTGCCCACCGGCCAGACCGTCACCTGCCCGGCGCCCGTCGCCGAACTGCTCCAAGCCGTACGCGACTTCCCCCTCCCGCCGCTCCCCAAGGACTCCCCGGAGGACGACTGGCTCCTCCCCGGCGGCCCCGAAGGCGCCGGCGAACCGGGGGCGGTGCGCCGCGGCGTGGGCTACGCCCTGGGCATGGTCCACATGCTCGGCGCGGAAGGCACGGACGAGGTCTCCACCGCCACGGTCAGGGTCCAGGACGGCGTGGCGACGGTCATCTGCGCGGCCGTGGAGACCGGCTCCGGCTTCTCCACGCTGGCCCGCCAGATCGTGCAGGAGACCCTGGGCGTGGACGACGTCCGCGTCGCCGCAGTCGACACCGACCAGCCCCCGGCCGGCCCGGCCGCCCACGGCCGCCACACCTGGGTGTCCGGCGGCGCGGTCGAACGTGCCGCCAAGATGGTCCGCACCCAGCTACTCCAGCCGCTGGCCCACCAGTTCGGCATGTCCACCGAGCTCCTCCAGATCACCGACGGCAAGATCACGTCGTACGACGGCGTGCTGTCGACGACGGTCACCGAGGCGATGGACGGCAAGGAACTCTGGGCCACCGCCCAGTGCCGACCCCACCCCACCGAGCCCCTGGACGAGGCGGGCCAGGGCGACGCCTTCGTCGGCCTCGCCTTCTGCGCGATCCGCGCGGTGGTCGACGTCGACATCGAACTGGGCTCCGTACGCGTGGTCGAGATGGCCGTGGCCCAGGACGTCGGCCGCGTCCTCAACCCGTCCCAACTGGCCACCCGCATAGAAGCCGGCGTCACCCAGGGCGTCGGCGCGGCCCTCACCGAGAACCTCCGCACGGCCCGCGGCCTGATTCGCCACCCCGACCTCACCGGCTACGCGCTGCCCACGGCCCTGGACGCGCCGGACATTCGCATCGTCAAACTCGTCGAGGAACGCGACGTCGTGGCCCCCTTCGGCGCCAAACCCGCCAGCGCGGCCCCGGTCGTCACCTCCCCGGCCGCCGTCGCCTCCGCCGTCCGCGCCGCCACCGGCCGCCCCATCAACCGCCTCCCGATCCGCCCCCAGGCGGCGGTGGCTGTCCCGAACACGTAAGGCAGGCTGGGCTGGTCGCGGCGAGGCGGGGGACGCACCTCCCGGGTGAGGGCTGTCGGTACTACTCGACAGAGCGTCGGCGGGTCAGTCCGGCGCCCGAGCGCCGGAACTCTCCCTTCAGTCCGACCTCGGCAGCCAGGACTTCCGACGACTGACGGGCGAGGGCCGCCACCACCCGGCCAGGCAGCCAGCCAGGCCCCAGGAGGGAGCCGGCCGAGTCCAGGGCCGTTGAGGTCGGGGCGGTGGAGGGCGGGGGCAGCGAGTGCAGCAGTTCGGCGGCCGTCGGTCTGGCCGCCGCGTCGAGGGCCAGGCAGCGGGAGATCAAGGGGCGCAGGGACTCCGGGAGTTCGGCGCTGCCCGGGACCGTGTGGCCGGTGGCGGCGTAGGCGAGGACGGCGCCGAGGCCGTGGATGTCGCCCGGCGGGCGGGGGCGGCCGCCGGCCGCGGCCTCGGGGGCGAGGCTGCCCGGCTCCAGCCCGGCGAGACCGGTGCGGGCCTCGCCGTCGGGCGCTGCCGCGCGTGCCGCGCCGAAGCAGGTCAGGCGAGGTCCGTTCCAGGCCAGCAGTACGGCGGCGGGGGAGAGGCCCGCGTGTGTGACGCCGGCGGCGTGTGCGCCCGCGAGGGTCTCGGCGAGGGCCGTGCCCACGGCCCGAACGGTGTGCTCGGGCAGCGGGCCGCCGTGCACGGCCAGGGCGACGGGCAGCGGCAGTACGGGCAGGTAGGGCGTGGCGTACCAGGGGGCCTGCGGCGTCGGCGACAGTTCGGCGACGGGCAGCGTCCACGGGCCGGCGAGCCGGCGGGCGGCGTTCGCCTCGACGAGGAAGCGCCCCGGGTCGGCTCCGTCGAGGGGTGCGACGACGAGGACCGTGCGTTCACCGTCCGCGCTGCGGGCGATGAAGCGGCGCTCCGGGACCGGCGGGAAGCCGTCGCCGGCCGGGTCGAGTCGGGTGATGAGCTGGTACGGGCCGATCCGGCGCGGTCCGCCCGGACGTGGGCGCTGCCTCTGCGCTCGTTCCATCTGCGAAATCCCCCTAGGCATGACAACGCCACAGGAGCCTACCGGCGCACCCGTCGCGCCCCGGCGCCGCGGTCGGCCGCCGGGGTGGCGCGGACGGGGGTCACGGGCTGACCTCGCGACATCGCGACGGCGGCCGCCCCTCACCATGAGGGGCGGCCGCCGCCGTGTCGTCGGACCGTGGAGGCCGTGACCGGATTCGAACCGGCGTCACTCGGTTTGCAGTCGAGTCCCTGAGCCACTCGGGCACACGGCCGTGTGTTCCAACTCCTCGACCGTAGGCGGCCGGTGGGGCGCCGCTCAAGGGACCGGCCGGGGCCGCAACACGACTGCCATACGCCGTTCATGGTCGTACGACCAAGGGCCCTGTCCTGCCCCGTCCAACGACAGGGGCCATCCAGCACTTTGCCCCTTACTCTTAAGGCCATGACCGCCCTCGAACCGCGCGACGCCGACGTCACGCCGCACCCCGCGGACCGCCCGCACCCCGCGGACCTCCCGCACCCGACGGACCTGCCGACGACGCCAGAAGCCGCCCCTGCCGCCCGGCAGGACGGGGTCCTCGGGCGTGACCTGCGGGCGCTCAGCATCGGCATCGTCTCCGTCGTCCTCCTCATCGCGTTCGAGGCCACCGCCGTCGGGACCGCCATGCCGGTGGCCGCCCGGGAACTGCACGGCATCCCGCTGTACGCCTTCGCCTTCTCCGCGTACTTCACCACCAGCCTCTTCGGCATGGTCCTCTCCGGTCAGTGGGCCGACCGCAGCGGACCGCTGGGCGCGCTCGCGGGCGGCATGAGCGCGTTCGCCGCCGGGCTGCTGCTGGCGGGGACCGCGGGCGCCATGTGGGTGTTCGTGCTCGGGCGGGCCGTCCAGGGCCTCGGCGGCGGGCTGGTCATCGTCGCGCTGTACGTCGTCGTCAGTCGCGCCTACCCGCAGCGGCTGCAGCCGTCCATCATGGCGGCGTTCGCGGCGAGTTGGGTGATCCCCTCCGTCGTCGGACCGCTCGCCGCCGGAACCGTCACCGAACAGCTCGGCTGGCGCTGGGTGTTCCTCGGCATACCCGCGCTCGTCGTGCTGCCGCTCGCGCTCGCGCTGCCCGCGATCCGCCGTACGGCCTCCGGGCCCGCCGACCCGTCCGCGCCCGTGGCGGCCTTCGACCGGCGCCGGATCCGCCTCGCCCTCGCCATCTCCCTCGGCGCCGGTCTGCTGCAGTACGCCGGCCAGGACCTGCGCTGGCTCTCCCTGCTGCCCGCGGCCGCCGGCGCGGCGCTGCTCGTACCGTCCGCGCTCGGCCTGCTGCCGCGCGGGACCTACCGGGCGGCGCGCGGACTGCCGTCCGTCGTCCTGCTGCGCGGCATCGCCGCCGGGTCCTTCATCGCGGCCGAGTCCTTCGTACCGCTGATGCTCGTCACCCAGCGCGGACTCTCCCCCACCATGGCCGGACTCTCACTCGCGGTCGGCGGCGCGACCTGGGCGCTGGGCTCGTACGTCCAGTCCCGGCCGCGGACCGAGCCGTACCGGGAGCGGCTGGTCGTCCTCGGCATGCTGCTGGTCGCGGCGTCGATCGCGACCGCGCCGAGTGTGCTGATCGCTGCGGTGCCGGTCTGGACCGTCGCCGTGGCGTGGGCGTTCGGCTGCTTCGGCATGGGGCTGGTCATCGGCTCGACGAGCGTGCTCCTGCTGAAGCTCTCCGCGCCGAAGGAGGCGGGCGCGAACTCGGCCGCGCTGCAGATCTCGGACGCGCTGTCGAACGTGCTGCTGCTCGCGGCGGGCGGCGCCGCGTTCGCCGCGCTGGGCGGCGGCGCGGTGGGCGCGGGCCACGCCGTGGCAGGCGGGGCGTCGGGCGGAGCGGCCACGCACCCCATCGCGTTCGCGGCGGTGTTCCTGCCGATGGCCGGAGTGGCGCTGGCGGGGGCGTGGGTGGCGACGCGGCTCAAGGTGAAAACCGGGTGAACCACCCCGTACAGGTCCGTAGGCTCGCGCTATGACCACGCACGAGTATGCCGTCCGGCTTGCCGACCCCGAGCGCAGGGCGCTCCAGGACCTCGCGGACGCGCGTGCGACGACCCCCGAGGTGCTGCTCCAGGAGGCCGCTCGGCACTTTCTGCAGGCAGAGGGCGAGCTCGTCCGCACCGTGGCCGCCCGCTACGCGGCGGACCACGCCGAACTGCTGAGGAGGCTGGGGGAGTGACGCGCCATCTCACCGTGGCCGACGTGACGGCCGTCGCGGCGCTCGCGTTCGGCGGCGCCCCGCCCGAGCTGCGTACCCCCGGACTGCTCGAGTCCGCCGTGCACCGGCCGCGGGCGCGGATGTTCGGAGTGTCCGCCTACGAGGACGTGTACGAACAGGCTGGCGCGCTGCTGCACGCCCTCGCGGCGAACCACCCGTTCGTCGACGGGAACAAACGCACCGCCTGGCTCTGCGCCGTCGTCTTCCTCGCGCTCAACGGGGCCGACCTCGCCGACGCCGACCAGGACCGGGCCTACGACCTGGTGGTCTCCGTCGCCGCCGGACGGGTAGCGGACCCCGCTGTGATCGGCGGCGCACTGCGCGCGTTGTGACCCCGGTCGCATACCGCGCCGGCGGGCCCGTCGGGCCCGGACGGCGGCCGGACCCCCGGTAGGGTGGCCCGGTTGTCGTACGTAACGACCCGCGCCCACGTCAGCCGAGAGCACCGAACCGGAGACCGTGACTACTACCGCCTCCCACCATCTCTCACCCGCCTTCCCCGGCCGCGCCCCCTGGGGCACCGCCAACAAGCTGCGCGCCTGGCAGCAGGGCGCGATGGAGAAGTACGTCCAGGAGCAGCCGCGTGACTTCCTCGCCGTCGCCACGCCCGGCGCCGGCAAGACGACGTTCGCGCTGACCCTCGCCTCCTGGCTGCTGCACCACCATGTCGTGCAGCAGGTGACCGTCGTCGCACCGACCGAGCACCTGAAGAAGCAGTGGGCGGCCGCGGCGGCGCGGATAGGGATCAAGCTGGACCCCGAGTACAGCGCGGGACCGCTGAGCAAGGAGTACCACGGGGTCGCGGTCACCTACGCCGGCGTCGGCGTACGCCCCATGCTCCACCGCAACCGCTGCGAGCAGCGCAAGACCCTCGTCATCCTCGACGAGATCCACCACGCCGGTGACTCCAAGTCGTGGGGCGAGGCGTGCCTCGAGGCGTTCGATCCGGCGGCCCGCCGGCTCGCCCTCACCGGCACCCCGTTCCGCTCGGACACCAACCCGATTCCGTTCGTCACGTACGAGGAGGGCAACGACGGCATCCGCCGCTCCGCCGCCGACTACACGTACGGCTACGGGAACGCCCTCGGCGACGGCGTCGTCCGGCCCGTGATCTTCCTGTCCTACAGCGGCAACATGCGCTGGCGCACCAAGGCCGGCGACGAGATCGCCGCACGGCTCGGCGAGCCGATGACCAAGGACGCGATCTCCCAGGCCTGGCGCACCGCGCTCGACCCCCGCGGCGACTGGATGCCGAACGTGCTGCGCGCCGCCGACCAGCGGCTCACCGAGGTACGCAAGGGCATCCCCGACGCGGGCGGCCTCGTCATCGCCTCCGACCAGGACTCCGCCCGCGCCTACGCCAAACTGATCCGCGAGATCACCGGCACGAAGGCGACCGTCGTCCTCTCCGACGAGACGGCATCGTCCAGGCGCATCGAGGAGTTCAGCGAGGACGGCTCCCGCTGGATGGTCGCGGTCCGCATGGTGTCCGAAGGCGTCGACGTGCCGCGCCTCGCGGTCGGCGTGTACGCGACGACGATCTCGACGCCGCTGTTCTTCGCGCAGGCCGTGGGCCGTTTCGTACGGTCCCGCCGGCGCGGCGAGACCGCGTCCGTCTTCCTCCCGACCATCCCGAACCTCCTGGGCTTCGCCTCCGAGATGGAGGTCGAGCGCGACCACGTCCTCGACAAGCCGAAGAAGGACGGCGAGGAGGACCCGTACGCCGAGTCCGAGAAGGAAATGGCGGAGGCCGAGAAGCAGCAGGACGAGGACACCGGCGAGCAGGACATGCTCCCCTTCGAGGCCCTCGAGTCCGACGCCGTCTTCGACCGGGTCCTCTACGACGGCGCCGAGTTCGGCATGCAGGCCCACCCCGGCAGCGACGAGGAGCAGGACTACCTCGGCATCCCCGGACTGCTCGAACCCGACCAGGTGCAACTGCTGCTCCAGAAGCGGCAGGCACGCCAGATCGCGCACAGCCGCAAGAAGCCCGACGAGGAGGCCGACCTCCTGGAACTGCCGGCCGAACGGCGGCCCGTCGTCTCCCACAAGGAGCTGCTCGGACTGCGCAAGCAGCTCAACACCATGGTCGGCGCCTACGTCCACCAGAGCGGCAAACCGCACGGCGTCGTCCACACCGAACTGCGCAGGGTCTGCGGCGGACCGCCGAGCGCCGAGGCGACGGCCGGTCAGATCCGCGAGCGGATCAAAAAGGTCCAGGAGTGGGCCACGCGCATGCGCTGACCGGCCGCCGCGCCGCGCCGGGACGTCACGAACAGGGATCAACAACCCATCGCCGACGGCCCGGCGCCCGGATTCTGGACGAGGGCTTCCGCTGAGCGGTGCCGGTCGCTACTGTCCCCGCAATACAAACGCCCCGTGGCAGCGTCGCCGCGGAGCGCAGTCGGTGTGCCATGGCCTGCCGGCGGCCTCTGGGTGCGTCGCCGATGGGACCGGTGCCGCGGCAACCCCTCGCGAGGACCGCCGTCACTCACTCCGAAGGAGAGGGCGTCGTGACCGCGGAAACCTCCCAGACGCTCGACAGGGGACTACGTGTCCTCAAGCTGCTCGCCGATACCGACCACGGGCTGACCGTCACCGAGTTGTCCAACAAACTCGGCGTCAACCGCACCGTCGTCTACCGTCTGCTCGCCACCCTCGAGCAGCACGCTCTCATCCGCCGCGACCTCGGCGGCCGCGCCAGGGTCGGCCTCGGCGTGCTGCGCCTCGGCCGCCAGGTCCACCCGCTGGTGCGGGAGGCGGCTATGCCGGCGCTGCGCTCCCTCGCCGAGGACATAGGGGCCACCGCGCATCTCACCCTCGTCGACGGGGCGGAGGCCCTCGCGGTCGCCGTCGTCGAACCGACCTGGACGGACTACCACGTCGCGTACCGGGCCGGATTCCGGCACCCGCTGGACCGGGGCGCGGCCGGCAAGGCGATACTCGCCGCCCGCCAGACCAAGTCCACGGAGCCCGGATACACCCTCACCCACGGCGAACTCGAAGCGGGCGCGAGCGGGGCGGCGGCGGCGCTCGTGGGGGTGACGGGTATAGAGGGCAGCGTCGGCGTCGTGATGCTCGCGGACTCCGTCCCAGAACGGGTCGGCCCGCGCGTGGTCGACGCGGCGCGCGAGGTGGCGGACGCCCTCCGCTGACGTCTCCGGGCGCGGCCCGATCACGGGTACGTGTCCGGGCGGGGCCCGGCCCGGCCCCGGCCCGGCGGGTCCCGAGTACGCGCCCGGCCCTGGCCCGGTCCGGGTGCTTGGGCGTCCGGGTGCCGCTCCGGTGGTCGTGTCCGGGACTGCTGTCCTCACCGCGCTTCGCGCGAGTTGCGACGCTTTACGTCCCGGCCACGACCCCCTGCGCGTCCCCCTGCCCCGGGGCCGACGGTCCCGCTGCCGCCGGTGGGCACGTGCGGGTGGGGAGTAGTCCTCCACCCCGCCCCTTCCCGAAACTGGGGCTCCGCCCTGCCCCCCGGGCCACGCCCCGACCGGCCCAGTCCGCCCGGATACATTGGCAGGGTGCTCTCCAGTCTCACGCGCCCCCGCGCCCTCGCCCTCTGTGCCCTGCCCGTCGTCGCGTTGTTCAGCGTCGCCGGGCTCGCGCCGTTGCCGTTCGTCGTCGCTCAGCCCGGGATGACCGCGGACGTGCTCGGCGAGCACCAGGGGACGCAGGTGATCACGATCCAGGGTGCGCCGACCCGGAAGACGGAGGGGGAGCTGCGGATGACGACGATCGTGGCGACCGGTCCGGGGGCCGACGTGGATATGGGGGACGTGGCCGACGGCTGGTTCCGTTCGGACCGGGCCGTGCTGCCGCGCGACGCCGTGTATCCGGCGGGCAAGTCGGAGAAGGAGGTCGAGCGGCACAACGCCGAGGACATGAGGGAGTCGCAGGACGTCGCGACCCGCGCCGCGCTGGCGTACCTCGGTGAGGACCCGGCCGAGGTGAAGGTCTCGCTGCGCCTCGCCGACGTGGGCGGACCCAGTGCCGGTCTGCTGTTCTCGCTGGGCATCATCGACAAGGTGGCGGGCGACGGCGCCGGCGGTGACCTCACCGGTGGCCGCAGCATCGCGGGTACGGGGACGATCACCGCCGACGGGAAGGTCGGCGCGGTCGGCGGGGTGTCGCTGAAGACGCAGGCGGCCGCTCGCGACGGGGCAACCGTGTTCCTGGTACCGGAGGCCGAATGCTCCGATGCCCAGGCGGAGTTGCCCGAGGGTCTGCGGCTGATCCCGGTGTCGACGCTCAAGGGCGCGGTGGAGTCGCTGCGCTCGCTGGAGCGGGGCGGGCAGGTTCCGGGCTGCTGACCGGGGGACCGGGACCGTCGTCAAGAGGCCCGCGAAGAGGCTCGCGCCCCGCGTCCATCTCGCGCCAGCGGGGGAACACGGCCGGGGCGAGCGTCGTCAGGAAGTACAGCCCGCCCAGCGTGAGCAGGGCCGTCGCCAGCCCGGTCTGTTCGACGAGGTAGCCGGCCGCCAGGCCGCCCAGCGGCATGGTCATCAGCACCCCGGCCGTGACGGCACTGGCGACGCGACTGCGCAGGTGGTCCGGTATCCGCTCGTACATGACCGTGGTCAGGATCGGGTTGAGCATCCCGGCGGCCAGTCCGCTCACCGCCATGGTGACGGCCAGCGGCAGCGTGCCGTCGACGAGTGCCGCCACGACGTACCGCGGCAGCCCGACGATCAGGAACGCGACGGTGAAGAGCACCCACCGCCGGAAGCGGTGCCCGACGGCCGCGTAGAGCAGCGCGCCGAGCAGTGCGCAGCCGCCGAAGACGGCGGCGAGCAGGCCCAGGTCCCGTGCGCCGCCCAGGTTCTCCCTGGCGTGTACGGGCATCAGGACCGAACTCCAGCTCTGGTCCAGGCCGTTGGTGACCATCACCATCAGGACGACGCCCAGGAGCAGCCGGGCGCGCAGCAGGAACACGTACCCCTCGCGCAGTTCGCCGCGGTAGGCGGCGAAGGACACCGGCGCCGCCTCCCGCCGCGGTTCGGCCGCCTTCACCCGCCGCAGGCCGAGGCGGATCAGCAGGGCGGAGCCGCAGAAGGTGGCCGCGTCGAGCAGCAGGACCGCCTCCGCGCCGATGAACGCGATGAGGATGCCGGCGAGGGCCGCGCCGGACATCCGCGCGCCGCGCGAGACGGCGTCGAAGAGGCTCGCGGCGCGTGACAGCCGGGTGCCCGCCAGTTCGGCGAGGTCGGGCACGAGTACGGAGCGGGCGGTCTCGCCCGGCGCGTGGAAGAGGCCGGTGACGGCCATCAGGGCGCACAGCATCCAGAAGCGCAGCGCTCCCGCGTAGTGGAGCAGCGGGATCGCGGCGAGGGCGACGGCGCAGATCAGGTCGGTGAGGATGCTGACCCGGCGCCGGCCGATCCGGTCGATGACGGGTCCGCCGACGACGGCGGAGACGACGACGGGCACGGTGGCGCAGAAGGCGACCAGGCCGGCCTTGGCGGGGCTGCCCGTGGTTTCGAGCGCGAACCACGGGACGCCGATCATGGTGAGCGAATTGCCGGTGATGGAGACGGCGTTGGCCGCCAGTACGGTGGCGAGCGGCCCCCGCCGCCCCCGCGCCGCCACGGAGGCGGCGGCTCCCCCCTGCCCGCTCATGCGAGGTGGGTCGTGCACCGGGCCTGCGCGGGAGGCTGCCGCAGCAGCCGCAGCCCGAACTCGACTAAGGCCCACCCCACTTGGTTGCGCAGCCGCTCTCGCGGCAGATGATCCGCGGCGGCCGTGCGCAGTTCCTCGGCGCGCAGCCGGTGCAGCATCAGATGGATGTCGCTGTGCATGGCCAGAGGTCTCCTCAGTCGGTGGAGCGTGGGAATGCGTGTGTGTGCAGCCGGAATTGGGCCGCGCCTTCGGTGCCGGGCGCCGGCTCGAGGTCGCGGTAGCTCTCGATGAGCTCGTGGATCTTCTCGTTGAGCTCGCGCGCCTGCGTTGCGGTCAGGCGCAGCGTGAAGTCGCTGAGGTCGGCGCTGCGCCGCCACTCCTCGGGCCAGTCCCGCTGGCTGCCGAGCCAGGTGGCGACCTCCTGGGTGTGCATGGTGGCGTGCTCGTGGAGGTACAGGTCGGCCGCGCCGCGCACCGTGGGGTCGGGGTCGCTGTAGAGGGATTCGTCGAAGAGCACGCCGTCCATGGACGCCTTCCACCACCGCTCCCGGCCCTTGCCCCGCTCCGGGTCGTCCTCGATGAAGCCGTGCGCCGCGAGCTGGCGCAGGTGGTAGCTGGTGGCGCCGCTGGATTCGCCGAGTTTCTCCGCGAGCCGGGAGGCGGTCGCCGGGCCGTCCTGTCGCAGCACGGTGAACAGGCGCATCCGCAGCGGGTGGGCGATGCCGCGCAGTGATCGCGGGTCGAGCCGGCGGACCTTGCGCGCGGCGGGTCCCGCCTCGGCCGCGCCTTCTTCCTCGTTCTCGCTCATGCGTGCAAAGGTAGCGTTGCAAAGAAACCCTTGCAACGGTTTTTATGCAACCACTCCTTTGCAACTTCTCTCAGGATCCCCGCGAGCCTCAGGAGCCCCGGGAGTCCTCCGCCGCCTGCTCCACCAGCGGGATGATCCGCAGCGGCACCGGGTTCTCCATCACGATCGCCGTGGACGCCCGCATGATCCCCTCGAAGCCGACGACCCGGTCGATCACCCGCTGGAGGTCGGCGTTGGAGCGGGCGACCAGCCGGCAGAGCATGTCCCCGTGGCCGGTGGTGGTGTGCAGTTCGAGCACCTCGGGGACGGTCGCCAGATGCGCGCGCACATCGGCGCCCTGCCCCTGCTTGATCTCCAGCGTCGCGAACGCCGTCACCGGATACCCGAGCGCCGCCGGGTCGACGTCCGGCCCGAAGCCCCGGATCACGCCCTGCGACTGCAGCCGGTCCATCCGCGCCTGCACCGTCCCGCGCGCCACGCCGAGCCGCCGCGACGCCTCGAGTACGCCGATCCTCGGCTCGCGCGCCAGCAGCACGATGAGCCGCCCGTCCAGATGATCGATCGCCATGGAAGCCTCCCGATGGTCATCCTGTACACAACGTCCGGCGAATGCGGACTCCGGCTGGGCAGATTGTGCAGCCGGAAGACGAACTATTGCGCACCTTGTGGATCGGCGGGAGCCTTCCCCTATGACTGAGACCATGGATCACACCCCGGACACCGCGCGGCAGGCCGACCCCTTCCCGGTGAAGGGAATGGACGCGGTCGTCTTCGCCGTCGGCAACGCCAAGCAGGCCGCGCACTACTACTCCACGGCCTTCGGCATGAAGCTCGTCGCCTACTCCGGACCGGAGAACGGCAGCCGTGAGACCGCGAGTTACGTCCTGGCCAATGGCGCCGCCCGCTTCGTTCTCACCTCCGTGATCAAGCCGTCCACCGACTGGGGCCACTTCCTCGCCGACCACGTCGCCGCCCACGGCGACGGCGTCGTCGACCTGGCCATCGAGGTGCCCGACGCCCGCAAGGCGTACGCGTACGCGGTCGAGCACGGCGCCACCGGCATCACCGAGCCGTACGAGGTCAAGGACGAGCACGGCACCGTCGTCATGGCCGCCATCGCGACCTACGGCAAGACCCGCCACACCCTCGTCGAGCGCGGCGGCTACGACGGCCCGTACCTGCCCGGCTTCGCCGCCGCCGACCCGATCGTCGAGCCGCCGGCCAAGCGCACCTTCCAGGCCATCGACCACTGCGTGGGCAACGTCGAGCTCGGCCGGATGAACGAGTGGGTCGCGTTCTACAACAAGGTCATGGGCTTCACCAACATGAAGGAGTTCGTGGGCGACGACATCGCCACCGAGTACTCCGCGCTCATGTCGAAGGTCGTCGCCGACGGCACCCTCAAGGTGAAGTTCCCGATCAACGAGCCGGCGATCGCGAAGAAGAAGTCGCAGATCGACGAGTACCTCGAGTTCTACGGCGGCGCCGGCGTCCAGCACATCGCGCTCGCCACGAACGACATCGTCGCCACCGTCCGCTCCATGCGCGCCGCGGGCGTCCAGTTCCTCGACACCCCGGACTCGTACTACGACACCCTCGGCGAGTGGGCCGGCGAGACCCGGGTGCCGGTCGAGACGCTGCGCGAGCTGAAGATCCTCGTCGACCGCGACGAGGACGGCTATCTGCTGCAGATCTTCACCAAGCCGGTCCAGGACCGCCCCACGGTCTTCTTCGAGATGATCGAGCGACACGGTTCGATGGGCTTCGGCAAGGGCAACTTCAAGGCGCTCTTCGAGGCGATCGAGCGCGAGCAGGAGAAGCGCGGCAACCTCTGAGACGCCGCCCCGCCCCGCTGACACCGCGGCCCCACGGACCTGACCCGTGGGGCCGCGGCGCTGCGTACCGCCTGCCGCGGGCAGCCGGGCGGTCCTGGCACGCTCGTCCCGCCAGGCCGATCAGCCCGTCGTGGCCGCCGGCGAAGCCACGGTCGCCGAGCGCTGCACCGGCCGCAGCGCCGGCGCGGGCGGCGCGGCGGCTGGCGACGCCGCCGCACCGCCGGAACCCGAAGGGACCGAGGGTGAAGGAGCCGCCGAGGCGGCGGCCGACGGCGACGCGGACACCGAAGCCGGCGCGGACACCGAAGCCGGCGCGGACGGCGACGACGACGGGGACGGGGACGGCGACGCCGACGGCGGGTCGATGGGCGACGGCCCGTCACCCACCACGTCCGACGGCCCGCCCGCCGCGGGCTCGCCGAGCGCGTCCCGCGCCTCCCGCGCCGACGGCGCCAGCAGCGGCGAGAAGTTCGGATTCGTCCGCAGCGCCTCGTCGAGGTGCCGCCGCGCCGGCCCGTGGTCGCCGAGCGCACGCTCGATCTCGCCGAGGTGGTACGAGAACAGCGCGCTGCGCAGCCCCTGGTCGGTCGCCAGCCTCGCGAACGGCAGCGCGTCCTTCGCCCGGCCCGCCTTGTACAGCGCCCATCCCATGGTGTCGGCGACCTGCACGCTGCGGTGGCCGCGCCGCCATTCGCCCTGCAGCCGGCGCACCGCGGCGGCCGGGTCCCCGTGGTCCGCCTCGTAGCGGGCCAGCACCAGATTCCCGTTGACGCCGTGCTCACCGGCGCGGGTGACCTGCTCCCGCATCAGCTCGTACCGGGTGGCGGCGTCCCCGGTCAGCCCCAGCGACTCGTACAGCTCGCCCGACTCCAGCGCGTACTCGGGCAGCGGCACCTTCGCCAGCGCCGCCCGGTAGTCGTCCAGCGCCTCGTCGGGGCGGCCCAGCGCCGCCAGCGCGCGGGCCCGGCCGGCCAGCGACCGGTGGCTGTCCGGCACGGCCTTGAGCGCCTTCGTGTAGTGCTCCACCGCGTCCGCGGCCTCGCCGCGCTCCCACGCCAGCTCACCCTCGCGGTGCAGGGCGACGGCCTTTTCCGCGGGGGTGCGCGAGTTCGCCGTCGCGCCGTACGCCAGGGCCGCCGCGTCCTCGCGCCAGCCCTTGTTCCAGTAGACCCGCGCCTCCATGCCCTGCACCCGCGGCCCGCTCTGCAGTTCCACCAGCCGGTCCATGGCCTTGCCGACGGCCGCGTACCTGCCGAGCCCGTGGTACGCGTCGATCAGCGCCGGATACACCGTCCAGCGCTCCGGCTGCCGCTTCCTGGCCTGCTCGGCGTAGCCGCGCGCCGCCGCGAAGTCGTGCCGGGCGTTGGCCAGCTCCGCCATCCCCACGAGCGCGTCGACGTCTGCCTTGTCGGCGGGCACGCCGCCCAGCGACCGCTTCAGCGCGCGCTCCGCCTTCGGGTAGTACGCCGTGTCCCCGAGCCGGTTGCCGCGCTCCACGTACGTGGAGCCCAGCGCCGCCCACGCCCGCCGGTCACCCGGATGGTCGCGTACGGCGCGCTCCCGGTCGCGGATCAGCGCGTCCAGGTCGGCGAGCGAGGCCGGCGCGCCGGTGTCGGCCGCGGCCATCGCCCGGGCCACGGGGCCGGGGGCCGGCGGTGGCGCGTTCTTCCCCCAACCGGGCGCGAGCATGATCACCCCGGTGACCAGTGTCGCGCCGACCAGCGTGCTGACAGCGGCGTTCTTCAGGGTTTCGCTCTTCATGGCGCTCACTGTGCGGCAGCGGGCAGCCGATACGAAGAACACACTCTGACCCGCGGAGCGGAACGCAGACGGGTTCACACCGATGGCCCCCGGTGCGAGGCTTGGGATCATGGACGATCTCCTCGAGCGGCTGCGCGCCGGTCTGCCCGCCGAAGCCCTCATCACCGATCCGGACGTCACCGCGTCGTACGGCAACGACATGGCGAGCTTCTGCGCGGCGGGCACCCCCGCCGTCGTGGTCCTGCCGCGCACCGTCGAGCAGGTGCAGCACGTGATGCGCACCGCCACGGACCTGCGCGTGCCGGTCGTGCCCCAGGGCGCCCGCACGGGCCTGTCGGGCGCGGCCAACGCGTCCGACGGCTGCATCGTGCTGTCCCTGACGAAGATGGACCGGATCCTGGAGATCAGCCCGGTCGACCGGATCGCCGTCGTCGAACCGGGCGTCGTCAACGCCGTGCTGTCCCGGGCCGTGGGCGAGCACGGCCTGTACTACCCGCCGGACCCCTCCAGCTGGGAGACGTGCACGATCGGCGGCAACATCGGCACCGCGTCCGGCGGCCTGTGCTGCGTCAAGTACGGGGTGACGGCCGAGTACGTCCTCGGCCTGAAGGTCGTCCTGGCCGACGGACGGCTGCTGAACACCGGCCGGCGCACCGCGAAGGGCGTCGCCGGATACGACCTGACCCGGCTCTTCGTCGGCTCGGAGGGCAGCCTCGGCATCGTCGTGGAAGCGGTCCTGGCGCTACGGCCGCAGCCGCCGGCCCAGCTGGTGCTCGCCGCCGAGTTCCCGTCGGCGGCCACCGCCTGCGACGCCGTCTGCGCGATCATGGAACGCGGGCACACCCCGTCCCTCCTCGAGATCATGGACCGCACCACGGTCCGCGCGGTCAACAAGCTGGCCAACATGGGCCTCCCGGAGACGACGGAGGCCCTGCTCCTCGCCGCCTTCGACACCCCCGACCCGACGGCCGACCTGGCCGCCGTCGGCGCGCTGTGCGAGGCCGCGGGCGCGAGCGGGGTGGTGCCCGCGGACACCGCCGCCGAGTCCGAACTGCTCCTCCAGGCACGTCGGATGTCGCTCACCGCCCTGGAGACCGTCAAATCGGCGACGATGATCGACGACGTCTGCGTACCGCGCTCGAAGCTCGGCGCGATGATCGAGGGCACGTCCGCGATCGCGGAGAAGTACGGCCTGACCATCGGCGTCTGCGCCCATGCCGGTGACGGCAACACCCATCCCGTCGTCTGCTTCGACCACCTCGACCCCGACGAGTCGCGGCGCGCCCGCGAGTCGTTCGACGAGATCATGGCGCTCGGTCTGGAACTGGGTGGCACCATCACCGGCGAACACGGCGTAGGGGTCCTCAAGAAGGACTGGCTGGCCCGCGAACTCGGGCCCGTCAGCCTCGAGTTGCAGCGCGGCATCAAGCAGACCTTCGACCCGCTGGGCATCCTCAACCCGGGCAAGCTCTTCTGACGCCGCCCGGGCGGACCGCGCTGCTCCGTACCCCTCAGGCATCGCCGTCCTGCGGGTCACCGGAGGAGCCGTGCGCCCGCAGCTCGTCCGCCCTGGCCGGGGCGAGCAGTTCGGCCAGGGCCTCGTCGATCCCGAGCGCCGCCGACTCCGACCCCGGCGGGACGATGCGCAGCGTCCGCTCCAGCCAGGCCGACACCGCCCCGGACGGCGCCTCCAGCAGCGCGTCACCATCGGGTGAACTCAACGCCACCAGGATGACGCCGCCCCCCTCGCTCTTCGACGGCCGGACCCGTACGTCCCCGGCGCCGCACGGCCGGAACACCCCTTCGATCAGCAGCTCGCGGGCGAACGTCCAGTTGACGGGATGCTCGGAGCCGACGTGGAAGACGATGTGCACGGCATAGGGGTCCTCCGGCCGGTAGATCAGCCGGACCGGTACGGGGACGCTGCGCTCCGGCGACAGCACCAGCTTCAGTTCGAGTTCGCGTTGCACCACGGTGTGCATAGGTCTCTTCCTTCCTTCTGCGCCTGCTGCGGCGGCCCGGTGAGCGGGCCTCACAGGAAGAGAGCGCGCTGCCCCGCGGTCATGACGCGACTTTCCGCAACAACTTTCCGTGACCGCCATGTGACCGGAAAGGGGTCGTTACGGCGGGACCGGCCCAGGGGCGCTCGCGGGTCTGATAGATGTGGTGCCTTGTATTGAGGCCTCAAGAGATACGGGACCACGGTGATGAGCGCCCCAACCCCGGCCACCGGCGACGGCAGCCCCACGCCCGGCTACTACCCGGACCCGTCCATTCCCGGATATGTCCGGTACTGGAACGGCTCGGCATGGGTGCCGGGCACCAGCAGGCCCGCCCCCGAGTCGGGCGAGGCGATGCCCGCGCCGCCCCGGTCGGCGGCGTCCCCCGCACCCGCGGCGGCGGCCCCCGCCCCGCCCGCGCCCGCCGTCGAGGAGACGGGCCCGGTCTTCCTGGACGAGGATCCGTCGGACGAGCCGTCCCGCCCCGAGCCCGCCACCGCGTGGCAGGCCGACACCTCACGTCAGGCCGGTTTCGGCGGCGACCTCGACAACCGGGTCTCGTGGGGCGGTGATCCCCGCACCGCCGACCTCCCGGCGTCCTCCGAAGCGCCGGCCGATCCGCGCCGCCCGGCCGAGCCCGTCCAGCCGGCGGACCCGACCGGCGGACGGCTGCCCGGCGTCCGTTCCGTGGGCCGCCAGGCCGGACCCGCCGACGAGGTCCCCGGCGGCGTCCGTCCGGTGAGCGCGTCCTCCGGGGCCGAGCCGCCGGCGGACGGCACCGTCACCATCCGCGCAATCCGACCCGGCGGCCAGGGGCGGCAGGCGGCGCAGGAGCCGTCCACCCCCCGCACGCCCGGGCAGCCGCACCAGCCGGCCGAGAACACGGTCACCATCCGGGCCCAGCGCCCGGGACAGGCCGACGGCGCGACGACGGTCCGCCCGGCCGGCGGCGACGCCGAGGCACAGCCCGGCCCGCAGTCCGCCGCGGGCCGGGCCCCGGCGCCCACGCCCCAGGCGCAGCCCGCCCCGGCCGCGTACCGGGCCCAGCCGGCCGCACCGGCCCCCGCCGCCCAACAGGCCCCCGTACAGCCCCAGGTGCCCGCACAGGCCCAGCCGCCGGTGACCAGCAGCGCCGGCGGCGGCGCCGCCTCCTGGGCGCAGCAGGCGCACCAGCTCGCCGGGTCCCCGGGGGCCGGCGACGGTGAACCGGTCCTTCCGTGGAGGCCGCCGGTCAACGACCCGTTCCTGGCCGCCGCGCAGGCCCAGGCGGCCGCCCGCCCCGCCGGCCTCGGCAAGCGGCTGGCCGCCCGGCTGATCGACACGGTGCTGCTCGGCGCGCTCGTCGGCGGCGTGGCCGTCCCGGTCCTCGCCCGGACGCGCGCCCACATCGACGACAAGATCGAGGCGGCGAAGCTGTCCGGCGAGACGGTGACCGTCTGGCTGCTCGACGGCACCACCGCCGTCCACCTCGGCATCGTCCTCGGCGCCCTGCTCGTCCTCGGTGTGCTGTACGAGTCGCTGCCGACGGCCAAGTGGGGCCGGACGCTCGGCAAGAAGATCTGCGGTCTGACGGTGGTGGACATCGAGAGCCACGAGCCGCCCGCGTTCGGCGCCGCGCTGCGCCGCTGGCTGCTCTACGGCGTGCTCGGCATTCTCGTCGTCGGTCTGCTCAATGTGCTCTGGTGCCTCTTCGACCGGCCGTGGCGGCAGTGCTGGCACGACAAGGCGGCGCACACGTTCGTGACCGGCTGACCCCGTTGCCGCAGGGGCCCCGGGGCGGTTCCCCCGAACGCACGTGAGCCGTTGCGGGGCCCCGGGGGCCGGGATGCACTGCCCCCATGAGCAACGATCAGCCGCCGACCGGACCGCAGCCCGACGACGACCCGCTGCGCAAGAGGCCTCAGGAGCCGGAGGGGCCCGGCGAGCCGACACCGCCTCCCGCGGGCGGCGGTTCGCCGTACGACACACCCGCCGGCGGCCCGTACGGAGGCGCCGGCGGCACTCCGTACGGCGCGGGCGCCCCCGGCGGCCCGTACGGCGCCGATCCGCTCGCGGGGATGCCGCCGCTCGCCCCGTTCGGCAAGCGGGTGCTGGCCAGGCTGATCGACATGATCATCGTCTTTGTGCCGCTCATCCTCATCTCGCTGATCTTCGGCGGCATCGAGGGGAGCTACGGCGGCGACGACTGGGACGACGTCACGGACCGGGTGAACTCCGGTGAGCAGTGGCTGTGGTCGCTGATCAGCCTGGTGGCCTACGTCGGCTATGACACGCTCATGACGGCGAAGAACAACGGGCAGACCGTCGGCAAGAAGATCATGAAGCTGCGGACCGCGATGCTCAACGACGGACGCGTGCCGGACGTCGGCTCCTCGCTCCTGCGCGCGGCCGTGCTGTGGGTGCCCGCGCTGGTGTGCTGCTACTGCGTCTGGTGGTTCGTCATCGTCATCACGGTGTACGCCGACAAGCCGTACCGGCAGGGCCTGCACGACAAGGCGGGCAAGACCGTCGTGGTGTCAGCGGCGCAGTGAGTGCTCGCCGACCCTGGCCTCGGCCCCGGTGTGCGTACGCGCCGCGGGGACCCGGTCGCTGAGCGGGTCGGGGGCGGCGTTCGACACGGCCGGGTCCGCCGCGGCGGACCCGGCCGGCCCGGTCCTGCGGCGCTGGGGGAACGACACCGCGACCAGAAGTCCCAGTGCCAGTGAGGCGATGCCGATCGCAGCGACCGCGACGCCGTTGGTGGTGCGGGTCAGCAGCAGGAGGGCGACGGTCGAGAAGACGACGGTGGCCGAACCGTAGGCGAGCTGTGCGGCAGTCGGACGCGGCATGACGGTATCCGTCCTCGGGACAGGGGCAGGGCGGAGTCTCGGCGAAGTTCGCACTGACGCGAGACTCTACGACGGTGGATGCCCGTGCGGAACCGGCAGTAAGCGTGACCTAACCCACGGTGCCGGAGCATGGGGGGCGCACTGGTTCATCCGTCCACCCAAGTGGCTTAAATCGTGCGCCTCTTGTCCTGATTCGCCATCGTCCGGATAGCGGATCTGGGCTCCGCATAGTGCAGTTGGCCTGTCCAAGTCAAGGGCTGTCTTTTCTTCGTCAACTCCGGTCGAATGTCGTCACTTGAGACGCGATACCGTGCGCGCGGACGACCCCACAAACCGGTCCGCAGCAGCAACGGGACGCGGGGGAGGACACCATCAAGTGACCAGCAAGCGACGGACGTTCAGAGCGTCCGCGGTGCTCGTGGCCCTTGCCGCGACCACTGCGACCGCCTCGGCGTTCACCAGTGCGCAGGCCGACGGCCAGAAGCCGTCGGACCCTGCGGGCATCGAGCGGCACGACCCGGCACCGCACAAGGGCCATGTCGAGCACGACCTCGAAGGACCCTTCAGCAAGGAGCAGGAAAGTCAGCGTCAGGCCGCTCTCGAGCAGGTCATAGCGGGCGACGCCGATGTGCAGACGCGTGGCGGCTCCAAGGTCGTCAAGCTCGACGACAAGAAGTACGTCGAGCTCGAGCGCGAGAAGTCCGACAAGATCTTCACCATCCTCGTGGAGTTCGGCGACAAGGTCGACGACACGACGATGTACGACCCGGACGGGCCCGACGGCCCCAAGCCGCCCGTCAAGAAGTACGGCGGCGAGCCGGGTCCGCTGCACAACGAGATCGCCGAGCCCGACCGGTCGAAGGACAACACGACCGCCTGGCAGGCGGACTACGACCAGCAGCACTTCCAGGACCTGTACTTCGGCACCGGAAAGGATGAGAACGGACAGCCGAAGCACTCCCTGAAGACCTACTACGAGAAGACCTCCTCCGGCCGTTACACGGTCGACGGCACGGTCTCCGACTGGGTCAAGGTCGACTACAACGAGGCCCGTTACGGCTCGAACTACTGCGGCCAGTCCAACTGCGCCAACGCCTGGGACGCCGTCCGTGACGGTGTGAACGCCTGGGTCGAGGACCAGAAGGCCAAGGGCCGGAGCGACGCCGAGATCAAGGCGACACTTGCCGAGTACGACAAGTGGGACCGCTACGACTTCGACGCCGACGGCAACTTCAACGAGTCCGACGGCTACATCGACCACTTCCAGTTCGTTCACGCGGGCGAGGACGAGTCGGCCGGCGGCGGCGCCCAGGGCCCCAACGCCCTGTGGGCCCACCGCTGGTACGCCTACGGCACCGACGTGGGCCGCTCCGGCCCGGCGGAGAACAAGGCCGGCGGCGCCCAGATCGGCGACACCGGCATCTGGGTCGGCGACTACACCGTGCAGCCCGAGAACGGCGGCCTCGGCGTCTTCGCCCACGAGTACGGCCACGACCTCGGTCTGCCGGACCACTACGACACCTCCGGCGGCGGCGAGAACTCGACCGGCTTCTGGACCCTGATGTCGTCCGGCTCCTGGCTCGGCGCCGGCAAGGACACCATCGGTGACATGCCCGGCGACATGACCGCCTGGGACAAGCTGCAGCTCGGCTGGCTCAACTACGAGACGGCCAAGGCGGCGACGAAGTCCACCCACACCCTGGGTGTGTCGGCGTACAACACCAAGAAGCCGCAGGCGCTCGTCGTCGAGCTGCCGAAGAAGGCCGTCACCACGACTGTCGTGAAGCCCGCCGAGGGATCCATGCAGTGGTGGAGCGACATGGGCGACGACCTCAAGAACACCCTGTCCCGCTCGGTCGACCTCACCGGCAAGTCCACGGCTTCGCTGGAGCTCGACGGCTGGTGGGACATCGAGGCCGACTACGACTACCTCTACACCGAGGTGTCGACGGACGGCGGCGCCAACTGGACCACGGTGGACGGCACGGCCGACGGCCAGGCCATCCCCCGTGACGCCAGCGACAAGCCGGCCCTGACCGGCCCCTCCACGGGCCACCAGAAGCTCGTCTACTCGCTGGACGCCTACGCGGGCCAGAAGGTCGACGTCCGCTTCCGCTACCAGACGGACGGCGGCGTGGCCGGCAAGGGCTTCGCGGCCGACGCCATCACCGTCACGGCCGACGGTGCGCCGGTCTTCACCGACAACGCCGAGGGCGAGGTCGAGGGCTGGACCGCGAGCGGCTTCAACCGCATCGGTGAGTCGTTCACGCTCGAGTACGAGCAGTACTACATCGCCGAGAACCGCCAGTACGTGTCGTACGACAAGACCCTCGCGGTCGGCCCGTACAACTTCGGGTTCAAGGCGCCCCGGGACAGCTGGGTCGAGCACTACCCGTACCAGAACGGTCTGCTCATCTGGCAGTGGGACACCTCCCAGAAGGACAACAACACCAGCGCCCACCACGGGCAGGGTCTGGTCCTTCCGATCGACGCCCACGCCAAGCCGATGAAGTGGTCGGACGGCAAGCTGCTCCGCAACAGGATGCAGTCGTTCGACTCGACGTTCAGCCGGTACCGCACGGACAGCTTCTGGCTGCACAACGCGGACCAGCCGCACTGGATCTCCTCGCAGCGCGGCAACCCGGTCTTCGACGACCGGAAGGGGACCTACTGGTACCCCGAGAACCCGACGGGCAGCGTCAAGGTAACTGACACCAACACCAAGATCTCGATCGTCGACGAGCCGCGCCACGGCCGGACGATCACGGTCAAGGTCGGTCCGTCGACCAAGTAATTCGTAACACTGCAGGTCACAGCATGATCGGCCGTCGCCCTCTAGCGGGCGGCGGCCGATCGTGTTTAGGTGCGTCTGACCGAGGTTCTTATTGACAGTGACTGACGGGGGAGTGGTTCCGCATGCCCGGCGGAGGTTTCTGCAAGCTGCCGAACGGCAGCGTGGTGGTCGCGCTCAGCCTGCCGAGCCCGGCCGGCGGGGGCGGCACGGTCCGCTTCCTGGTCCACGCGGCGAACCGGGCGCGGGCGCTGACGCGGCTGCGGAATCTGGGGTTCCGGGCGGTGTATCTGCGGGGGAACGCGGAGCCGCCGACGCCGGACGAGATCACGGCGGTGCTCCACCACCCCGAGGGCCTGCTGTGGCGCCCCACCCAGGCCGTCTCCCCCTTCTGGCACCCGGCCCGCGCCCTCCTCCGCGACCCGGCCTGACGACGGGTTTCCGCGGGGCCGCCTGCGGCGGGCTGTTCCCCTACCCGCCCCTTCCCGAACCGGGGGCTCCGCCCCCGGACCCCCGCGCCTCAAACGCCGGCGGGGCTGAGTTGCCGGGCAACTCAAGCCCGGCCTGGGGGCACCTCCCACGGCCGCCAGGCCGTAGGGGGAGATTGAGGCCACCGCGCGAAGCGCGGTACCGGGCCCGGGCGAAGCCCGGCCCGCCCGCCCGCAGGGCGGTACGGGGTCCGGGGCTTGCCCCGGTTGTGGGAAGGGGCGGGGAGGGGAACAGGCCCCGCGCAGCGGAGCGGCAGGGGTCAGACGACCGGCTTGCCGGTCAGTTCCACGTCCGCGCCCCGCAGTTCCTCCAGCGCCCGCGCCGTCGTCTCCGGCGACACCCCCGCCGTCAGGTCCAGCAGCACCTGCGTGCGGAAGCCCTCCCGCGCCGCGTCCAGCGCCGTCGCACGGACGCAGTGGTCGGTCGCGATGCCGACCACGTCGACCTCGGCGACCTGGTGCGTCCGCAGCCACTGCGCGAGCGTCGTGCCGTTCTCGTCCTTGCCTTCGAAGCCGCTGTACGCCGCCGCGTACGCCCCCTTGTCGAAGACCGCGGCGATCGCGCCGGAGGCGACGGCCGGCGCGAAGTTCGGGTGGAAGCCGACGCCCTCCGTGCCGGCCACGCAGTGCGGCGGCCACGACTCGGCGAAGTCCGGGTTCTCGGAGAAGTGGGCGCCCGGCTCGATGTGGTGGTCGCGGGTGGCGACCACATAGCGGTAGCCCGGCTGGGCCTGGCCGATCAGCTCGGTGATGGCGGCCGCGACATCGGCGCCTCCCGCCACCGCGAGGCTGCCGCCCTCGCAGAAGTCGTTCTGAACGTCCACGACGATCAAGGCGCGGTGCATGGCGGGCTTCCTTCGGTGGCGTAGGGGAGCGGGGAGAGGAGGTAGGGCAGGCGAGAGAACGGTCAGGACGCGAGCGGAACGCACGGAACCACCGAGCCTAGACACTCGCCACCCCGTACGGGAGAGTCACGGCCCCGCGGCCTACACGTGCCCGATCGGGGGCGCTTCATGCGCCCCGCCCGCACCGCCGGCCTCACACGTACTCGGTCGGGATCACCGGCTCGCCCCGGGAGAGCTGGATCGCCGACATCGGCAGCCCGGCGCGCGCCGCGATGTGCCGGTCGCGGGCCGCGTCCAGCGGTTCGCGGGCGACGACCCGGCCGTCCTTGACCAGCTCCACCAGCAGCTGCCGGTCGGCGAGTTCCGCAGGGAGTGCGCCGACGCCGACGACCTCGGCCTCCGCGATCCCGTCGGCGTCCCGGCGGCGGGCCGCCCACTTGCGGCCGCCGACCGACATCTTTCCGCCCAGGGACTTCTTGGCCACCGGCTCCAGCGGCGCCGCCGGATCGGCGGACCGCGCGCGGGCCACGAGCTTGTAGACCATCGAGCAGGTGGGGTGGCCGCTGCCGGTGACCAGCTGCGTGCCGACCCCGTACGCGTCGACGGGGGCCGCGGCCAGCGAGGCGATCGCGTACTCGTCGAGGTCGGAGGTGACCACGATCCTGGTGTCGGTCGCGCCCAGCTCGTCGAGCTGCTGGCGCACCCGGTGCGCGACGAGCAGGAGGTCGCCGGAGTCGATGCGTACGGCCCCGAGCTCGGGGCCGGCGATGTCCACGGCCGTACGGACGGCCTCGGCCACGTCGTAGGTGTCGACCAGCAGGGTCGTGCCCCGTCCGAGCGAGTCGACCTGGGCCTGGAAGGCGCCGCGCTCGCTGTCGTGCAGCAGGGTGAAGGCGTGCGCGCTGGTGCCGACGGTGGGGATGGCGTACCGGAAGCCGGCCGCCAGGTCGGAGGTGGAGTCGAAGCCGCCGACGTACGCGGCGCGGGCCGCGGCGACGGCCGACAGCTCGTGGGTGCGGCGCGCGCCCATCTCGATGAGCCGGCGCCCGCCCGCCGCCGCCGACATCCGCGACGCGGCGGCGGCGATCGCGGAGTCGTGGTTGAGGATGGAGAGGATCACGGTCTCCAGCAGCACGCACTCGGCGAAGGAGCCCTCGACCCGGACGATCGGCGAACCGGGGAAGTACACCTCGCCCTCCGGGTAGCCCCAGATGTCGCCGCGGAAGCGGTAGCCGGCGAGCCACTCGAGCGTGGGCTCGTCGACGATGCGCTGCTCCCGCAGGAAGCCGAGGACGCCGGCGTCGAAGCGGAAGTTCTCGACGGCGTCCAGCACCCGGCCCGTTCCGCCGACCACGCCGTAGCGCCGGCCCTCGGGCAGGCGGCGGGTGAAGACCTCGAAGACGGATCGCCGCTCGGCGGTGCCGGCCTTCAGCGCCGCCTGCAGCATCGTGAACTCGTACTGGTCCGTGAAGAGCGCGGTGGACGGCACGTCGACCGGCAGCCCAAGGTCTGCAGCGTTCATGACGCGATGCTAGCGCACATTTCGTCACTCTGACGAGATGTCGCCGCGGAGCGGGTTCCCCATCCGGTTTCTGACGGGTCGTCCCATCCGGGCCGGGCCGTTTGTGCGATGCGGCCCCCCGGGTGGCAGCATGGGTTGAGTGACGATGCCCGTAGAGATCGAACGACCGGAGTCGGCGGAGGAGACGCATGTCGTCCCCGAGCCCGATGTGCCCTGGGTGACGCTGGTGCACAACGACCCGGTCAATCTGATGAGCTATGTCACCTACGTCTTCCAGGCTTACTTCGGCTACTCGAAGGACAAGGCGCACAAGTTGATGCTCGACGTCCATCACAAGGGACGCGCCGTCGTCTCCAGCGGCAGCCGCGAGGAGATGGAGCGTGACGTGCAGGCGATGCACGGATACGGACTGTGGGCGACGCTCACCCAGGACCGCGGCTGATGAGCTCTCACTTCGAGCCGCTCGACGGCGGCGGGGCGGCCGTACGCCTGGACGAGGTCGAGGTCGCGATCCTGCGCTCGCTGGCCGTCCAGCTCCTGGAGCTCATCGGGCCCGGCGACGAGCCCGCGGAGGGCGAGGACCCGCTGGCCGCCCTCTTCGCAGAGGGGCCGAGCGAGCCGCCCTCCGACCCGGCTCTCGCCCGCCTCTTCCCTGAGGCCTACGCGGACCCCGAGGCCGGCGTGCCGGACGAGGAGCTGCGCGCCGCGTCCTCCGAGTTCCGGCGCTTCACCGAGAACGACCTGCGCACCCGTAAGCGCGAGGACGCCCTCGCGGTCGTGAAGACCCTGGACTCCCTGGCCCCCGTCGGCGACGACGGAGCTGTGCTGGAACTGGACTCCAACGACTGCCTCCACTGGCTCGGCGCCCTCAACGACCTGCGGCTGACCATCGGCACCCGCCTCGACGTCGGCGAGGACGACGAGAACGACGCGCTGTACCGCCTACCCGACTCCGACCCGCGCAAGCCCATGGTCATGGCGTACCTGTGGCTCGGTGCGCTCCAGGAGACGCTCGTCGAGACGCTGCTGCCCTGAGGGTCGCTTACCGGCCGCCGGCGGTCGACGCCGTCCGGAATCCGTGCATAGGGCAACTGGTGGGTCCGTTCGCTCAGCGAATGCTCAAATCCGGATAACGATCCCATCACCGCGCCCGGGTTTCTCCTGCCCACGGGCCCTTGACGCGAACATGTGTGATCTGCGTCACTAACCACTCGGCGCAGCACGTGGTAGAACTTCGCAACTTGTCCGCCCCCTCAACCTGTTCAACCGCGGACAGGTCCGAAACCCGTCGTACCAACATCCGAACCACCGGCATCCGAGTCCGCGGACGCGCCTGGTGGGCAAGGCCGCCGCCCGGACTGCGGCGTCCATTCGGAATCCGTCACCTGAACTGCTGCGCCATGCCAGCACCTCCCCCGCTCACGAGGTAGACACATGTCACTCGAGTCCATCACCACTTCGATCGACGATGCCGTCAGCGATTTCGTCGAACCGATCGCCACAGCGCTCGGGAAGATCGTCTTCTATTCCGTGAACGTCAACGGCGCGGAAGTACCCCTCATCGTCGCGTGGCTGGTTCTCGCCGGTCTCGTCTTCAGTAGCTGGTTCGGCCTGGTCCAGTTCCGCAGGTTCCGCCTGGCTGTGGACGTGGTGCGCGGCAAGTACGACGAGAAGGGGTCGGCGGGTGAGGTCAACCACTTCCAGGCCCTGACCGCCGCGGTCTCCGGCACCGTCGGTCTCGGCAACATCGCGGGTGTCGCCGTCGCCGTCTCCATCGGCGGCCCCGGTGCCACCTTCTGGATGATCCTTTGCGGTCTCCTCGGCATGGCGACCAAGTTCGTCGAGGTCACCCTCGGCGTGAAGTACCGAGAGGTGCACGCCGACGGCACCGTCTCGGGCGGTCCGATGCACTACCTGCCCAAGGGCCTCGCGGAGCGGTTCGGCTCCGGCGGCAAGGCGTTCGGCAAGGTCCTCGCGGTCCTCGCCTCGATCATGCTGCTCTTCTTCGGCCTCTTCGGCGGTAACCTCTTCCAGGTCAACCAGAGCTATGCGCAGCTGGTCTCGGTCTCCGGCGGAGAAGGTGGCGCCATCGGGTCCTCCACCGGTGCACTGATCTTCGGTGTGATCATCGCAGTGCTCGTCGGCATCGTGCTGCTGGGTGGCATGAAGTCGGTGGCCTCGGTCACCAGCCGGCTCGTCCCGGCCATGGCCATCATCTACATCGCCGCCTGTCTGGTCGTCATCCTCTTCAACGTGACGGAACTCCCCTCGGCCGTCTCCACCATCATCAGCGGTGCCTTCAGCCCCGAGGGTGTGGTCGGTGGTGTCCTGGGTGCCCTGATCCAAGGATTCAAGCGGGCCGCGTTCTCCAACGAGGCCGGCCTCGGCTCCGCGCCGATCGCCCACTCGGCCGTGAAGACGAAGCACCCCGCCAGCGAGGGCCTGGTCGCCCTGCTGGAGCCGTTCATCGACACCGTCGTTATCTGCACGATGACCGCGCTCACGATCGTCATCGCCAACCCGGCCAGCTGGGCCGAGGCGCGTGCCGGCGAGAGCGTCGGCGGCGTGGTCATCACCTCCGACGCCTTCGAGACCGCGATGCCGTGGTTCCCGTACGTCCTGACCGTCGCGGTGCTGCTGTTCGCCTTCTCCACCCTGATCACCTGGGGCTACTACGGCCTCAAGGCCTGGACGTACCTCTTCGGCCGCAGCAAGGCCAGTGAGAACACGTTCTTCCTGATCTACGCGGTGATCGCCGTCTCCGGTTCGCTGCTGACGCTGCAGACGCTGATCGACCTCGCCGACGCCGTGCTCTTCATGCTCGCCGTGATCAACATCATCGGCCTGTACCTGCTGGCACCGATCGTCAAGCGGGAGCTCAACATCTTCCTCGAGTTCGTCCGGGCCAGGCGGGCCGGTGAGCCCGAGGGCGAAGAGTCGGAGGGTGAAGAGTCGGAGGGTGAGACCGTCAAGGCCCTCTGACGCCGGCCGTACCGCTTCACCGACTCCGCCCGCGCCGGTCCCCGGCGCGGGCGGAGTCGTCTGCGCGTTTCCGTTCGCAGGCAGCCCGGCGCCGGCAGATCCAGTCGGCCGTGAACGGCGGCGCCATCGACGCCCGGCGTCCTCCTCGGAGCGGGCGGTCCACCATCCGGGCAGCGCCGTACCGCCCATCGGTACGGCGCCGGCGTCTGCTTATCCTGAGCCCATGCTGACCATCACCCAGGCCCTCTTCGACCAGATCGTCGCCCACGCCCGCGAGGACCACCCCGACGAGGCCTGCGGCGTCGTCGCCGGACCGGAGGGGACCGACCGCCCCGAGCGCTTCATCCCGATGCTGAACGCGGCCCGGTCGCCCACGTTCTACGAGTTCGACTCCGGCGACCTGCTCAAGCTCTACCGGGAGCTCGACGACCGCGACGAGGAGCCGGTCGTCATCTACCACTCCCACACGGCCACCGAGGCGTACCCGTCCCGCACCGACGTCAGCTACGCCAACGAGCCCGGCGCCCACTACGTGCTGGTCTCCACCGCCGACACCGACGACGCGGGACCGTTCCAGTTCCGCTCGTTCCGCATCGTGGATGGCGTGATCACGGAAGAGGACGTCAAGGTCGTCGAGGCGTACTGAAACACCCCTGCCCGCATACTGAGCGGCCGAGGTCCACGATGCGAGATCACACTCCGGGATGCGGACCGGGAATCGATACGATGAGCGCATGGTTCTCCCTGACGTGAGCGACAAGACGCCGAGCATGCTGCTGCTCGTTGCGCGGCTGCACGTCGACCTGTGCCGCCTCGCCAGCGCGATGTGTACGGAATTGCGCCCCGTCCGCCCGTAACAGCTCAGCCTGACGTACGAGCGCACCACCAGCCAGCACGACCCCCACGCGCGGGGGCCAGAGCCGCGCGCCCCTACGCCACCACGACAACAGGAGCCCCTGTCATGGCCATCGAGGTCCGCATCCCGACCATCCTCCGCACCTACACCGACGGCGCCAAGGCGGTCGAGGGCAACGGGGACACGCTCGCCGAACTCTTCGCCGACCTCGAGAGCCGCCACAACGGCATCGAGGAGCGCATCGTCGACAAGACCAACGGCGACCAGCTGCGCCGCTTCGTGAACGTCTACCTCAACGACGAGGACGTCCGCTTCCTCGACGGCATCTCCACCAAGCTCTCCGACGGCGACAGCGTCACCATCCTCCCGGCCGTCGCCGGCGGGATGGTCTGATCCCCGATGCGCTACGACTCCCCGCTGGCGGCCGTGGGCAACACGCCCCTGGTCCGGCTCCCGCGCCTGTCGCCCTCCGGTGACGTCCGGATCTGGGCCAAGCTCGAGGACCGCAACCCCACCGGCTCGATCAAGGACCGCCCCGCGCTCCACATGGTCGAGCAGGCGGAGAAGGACGGCCGCCTCACCCCCGGCTGCACCATCCTCGAGCCCACCAGCGGCAACACCGGCATCTCGCTGGCGATGGCGGCCAAGCTCAAGGGCTACCGCATCGTCTGCGTCATGCCGGAGAACACCTCCCAGGAGCGCCGGGACCTGCTCAAGATGTGGGGCGCCGAGATCATCCCGTCCCCCGCGGCGGGAGGCTCCAACACCGCGGTCCGCGTCGCCAAGGAACTCGCCGGGCAGAACCCGAGCTGGGTGATGCTCTACCAGTACGGCAACCCGGACAACGCGGGCGCCCACTACGCCACCACCGGCCCCGAGATCCTCGCCGACCTGCCGTCCGTCACCCACTTCGTCGCCGGCCTCGGCACCACGGGCACGCTCATGGGCGTCGGACGCTATCTGCGCGAGCACCGGCCCGACGTGAAGATCGTGGCCGCGGAACCGCGCTACGACGACCTCGTCTACGGCCTGCGCAACCTCGACGAGGGCTTCGTCCCCGAGCTCTACGACGCCTCCGTGCTGACCACCCGCTTCTCGGTCGGCTCCGCGGACGCCGTCATCCGCACCCGTGAACTCCTCCAGCAGGAGGGCATCTTCGCCGGCGTCTCCACCGGCGCGGCGCTCCACGCCGCGATCGGCGTCGGCAAGAAGGCGGTCAAGGCGGGCGAAACGGCCGACATCGTCTTCGTCGTCGCCGACGGCGGCTGGAAGTACCTGTCGACGGGCGTCTACACGGCGGAAACCACCGAAGCGGCGATCGAGACCCTGCAGGGGCAGCTCTGGGCCTGATCGCACCGGTACGCACCGGTCACAACTTCACACGAACTGCGAGATGTCACCCCTCGTCCCACCCTCGGGACGGGGGGTGACATCGCACACAACACGGGGCGGCTGAGGAGCGACCGGCCCTTTCGCGCCTTACGCTCGACGGACCGCACGACCTTCCCCCAGCCCTCCCCGTCCACGGAGGTTCCAGCTCCATGAAGCTCACCGTCGTCGGCTGCTCCGGGTCGTTCCCGTCCGCGGAATCGGCCTGCTCGAGCTACCTCGTAGAGGCCGACGGCTTCCGGCTGCTCCTCGACATGGGCAACGGCGCCCTCGGCGAGCTGCAGCGCCACTGCGGTCTCTACGACCTCGACGCCATCTTCCTCAGCCACCTGCACGCGGATCACTGCATCGACATGTGCGGGTACTTCGTCGCCCGCTACTACCGCCACGACGGCGGCCGCTGCCCCGCCATCCCGGTCCACGGCCCCGAAGGCACCGAGCAGCGGCTGACCACGGCCTACGCCGACACGCCCTCCGCCTCCTCCATGAGCGAGGTGTTCGACTTCCGCACCCTGAAGCCGGGGCACTTCGAGATCGGCCCGTTCTCCGTGCGCACCGAACGGCTGGCGCACCCCGTCGAGGCGTACGGCATCCGGCTGGAGCACGGCGGCAGGACGCTCACGTACTCCGGCGACACCGGCGTCTGCGACGGCCTGGACGACCTGGCCGCGGGCGCGGACCTGTTCCTGTGCGAGGCGTCCTTCACGCACGGCAAGGAGGACATCCCGGACCTCCACCTCAACGGCCGCGAGGCGGGCGCCTACGCGCAGCGCGCGAACGCGGGCCGGCTGGTGCTGACCCACATCCCCCCGTGGACGGACCCGAGCCGGACCCTGAGCGACGCCACGGCCGTCTACACCGGCCCGACGGACGTGGCCCACCCGGGCGCGGTGTACGAGGTCTGACGCCGCATCTTCGACGTACGAACGCCTCGGCCCCCGCCCTGTTCTCCAGGACGGGGGCCGAGGCGTTCACCAGGGGCGTTCACCAGGCCGTGCGGCCTACTTCGCCTCTGCCTTCTGCAGCTCGGCGAGCTCCTCGTCGGACTCGCGGCCCGGCGTCGGAAGGTTGAACTTGGTGATCGCGAAGCGGAACACGACGTAGTAGACCGCCGCGAAGCACAGACCGACCACGGCCAGCCCCCACGGGTTGGAGGCGATGCCCAGGTTGAGGGCGAAGTCGATGGCACCGGCCGAGAAGCCGAAGCCGTCCCTCATCCCGAGCGCCCAGGTCAGCGCCATGGACACACCGGTGAGCACCGCGTGGATCGCGTACAGCACCGGCGCGATGAACATGAAGGTGAACTCGATCGGCTCGGTCACACCGGTGACGAACGAGGTCAGCGCCAGGGAGAACATCATGCCGCCGACGACCTTGCGGCGCTCGGGACGGGCGCAGTGCACGATCGCGAGGCAGGCGGCCGGGAGGGCGAACATCATGATCGGGAAGAAGCCGGTCATGAACTGTCCGGCGGTCGGGTCACCGGCCAGGAAGCGGGCGATGTCGCCGCTCTTGCCCTCGTAGGAGCCCGCCTGCAGCCACGGGAAGGAGTTCAGCAGGTGGTGCATGCCGACCGGGATCAGCGCGCGGTTGGCGACACCGAAGATGCCCGCGCCCACGGCGCCGGAGCCGACGAGCCACTCACCGAGGTTGTGCAGACCGGTGCCGAGCCAGGGCCAGATCAGCCCGAAGACGATGCCGATGAGCAGACCCGCGAAGGCCGAGAGGATCGGGACGAGACGGCGGCCGCCGAAGAAGCCGGCCCAGTCGGGCAGCTTGGTGCGGTAGAAGCGCTGGTAGAGCAGGGCGACGACGATGCCCATGACCACACCGCCGAGGACACCGGCGTTGACCGCCTTCTCGACCATGACGATCTTGCCGTCGACGACGATCGCTTCCTCAGGAAGGCTGCCGTCGGTGAACGTCCCCAGTACGGCCTTGAAGACCAGGTAGCCGGTGACGGCCGCCAGCGCCGTCGAACCGTCCGACTTCTTGGCGAATCCGATCGCGATACCGACGGCGAACAGCAGCGCCATGTTGTCGAGGAGCGCGCCGCCGCCGGCGGACATGTACCCGGCGATCTTGTTGATGAAGTCCGGGAAGGACTCCTTGCCGAGCATGTCGGGCTGGCCGAAGCGCACCAGGAGCGCGGCGGCGGGCAGCACGGCGACCGGCAGCATCAGGCTGCGTCCGATGCGCTGCAGGACAGCCATCACCCGCGCGCCCGTCTTCTTCTTGTCCGCCTCGGGGGCGGCGCTGGCCGTGGACATCAACTTCCTCCTGTGGGCAAGGCGCCGCCGGAGGACATGACTACGGGGAGGGCGGCGTCTCAAGGGGAATGCGGCCTGTGGTCTGGACCGCATGGTCTACACCACTCAGTGGTGTAGACCTGTTGTAGCACGGTGAGGGTTAGATAAGGAACCTTCGGATTTTCCGGACCGGATAACGATCCGGACAACCCATGCGAAGACCCCCGGACCGGCACGGCCCGAGGGCCCGCTCACCTGCCCTTACGGGCGGAAAGGCGGCTACTTCGTCGCGTCGCGCTCCATCTCCTCCTGGACCTCCTCCGGCTCCCGGCCGGGCGTAGGAATGTTGAAGAAAGTGATCGCCAATCGGAAGACGACGTAATAGATCACCGCGAAACACGCGCCGATCGGCAGGATCAGCCAGGGCTTCGTACCCAGATGCCAGTTCACGATGTAGTCGATCAGGCCCGCCGAGAAACTGAACCCCGCGTGCGCGCCCAGTGCCCAGGTGATCGCCATCGACGCGCCGGTCAGCAGGGCGTGCAGCCCGTACAGCAGGGGCGCCACGAACATGAACGAGAACTCGATCGGCTCCGTCACCCCCGTCACGAACGACGTCAGGCCGACCGAGAACATCAGGCCGGCCACCCGCTTGCGGTGCTCGGGGCGCGCGCAGTGGGTGATGGCCAGCGCGGCCGCGGGCAGGCCGAACATCATGATCGGGAAGAAGCCGGACATGAACAGGCCCGCGTCGGGATCGCCCGCGAAGAAGCGAGTCAGGTCGCCCTGGACCACCTCGCCGTCCGCGCCCCGGTACTCGCCCGCCTGGAACCAGAAGAAGGTGTTCAGGAACTGGTGCATGCCGATCGGGATCAGCAGCCGGTTCGCGAGACCGAAGATCCCCGCGCCCCAGGCGCCCAGGTCGATCAGGCCCCGCGAGAAGGCGGTCAGTCCGTCGCCGACCGGGTCCCAGAGCAGGCCGAACAGCACGCCCAGCACACAGCACAGGAACGCCATGATGATCGGGACGAGCCGCCGGCCGTTGAAGAAGCCCAGCCAGTCGACCAGCTTGGTGCGGTGGAAGCGCTGCCAGACCACGGCCGTCAGCAGGCCGATCAGGATGCCGCCGAGTACGCCCGGGTTCTGCGGGGTGCCCTCCGGCAGCTCCGCGGTCACCGTGCCGTCCACCGGGAACGCCTTGAGCACGTTGTAGTAGACGAGGAAGCCGGCGACCGCCGCGAGTGCGGTCGAACCGTCCGACTTCTTGGCGAAACCGATCGCGACCCCGATGCAGAAGAGAAGGGGAAGCCCCAGGCTGCCGTCGAGAATGCCGCCCCCGCCCAGGATCAGGACCTCCGAGGTCCTGTCCCAGAAAGCCCCGTCGAGATACGCCTCGAACAGCCGGCCGAGGCTGACGAGCAGCCCCGCCGCGGGCAGCACCGCGACCGGGAGCTGGAGGCTGCGGCCGACCTTCTGGAGTCCCTGGAAGAGGCCGTTCCACCACTTCTTCGGCGGCTTCTTCCGCGGCGCGGCCGCGCTCTCGGAGCTCATCGGGGTCCTCCCGGAACTGGCCTGGTTTGGCAGGTGTTGCAGACTGGTGTAGACCAGTCGCGGTACGGTCCTGGGGCCCGGTCGCACGACAGGGCGCCGGTGATCGTCATCTTTCGGTACAAGACGGTTACTCGCCCGTGAAGATGGGCCAACCGTGCGTTACCGTGACAAACCCGGCCTACGGTGGGCCGGGGCGGCAGCCCGCGGCGGTGGGCCACGCAGCGCTCAACGCTCCGAACGCAGGGAGAAAGACATGGCCAGCAAGGCTGAGAAGATCGTCGCCGGGCTCGGCGGTATCGAGAACATCGAGGAGATCGAGGGCTGCATCACCCGTCTGCGGACCGAGGTCGCCGACCCCGCGCTCGTCGACGAGGCCGCGCTCAAGGCCGCCGGCGCCCACGGAGTCGTCAAGATGGGCACCGCCATCCAGGTCGTCATCGGAACCGACGCCGACCCGATCGCCGCCGACATCGAAGACATGATGTGAGCTGACACCTCACCCACCACACCAGCACCACGAGGGGCCTGATTCCGACCGACCGGAACAGGCCCCTCACCCGTCTGCCGATAGGCTCGGCACCATGTCTCGAATCGACGGCCGCACCCCCGAACAGCTCCGCCCGGTCACCATCGAACGCGGATGGAGCAAGCACGCCGAGGGCTCCGTCCTCATCTCCTTCGGAGACACCAAGGTCTTCTGCACCGCATCCTTCACCGAAGGCGTCCCCCGCTGGCGCAAGGGCAGCGGCGAAGGCTGGGTCACCTCCGAGTACTCGATGCTGCCCCGCTCCACCAACACCCGCGGCGACCGCGAATCCGTACGCGGCAAGATCGGCGGCCGCACCCACGAGATCAGCCGCCTCATCGGCCGCTCCCTGCGCGCCGTCATCGACTACAAGGCCCTCGGCGAGAACACCGTCGTCCTCGACTGCGACGTCCTCCAGGCCGACGGCGGCACCCGCACCGCCGCCATCACCGGCGCGTACGTCGCCCTCGCCGACGCCATCGCCTGGGCGCAGACGAAGAAACTCATCAAGGCGGGCAGGCAGCCCCTCACCGGCACCGTCGCCGCCGTCAGCGTCGGCATCGTCGACGGCACCCCCCTCCTCGACCTCTGCTACGAGGAGGACGTACGCGCCGAGACCGACATGAACGTCGTCTGCACCGGCGACGGCCGCTTCGTCGAGGTCCAGGGCACCGCCGAGGCCGAGCCCTTCGACCGCAAGGAGCTCAACGCGCTCCTCGACCTCGCCACCGGCGGCTGCGCCGACCTCGCCGCACTCCAGGTCGAGGCACTCGCCCGCAGCGCGGAGTAAAGCCGCACCGCGGAGTAAAGCCGCACCGCAGAGTAAAGAAGCAACCAAGAACGCCCTCAGGGGCGTCGTAGTACACACGGGCGCACGGGCCGAACCGTGCGCCCGGCCGTAACCCGGGGAGGACCGTTCCACATGTCTGCGCGCCGCCGTACCGCACTCACCATCGCCGCCGCTGCCCTCATCCTGCCCGCCGCCGTCGGCTGCAGCGCCCTCGACAAGGCGCTCGACTGCGTCGAGACGGCCGACGCGATAGCCACCAGCGTCAGCAAGCTCCAGGAAGCCGTCTCCACCGCCACCGAGGACCCCACCAAGGCCCGCGAAGCGCTCGACGACATCGACCGCGAACTCGACAGCCTCGGCGACAAGTCCGACAACGCCGACCTCAGCAAGGCCGTCGACGACCTCGGCACCGGCGTCGACAACGTCCGCAAGTCCATCGAGAACGGCGACGCCACCCCCGACATCAGCCCCGTCACCGACGCGGCCACCGAGATCGGCAAGGTCTGCACGCCCGGATAATCGAGCCCATGACCCGACTGATCCTCGCCACCCGCAACGCCGGAAAGATCACCGAACTCAGGGCCATCCTCGCCGACGCCGGTCTCACCCATGACCTCGTCGGCGCGGACGCCTACCCGGAGATCCCCGACGTCAAGGAAACCGGCGTCACCTTCGCCGAGAACGCCCTCCTCAAGGCCCACGCCCTCGCCAGGGCCACCGGCCTGCCCGCCGTCGCCGACGACTCCGGCCTCTGCGTCGACGTCCTCGGCGGCGCGCCCGGCATCTTCTCCGCCCGCTGGGCCGGCCGCCACGGCGACGACCGGGCCAACCTGGAGCTCCTGCTCGCCCAGCTCCAGGACATCGACACCCCCCACCGCGGCGCCCACTTCGCCTGCGCGGCCGCGCTCGCCCTCCCGGACGGCACGGAACGCGTCGTGGAGGGCCGCCTCACCGGCACCCTCCGCCACGCCCCGCAGGGCACGAACGGCTTCGGCTACGACCCGCTCCTCCAGCCCGACGGCGAGTCCCGTACCTGCGCGGAACTGACCCCGGCGGAGAAGAACGCGATCAGCCACCGCGGCAAGGCCTTCCGGGCGCTGGTCCCGGTGGTGAAGGAGCTCCTGGGCTGACGCCCGGTGCAATGCCGAGGGCCCGGTTCGCGAAACTCGCGAACCGGGCCCTCGGCATTCGTGCGCCCGGTCGGATTCGAACCGACAAACACGACCACCTAAAGATCGCCGCTCAGCCCTTGGCGTACGGGCGCATGCGCGCGCGACTACTGTACTGGGCCGTGCGGAGGTCGTTGAGTCGAACCCGTCTACGAGGTCCTCCCTCGCCCACCCCTGCACCAAGTGCTGGTGACCGCGTGGCAATTGGCCCGCCCCGCTTGTCGGGGCGGGCCGGCGGTGGGGTCAGATGCCGAGGTCCTTGATGATCTTGGCGACGTGGCCGGTCGCCTTGACGTTGTAGAGGGCGCGTTCGACCTTGCCGTCCTCGTCGACGACGATCGTGGAGCGGATCACGCCGGTCACGGTCTTGCCGTAGAGCTTCTTCTCGCCGAAGGCGCCGTACGCGGTGAGGACCTCCTTGGAGGGGTCGCCGACGAGGGTGACCTTGAGGTCCTCCTTCTCGCGGAACTTGGCGAGCTTCTCCGGCTTGTCCGGGGAGACGCCGATGACGTCGTAGCCGGCGCCGGCCAGCAGTTCGAGGTTGTCGGTGAAGTCGCAGGCCTGCTTGGTGCAGCCGGGGGTGAGGGCGGCGGGGTAGAAGTACACGATCACCTTGCGGCCCTTGTGGTCGGCGAGGGAGATCTCGTTGCCGTCGGCGTCGGGCAGGGTGAAGGCGGGGGCGGTGTCGCCGGGCTGGAGTCGCTCGCTCATGGTTCTCCTCGGTGGGGCTGCGGTGCGCGCGGTCGGAATCGGTGTACGGCGTCGAGCGTAATGGGGGTGCCGCCGGGTGCAGTCGTGGCTCAGCTGACAGACTGTCGACGAAGGATTACCGGACACGACCACGGAGGCAGCGCGGTGTCGGATGCCAGGACCCCTGCGCAGATCGAGGCGGACATCGTCCGCAGGCGCGAGCAGCTCGCGGAGACGCTCGACGAGATCGGTGTGCGGATGCACCCGAAGACGGTCATGGGTGACGCGAAGGCCAGGGTCGCCGGGGCGGTGGACCGGACGGCGGGGCGCGCGTTCGTCGCGGTGAACCGGACGGTCTCGGACGTGAAGGAGAAGTTCGTGTCCGAGGACGGGTCGCCGAGGCTGGAACGGGTGGTGCCGGTGGCGCTGGTGGCGGTCGGTCTGGTGGGTCTGCTCGCGATGTCGGCGCGCAGGCGCCGTTCGTGACCCTGGGGCGCTTCGGGGGCCGCCGGGCAGGTAAGTTCGTCGTGTGAGCGCCAACAGCCATGAGCACAGCCCCCAGCACGACAAGCTGCCCATCCGGATGCTGCACGACCGGGTCCTGGTGAGGACCGACATTCCGGAGGGGGAGCGGCGTTCCAGCGGGGGCATCGTGATCCCGGCGACCGCCGCGGTGGGCCGGCGTCTGGCCTGGGCCGAGGTGGTCGCGGTCGGGCAGAGCGTGCGGACGGTGGAGCCGGGGGACCGGGTGCTGTACGACCCCGAGGACCGGGCCGAGGTCGAGGTGCGGGGAGTGGCGTACGTGCTGATGCGGGAGCGGGATCTGCACGCGGTGGCGGCGGACCGTTTCCAGGGGTCGGAGGACTCCACGGGGCTGTATCTGTAGCAGCGGCGTGAGGGCTGGTGGCCGGGGTCACCGGCCCTTTGTGCTGCCCGGGCCGGGTGGCTTGTTACGTTGGAGGGACCCCGACGAGACGCGCCGTACCGGGCAGGCAAAGACGACGCACCTGTTGTCGTTCGCGTTGGTCCGCGTCTCGGAGGTGCCGTCATGGCCTGGGTTCTGCTTGTTGTCGCCGGTCTGCTCGAGGTGGGCTGGTCGATCGGGATGAAGTTCACCGAGGGGTTCACCCGGCTGTGGCCGAGCGTGTTCACGGGTGCCGGGATCGTCGCGAGCATGCTGCTGCTGTCGCACGCCGCGAAGACGCTGCCGATCGGTACGGCCTACGGCGTGTGGGTCGGGATCGGGGCGGCGGGTGCGGCGGTGGTCGGCATGGTGGTGCTGAACGAGCCGGTGACCGCCGCCCGGATCTTCTTCGTCTGTCTGCTGCTGGTCGCGGTGGTCGGTCTGAAGGCGACCTCGGGTCACTGAGCCCGCCCGGCGGCCACGCCGGGAGTGGACGGCGCCGGCGGTGTCGAGGCGGGTCCGGTCGGTGCGGTGCTGCCCGGGGTCCCGCCGGGTGCGGTTCCGGGCGCGCCGGGGTGCCGGCTGGTGCCGGGCCGTGCGCCGCCGGAGCCGTACGGGCCGCTGTCGCGTCCTTCGCCGGCCTGCTCGCCCGGGTCGCGGGGCCGGTAGGCCTCCTCGGGGTCGCCGGAGCCGCTCGGGTCGTTGGGGTCGTTGGGGTCGCTGGGGTCGCGCCGCTCCGGGGGCGGGTCGTCGGCGCCGGGTGCGAGCCGCAGTTCGAAGTCGCGGACCGCGGTGCCTTCGAGGGCGGCTGCGGTGTACTGCCCCCAGATCTCGGCGGGTGCGCCGCCGCCGTTGATGCGTGACATGCCGAGCGCCCCGTACAGCGATGTCTGGGTGCCGGTCTTCGGGTTCTGCCCCATGACGGCGACGACGGTGGCGAGTTCCGGGGTGTAGCCGGCGAACCAGGCGGCCCTGTCCTCCTCGGCGGTGCCGGTCTTGCCGGCAGCGGGCCGGCCGGCGGACTGGGCGGCGGAGCCGGTGCCGCCGTCGACGACGCCGCGCAGGACGTAGGTAGTGGTGTCGGCGGCCTCGCGGCTGACGGCCCGCACGGTGCGGGTCTCGGGGATCGCGACGTCGACGCCGTTCTTGGTGATCTTCTCGACGAGGGTGTACGGGGTGTGCCTGCCGTGGTCGGCGAGACTGGCGTACGCGCCGGTCATGTCGAGGACGCTTGCGGTGGCCGGGCCGAGGGCGATGGAGGGCGAGGGGCTGAGGTCCGGGGTGGTGCTGGGCAGGCCGAGGGCGATGGCGGTGCTCATGACGCGGGCGGGGCCGACGTCGACGGCCATCTGCGCGAAGACGGCGTTGACGGAGTTGTCGGCGGCCTCGCGGACGGGGATCGGGCCGTACGAGACGTCGTCCTCGTTCTCGGGGGCGTAGCGGGGGCCGTTCCAGCCCTGGACGGGGCGTTTGCTGTCGCCGACGTAGATGGCGTTGGGGGCGATGGGCCGGCCTTCCTGGGTGACGGCGTGGTTCTCGAAGGCGGCGGCGAGGACGAACGGCTTGAAGGTGGAGCCGACCTGGTAGTCGCGCCGGGTGGCGTTGTTGACGTACTGCTGGGTGTAGTCGATGCCGCCGTACATGGCGACGACCTTGCCGGTGCCGGGTTCGATGGAGGCGCCGCCGACGCGGACGTCGCGGTCGGCCTCGCGTTCGCTGTCGAGTTTCGAGATCACCCGGTCGTTGACGGCGGCGGTGAGCGCGTCCTGTCTGGGGCGCTGGAGTGTGGTGGTGATGCGGTAGCCGCCGGTGGCGAGGGTCTGCTCGTCGAGGATGCCGCGGGCGGCGAGATGGCCCTCGACGGCCTGGACGATGTAGCCGCCCTGGCCGGACAGTCCGCTGGAGGGCCTTGCCTGACGGGGCATGGGGAACGTCAGGTCCTCGCGGTCCTCGCGGCTGAGCCACTTCTCCTTGACCATGCCGCCGAGGACGTAGTTCCAGCGGGCGACCGCCGCGTCCTTCTTCTCGGGGTGGGTGGCGGCGTCGTAGGAGTTGGGCGCGTTGAGGAGTCCGGCGAGGTAGGCGCCCTGTGCGACGTCGAGGTCCTCGACGTCCTTGCCGTAGTAGGCGTGGGCGGCGGCCTGGATGCCGTAGGCGTTGCGGCCGAAGTAGCTGGTGTTGAGGTAGCCCTCGAGGATCTCGCGTTTGCTCTGGTTGCGGCCGAGCTTGATGGCGATGAAGAACTCCTTCACCTTGCGGGTGACGGTCTGTTCCTGGCCGAGGTAGTAGTTCTTGACGTACTGCTGGGTGATGGTGGAGCCGGACTGCTTGCCCTTGCCGGTGACGGTGTTCCAGGCGGCGCGGACCATGGCCTGGGGGTCGATGGCGGGTTCGCTGTAGAAGTCGCGGTCCTCGGCTGCTAGTACGGCCTGCTGGACGGGGAGCGGGATCTTGTCGAGGGAGACGTTCTCGCGGTTGATGTCGCCGTCGCGGGCGATGTGGGTGCCGTCCGCGTAGAGGTAGACGTTGGTCTGGGCGGTGGCGGCGGCGTTGGCGGGCGGGATGTCGACGAGCAGGTAGCCGGTGACGAGGGCGCCGATGCCGAGCAGCGACGCGATGAGCAGGCTGCCGACGGTGATGCGCCAGGTGGGGACGGCGCGGCGCCAGCCGGTGCGCCGGGGGCGGCGTTTGCGGGTCTTCTTGGCGCCTGCGCCTGCGCCGTCGGCCGCGGTGGTGCCGGTGGCCGGCGGCCCGTCGTCGCCTGGCCCCGATTCGGCGTCGGGGTCGTCGGCCGTGTGGGTGGCGTCGGCCGTGGCGGAGTCCTCGGGGGCGTCCGGATCGGGGTCCGGGGCCGGGTCCGCGTCGGGAGCCTCGTCCGCCTCGGCCTCGGGCTTCTTGCCCTTGGCCCTGCCGCCCTTGCCCGTATCGGGGCCCTTCTCCTCGGCCCTGTCTTCGGCCTTGTCGTCGGCCTTGTCCTTGTCGGACGGGTCGGCTGCCGTCGCGTCCCGGGGTGTCCAGCCCTGCTGCTGCGGCTCGTCGCTCATGAACACATACTGCACTTTTTCGCCCGCTGTCCCCCGTATTCGGGGGCTCCCGGCACCGGAAATCCCCTCGCGGTGGCCGACCGCGCTCGGCTAGGGTCGTGCGCTTTGGTGCCCGGGCGGTCGCGTGGAGGGGGAGTGGTCGTGCGGCTCTATGCGGTCGTCGCGGCGGGTGGGTTCCGGCGCTATGCGACGTACCGGGTGGCGACGGCGGCGGGGGTGTTCACCAACACCGTCTTCGGCTTCATCCTGGCGTACACCTATACAGCCCTCTGGGACGCGCGTCCTCAGCTCGGCGGATACGACCAGTCCCAGGCGCTCACCTATGTGTGGCTGGGCCAGGCGCTGCTGATGACCTGCGCCATGATGGGCGGCGGCTTCGAGGACGAGCTGATCGAGCGCATCCGCACCGGAGACATCGCCATCGACCTCTACCGCCCGGCCGACCTCCAACTGTGGTGGCTGGCCGGGGACCTGGGCCGGGCGGCCTTCCATCTGCTGGGGCGGGGCATCGTGCCGATGGTGCTCGGCGCGCTGGCCTTCGATCTGGCGCTGCCCGCCTCGCCGTTGACGTGGCTGGCCTTCCTGGTGTCCGTGGCGCTGGGCGTGGTGGTGAGCTTCGCGGTGCGGTTCCTGGTGGCGCTGTCGGCGTTCTGGCTGATGGACGGCGCCGGGGTGATGCAGATGTGCTGGCTGGCCGGCCTGTTCTTCTCGGGGATGCTGCTGCCGCTGAACCTCTTCCCCGGGCTGCTCGGCGAGGTGGCGAGGGCCCTGCCGTGGTCGTCGCTGCTCCAGGTCCCCGCCGACGTGTTCCTCGGTGCGTACACGGGCTGGGGCCTGCTCCGGGCGTACGCCTTCCAGGGCGGCTGGGCGCTGGCGCTGCTGGCCGCCGGGCGGATGCTCCAGACGGTGGCGACGCGCCGGGTGGTGGTCCAGGGTGGCTGACGCGCTCAGGGCGTACGGGCTGATCGTCGCGATGTGGGTACGGTCCACGATGGCGTACCGGGCGTCGTTCGCGATGACGGCGCTCGGGAACTTCGCGGCCACCGGCCTGGACTTCGTCGCGATCCTGCTGATGTTCTCGCACGTCGACACGCTGGGCGGCTACACGCTGCCGGAGATCGCGTTCCTGTACGGGACCACCAGCACCGCCTTCGGCCTCGCCGACCTGGTGATGGGGTCGATGGACCGGCTGGGGCGCCGCGTACGCGACGGGACGCTCGACACGCTGCTCGTGCGGCCGGTGCCGGTGCTCGCTCAGGTCGCGGCGGACCGGTTCGCGCTGCGCCGCCTCGGGCGTATCACCCAGGGACTGATGGTGCTCACGTACGCGCTGGTGAGCGTCGACATCGAGTGGACGGCGGCGAAGGTGGCGATGATGCCGCTGATGCTGCTCTGCGGCAGTGCGATCTTCGCGTCGGTGTTCGTGGCGGGCGCGGCGTTCCAGTTCTTCGCGCAGGACGCAGCCGAGGTGCAGAGCTCCTTCACGTACGGCGGGAACACCCTGCTCCAGTATCCGCCGTCGATCTTCGCGAAGGACCTGGTGCGCGGCGTGACGTTCGTCGTGCCGCTGGCCTTCGTCAACTGGGTGCCGTCGCTGTACGTGCTGGGCCGCGACGACCCGATCGGCCTGCCCGACTGGTTCGCGCTGCTGCCGCCCGTCGTCGCGGCGGGCTGTCTCGGGCTCGCGGCGCTGGCCTGGCGGGCCGGGCTCCGTTCGTACCGCAGTACGGGAAGTTGAGGGCACAGTGGATTTCATCGAACTCGACGGCGTCGAGAAGGTCTTCGACGTACGGCGCAGGAAGGGCCGGCTGCGCAGGGAGAGGCACCAGGTGCGGGCCGTGGACGGGATCAGCTTCACCGTCCCGCGCGGTGAGATGGTCGGCTACATCGGCCCGAACGGCGCCGGCAAGTCCACCACCATCAAGATGCTGACCGGCATCCTCACCCCCAGCGGCGGCAGGCTCCGGGTCGCGGGCATCGACCCGTCGAAGGAGCGGACCCGGCTGGCGCAGCGGATCGGGGTGGTCTTCGGGCAGCGCACCACGCTCTGGTGGGACCTGCCGCTGCGCGACTCGTACCGGCTGATGCACCGTATGTACCGCATACCCGACCCGGTGTTCCGGCGGAACATGGACCGCTGCGTCGAACTGCTGGACTTGGCTGAGCTGTTGAACGTGCCGGTGCGTCAGCTGTCGCTGGGGCAGCGGATGCGCGGCGACATCGCGGCCGCGCTGCTGCACGACCCGGAGGTGCTGTACCTCGACGAGCCCACGATCGGGCTCGACGTGATCTCCAAGGCCAAGGTGCGGGGGTTCCTGCGCGACCTGAACGCGGAGCGCGGCACGACGGTCCTGCTGACCACGCACGACCTGACCGACATCGAGCAGCTGTGCAAGCGCGTGATGGTGATCGACCACGGGCGGCTCATGTACGACGGGGCGCTCGCCGGACTGCACGAGATCGGCGAGAGCGAGCGGACCCTGGTGGTGGACCTGGAGCGGGAACTGCCGCCGATCGAGGTGGCGTCGGCGCGGACGCTGAAGGTGGAGGGGCCGCGGCAGTGGCTGGCGTTCCCCGCCTCTGCGTCGGCGGCGCCGCTGGTGGCCGAGCTGGCGCAGCGGTATCCGCTGGTGGACCTGTCGGTGCGGGAGCCGGACATCGAGGCGGTGATCGCGAAGATGTACGCGGAGCGGGCGGGGTGACGTGCGTGCGGGCGGCTCGGCTCGGCCTTGTGTGCGGACCGGCCGTGGTCCGCACACAAGGCTTGTTGACCGGGCGAGGTGCTCAGTCGGTGCCGAACTCCATCGCGGCGCGGTCGAGCATCTCCTCGTCGCCGGAGACCTCGCCGCGGGAGGCGATCGCCTCGGCGCCACCCTGCGGCATCGCGCCGATCAGTCCGGTCGAGGCCGCCTGCGCGGCGCCGACAAGCGCGGCCTGGCCGGTGCCGACCATGCCGAGGCCCGCGTACTGCTCGAGCCTGGCGCGGGAGTCGGCGATGTCGAGGTTGCGCATCGTGAGCTGGCCGATCCGGTCCACCGGGCCGAACGCCGAGTCCTCGGTGCGCTCCATCGACAGCTTGTCCGGGTGGTAGCTGAAGGCGGGGCCGGTGGTGTCGAGGATCGAGTAGTCCTCACCGCGCCGCAGCCGCAGCGTCACCTCGCCGGTGACCGCCGAGCCGACCCAGCGCTGCAGCGACTCGCGCACCATCAGCGCCTGCGGGTCCAGCCAGCGGCCCTCGTACATCAGCCGGCCGAGGCGCCGGCCCTCGTTGTGGTACTGGGCGAGGGTGTCCTCGTTGTGGATCGCGTTGACGAGGCGCTCGTACGCCGTGTGCAGGAGCGCCATGCCGGGCGCCTCGTAGATGCCGCGGCTCTTGGCCTCGATGATCCGGTTCTCGATCTGGTCGGACATGCCCATGCCGTGGCGGCCGCCGATCGCGTTGGCCTCCATCACCAGGTCGACCGGGGAGGTGAACTCCTTGCCGTTGATCGTGACGGGCCGGCCCTGGTCGAAGCCGATCGTCACGTCCTCGGCGGGGATCTCCACCTCGGGGTCCCAGAACCGCACGCCCATGATCGGGTTCACGGTCTCGACGCCCGTGTCCAGGTGCTCCAGGGTCTTGGCCTCGTGGGTGGCGCCCCAGATGTTGGCGTCGGTCGAGTACGCCTTCTCGGTGCTGTCGCGGTAGGGCAGCCCGTGGGCGAGCAGCCACTCCGACATCTCCTTGCGGCCGCCGAGCTCGGTCACGAAGTCCGCGTCCAGCCAGGGCTTGTAGATGCGCAGGTGGGGGTTGGCGAGCAGGCCGTAGCGGTAGAACCGCTCGATGTCGTTGCCCTTGAACGTCGAGCCGTCGCCCCAGATCTGTACGTCGTCCTCGAGCATCGCCCGGACCAGCAGGGTGCCGGTGACGGCGCGGCCGAGCGGCGTCGTGTTGAAGTACGCGCGCCCGCCCGAGCGGATGTGGAAGGCGCCGCAGGCGAGCGCGGCGAGGCCCTCCTCGACCAGGGCCGCCCGGCAGTCGACCAGGCGCGCGATCTCGGCGCCGTACGCCTTCGCGCGGCCGGGCACCGAGGCGATGTCGGGCTCGTCGTACTGGCCGATGTCGGCGGTGTAGGTGCACGGGACGGCACCCTTGTCGCGCATCCAGGCGACGGCGACGGAGGTGTCGAGGCCGCCGGAGAAGGCGATGCCGACACGCTCGCCGGTGGGCAGTGAGGTGAGGACCTTGGACATGGTAAGAGTATGCATGGTCTCGCATGATCATGCAATATTTGGTCGGCATGGATGGGGTCGAGGGGCTCGACGGTTCCCGCGGGGCGGCGCTCGCCCGGCGAATTTCCCGGCCGGTTTGACTAGGCTGACGGTATGACGAGCGAACTCCCCGAGATGCGTGCCTCCGATGCCGAACGGGAGCGGGTCGCCGAGCAATTGCGGGACGCCGTCGCCGAGGGCCGGCTCGACATGGACGAGTTCGATCAGCGCCTGGACGCGGCGTACCGGGCGCGTACGCACGGCGACCTGGAGCCGCTGGTACGGGACCTGCCGGCCCCGGCCGGCTCCGGCGCCACCATCGCTCCCCTCTCCGGCCCGGCGCCGGACCGCGGCTCGTGGTCCGGGCGCGTCGGCAGCCCGGCGACGTCGAAGGGCGCGTTCTCGTTCTGCGGGGGCTTCGCGCGGCGGGGTAGCTGGACGATCGGCCGGAAGTTCACCGCGTTCACGCTGATGGGCGGCGGCGAGCTGGACCTGCGGGAAGCCCGCTTCGAGGACGCCGTGACCGTGATCGACTGCATCGCGATCATGGGCGGCATCCAGGTCACCGTGCCGCCCGGCCTGAACGTGGAGGTCAAGGGCATCGGCCTGATGGGCGGCTTCGACGAACACGGCCGCGTCGACGCCGACCCGGACCCGGCCGCACCGCGCGTGATCATCAGGGGGCTGGCGCTGATGGGCGGCGTGGGTGTGGAGCGCAAGCTCACGAGAGCGGAGAAGCAGCGGCTGAAGGCGGAGCGTGAGCGGGAGCGGAAGTTGACGAAGGGGAACGACCGGAAGGAACTGGGCGAGACGTAGCCGCGCGGGTCGCGCTGCGGGTGCGTGTCCGCTGCGCGGGGCGTGTTCCCCTACCCGCCCCTTCCCGCTGTACCGAATTTGCGGCTCCGCCGCGTGGGGGCTCCGCCCCGAACCCCGCGCCTCAAGCGCCGGCGGGGCTGGATTTGCCCGGTTCCGTGCCGGGTGCGGCGGTTTGAGCGCTGGTGGGCCGGGAGGTTGCCCGTCTTGTCGGGGCGCTGCCCCGAGCCCCGCGCCTCAAACTCCCCCTACGGCCTGGCGGCCGTGGGAGGTGCCCCCAGCGAGGCTGGATGTGCCCGGCTCGGGCTGGTTGCCGCGCAGCGGTATTTGCAGCCCGGCCGGCGATTGAGGCCACCGCGCGGAGCGCGGTACCGGGCAGAGCCCGGCCCGCCCGCCGCCCGCAGGGCGGCACGGGGTCCGGGGCTTGCCCCGGTTTCGGGAAGCGGGGAGGGGAACAGCCCGCCGCAGGCGCCACGCACCCGCACCCGTCGCCCGCTACAGCGCCCCCACATCCACCACGCTCCCCATCCGCACATACCCCGCATCGCTCGGATGCAGATGATCCCCCGAGTCGTACACCGGCCTCATCCGCCCCGGCGCGTACGGATCCCGCAGCGCCGCGTCGAAGTCGACGACCGCGTCGAAGATGCCGTCCGAGCGGATCGCCGTGTTGATCTTCAACCGTTCCGCCTGCGCGGACGCCGTGCAGCGCGGGTGGCCGCCGCACGGCGTCAGGGTGGAGCCGATCACGCGCCAGCCGCGGGCGTGCGCGCGGTCGGCGAGTTCGGTCAGGCCCGCGGTCACGTTCGCCGCCGTGGGCGCGTGGGGCGCGCGCAGCACGTCGTTGATGCCGATGGCGACGATCACGGTCCGCGCGCCGGACCGGGCCAGGACGTCGCGGTCGAAGCGTTCCAGCGTGCTGGGGCCGCGCCCGTACTCGAGCAGCCGGTTGCCGCTGATGCCCTGGTTGAGCACCCCGTAGCGGCCGCCGAGCCGGTCGGCGAGGATGTCGGGCCAGCGCTGGTTGGAGCCGGGGGTCGAGAGCGCGCCGTCGGTGATCGAGTCGCCGACGGCGACGATCGCGCCGCGCGCCTGCGAGGTCAGCACGTCGACGGCGGTGATGTGGTGCCAGGAGCTGGTCCGGTCCTCGTACTCGGCGCCCGTCTCGTCCTGTGTGGCGTCGCCGTCCGCGACGTAGGACGTCTGGAGGGCGTACGGGTGGGTGGTGACCGGCCCGCCGGGCCCGGGGGTGTGGACGGAGACCAGCAGGTCGTCGTCGTACGGGATGCGCAGTACGACCGCGTCGCTGACGATCCGCCCGCCCGGGTCGACGGTCACCTCGTACGCCCCGCCGAAGGTGATCCGGCGCAGGCTGCCCTCGACGGCGGCTGGGCCGGCGCCCGCCCGCACCGCGAGCGACGCGCCGGTGATCCGCAGCGGCTCGGTGCCGTACAGGTTGGAGAAGGTGACGCGGGCGGCGGTGCCGCCGATGCTGGTGTGGACCACGTTCCGTGCGGAGCGGCCGTCGCGTCCGCTGGGCGTGCCGACCACGGAATCGGCCGGGGCGGCGTCGACGGGGCTCGCGGACCAGGTGCCGATCCACTGGGGCACGGCCGACGGGGGAGTACGGACCTCGGGCTTCTTCTTGACTGCACCGACACCGAGGTAGATTCCCCCGCATATGAGGGCAACGGTGGTCATGAGGGCTGCGAGGTTCACATACCCCTGCCGCTTGTTCATGCCCACATCATCTCGCACGGTCCGGGAACTCGATGTGCCGCCCAGGAGTACCTGAGGTAGGGACGAGTGACAGGGGCGTCATCGGATGGACGCGGTCGCGGACGGGTGGAGTAGATGGAACGAACAGAACCGGGCGAGTCGGGCGGGCCGGGCGACGGCGAACGGGCCGCCGGCACCGGCGGCGGGGGCGTGAGCACGGACGCCGTGGCCGTGGAGGCCGGCCGCCGCGGTACCCGGCCCGCGCCCTCCACCGCGCTGCCCTCGTTCGCGTACACCGAGGCCGACGAGGAGAAGCGCCGCGGCGTACGCCGGATGAAGACCACCGCGACCGCGCTGCTGGTGCTCGTCGCACTGGTCTTCGTCCTCGCCACTTGGGCGAAGAACGCGGGCCTGGGCGACTGGACCGGCTACGTCGCGGCCGCCGCCGAGGCCGGCATGGTCGGCGCGCTCGCCGACTGGTTCGCCGTCACCGCCCTCTTCCGCCACCCCCTCGGCATCCCCATCCCGCACACCGCGATCATCCCGAACAAGAAGGACCAGCTCGGCGCCTCCCTCGGCTCGTTCGTCGGCGAGAACTTCCTCTCCTCGGACGTCGTACGGGTCCGGTTGCGCGCCGTCGGCATCGGCAGCCGGCTGGGCGCATGGCTCGCGGAGCCCGCCCACGCCGACCGGGTCACCGCCGAACTGTCCACCGCCCTGCGCGGCGCGATGACCGTGCTGCGCGACTCCGACGTCCAGGCCGTCGTCGGCGAGGCGATCACCCGCCGCGCCGAGGCCGCCGAGATCGCGCCCGGCATCGGCCAGACGCTCCAGAAGGTCGTCGCGGACGGCGCCCACCACCGCGCCGTCGACCTGATCTGCACCCGCGCGCACGACTGGCTGGTCCTGCACTCCGACTCCGTGATGGACGCCGTCGAGGGAGGGGCGCCCGGCTGGACGCCGCGCTTCGTCGACCGGAAGATCGGCGACCGCGTCTACCGGGAGCTGCTGCGCTTCCTCGCCGAGATGCGCGACATGCCAGGCCACCCGGCGCGCGGGGCGATCGACCGGTTCCTCGGCGACTTCGCCGCCGACCTCCAGTCCGACACGGACACCCGCGCCCGCGTCGAGCGCATGAAGTCGGAGCTGCTGTCGCGCTCCGAGGTGCAGGACGTGATCGCGTCGGCCTGGTCCTCCGTACGCGCCATGATCATCTCGGCGGCCGAGGACGACCGCAGCGAGCTCCGCCTGCGGGCCCGGGCCTCGCTGCTCTCCCTCGGCTCACGCCTCGCGACGGACAGCCGGCTCCAGGCGAAGGTGGACGGCTGGGTGGAGGACGCGGCGGTGTACGTGGTGACGACGTACCGCGGCGAGATCACCTCGCTCATCTCGGAGACCGTCGCGAGCTGGGACGCGGAGCACACGTCCCGCAAGATCGAGGCGCACATCGGCCGTGACCTGCAGTTCATCCGGATCAACGGCACGGTGGTCGGCGCACTGGCCGGCCTCGTCATCTACACCGTCGCCCATGCGCTGGGCGCGTGACCGGTCCCTGCCCGACCGGTCGCGCGCCCAGCGCCTCATGGGGAGGTACTGATGAATACGTGCGGGGCGCCGGAAGCGTTCAGCCGGGTCCGGGGGAGTCTGGATCCGAGGTTTCCGTGGCCTGGCCGTGTGTCCGGTCCGAGGGCCGGGCTCCGCGGCTCCCGGGTCCGGAACGGGCTTCCGGGTCGGCCCGGTCCGAGGGCCGGGCTCCGCCGCTCCCGGGCCCGGCCGTGCGTTCGGCCCGGTCCGGGGAACCAGCATCCCGGACCGGGCCGCTTCCGTGGCCGGTCAGTGACCGCGGCGGGTGACGGTCCACGAGGCCAGCGCCACGCCGGCGGCGACCGTGAACACCGCCGGCCACGCGCCGACCTTCTTGGCGAGCGGATGCGACCCGGCGAACGCGGCCAGGTACGCGGCGCTCAGCCCGACCGCCGCCCCGGGCCCGGCGTCCTGGTGCCACTGCCGGGCGGCCACCGCCCCGGCCGCGCCGAGGGCGAGCCCGCCGAGGGGACGCTGCCTGGTCCATCGGGCCACCGCGTACCCGCCGACGAGTCCGCCTGCCGCCACCGCCGCCGCGGGAACCCTGGCCATCGCTGCCGCCTTTCGCGTTGTCGCTGTCACCGTTCGTCCCGAGCGTAGAGCGTCGTCCTCGTCCTCTTCCTCTTCGTCCGCGTCGTCCTCGTCGCCCGGTGGATCGGGTGGGCGGATCGGATGGGCGGATCGGCCTAGTGGAAGAGCTGGCCGCGGACGGCACCGTCCGGGAACTCCTCGGTGTGGATGTTGGAGTAGAAGGCCCACGGGTTGTCGCGGATCTCCTTCACCACTCCGGCGTGCTGGTCGTTCAGCCGGCCGGAGACCGCGAACAGCCCCTCGGGCACCGGCTTGTCGAAGAAGCCCAGCACCACGTCGCCGTTCTTGCCGAACTCGCCCTTGTGGATGTGGGCGGCGCTGGGAGCCTTGATGTCGACCCAGGCGAGCGAGAAGTCGACCGTCTTCCCCTTGGGGTGCAGGAACGTCACCGCCTTGCCGTCCCGGTCGTTGACCTTCGTCGCGTCGTTGTTCGCGACCTCCTGCGCGCCGTTGGCGAGGGCCCGCAGCTTCCCGCCCTTGATGATGTGCAGCGGGTTGATGTTCTTGTGCAGCAGCTTCAGCTGGCCGCGCACGGCCCCGCCGGGGAACTCCTCGCTGTGCAGGTTCATGTAGAAGCCGGACGGGTGCTCGACGATGCTCTTCGCGAGCGCCGCGTCGGTGAAGGTGGTGTGCCCGGCGGCCGAGTGCAGCGAGTCGGGCATCGCGGTGCCGAACAGCGGCACCTTGACGTCGCCGTTCTGCCCCGCGGCCCCCTGGTGGATGTGGCCCTGGCTCGGTACGAACCCCTCCCACTGCATCGCGAAGACCACGCGGTCGCCCTTCACCTGCATCAGGGCCACCGCCTTCCCGTCGGGGTCGTTCACGGCGGCGCCGGTCGCGTCGGGCACCTCGTGCGCGCCCGTCATGACGACGGCGAAGGTGACGGCCTTCCCATGACTGGGCTTCGTGAACGTGGCGGCGGTCTGCGAGGTACTTCGCCCCCCTCCGTGGCTGTCGTTCGCGACGGCTGGGACGACACCGGTCACGGCCAGCGCGAGGGCGGCGGCCGGCACGGCGAGAGTGCGCTTGTGCATTGCGGATGGACCTCTCATTGGGGGCCGACCCGGTCCGGTCGGTCGCGGTCTTGTACGCGACGCCCGCGCGGGCCGTTCAATCCGGAAAGCCGCCGAATCCAATTGAACGGCCGCGCAGTTGCCCTCGTACCACCCGCCGTACGGCGCACCACTCGTTTACGCGACGCCGTTGTACGGAGCGCCGTCGTACGCAACGCCCGTCACCGCACCGGAAGCCGAAGGACACACACCATGCGCAGCACCCGGAAAAGTGCCCGGACCAAGGCCCTGATCGCAGCACCGCTGACCGCGCTGGTACTGCTGACCGTGACCGCCTGCGAGGACTCCGGCGGGTCCGGTTCTTCGTACGGCGCCGGTGCCGCCGGGGAGTCGGCGGACCGGCAGGCCCCGGCCGAGCCGCCCGCGGACGCGCCCGCCGACGCCGCCCCGTCCACCGGCGACGAGCCCGCCACGGGCGGCGACCAGCCGGCCAAGCAGGCGCCCGCCCCCTCCGTCTCGGTCCGGACGGCCGAGTCGGAGCTCGGCACGATCCTCGTCGACGACCAGGGCCGCACGCTCTACGGCTTCACCAAGGACAAGCCGGGCCAGGCCAACTGCGACGCCGACTGCATCGCGGTCTGGCCCGCGCTGATCTCGGCCAAGGACGTGACGGCGGAGGGCGGTGCCGACGCGTCACTCCTCAAGGAGGTCAAGCTCGGCGCGGGCGCGGAGCAGGCGGTCTACGGCGACTGGCCGCTCTACTACTACGTGGGCGACGTGACGGCCGGGGACGTCAACGGCCAAGGCCTGGACGGAGAATGGTTCGTGATCGCGACCGACGGCAAGCTGATCAAGTCCGAGGTCTGATCAGCCCGCGGCCCGGCCGTCGCGTCACTCGCAGCCGACCCCGTCCCCGTCGCGGTCCAGGTGCCGTCCGTATCCGGGGTCCCCGGCACGGACCGGCGCGGCCCCGGCGGCCCGCGCGGCGCTGCAGTTGGCGTAGTACGTGCTGCCCGACCCGCCCCCGGTGGTCCCGCCACTGCTCCCGCCGCTCGTGCCGCCGCTGTACGGCTCGCAGCCGACGCCGTCGCCGTCCCGGTCGAGGTGCGGCCCGTACCCGTACTCACCCCTGTGGACGGGGGCGGCTCCGGCGGCGCGGGCGGCGTCACAGTTGTCGTACATGAATGCCGGCTTGGGCTTCGGCTTGGGCTTCGGAGTGGGGGTGGGCGTCGGCTTGGGTGCCGGCTTCGCGACCGTGATCCGTACGACGGCGGTGGCCGAGACGGCCTCGGCGCCGTCCACGCCCTTCACCTCGACGCGGTACGTGAACTCGTCCTCGCCGCCGTACCCGGCGGTGGGCGTGTACGTGATGCCGGTGCCGTCGACCGCGGCGGTCCCGTGACCGGGCGGGCTGTCGACGGTGAGCGCGTGCTCCGCGCTGTCCCAGGCGTCCGCGAGCGGTCCGGCAGGGGCTCCGTCCAGGGCGAGCGTGTCGTTGTCCAGCACTTCGACCACGATCTCCTGGCCGGCCCTGGCGCTCTCCGTGTCGTCCTCGAGGCCCAGTTCGGGCTGCGGCGAGGCGGTCGGCGTCGGCGACGGGGAGGGCGTGGCGCTCACGGTCGCGGCGGCGGGTTTGGCGTCCTCGCCGTCCCCACCGCATCCGACGAGCGCGGCGGCCATTCCGACCGCGCAGACGACCGGCACGACCTTACGTATCCCGCTTGCTCTCATGTGCCCCCCAAGGCTGTCCGAAAAAGATGAACGAGACCTGGATCGTGCCACCTTGGTGAAGGCCGTGTGGTCGTGATGGCGAACTTGTGATGAAAGTGTGTGCGGGCAGGGGTGGGGGGAGGATCATGCTCCCCCCGGTCACCCGTCCCGCTCGAACCCGGTACGGCCCGGTCCATGTGCTGAGCCGCTGCTGAGTCCCCTCGACGGGACCGGTCAGCGGGACCGGGTGGCGACCTGGACCAGCGCATGGGTTCCGCTGGTGCGCCACGCTTGGCCGCTCGCCTCGAGCGTGGCCAGGACGCCCTGGTCCAGGCCGGTGATGACGTCGGACTTCAGGGTGCGCAGCGCGGCCACCGGGCCCGGGAAGTACGCGGTCCGCTCGGCGAAGGGCGTGGTCGGCTCCCAGAGCCGGTCGCCGACGAGGCGGCGGTAGTTCAGGTCGCCCTTGAGGACCGTCACGGTGGCGGCCGCGAACTCCTCGCGCAGGCCGTCGGGCATCGCGTCGTAGCCGAACGGCGCGCAGAAGAACTCGTGCGCCCGTACCGTGAGCCGCCCGTCGGCCATCGCGCCCCACAGCCGCCGCCCGATCCGGGCGGCGTAACCGGCCGCGGGCGCCTGGGCGAGCCGGCGCATGCCGTCGACGACGTCCGACATGGTCGCGTCGGAGATGTAGTACGGGTGCGGCTTCACATGAAGGACCACGTGCGCGGCCCGCTCCGAGTGCAGCAGATGGTCGATGAGGACGAGGTCGGGGATGAGTTCCCGGCCCGCGTTGTCCGCGACGAGATGGACGGCCGCCGCGCCGCCGGGCGGCAGGAGGGACCACAGCCGCGCACTCTCGTCGGCGACGAGCCGCGAGTCCGCGCCGGTGCCCGTCGACTCGTGGGCGCCGCCGGAGTCGAGCCGGAAACCGAGGTCGGCGCGGTTGCCCCACAGGGACGCGCCCAGGAGCGCGGGCCCTTGGACGTCGGCGGGCCGCCCGGCCAGGTCGTCGAGCGCGGCGAGCTCTTCGTCGACGGTCGCGCTGCGCAGTTCGGCGGCCTTGAAGGGCCCGAAGACGTCGATGCCCTGCCACGGGCCGGGCCCGAAGTGACCGAGCGCGCCGAGCAGCCGGCGGTAGAAGTAGCTCTCGGCCCACAGGAACGGCACGTCGAACCACGACCGCCCGAAGTACCCCTGCCCCCACGCCGCCCACCGCGCGCGGTCGTGCGCGTCCGCGGCGAGCGGCTCGATCACCCCGCCGGCGGTCTCCTCCAGCAGCGCGTCGAGCGCCGCGTGCTGCGCGGGCCCCCAGGGGAACGCCTCCCGGACCTGCTCGATGAGCGCCGGATGCCGCTTGGCCAGCACCCCCCAGGCGAACGACCCGGGCTCGCTGCTCAGGATCACGGGTGCGTCTTCGGCGCTTACGGGCATGGCGTCACGTACTCCTCTGTCGGCTGCCCTCCATCATGACGACCGGGCGGGGGCCGGAGGTCAGACGACATCCGCGAGCAGGACGACGGCCGGGGGCACGGCCTGCCCGAGCGAGCCGCGCCAGAGCTTGGGGTCGGAGACGAAGAGCACGATGCCGCCGCCGATCATGAAGAACGAGAGGTAGACGATCAGCGTCCGCCCGACCGTCTCGTGCCCGAGCTGCAGCGCGACGAACCCGGCGATCATGCCCAGCGCGAGAAACAGGTTGTAGAAGCCGACGTTGAACCGCCACAGCCGCACCTCGGGCGCGTCAGCGGCACTCCCGGTGAGAAACACCCGAACCTGCAGCCGCCCGTAGAGAAAGCTCTCCAGCGGCCACACGACGACGTGGACGGCCGCGGCGATCAGGGCGAAGACCTGACTGACGACGTTCATGCGCCCATGCTCGACCGCCGGGCACCCGCCGGTGAGCCGACACGCTCACCTGCTCACCTGCTCACCTGCCGACAACGACCATGGCGTGGAGGAAGCACCCGCCGAGCGGAATCAGTGTTGCGCCACGGTTTGATCGGCATGGATGCTGACTCGCCGGAGGTGCTGAATATGACGGACGTTGTGCTGCGGCTGTCGGCACGCGACATGGTGCCCGCGGACCTGGAGTCCTGCCACGGCTGGGCCGGATCCGCCCACCACCTGGCGGGCGTCGCCAGGCAACTGGATCGCGCCCTCGCCGGTGAGGTCGACTACCTCGTGGTCTGTCCCCTGACGAACGTGCCCGTAGCCAAGGGCGGCATCGACTACCGGGTCACGGAAGACGCCGGCTTCCTCTGGCAGCTCACCGTCCACCCGGCACTGCGCTCATGCGGCGTCGGCACCTTCCTGGTCGCCGCCGCGGAACTCCGGATCAGGGCCCGGGGTCTCAACCACGCCGAGCTGGCGGTCGAGGAGAACAACCCGCGGGCGCGGGCGCTGTACGAACGGCTGGGTTACGTCGCGTACGACCGCCGCCCGGACGCGTGGGACGAACAGACCCCGGACGGCTCACTGCGCCGGTACGAGACGGTGTGCACGCTGATGCGAAAGCGGCTCGCGTAGAAGTGGCTAGGCCGCCACCGGAGCCAAAGTACGGGCGCGTTCGTACAGATCGCGCGCGTGCCCGTTTCGCAGGTGGGGACGGATGGCGGACATCATGCTCCGGTAGCGGTCGTCGCAGCGACCCGACTGCACGTGCCCGTAGTCGTCGAGCATCCGGTGCCAGTCGCCACAGGCTTCCTCCAGCCTCCCCAGCCGCAGCTTCCGCTCCGCGAGCGTCGCGCCATGACGAACACGGGCGCGGCGATAGACCGGCTCCCGCAGCCGGTTGGACTCCTCGAAAGCGTCCACAGACCCGGCGATATCACCGAGCTCATAGCGGACCTGTCCGATGTGGTAGCTGAGTGCGGCCGGGTCGTACGAGCCGAACGCCTTCGCCCGTGACTCTGCCCGGTCCATCGCTGCCTCCGCCTCGTGGATACGGCGCAGCGCGACGGTCCGGTCGCCGGTCTGGGCGGCAGCATGGGCCTGCTGCCCGGCGAGAAACGCCAGCATGCGGGGACCGGCCTGCGGGGACACGGCGGCGGCGGTGTCGGCGAGCTCGAGGGCCTTGGCCCCGTGCCCCAGGTCGACGGCCTGCACGCTCATGCCGCGTAGCGTCGTGCAGTAGGTGAGATGGTCGTCGGCTCCGCCGGCGAGCTCCAGCGCCTTCACGTAGTAGCGCTGGGCGAGCCCGTCGACTCGTTCGTCCATGGCCATGTAACCGGTCAGATAGCAGTGGTCGGCGGCGGCCGACAGCATCGCCTTGCGTACGCGCTCGGGGCCGTCCGCCTTCAGATAGGGGGCGATGGTGTTGACGAGGAACGCCGCCGCCATGGGCCGCGCGTGGCGGCCTCCGAACATGTCGTCGATCTCGCTGATTCTCTCGGACATGGCGATGACGGCGTCGACTTCACCCTGCCCGATGCGCATCCGCGGGTTGCGCCGGTGAGCTTCGAACCGGCCGACGAGGTCAGTGAATCCCGGGATCAGGGCCGCTACGGAGTAGAGACCGGCGCTGCCGAGTACCGCTCTGCGGGATGGGTCCATGTCCACGCTCCCCAGTTCGACCAGTCCCGTCACCGTATCCGGGTCGCTCAACGCGAAACCGGCCACGGCTGTGAACCCCAGTTCCTTCGCCGACACCGGCCGCGACAGCCGCCGCGAGAACGCCTCCACGAGGGCCGGCTGCACTCGCTTGCGTGGCGTGGTTCCGGTCAGCCAGTGGCAGACGGCGGAGTCGTCGTAGCGCAGGGTCAATCCCAGCTCCGCGCCGACCTTGTTGACAGCGTGTGCCGTCTCGCCGTTGGTCCAGCGTGCCTCGACGATGAGGGCGGCCAGGGCACGGTTCGGTGTGCGGTTGCTCATGAGGTGGCCTTCCCTGAAATTCAGGACTTTCAACGCCCCGCCGCCCACGGGCAATACCCACCCGCTGTGCCGGTCGGTTGACTGAACGTTAGCGCGCCCGGATGTCGGGCGGCACATCGCGAAGCGACTCGGAGCGGCTGATGGACCTGAACGTATGCCGGAGCGAAGTGCGGCGAAAGGCATGGGAGTTGCCGTTCCTGGCCGAAGCAGGGGAACTTGCCGCACTGCGCCGCATCATGGCGCTGCACCTTCGTCAGTGGGGCCTGCGGCACCTCACCGATGCGGCCTCGACCTGCGTTACGGAGCTGGTGACCAACGTGGTCCGTCACGTCGGAGAATTGACCCCCACCACGCTCACGGTCTCGATGAACGGCACCTACCTGCGCCTGGAGGTCCAGGACCCGGACACCCGGGCCCTGCCCACGCTCCTCTCGGCGCAGCCCGAGGACGAAGCGGGCCGGGGCATGGCTCTGGTCGACGCCACGGCTGACCGTTGGGGTGTGGTCCTGCGTGCGGACAGCAAGGTCACCTGGTGCGAACTGGCCACCGGCCTCACGGCGCCCAGCGGCCACGTCAACGACCCGGGTGTCACACGCGCCGAGGCCCTGATCGGCCTCTACGGTTCCGTCCGCCGGCACCCCGCGGGTCCGGGGCGTACCCGCTTGAGTGTTGCCACAGCCCAGGAGTCGGCGATCGAGGTGATCACCGACCTCCTCCTCTGGCTCCGCGCCCACGGCTGCGACCCGGACGAGGCCCTGGACCGGGCGCAGTTGCACTGCGAGGCGAACACGGCATGCTGAGGCGAAAGGGAACAACGGCGCCAGTGGCCCACAGCGCGGTCCCCGGTGTCGTCCGGCCTCCCACTGGACCTCAGGCAGCCACAACGTTTGCGAAGAAGCCCACTTGAAGGTCGTCCGGCGTGCCGATGAGCAGTGCACGGTCCAACAGGATGTTGTTGTGCTCGCAGCTGGTCTCAGGAAGCATCACACAGGCGTGGCAGGCGGCGAGGTTGGTGCCTCCGGTCCCGGATGCCTCGGACTCGATGCACAGTGGGTCGGCGGAGCACCATGCGGCGCGGCGCACGGAGGAGCGGATCGTGTGCTCCAGGCGTGTCGGTTCGCCCTGCGCGACGAGTCCACCGAGGCTTCCGGCGGAGTCGCTGGTCGCGGTGTACACCAGCACACCGGCCATGTGCTCGTCGGCGTAGAGGCGTTCGCGAAGGGCGGCGGCAGGGTAGCCAGCGTCGAGGCTCCACTCGTTGATCAGTACATGGGCCAGTGTGTGGAGGAGCACCATGCGGGGGGTGGCCGGGGAGAGTGGTACATGGGTCGGGTCGGAGGCGCGTTGATCCATGCTCCGCTGATGCGCGGTGCGGATCCGCTCTACGCGTGCCGCCACGGTCGGGAGGTTCTCCCAGGTCGTCAGACGCTCCTCGTCGAGACGCAGGAAAACGCCTTCGCCGTGCACCTCCATGGCGGGGAGCCAGGCCGGTGGATTCGCGGAGAGGGCGGCCTCGTCGGCTTCCTCGGCCGTGTCGGGATCGGCGAGCCGGGTGAATGCCTTGAGGGCGCGTACCTCGCGGAGCTTCTTCACTAGCATGGGGCCGGCGACGCCGAGCGGACGGAGGACGGCGGGGTCGCCGAGAGGCCTCTCGCAGATGAACTGCTCGGCGCGGGAGCGCTCGCGTTCGTCGTTACCGGCACGGAGGCGCTCGTACTCCTTGTTGCGCAGGGCCTGATAACGGTGGTCAAAGGTGGGTTCCTGGTCACCGGTGGGGTCCTCCTCCTGCTCGGCGGCCAGCAGTTCCATCACCTCGTCGACAGGCACCGGACTCTCACCCTTGAACGCGAACTTGAGGCACATCTCGACCTCGTCGCGGCTGCTCAGCTTGCGGAGCTCGTCCCAGTGCTCGGCGAGCGGGTCGGCGCGTCCGTCGCTCCACGGCGGAATGGAGAGCGCCGACTTCAGCACCGGTTGCCACACGGCGGAGGAGCCTCGCTGGAGAGTGCGCGGGGTGAGGCCGCAGGATTCGGCGGGAACCGAGGTACCGAGCCAGGGGCGTGTGCCGCGGCACCGGAGCCCGAGGTCCTTGAGTGCGCTTCTGCGGAACGAGCCCTCCATCGACGCCTCGGGTACCCCGCAGGAGCAGGAGATGATGATCGAGCGGAGGGAGGAGCTGCGACCGGAGGAGCGCAGCTTGAGGGTTCCCGAGCAGGGGCCTGTACCGGTTGTGCCGCGGCCCGATGAGCGATGCACCCACTCCCGGTAGGGAAACTCGTCGAGGTGTCCCGCCTCGCAGGCGATGACGAATCGCGAAGGGACCAGGTCGGCGTCGCAGGCACCGCATGCGCTTTTGCCGGCCGGCGGATTGAACTCACGGTGCCGCCGGAGTTCGTTGCAGTCGGGGCACGAGTGCATCAACGGGAATCGGCGGACCCGCATGCCGTCCTTGCTGGTGTCGCCAGAGGCCGGTGGCAGCCGGAAGTGCTGCACGCCGAGGAGGCGGGCGAGCCGTCGTTCGTAGATGCGCGGAGACTCGGCTGCGCTCCAGTGCTGTTCCGCACCGTCGAGGCCGGAGACGATGAAGGACTCGTGGTCGACGGCGATCAGAGAGCCGACCCCGTACGTGGTGATGGCCTGTGAGCGGCGGACGGCGCCGCGCCGGGGCAGGTTGTGGGCGGGGGCCGGGCCGTCCGTGCCGTTGCGGCGGCGGCGTGCGGGGGGCGGGGTCATCGGGATGCCTCCATGAAAAGGGCGGACTCGGCGTCGACGTCGCGCAGGCTCCAAAGGGTGGGCCATGCCTCCGCGTCCTCCGTCTCGTCGTCGTACGACTTGAGCACCGACGGGGAGCGGTTGGCTCCCCTGCGGGGTTCGAAGACCAGGCCGCTGTGGATGTCGGCCTCGGCGCACCACCAGTCGACGAACTCGTCGAACGCCCGCGAGACGGCGTCGGTCTCGTCGGGAGTGATGGTGCGGACACGGTCGACGAGGACACGCTTCACCCTCGTGCGGAGCTGGTACTCGTACGACTCGACGTGGCCCGCGGCTTCGTTGGGCCGTGCTTCCGGGATCAGGATGCGCGCCAGGGCGACGATCACCGCGTGCAGTCCCCGCTCGCGGGCGCGGGCCGAGAACGGCGTGACGGAGGTGGACTCGACCTCGCGGTACAGGGCGGAGTGGAAGTGGAGGAAGTTCTCGTAGTGGGAGCGGTCGCGGGAGCGGGCCGCGTTGAGCATGACGGCGACCAGTCCGGGGTGGGCGCGGCCAACGCGGCTCGTGGCCTGGATGTACTCGGCGGTGGTCTGCGGTTGGCCCATTACCGCCATCAGACCGAGCCGGTCCACGTCGACGCCCACCGCGATCATGTTGGTGGCCAGGAGGACGTCGACCACGTCCTCCTGGGGTAGCTTCCGCTCGATGCCCTTGAGGCGTGCCGGGATCTCGCTCGCGTCGATCCGGCTCGTCAACTCCGAGTAGCTGGCGGTCGATCGGACCGCGACGCCCTCACGCTCGGCGAGCAGTTCCAGGTAGGCCACTACGTCGTCGTGGACCTGGAGTTCGGCGGCGGACAGCAGACGGAGGCTGTTGAAGTAACCGACCAGGCTCCAGTACGCATCGCGCACCCCGGCCTCGGTCTGCGCGTGCTTCGCCCGATGCAGCAGGGTGGCGTACGTACGGATGAGGAGCGTGGACTGGCTGGTACCGGGGGCGAAGAGGCCGACATAGCGGCGGCTCGCCTTCTCCTCGCGGGGGGTCTCGACGGCGAACCAGGAGTCACGGGAGTCGAGCCCGGCCGGCGGAAACTGCCGCACCTGCCGATCGAAGAGGCTGAGCCCCTGCTCGGCGGCGCGTCGAATGGTCGCGGTGGAGGCGATCACCTTCGGTCGGCCGGCGAGGGCATCCACGGCGGTCTCGTAGAGGCCCGTCAGGGTACCCAACGGGCCGGAGATCAGGTGGAGCTCGTCCTGGACGATCAACTCCGGGGGCGGCGTGGGATCATTCGGGTCGACGCGGTTGAACAGCGCGGCGGTGGCCGGACGCCACGGCATCGAGGCGAACTTGTCGACGGTGGCGATGACCAGCGTCGGGCGGGCGGCGTACACCGCCTCGTCGATGAGATGGACGGGTAGCCCGTCGGCGAAGTCGCAGTCGTCGCCGGGACAACGGACGTGCATTCGTACGGCGTCCTCGTCCACCTCGTAGGCGCGGGCGTCGAGGCGGGTGCCGCACCATGGACAGGCGTGCAATTGGACGGGATTCTCGGTCGCGAGACGCTTGTCCAGGTCGCGGCGGAGATCGGCGAGCTTGCCACCGGCGACCTTCAGGGTGTTGGGAGTGGCCGACCTGCCGACCCACATCCCGATCGAGAACTCCTCCGTCCCCAGCTCCGACGGAGCGTCACGGCGCATGAGTTCCATCGCACACAGGAGGATCGAGGCACGCTCGAACTGCTGGAGCGTGAGCAGTCGCAGGGTGTAGCGCATGAGGACGGTGACGCCGCCACCCTCCGCACCGCGCCTGATCCGGCGGAGGAAGGAGGTGAGGGCGATCAGGCCGAGGTAGGCCTCGGTCTTGCCACCGCCGGTGGGAAACCACAGCAAGTCGGAGATCTCGCGGTCGGGGTGGCCCGGGTCGTCGACTCCGGCCATGCAGAGCAGGACGAACGCGATCTGGAACGGGCGCCAGTGACCGGCTGCCAGGTCGGGGGAGCCTTTGCGACCGTTCTTCACCCAGGCGCTGCGGGCACGCTGGTCGGCCATCGCCCGATTGGCGAGCCGGAAGGCCTGCATCAGGTCCGGCTTGTCGGCCAGGAGCGAGATGCCCTCGCGGATCCGGCCCAGCGCCTCACGACAGGCCTGGACCTGGTCACGGGCAGGCTTCTCGTGCAGAGTGCCCACCAGGGCATTTGCCTCGGCCTCCTTGTGATCGATCCACCGCTCGTAACCGGAGGCGAGATTCCGCAGAGCGGCGAGTACCTCGGAATCGGGGTTGTCGGCCAGGCCCAGCATGGACAGGGCGGTGCTGTCGATGTCCGGGTTGGAGTCGGTGAGCAGCACCTCGACCGTGGGCACGAACTCGCTCCGCACCTCCGTGACGGCGGCCCGATCAGCGTCGGTCATGCCGATCGGTGGCGGTGCCCAGTCCCATTCGGCCGCGCAGCCGTGACCGACGGCGAAGGTCGGGGCGTGGCGGTGCAGCAGCCGGCTGGTGGCCACCTCAGGATCGTGGGCGGCGACGGGGGCGGGTCGTTCCACGAAGGCGCTCGACCCGTCGACCGCGCGAACGACGAGACCGCACTGGAAGAGGGAGTACGCGTCCTGGAGCTCCCGCTCGCCGATCCGATGGGTATTGACCAGCGTGACCGTGATCGTGACCGTGCCGGTGGTCGGGTCGGGCCGTCGGGCATTGACGCGCAGTGCGACACCCTCCGCAAGGTCGACCTTCAGGTTGGGGGTGGGCTCTGCGATGTCGATCGTGGTCGGGGGCAGCGTCAGCTCCTTGCGCCGCCAGTGTTCCTGTTGGTCGGAGGTGGTTCGGGCCTCCGCGCGGCGGGCAGGGACCGGATTGCCGTCCGCGTCGGTGGGTTCGTAGACGGCGGCCCTCGCACGAACCGTGATCGCGGGGCTTATGGCCGGGTCGATCGCGAAGGTGAGACCCATCGAGGACGGGCGACGGGAGCCGGCCGCGCCGAGGTCCTGTGCGGTGCCGGACTCCTCGATGTTGTCGTGGGAGCGCAGAGGAGCGACGTCCAGACCTTCCTGCTCGGCGTCGTCCTCGCGGAGCCGCTGCTCCCCGGCCGGACTCGCGGGCCTCGGGTAGAGGACTCCGGTCAGGTACCGATCGATCGGTGCGTCCCGGCTGAGCACCTCGTGCCGATCCTCGGGCGCCGCGTCGGACGCCGGGCCGAGGAGTTCGCGGCGGAGCCCCACCAGGATCTCCTCGTCGCGGACCCGGTAGTGCTCGGCGTGCCGGCCTTCGATGCGAGTCATGCGCGCTGCTCCTCGTTGTCGGTTGCCCGTCGGTACCTGCCGATGCCGGTGATCCGGGGCGCGATCCATACGCCCCGGTCGCCGAGGCCGGCGTTGGCGCCGCCGGCGGTGCTGCCCGCCACGGTCTCCAGGGTGTCCACCCGGAGGCCGCGGATCTCGTCGGGCCACCAGGGGTCCCACGTGCGGTTCACCTTCTGCACCTGGAACAGCGCCTCCCGGAAGCGCTCCGACGCTTCACCGACCACCCGCCCCTCGTGCAGCAGGACGTACGGCGGGCTCTGCCACTGGCCGAGCGGCAGGTCGTGGTGCCTGCGCAGCACCACGTCGTGACCGGGACTGACACGGTGCAGGAGGTACTCCTGGGTGGCGACCGCGTCGGCGTCGTGGCCCGGCGGGTTGTCCCGGCAGACGTCCGCGGCCTCGGCCACGATGCCGAAGCGATCGTACGACCGCCAACCGCCGATGTACCGACGGCCGTTGCTCCTGCCGCCGGACCTCCTGACGATCGGCAGTTCGGGGGAGTCCGCGAAGTACAGGTCCTGCCGGGCGCGGGTCATCGCCACGTACAGGGCGCGGGCCTCCGCGGGCAGGTCCAGCTCGTCCTTGTGCTGCTTGCGCAGCTCGGCGACGGACGGCGGAGCCAGGACGACCACCCGGTCGAACTCCAGGCCCTTCGCCCGGTGCACGGTGGTCACCGTGACACGTGCCGTCTCGGGGTCGGCGAGCTCGTCCGGGAAACGGCCGTCGGCCACCAGCCGCCGCAGTCGGTCCAGGTCGACGACGGCGCGCCCGGCTCCGCGGGCGGCGCGCCGCAGCACGGACCACAGGACTCCGGGATCCGCATCGTACGGCAGAGGTATCCCCTCGAGGAGGGACCGGAATCGTGCCTCGACGAGGGTGGTGGTGTCGGTGCGTCGCAGCAACTCGGCCACCCAGTACGGGACGGGGCGTTCCTCCAGGGGGCGACGCAGTCGGTGCTCGACACCGTGCTCGTGGAGCAGTTCGGAGACGACCAGGGCCTGCCGGTTGTCGCGCGTGAGGATCGCGCAGGTGTCGGGGAACGTACGCAGTCCGTCCAGGACGAACGGGTCGGTGAGTGCGCCGAGACCGTTTACCGGATCGAGGAGCAGGTCGCCCAGCTCCTCGTAGAGCGGCGCGGCCTCTTCGGCCGCGGTGACCTGCTGAAGGAGCGGGCCGTGCGCCAGGGCGATCCTGGCCTCCGGGGTGGTGGCTCGAAAGTTCTGGGTGAGGCGCAGCTCCACCAGATCGTCCGGGAACGAGGCACGCAGCCAGTCGAAGAACCGGTTGGTCTCGTCCGCACGCTCGGCCAAGTCCTCGATCTGGAAGCCGTACACGGACTGGGCCGCGTCACCGACCACGGTGAAACCACAGCTCTCCTGGTAGCGGTCGAGCAGCGTCTCCACCAGTTCCCGCCGGTCGCCGACCAGGTCCTGCACCTCGTCGATCACCACATGCGCGGGCGGCACGGCGTCGCCTGCCTCCAAAGCTCCCTTCTCGATGGCGCCGGCCGCGGAACGGATCCGTTCGTCGAATCCGGTCGCCGTCCAGTCGTTGTCCGGGTACGCCTGGACGAGAACGCCGTACGCCCAGGCGTCGAAGGTCTGAGCCCGGACCCGGCGGGCCCGCTCCCCGTGCCGGGCGATCCGCTCGCGCAACTCGCGGGCGGCCGCACGGGAGAAGGTGAGCACCAGGATCTCGGCGGCTTCCAGGGACTCCTCGGGATCCTCGTGCCCACACAGCGCGTCGAGCCGACGGACCAGCGTGTGCGTCTTGCCGGCCCCCGCCCCGGCGGTCACCAGGACGCGTGCGTCCCAGGGCTGTTCGACCACGGCCCGCTGCTCGTCGGTGAGCGGAGGGCTGTCGAGATAGGGGTCGGTCACCGACGGCTCCAGAGGTGTTCGAACTGGGTGAAGGCGAGCTTGGTGTCGAAGTTCGCGATGTTGTCGCTGACGTTGAGGATCAGGCAGGTGTCCTTGCCGCCGTTGCGCGGACCGCGCAGGCCACGGCCGATCATCTGCTGGTAGACGTTGGTGCTGTAGACCGGGCGGGCGACCACCACGGCACGGGTGGCGGGGGCATCGAACCCCTGGGTGAGCACGCCGTAGTTGGTGAGGACGCGGATGCGTCCGGTGCGGAAGTCCGCGATCCGGCGGCGGCGGTCGTCGGTGCTCGTGGTCGAGTCCACGGCGGCGGCCCGGATCTTCCGGTCGTTGAGCATTGCCGCCAGGTACTTGGCGTGGTCGACGGAGGTCGCGAACACCAGGGTGGGCCAGTCCTCCGGAAGGCCGACGATCTCCTCCACGATCCGTCGGCTGCGGGCGTGGTCGTCGGCAAGCCGCTGTTCGGCGGCGCGGGAGAGGACGGCCATTCGTTCCGCGTGCACCTTCTCGTCGCGAGTCAGCTCGATCTCACCACCCTCCAGGGTGCGGTGTTCGACCTGCGCGAGCATGCCCCAGTTCTGGAGATCCCGGTACGGGTCGCCGGACGGGAACACGCCCTCGTCGAGCCGGCGGTTACCGAAGCGGTTGATCAGTCGACGCGTCTCGTCCTCGTTCGTGTTGCGGAACGGTGTGGCGGTCAGGCCGAGCAGATGACGCCCGGTCTCGTACTGGGTGAGGCCCAGATCGCTCAGGATCCCCGTGTAGCGCTTGGATACGGCGGTGTGAGCCTCGTCCACGATCACCAGCGCGGCCTTGCGCAGCCACGCGTACTGCTCGGTGCCCAGGCAGCGCTCCAACTTGGCGTCGGTCGCGACCACCAACTGTGGCTGGTCCACGACCTCGCCCACCTCGTTGCTGCTCCACAGCCGGCTGATGGACAGAGCGCGGTCCGCGCCCACCTTGCCCCACACGAACTTCCAGCTCTGGACAGCCTGTTCGCACAGTTCCTCGGTCTGCGCGATCCACAGGATCGGCCCCTGGAGATCGCCGACCCGCTTGACCCAACGGATCACGGCCTCGGAGGTGACCCGGGTCTTTCCCGCGCCGGTGGGCAGTGAGAGCATGCCGCGCTGCGGTGCCAGCCGGTCGAGCAGCGTGGAGATGTTCCGGACCAGGTCCTCCTGGTAGTCGTGAAGACGAGGAAAGTCCTTCGGCCCCTCCACGTTCTCGGAAGAGGGCGGCGACGGGGTCCGGGAGCCGGCGAACGCCACCGGCAGCCGTAGATCGGAGACGAATGAGACGGCAGAGGACGAACCCGTGTAGCCGACAGGGGCGTTGGGGAACCTTGCTTGGATGTCCCGGGCGTGCTGGTGCAGGACCCCGTCACCGTGAGCGTTGAAGGCCATCTGTGCGATGCGGTGGCCCGACGGCTCCGTGCCGTCGTTCGCGTCCAACTCGGCGTCCATCAGCCCTTCGGGCAGACCTGCCCGAAGAGCGTCCGCTCCGATCAACAGCTCGATCTTGGCGACGACGTCGTCGGTCTCCCGGACGGCCTTGATCGCCGCCTGTAGAGCGCTGTCGCGTTCCATGCGCTCCTGATGATCGAGTACCGCCCGGCAGCCGGCCGGGCCGAGGCGCAGCGCGAGCTCGCGGTCGATCAACCGCAGCATCGGCTCACGGTCGAGCGGGACACGCACCTTGATTGTGGAGCCCTGCCGTACGGCGTCCAGTGGGGTGGGCTTCGTGCCGTTGGGTGTGCGGGTGACCTCCTCCAGTTCGCTGCACCGCTGAACCAACGCATTGCGGGTGGAGCTGTCGAGGCGCTGCCGCAGCGACGGGTAAAGCTCCACCAGCGGCACCGGTTCGCCGTCCGTCACCTCGCGGGTCTCTTTGCTGATCACGTCGGCATAGCGGAGCATGCCCCACTTCTCGACCATCAGCTCGGCGTCCGCGGCCGTCGGCACGAGAAGCGCGGGCAACTGCTCGGCGCGCAGCGCCCGGTACTCGGTGGCGCCGACGGCAAGTGTGATCTCTTCGTCGGGGCGGGTGCCCCAGGAGTCACCGATCCGGCAACGGGTCAGGGAGTCTTCGGGGAAGTCGGCCTCGAAGCGGGTCAACATCACATAGGTGGCGCCGACGAACGTGTCGTCCTCGCTGCGTGAAACCTCGGTCAGCAATGCCTGCCAACGGTCACCGGGCACCTCGTCGACGGTGGTGGGCAGGCCGAGCTTTCGGGCCTTCTCCTCGGAGATCGATTCGGCAACGGGCAGCACGTCACGGTGGGAGGCGAGCTGTGGGCCGACGGCTTCCTTCAGCGGTTTGATCCCCTGGGACGTGACGACCGTTCCGTATTTCCGGAGCAGCCAGCGGATCGGGGAGACCACGGACTGACGGGAGTTGACCCGGGAGCCGTAGTGCCGGGTCCAGTGGTCCACCACCGCCGTGTCGGGCAGGGTCTTCAGGAAGGCCGCGCGGGATTCCTCGGACAGCACGCGGAAGAGGTGGAGCGGTCCGCCGATCGGCGACCCTTCCGCCTTCATGGTCTTCAGGCCGGGGCGGGGCGCACGCTCGTCCAACTTCCGCAGATAGGACGAGTGGATCGCCTCACGGTACTCGTCGAACCACTCTTCGCCCTCCTGCGGCCGTACACCGGTCACCGGACGCTCCCGCAGACCCACCATCGCGAAGAAGGTGGTGTCGTCGGAGTGGAAGGCCATGTCGACCGCGACGGACGGGTCACGGTCGCCGGTCACCACCGGGCCGGGCAGCATGCAGTCCCGGATCGGTCGCCACTTGCCGTCGGCCGTCCGCACCCGCAGGGTCTCGCGTGGTGTGGGGACTTGCTTCATCACCCGGTCGCCCAACCGGCTCTGACCGGCCTGGCGGAACAGTTCCCAGAACCGCTGCCAATCGGTCTCCCCGTAACCCTCGAGGCCCTGGTCGAGCACGCTGACGAAGCGACCCTCGACGTCGGCCTCCCGGATGCCGAGCAGGTTCAGAGCATGTCCGAGCGAGAGGTCCTCGGCCAGCTCGTCCACCACGTACACCAGGGACTCGCGCAGCCCGCCCTGCTCGGCGCGACGGAACACGTGGCCGGCCACCGGGGCGACCAGGCCGTGCTCCTCGGTGAGCACGATCCGCGCCTTGCGCGCCTCGTCGGCGTACGGGGCCTGCACCTCGACCATCTCGGCGACGATCCGGATCGCCACCGCGGACGCCTCGGCGGTGCCGCATTCGACCAGCGCTTCCAACCACTCCCGCACGGCGGCGCGTTCGAGCTTGGCCGCCTCTCGGATGTGCTCGACCTTGCCGGAACGGAGGGAGTCGGTCTCGACGCTCGGATGCAGCCAGTCCGAGGGCCGGCCGGGGCATTCGTGCCACATGCGGAGCCAGCCGTCGAGACGCCGCAGGTCCTTGTCGAGGCGAGGGTGCAGCCGCAGCTCGGAAGGTATGCGGAGGACACCGTCCTGGTCGGGCAGCGAGGGGCGGACCGCCGCGCGGGCCCAGATCTCACGGATCAGGAAGTCGTCGGCCCAGCTGATCGACTCCTTGGTGCGGCCAGGGAGCAGAGGGAGGTAGGCGCCGGGATCCTCGGGCGGGGCGAGTCGCGGCAGGGAGTCGACGACCAGCGCCGCCGAAACCTTGATCATCTCCTGGTTGAAGGGGGACGAGTCCAGGAGGTTCTGGCGGTCCTCGTTCGTCTTCCATGCTCCGTTGAGGATGCCACTCAGGGACATTTCATACTTGGTGGGGAAGAAGGACCAGAATCGGCCTCGACCGCGTATCCGGGGGCTGCCGTACAGCCCGCTCTTCGGGTCCTTCTCCAGAACGGGAACAGCCCAGGAGACATCGAGGGTGACGCGGTCGTGCAGCTCACCGGCGTCGGCGCGGGCGGCCGGCCCGGGAGCATGGGTGAAGGTGAAGACCCTCCAATCCTCGGAGGTCGCCGCCTTCCCGGTCCGCGCTTCCCACACGGTGCGGACATCACCGACCTGGCGTGTTGTCAGGGTCCGACGGGCCATCGGGCGCGGCCGGCGGTCCTCCAGGACGACCTTGGCGACATGGGGCGAGAAGAGCTGGAACCCGGGCGGGAACTCCTCGCGATCCGACGAGCCGCCCCCGTGCATGTCCTTCCCCAACCGGCCGTTCGCTTCGTTGAGCAGCGGCAGTCGCACGACGGTCGTCGCCCAGCCCAGCAGTTCGTCGAGGATGGGGTCGGCGGCGCGCTCGGCCGCCTCGTCCAGGGGGCGGGCTGTCCGCAGCACCGGCGCGTCGAAGCTCGAGCCGTACCGGTCGGTCACCCCGGGGACGGCCTTTATCTGCTCGAAGGACCAGGCCCGGTCGAATCCGAAGCTGCCGCTCCGGCTGAAGAATTCCGGCGCGTCGGTCACCACGAGAACCGATTTCACACCTACGCCGAATCGACCGATCTGGCCTCCGCGCTTCTTCGACATGCTCATTCGAAGAATGGTCTCCGCGCCTTCCGGAGTCACGGGACTTCCTTCGTTGGCGCAGTAGAGATTGGTTTCCGTGAGGACAACCTGAATTTTGCCGCCCGGTTGGCCGGCGATTTCGTCAGCCGCGTTCTGGACGAGTTCGAAAAGCTGCCGGTCGCCGTATCCGCCTTGAGTGATACGGCGTTCGCCGTTGGCGTGCTCGGCGACGAGACCGGGGTCCACCGCGTAGGTCTGCAGCACTCGGGACGACTGGTCGAGGACTGTTCGGACGACCGGGCGGACGGGCTGGGGCATGACTTCGGACTCCTGGGTGAACGAGAGCGGACTGAAGATGCGATGCGTCGACGCTTCCCTTGGTGGCCGGTCGCCGGGGCGGCCGGCCACCAGGGGAAAGGCGACACGACCTCGCCACGGGCAACTTCCTTCGCAGGGCGCCGACATGTGCTCGAGCGAGTCGTGGGGGAGAGAGCGGAGCGGGTGGTTCGTCACCGTGCCGGGGTGACGACACCGTGGTTCGGTTCACGTGCAGAGGGCGGACTCTCGTCGAGGGAATCCACGACGGTGGTCCCGTGTCCGTGGGGGACATCGCCCTGCGAGGTGGCAGTCGCGGCCACCTGCTGGTTCAGGAAGTCGGCGCTCAACTCGCGCATCGACTTCAGGTCGTGATTGCTCCAGCTCTCTTCTATCGCATTCTCCGTTCACCGGGTGAGAAGTCGGGTGAAGCCGCCCGGAGGTACACCTCACCCCCGGGTCGCCCGGATTCCATTCGGAACTTTCCTGGCGAGACAGCGCTGCTGCTGAACTCGACGCTAGCGGTGCATGACCGGGTCCTGTCAACCCTCATCTCTGTCCGGCTTTTGCGAAATCGACTTCCCTCACAAGTGGACCTTCGGATTCCGGTTGGCTCCCCGTGAATCGCGAACGTAATCCGCGAAATCGGACAGATTGGACAGGTTGATGGAATGGATGATCGAGTAGCCCTGTTAACTTTTGGTTGACGGGGATCGGTGTGTCAAATTAGCCTCTGGTCATCAAGCACGCAAGAGACTCGCGAAGCATGGAAAGCGCAGGTTGCACGTGGATGCAGGCGAGGAGTTCGGGCCCTGGCTGGCCCGTCAACTCAGGCTCACCGGAAAGACCCAGGCGGAACTTGCCGAGGAACTGAAGTTGACCCGAGCCGCGGTCTCCGCGTGGATCACGGGACGCTCGGTGCCCCGCCCCACCGTCATGGCGCAGATCGCCGAGGCGCTCGGCACCGACGTGGGCACGGTGCACACCAGGACCGCTGACACCCAGGTCGGGCTCCCCGTCACCTGGTACCACCGGCCCGGCTACCGCGACGGCGGGCGCGACGGTGGCAACGCCGCGGCCTTCGCCTTCGACGCGGATGTCCAGGTACTCGCTCGCGAGACCTGTCAGAACAGTCTCGACGAGCGGCTGACGGAGAACGGCCGTCCGGTCCGCGTGCGATACACGATCCACGAGTTGACCGGCGAGTCGTTGGACACTTTCCGCCGGGCCATCCTCTGGGACGATCTGCAGCCTCACTACCTGGCGGTCTCGGAGTCGGCCTCCCAGCAGAAGGTCGGACGTGTCGTCGATGCCGGTGTCCGTGACATGTTCGAAAAGGGCCGGCTGGTCCTCCTGCGGATCGACGACTACAACGCTTCCGGTCTCACCGGCGACGACTACGACGACGGCAAGTTCGCAGCCGTTGTCCGCCGCCAGTTGGAAAGCCTCAAGTCAGGGCGGGGCGCGGGCGGTTCCTACGGTCTCGGCAAGGCGACGCTGTGGGCGACCAGTGCACTCGGCATGGTTCTGATCAACTCCACGCTGTCCGTCCCGCACGAGGGACGCACCGAACGCCGTGTCATCGGACGGCTGGAACTGCCATGGCGTTCCGTCGACGGGGTCCCCTACGCGGGGCCCGCCTGGCTCGGACGCCCCGACCCGGACACTCCGGGTGCGGAGGTGGCTCGTTCCTGGTGGGCTGACGAGGAATCCGTCGAGCGACTTCACCTCGCGCGTGAAAACGATGAACCGGGCACCTCCTTCCTGATCGTCGGAGCCCATGACGTGGCGAGTCTCGACCAGGGCCCGGCCGACCTCGACACCGATGACGAGGACGGGGCCGACGAGGACGGCACCCGGGACATCAGGGCCATGCACCGAAGGTTGGTGGAGGCACTCGGGCAGGACTTCTGGGCAGCGATGACCGGTGGCGGAAGCCGACTCCCCCTGCTGGAAACCTCGGTCCGGACGCTGCGCAACGGTCAGGTCGTCATCGAGGAGGAGAAGGTCGACCCCACCGTCGCCCAACCTTCTCGGACTCGGGCGCTCCGCGCCTTCTACGACGGGACCACTGTGGACCGGCTCACTGAGGCAGGTCAGGTCGTCCTCCGCACGGTCCCGCTCCGGCTGCCCCTCTACGGCGGGCGCCGCGGCACACTCGGCATCCATCCGGCCGTACTGCTGGTCACGGAGGCCGAGGACGCGGACGGCATCTCGAACCAGGTCCACTCGCTGCGCGGCAATCGCATGACTATCAAGAAGTCCGGCGTCGCAGGCCTGCCGCTGGGCGTCAACGCCTTTCAGGCTGTTCTTCTGGCGGGCCAAGCGGCCGGTGAGTCGGTGCCCTTCGCCGAGGAGGCCGAGGACTTTCTGCGTGCGGCCGAGCCTCCCGAGCACGACCGCTGGGGCCAGACCGAGGAGTTGACACTTCGCTGGTCGCACAGCGCGCACCATCGCATCGCCAGGTTGACCACGGAGGTCAACGCCGCGGTGAAGGAGTTGGTCGCCCGCCCCAAGCGTGCCGGCGGCGAGGGAGGTGCGAAGTTGCGGAAGGCGCTGACCGTGCCGCGCAAGACCGTGCCCAGGCGTGGCTCCGGGCCTTCCCTGCCGGAACTGGACGGACTCAAGGCGGAGATCGGCGCGGACGGGGAGTGGCGGATCACTGCCGAGGTGAAACTGCCCCGCGCGGAGGAACTGCCTGTCATGACACCGGTCGTTCTGCTCGACGTGCGGTCGGGCAGCCGCCCCAGGCTCGACTGGGCTGAGCTCGTCGCCCTGGAGGGCTGCGAGGTCGAGGACGGTGTGCTCCGCTTCACGCCCGGTGCGCGCCGAGCGTCCTTCCGGGGTGCCACCGATGTCGCCGGCCATCCGGTCCGTACTGCGCTCACCCGGCTCGTTCTCGAACTCCGAGCCGGTAAGGGGAGTGAGGCATGAAGTTCTACCCGTACAAGAGGCTCAACCGCCCGATCTCCCTTCGGGTGACGTCGGCTTCCCTCAAGCTGCCCGACGGCTCCCGGGACCATCTGGACACTTCGGCATATTCCACTCAGCAACGAACCGTGGCCCTGGGAGTGGCGCAGCACGAGGACTGGGTGTCGGCCAGGATCGGCCTGTCCGCCACTCTGCCGCCCGGCGCCAACGCCCCCGATGCTCCGTGGAGCGATCTGCGTGTCCTCGCCGTGCTCACCGACGGTGAGACCAACGTGCGTACTGCAGTCGACCTCCGACAGGACGCCCCCGACAGCAAGGAGTGGTCCGGCGACATTGAGGTGTTCCGCGACGAACACGTGGGACGCGCCGGCCTCGCGGCCCATGCTGTCGCCACGGTCGACGACGTGCCCGGCCGGGCGATCGCCGAGACGGACGACGACTGGACGGTCGACGTGTGCGCCGAGGAGCCGCTCGGTGGTCTGCGCCTCGATGTGAAGCAGACGAACTTCTCGAAGAGCGCACGGGAGTGGCTGCACGCCTACTCCGACGTGCCCTGGATCGTGGATGCCTCGGGCCGGCTGCCGACGGTGCTGGTCAACACCGACATCGAGGGGTTCTCCGATCTTCTCGGCGGCGAGAGTGGAGGCATCGAGAGCAAGGTGCACGAGATGCTCGTCTCCCAGATGGCCACCGACGTATGGACGGCGGTGTTCCACAGCTCTGTCGGTGACCTGGAGGTCGAGCCGGACGGTTCGCCGGTCTTCCCCACCGATTGGCAGGGCGAAGTACTGAGGGAGATGCTCCCCGACGTGGTGTCGGGCGTCCATGTGGAGGAGGCGCTCCGGCAGGTCCACCACCGGCGCACGGGCGACGCGGGATGGGTGGAACTCCAGACCCGAATCCACTACGCGGCCGTGCGCCGCGCCGGTGCGAGCAAGGCACTCGCCAACGCCCTCCGCGGACTGCAGCAGATGAACCGAGGGGACAGAGCATGATCGAGAGGCCGCACCATCTTCCTCAGCGGCTGGGCCTGTTGTCCGCGACGGCGGCCGACCCCTTCCTCACGGAGGACCTGCTCCAGGGGATGCAGGGCCACGGAGGTGTCGATCTCGCCAAGGTCGTCGAACCGTTGCCGGAGGACGACCCCCGATGGGAGGTCGAACCGCTCAGGGAACTCATGGAAGATGCCATGCACGAGTTCCAGGACAACCGCACCGGCGCAGACGGCTGGCTGGCGCCCCGACTGCATGCGGCTCTCCGCCTCACCCGCCGGGAGGCCGCGGACCGAAGGCTTTGGAACCACCTTTCGTTGGCCGTCGCTCCGGATTACGTGGTCTGGCGCCACCTCTCGACGCCGAAGTCGGATCAGGGCGAGCCGCGCACAAACCCGGCCCGATTCAAAGGACCGCTGGACCGTCAGTGCTTCTCGCGTCTGTGGTGGGCAGCCGAGATGTTCCGCAACGGCAAGGACTACTCACCGGTGGTCGCTGCCTGTACCAACCAGGACCTCATCCATTCCGCGCTACGGCGGGACCTTCTCGATCACCGCCCCACTGCTCAGGCTTTGGTGCGCGTCATGGAACGCGGGGTCGCCACCACCGGTCGTGAAATCGAGGGTCTGATGACGGCCATCAATGCCGCCGGTGCGACCCTGATGTACGACGTGCTGGCCACCGACGAGCAGCGCGATCCCGAGGTGCTGCGCCAGTGGGTGGCGGATGCCGAATCCGCGCCGCCGGTACCGCGGCACTCGCTGCCGGACGGGCCTGACGAAGAACCCGTTCCGGAGAAGTCGGTGATCGCGCTCACCGACTACTTCGCCGACCTCTTCGAGACGGCTCCGGTCCGGGGTCGGAAGCCCCAGGAGTGAGTCGGGAGGGTCACCTGCCCGTGAGCGGGTGACCCTCCCAGTCGCCGTGCCGGCGGATCTCCACCGGCACGGCGGGCTTCCATGTTTCCAACTCGACGGTGGCCTGCCGCAGCCTGATCTCCGCCTCGTCCTTGCTCAGTTCGGGTTCGAGCACGTGCCGCAGCACGTGCAGGGCGAGCCTGGGCGGTACGGCGTTGCCGATCTGCTGCGACACGTCGTTGCCGCCCCAGGGATATGCGACGGGGAAGGTCTGGAGCGCCCCTGCCTCGGCAGGGGTGAAACGGTCCAGGTCCTTGTCGGTGCCCTTCTCGACCACGCGGTTCCGCGAAACCTTCCCGGTGATCGTGGCGGAAGGGGCGTCGTGGTCGCGTCGGCCGCGCGCCTCGGGAACACCGCCCGTCCCGTAGTTCGACACGACGGTGAAAGCTGGACGATCAGGCAGCTCCGGCTTGATCTCCCTTGCCCTCTTCAGGGCCTCTTCCATGGAAACCCAGGCCGCCTTGGGTGGCTCTTCCGCGTTCTCGTCCGAGGTCTCCAAGGGGAGGATGTTCATCACGTGCCCTGCCGTCGCCGGTACGGTGGGACGGCTCGCCGACCGGTAGCGCTCATGTGTTTCGGACACTTTCGGGAGGTCGCCGGGGCGAAGTTCGACCTTGTTCGGGTCGGCGGTCCCATCAAGCCGGGCCATGAGCACCGCGCGCCGCCGGGTCTGCGGCACGCCAAAGGCCTCGGTGTGCATCATCTGTGTCGCGGTCCGGTAGCCGAGGGTGGCGAGCACCTCGGCGTATTTCGTCCACACCGGCATCACTGCGGGCACCTGCTCCAGCACAACGGCTTCGTAGGGCTCCGAGCCGGGTCGCCGGCTCCGTTCGATCACCCACCACAGGGGCTGCAGGACCAATCCCGTCCGTTCGTCGCCCAACTCCTCGAGCTTGTCCTTCAGCTTGTCGAGCCTGTCGTTCAGCTCGCCGAACTGCTGGAGAAGGCCGTTGAGTTCGTCATCCGGGTAATCGACGATCTGCGGTGCCTCGAGTTTTCTCAGAACGTTGTTGACGTCGTCCGTGGAGGTCCCGAGTTGCGCCAGTCTGATCTTCATGGACCTGCGCTTCGTGGCCCTGAGCTCCTCGACCTTGCGCTTCTCCGCCTTGACCTCTTTTGCTTCGAGGTCCCTCAGCCTGAGTTCCTCGGAAATCTTGCGCCAGGTTCGGAAGATCTGCTTCCAGTCCTGGCGGGTTTCCGGGTGTACGGCACGGTGCAAGCGCTCGATGTACTGGATTACCTGGTCCAGCGCCCTGCGGCCCGCCCCGTGTCCGGCGACTGTGAATGTCTGGCACGGAGGTCCCCCGGTCAGCACCTGAGCATGGGGGAAGAAGGCTGCGCGGTACTTTCGGACGTCACCGTGGAAGGTGTCCATACCTGCCGCACTGCGAGTGGCGCATGCTCCCGCGTCCCATTCGATGCCGGTGACCCGGTGCCCCAGGACGTCGGCCGCCACATCCAGACCGCCCGGCCCCGCAAACAGGTCCAGGATGCGGAAACCCGCAGGTGAGGGGTGTTCGTTCTCGATGTGGCTCATGGCCTTGAAGTGTAGCCGGCGAACGGGGATGCAATTCCGGCTCTTCTACGCGCGGGCAGGTGACCGTAGCGCGGTCGCGATGGCCCCGCCGAGCGCCCTGCCCACCGGCGGCGGGGTTGCATGTCCGATCTGTCGATATCGGGCCGTCTTCCGTCCCGTGACCTGCCACTCCGCGGGGAACGCCTGGAGAAGGGCCGCCTGGTCCACCGTGATCTTCGGCATCCGGGCCGGATCGTCGGAGCGTGGCCATACGTAATCCGGCCCCGGCACCTCGTCGGCCAGTGCGCCTGCGTTCACCCCCATCCGCGCCCAGGCGCGTTTCGTGCCGGACGGACCGAGATCCGCACCGCCACGATTTTCCGAGCCGCCGACCAGAGTGGGTGCGACAGCCAGCGCCTGGGCCGCCCAGATGTCGGCGTCGCGCCAGCCACGAGCCGCCATCGACCGCCGCAGCGCACGGCCGACCGGGACATGCTTGTCCACCGTCGGCCGGGGCGGGGTGAAGGCGTGGAACCACGGCTCCTTGAGGGCCACGAGAATGCCCTGTCGGCGCTCCTGCGGCACACCGAAGTCCGCGGCGTTCAGCACGAACCAGTGGTACCGGTAGCCGAGATGCGCCAGTTCGGCCTGGACGAAGTCCCTGATGCCGGCGTACGCCGCCGACTCGACGAGAGCGGGCAGGTTCTCCAGCAACAGGGCCCGCGGCTGGATCGAGTGGACCAGATAGACGGTGGCCGTGAGAAGCCGCAGTTCCTGGTCACTGTCCGGGCGCCCCACCGCGGCCGAGGCTTTCACCCGCGGCAGGCCGGCCGACAGCAGATCGACGTCCAGGCTCTCCGGGTACTCGTCCGGAAGGAAATCGACAAGGTCCTCACAGACCACGTTCCAGTGCGGTCGGTTGGCGATGAGCGTCTCGCACGCCTGGCGCTTGTTGTCGAGCAGGAGCATTGGCGAGAAGCCCGCACCCTCCAGTCCTGACGCCAACCCGCCCGCGCCGGAACACAGGTCCACGAAACCGAGTTGATCAGCCATCAGCTTCCCCTCGGCTCTTCGCGGGGCCCTGCTTCCGTGCCGACTGCTTCCGCCGGTGCCGATCCCGCTTCTCCCGGTCCACCGCCGCACGTACCGTCGCTGCGACTTCCTCCGCCGGTACGTGCTCCCAGAATCGAAGGACCGTCCAGCCCTCCTCGGTGAGGTGGCTGGTGGTCTCGACGTCCCGCGCCGTGTTCTTGTCGAGCTTGGTCCGCCACCACTCCGCATTGGCCTTGGGCTGGGTGGCGTGCTGGGGGCAGCCGTGCCAGAAGCAGCCGTCCAGGAAAATGGCGATCTTGATCGCGGGGAAGACGATGTCGACCGTGCGTCGGGGCATGCCCGGCACCGGGACGTTCACGCGGTAGCGGAGACCGGAAGCGTGCAGCAGCCGGCGAACCGCCAGCTCCTGAGCCGTGTCGCGAGAGCCCTGGCGGCTCATGCGGGCGGACACTGCGGCGGAGGAAGGGACGGCATCGGGCACGTGTGCATTGTGCCGGCGGGCTCGCGGCAGCGTGAACCGGTTCGGACCCCGGCCCGCAAGGAACAGCCGTGGTGCCTCGGTGCCTGGACGAGGAGTGGCGCGGCCTACCCCCCGTGGCAGTCCCGGTACGCCGTCCCCGACCCGCACCAGCACGGCGCGCCCTTGGCCGGCGGCCAGGAGGTGGCGCGGCCGCGGGCCGCGAGGGTGGTGGCGTACTGGGGGAGCAGGTCCGTGTTCGCGGGGGAGGACTGTTCGGAGGCCGCGAAGGCCTCGTAGGACGGGACCGTCGCCGTCACGATGCCCAGGTTCTCCGTGCCCGTCGCCGACAGGTCGCGCAGGGAGGCCTCGATGTCCGACAGGTGGGCCTTGTGGCTCGGGTACTCGGACTCGAGCTGGGGGTACGCCTCCAGCAGCTCGGTGAGTTCCGCCTCCGGCCAGTGGAGGACCGCGACCGGGAAGGGGCGGGACAGCGCCGAGCGGTAGGAGCCCAGTTCGGAGCGGAGGCGGGCGATCTCCGCCTTCAGCTCGGCCGGGTTGTCCGAGCCCAGCGCCCACAGGCGGTTGGGGTCGTGGAGTTCGTCGAGCGTGACGTCCGGGGTGTGGGCGGCGTGGACCCGGTCGGCCGTGGAGTCCCAGTCGTCGTGGGGCAGGCCCAGCAGGCGGCGGACGCGGTGGCGGCCCGAGAGGAGGGACCGGGTGGCGTACGGGACGTCCTCGTCGCCGTCGGCCAGGAGGATCGTCAGCGCCGTCGTGAAGCAGTCGTGCGACGCCTCGAGTTCGTCGTGGTGCTCCAGCGTCTCCGCGATGATCTCCCACGGCGCGGCCTCCGTCGGAGCGGCCGCGCGGACCCCGTCGATCAGGGCGCGGGCCTCGGCCTCGTGGCCGTACTCCCAGAGGTTGGCGGCCTGCAGCGCCTTGACGAGCTGCGGGTGCTCGGGCTGCCCGGGCAGCACGGACGCCAGGAGGCGGTCGTAGAGGGTGGAGGCTCGGCCGCGTTCGCCGGCGAGTTCCAGGTGGGCTGCGGCCTGGAGGAGCAGCGGCTCGGCGTCTTCCGGATACTGCTCGGCGGTACGCAGCAGGCGCTCGGCTTCGGCGATGTGGTCAGCAGGCGTGTCGGGGCGCATGCAGCACACCGTACTGCCGTACGGGGTACGGCCGGCAGGCCGACCCGGTCCCCGGTACGGGGGCACGCCGGACCCCCGCCGGCTGCCTCGCGGGTCGCGACGCTGGTGACTTGAGGGCCGCGGCCCTACCCTGCGCGCGTGCGGAGGCAGTGGGAGCGGCGGCGGACACGGCATCGGGAGCGCAGGCGGGTGTGGCTCGCGCGCGGGCTGTGGATGGCCGCGGAGGCCGCCGTCACGCTCGGGGCCGTCGTGCTGCTCCTCGTCGTCCACCAGCTGTGGTGGACCAACCGGCAGGCGGGCCAGGGTGCCGAGCGGCAGGTGAGGGCCCTGGAGCAGCGCTGGGCGCAGGAGCGGGAGCCGGCGGAGCGGGGAAGGGTGCGGGAGCCCCCGGAGGCCGTCCCCGAACCGGGCCCGACCCGGGTGCCGGACCAGGCCCGGGGCCGCGAGCCCTCGCACGCGCCCCGCTGGGACCAGGCGTACGCCGTCCTCCGCATCCCCCGGCTCGGCGTCGTCGCCCCCGTCGCCGAGGGCGTCGGCAAGCGCCGTGTCCTCGACAAGGGGTATGTCGGGCACTACCCCGCGACCGCGCAGCCCGGCCGGGCCGGGAACTTCGCCGTCGCCGGGCACCGCAACACCCACGGCGAGCCCTTCCGGCGCATCGACCGGCTCCGCCCCGGCGACACCGTGGAGGTGGAGACCCGGGAGGGCGTGTACGTGTACGCCGTCGACCGGACGCTCGCGCGGACCCTGCCCGGCGACTCGGGTGTGATCGACCCGGTCCCGCGCAGCTCGGTGCGGCCCGCCGCCGGATACCGAGCGGAGGGCCACTACCTGACGATGACGACGTGCACGCCCGAGTTCAGCTCCAGATACCGGCTGGTGGTGTGGGGGCGACTGGCCGCCGTACGGCCGCGGTAAGCACGGTGGGCGCCCCGCGGGCTACGACGTGAGCCCGATCTCCTTGCACGCCGCGCGCACCTCGGGGACGCAGATCTGGTCCACCGTGTAGAGGCCGTCCTTGACGACGGTCTCCTCGATGTTCTCCTGCGTCAGTGCGATGACCGGGATGCGCACGGTCGGGACGGACTCCTCGGTCGGGGTGTCGATGTCCGTGTGCGCGGCCGCCCCGAGAGACATGTGCCGGGCGAGCAGGATGGCCATCTCGGCGGCGGCCGCCGCCTCCGGCGCGTACTGCTTGTAGACCGTCATGTACTGATCTCCGGCGACGATGCGCTGCACCGCGGCCAGTTCGGCGTCCTGGCCGGTGACGGGCGGGAGGTCGGTGACGCCGGCCGACTTGAGGGCCTCGATGATGCCGCCCGCCATGCCGTCGTTGGCGGAGTAGACGCCGGTGATGGCGTCCTTGCCGAGGGAGGCGATCGCGGCCTCCATGTTGGCCTTGGCGTTCTCCGGCTTCCAGTCCTCGGTGTCGTACTCGAGGCCGATCTCCACCTTGCCGTCGAGCTCGGTGTGGGCGCCCTTCTTGAACATGGCGGCGTTCGGGTCGGTCAGGGCGCCGTTGACCATCACGATCTTGCCGGACGCGGCGTCGGAGCCGGTCCCGGCCTGCTTCTTGAGGGCCTCCAGCAGGGCCTTGCCCTGGATGTGGCCGACCTGTTCGTTGTCGAAGGAGACGTAACCGTCGATCGGGCCCTCGGCGAGGCGGTCGAACGCGACGACGGGGATGGCGGCCTCGTCGGCCTTCTCGATCGCACCGGCGATGGCCTTGGAGTCCACCGCGTCCACGATCAGTACGTCGACGTCGTCCTCGATCATGGCTTCGAGCTGCTGCGTCTGCAGATCGGCGTCGTGCCTGGCGTTGGCGTAGAGGACCCGGCCCTTGTTGTTGGTGAGGCGGGCGATACCTTCCTCTATGACCGGTTTGTCGAACTGCTCGTAGCGAGCGGCCTGGTTCTCCGGAAGGAGCAGCCCGACGACGATGTCGTCGGTCAGCCTGACACCAGGCTCCGCATCGGTCCCACCGCAGCCGGAGAGCGGTATGAGCACGGCGGTGGCGGCGGCTGCGACGGCGGCACGACGCAGAAATGCGTTCATTGGTTGAATCCAACCTCCCTGACAGGCTGCATCATTTGCAGCCAAGGTGGCCGAAAGCCAACTCTGTGGGGGTGGAGGCGTCAAGGGCTGCATGGCGAACGTGACCGCAACGTGATTCTGCGTAATCAAGCGTTCAAGCAGTTGTGTTCGGGGGCCGGCCGCCGCGCGGCGTGACGGGGGCGTGGCGGGGTGTGCGCAACTCCCTTTCCCGGGGCGCGATTCGGGAACTCCGCGCCGGGGCCGCTCGTATACTCGGTGTCCGGCGCCACGTGGTTACCAGCGGCGCACCAGAGGGACCACGGGTGGGGCGGATCGTGACAGGGGAGGGGCGCATGGCCGGTCGTACGGCACGGCTGCTCCGGCCCGCCGCGCTGCTGCTCCTCCTGCTCCTCGAGATCCTCCTCGTCGACGGCGGCAGCCTCTCCGCCGCCGTCGCGCTCGCCGCGACGGCCACCGCCGCGGCCGGATCCGCGCTCGTCGTCTGCGCCGTCATCAGCGCGCGCTGCGCCCCCGCCGTGCCACGCACCCGTGTTCGCACGGCCCTGCGCGACCGTGAGAAACGCACCGCCTTCCTGCCGCAGCGCGACCCCGACGCCCGGGGCCGCAGGCGCCCCCGAGCGCCCGGCCGTCTCCTCCTGACGGCCCCGTAGGCGCGCTGCCCCTCAGTACCGCCACGCACCGCCCCCGCGGGTCGTCATGCCGTCATGTCTTCTTCTCCCGGCACGACGAGACCCCCGGAGGACTCACCCATGTCCGTTTTCGCCACCCTGGTCGAGCAGCTCGCCGACCTGCTCCAGCCGCTGTTCGCCGCCACCGCCACCGCCGCCGCGATCGTCGTCTTCACCGCGCTCGTACGGCTCGCGGTGCATCCGCTCTCCCGCGCCGCCGCCCGTGGCCAGAAGGCCCGCACCCGCCTCGCCCCGCAGCTCGCCGCACTGCGCGCCAAGCACGGCAAGAACCCGGAGCGGCTGCGGAAGGCCACGCTGGAGCTGTACGCGAAGGAGAAGGTGTCGCCGCTGGCCGGCTGCCTGCCGAGCCTGCTCCAGGTGCCGGCGTTCTTCCTGCTGTACCACCTGTTCTCCAGTGCCGAGATCGGCGGCGAGCCCAACGGGCTCCTCGGCCACTCCCTCCTCGACGCGCCGCTCGCCGACCGCTGGACCGACGCCCTCGCGCACGGCGGGCTGCTCGGCGGCGCCGGGCTCGTCTACCTGGCCCTCTTCGTGACCGTCGCCGCCGTGGCGACGTTCAACTACCGGCGCACCAAGCAGCAGATGGCCGCCGCGCCTGCCACGCCCGCCGTCGGCGAGCAGTTGCCGGGGATGGGGGCGATGACGAAGGTGATGCCACTGATGTCGTTCCTCACGCTCGCCACCGTCGCCGTCGTGCCGCTGGCCGCCGCGCTGTACGTCGTCACCTCCACCACCTGGGCCGCGGTCGAGCGGGTCTTCCTCTACCGGGACACGCCGGTACCGCTGGCGGCACAGATGTGAACGCGCCCCGGGCGGCGGCCTACTGGCGCGTAACGGTCCAGGTTGTGAACAGGGTCTTGCGGAGTGGTCGGCCACCTTGGAGGATCGGCCAATCCTCCGATCCTCCGACGGCCGCACCTGTCGGGCCGGGCCGGGCTCGCACTCGACCAGAGGAGAGAAGATCATGAAGCTGCTGCGTGTCGGAACGGCAGGTGCCGAACGCCCCGCGCTGCTCGACCAGGACGGGACGACGCTGCGCGACCTGTCCGGTCTTGTCGCGGACATCGACGGAACGCTGCTCGCCGACGCCGCCGCCCTCGACCGGATCAGGGCCGCGGCCGCCGTCGGCGAACTGCCCGTACTGGACGCGACCGGGCTCCGCGTCGGGCCGCCGGTCGGCCGGGTCGGGAAGGTGGTGTGCATCGGGCTGAACTACCACGACCACGCCGCCGAGACCGGAGCGGCGGCCCCGGCCGAGCCCGTCGTCTTCCTCAAGGCCGCCGACACCGTGGTCGGGCCCGCCGACACCGTGCTCGTACCGCGCGGCAGCCGCAAGACCGACTGGGAGGTCGAGCTCGCGGTCGTCGTGGGGCGTACAGCGCGCTACATCGAGCCCGACGAGGACCCGCTCTCGTATGTCGCCGGGTACGCGGTCGCCCACGACGTCTCCGAGCGCGAGTTCCAGATCGAGCGCGGCGGCACCTGGGACAAGGGCAAGAACTGCGAGACGTTCAACCCGCTCGGGCCGTGGCTCGTGACCGCCGACGAAGTGCCGGACCCGCAGGCCCTCGGCCTGAAGCTGTGGGTCAACGGCGAGCTCAAGCAGAACGGGACCACTGCCGACCAGATCTTCCCGGTCGCCGAGGTCGTCCGTTACCTGAGCCGGTTCATGACGCTCCACCCGGGCGACGTCATCAACACCGGTACGCCCGCGGGAGTCGCCATGGGCCGGCCCGAGCCGAAGCCGTACCTGCGCGCCGGCGACGTGGTCGAGCTTGAGATCGACGGCCTCGGCCGCCAGCGCCAGGAGCTCAAGGACGCGTAGCGCGCGCGGGGCGCGCGGGAGGTTGGGGGCGCGCCTGTGGCCCGGGCGCGCGCCGGCGCTCGGCAGGTGGGGCCGGGCCGCAGCGCCAATGGGCATGGCCCGGCGGGTCCGGCCCTGCGCGGCTCGTTCCGGTGGGCCCGACCCGCTGTCGGGCCTGGCCGCCCCGCCGGACAGAGTCCGTCTCCGCCCGCCCGGTCGCTCGCACCCAGGCGGGTCGGCGTACCCGAGTGCACCCCGCCCGCGGCACGGCGCCCACCGCGCCGGCCCGCGCCAAGAGCTCAAGGACGCGTAGCGTCCGGCGGCACGCGGAAGGCTGGGGAGCGCCGGCTGCGGCCCGAGCCGGCAGACCCGCCCGCGCCTGTCGGGCCGCCCGCCCGCCGAGCCGGGCGACAGCCCGCGCCGCCCCTCACCTCGCGATGAACCGCTCCAGCGCCTCGACCACCATCGCGTGGTCCTCCGCCTGCGGCAGGCCCGAGACCGTGACCGAGCCGACCACGCCGGCACCGTCGACCGTGAGGGGGAACGAGCCGCCGTGTGCCGCGTACCGGTCCGGGTCCAGGCGGGAGGACTCCTCGAAGGTGGTGCCCTTGGCGCGGTGCCGCGCCCCGACCAGGTACGAGCTCTCGCCGTACCGCTCGACGACCCGGCGCTTGCGGTCGATCCACGCGTCGTTGTCCGCGCTGGAGCCGGGCAGCGCGGCGTGGAAGAGCTGCTGGGCGCCGCGGTGTATGTCGATGGCCACCGGCGCCTCCCGCAGATGCGCCATCTCCACCAGCATGCTGCCGAGTGCCCACGCGTCCGAGTACGTGAACCGGCGGAGCGTGAGCCGGCGCTCCTGCTCGACGATCTCGTCGACACTCAGGTGGGGGACCGGCTTCATCGTGTCCAGCGTGTTCATGCGGTGACCTCCACGGTGACGGTGATCCCTTCACGGGCGGAGCGACGGGCGGCCTCCAGCACGTCCAGTGCCGCGGCCGCCTCCTCCGCGGTGACCGGCGGGGCGGTCCTGCCGCGCACGGCGGCGGCGACCGCCGCGTAGTACGCGGGGTAGTCGCCCGGCACGGTCTCCACGGGAACGCCGCCGCCGGTCAGCGGTGACTCTCCCGAACCCACCCGGCCCCACAGCGACTCCGGCTCCACGCCCCACGGCTCGCCGTCCCCCGGACGGCGGCCGGCGCGCAGCGCGTCCTCCTGCGGGTCCAGGCCGTACTTCACGTACCCGCCCGTGGAGCCCAGAACCCGGAAACGCGGGCCGAGCTGTGCGGTGGTGGCGCTGACGTACAGATGTGAGCGGACACCGTTGGTGTGGGTGATCGCGATGAACGTGTCGTCGTCGGCCTGCGCGCCGGCGCGGCGTACGTCCGACTCGGCGTACACGCGCGCCGCCGGGCCGAAGAGGGTCAGCGCCTGGTCGACGACGTGGCTGCCCAGGTCGTACAGCAGGCCGCCGATCTCCGCCGGGTCGCCGGACTCGCGCCAGCCGCCCTTGAGCTGCGGGCGCCAGCGCTCGAAGCGGGACTCGAAGCGCTGCACCTCGCCGAGGTCACCGGACTCGACGAGCTGCCGCAGGGTGAGGAAGTCGTTGTCCCAGCGGCGGTTCTGGAAGACGGAGAGCACGAGGGAGCGCTCGGCGGCGAGCTCCGCCAGCGCGCGGGCCTCCGCCGCGGTGCCGGCGATGGGCTTGTCGACGACGACCGCGACCCCCGCTTCGAGGGCGGCGCGGGCGAGCGGGACGTGCGTCTTGTTGGGCGAGGCGATGACGACGAGATCGAACTCGTCCGCGCGGGCCCACAGCCGGTCGGGGGAGGCTTCGACGCGGATTTCGGGGAACTCGGACCGTGCCTGCTCCGCCCGCTCCGGGCTGGAGGTGACGACCGTGTCGAGTACGAGACCGTCGGTGGCGGCGATCAGCGGGGCGTGGAAGACGGAGCCCGCCAGGCCGTAACCGACGAGGGCGACGCGGAGGGGAGAGCCGGTACCAGTCATACCGACCACTTAAGCAACGGTGTTGCTAAAGTGCAAGCGGTGGTGAGAATGGGAGGGTGAACAGGAGCATGGCGGGAGTGGGAGCCAATCTGCCCGCGCTGCGCAGCCACAATGCGGCGCTCGTCCTCGACCTGCTGCGGACCGCCGGTGAGGGCGGCATAAGTCGGCTCGAGCTGGCGGACGCGGCCGGGCTCACGCCGCAGGCCGTCAGCAAGATTGTCGCCCGGGTGCGGGAGGAAGGGCTCGTCGAGGAGGCGGGCCACCGGGCGTCGACCGGCGGCAAACCGCGCACGGTGCTGCGGCTGGTGCCCTCGGCCGGTCACGCCATCGGCCTCCACCTGGACCGCGACGAGCTGACGGTCGTCCTCCTCGACCTCGCCGGCACCCGTGTCGACACCCGCACCGTCCCTCTCGACCTGGGCGCCGGCACGGAGACGGTCGTCGCGACGGCCGCGACGGAGGTCGAGACCCTGCTGACCGGACCGGCCCCGGAGGCCCTCGGCGGCGGGCTGCGGGTGCTCGGCCTCGGGATCGCCATGCCCGGACCGCTCGACCACTTCAACGGGGTGACGCAGAAGGTCACCGGCTTCCCGCAGTGGGAGGGCTTCCCGCTGCGGGACGTGCTCTCCGCACGCCTCGGGCTGCCCGCCGTCCTCGACAAGGACACCAACGCCGCCGCCCTCGGCCTCGCCCTCCACGGACCCATGGCCTCCTTCGCGTACCTCCACCTCGGTACGGGGCTCGGCGCCGGCCTCGTCCTGGACGGTGCGCTCTACCGGGGCGAGCGCACCGGCGCCGGGGAGTTCGGGCACCAGGTCATCCAGCTCGACGGCCCCGAGTGCGGCTGTGGCAGGCGCGGCTGCATCGAGGCGCTCTGCCTGCGGGCCGTCGCCCGGGGCGACCTGGCCGAGGCCGCCCGCGTCCTCGGCGTCGGCGCGACCAACCTCGTCGAACTGCTCGACATCGACCGGGTGCTCCTCGGCGGCCGCGTCGTCGCCGCCGCGGAGGACGAGTTCGTACGGGGAGTGGGCGCCGTGCTCGCCGAACGCAACAAGGTCCCGGTGGGCGCCGCACGGGGCGGCGAGCACACCGTCGCCGACGGCGCCGCGCAGCTCGTGCTCGCCCCGGTCTTCGGCCGCTCGGAGGCGGACTCGGCCCCGCTCGCGGCCCTGGCCGTGGACGATCTCATCGAGGACGACGCCGGCCTCGGCGCGTCCCACGCCGGCCTCGCCGCCAGTCACGAGGACCCGGAAATACGCTGACACGAGGGACGTCGCGCCGCCGGCCGGGCGTACCGGGCCGGGCGCGGGCAGGTCCGCCGGGCACAGATGGGAGGGCCCCGGGCTTGTTCCGGGGCGACCCGGCAGTACGCGAGCGATCAAAGGCCTCTCATGCGAACGCGCAACGCCCTCGCCCTCACAGCCGCCGCGGCACTCGTCTCGCCCGCGGCCGTCAGCGACACCGCGGCGGCCGCCGCGGTGACCTCCCGGGCCGCACCCCACGCGGCCCTCTCCGCGCAGACCGTCGCCCTCGCAGTTCCCGCAGACCCGGCAGCCCCCGCGGCGCCCGCGCCCACCTGCGGCAAGGCGACCGACCCCGACTTCCCGATCAAGACCCGCATCCGCGGCGGCCCCGCCACCGTCCGCGCCGGCTCCGGCTTCCACACCTGGTCGGTGGAGCTGACCAACAGAACCCGGGAGGGCTGCGACCGGATCCACCCGGTGCTCGTCATCACCGCGGAGGACCGGATGCTCACCGCGGACCGCGTCAGAGTCGAGTTCCACGACGAGGAAGCGGACCGCTGGCGGCCGGTCACCCTGGAGCGGACCACGGAGGACGAGTTCGTCGGCGTCTTCGACGACGGCTTCAAGGGCTTCGTCGTACCGGCCGGCGGCACGGTCACCGTACGCACCAGGCTCTCGGTCGCCGCCGGCACGGCCGCGAACCGTGTCACCGTCAACGCCGCGATCGTGCAGCGCAAGGGGGACGACGGCGACTGGGTCGGCGAGTCGGGCGACTACCGCTTCGCCGTCCTGGAGGGCGAGGGGGACGAGGAGCGGGAGGGCGAGGACGACGGCGTACGGTCCGCGTCGCCCACCCCCGCACGCTCCGCCGGACAGCCCGCGACCGCGTCCCCGACCACCCTCCCGGCCGAGCCCCCGACCGCGCCGGCGAGCGCGCCCGCCGAGAAGCCGTCGCCCAGCACCCACGAGCAGCTCGCCACCACCGGCTCCGGCTCGCTCGCCCGGATCGGCGTCGGCACCACCGTGATCCTGCTCAGCGCCGGACTCCTCGTACTCGTCGCCCGCCGGCTGCGCCCCGGGACCGGCCGTCGCTGAACGGTCGTCCGGGCGCGGCCGGGTCCTGCCCTCCCGGGCGCCCGCCTGTTGCGGCTCAGGGCGCGACGGCCTCAGATGAGGTCGACCAGGTCCGCGATCGAGTCCGCCACCTCGGTCGGTCGGTACGGGTAGCGCTCAAGGTCCCCGACCCTCGTCAGACCGGTGAGCACCAGGAACGTCTGCATACCGGCCTCGAGGCCCGCGAGCACGTCGGTGTCCATGCGGTCACCGATCATGGCGGATGTCTCGGAGTGTGCCCCGATGACGTTCAGTCCGGTCCGCATCATCAGCGGGTTGGGCTTGCCCACGAAGTACGGGTCCTTCCCCGTCGCCTTCGTGATCAGTGCGGCGACGGAGCCGGTCGCCGGAAGGGCGCCCTGGGGGGAGGGCCCCGTGTTGTCGGGATTGGTGGCGATGAACCGGGCCCCGTTGTCGATCAGACGGATCGCCTTCGTCAGCGCTTCGAACGAATAGGTCCGCGTTTCCCCCAGGATGACGAAATCGGGCTCATGGTCGGTCATCACGTAGCCGACGTCGTGCAGCGCCGTGGTGAGCCCTGCCTCACCGATGACATAGGCCGTACCGCCCGGGTGCTGGCTGTCGAGGAACTTGGCTGTCGCAAGTGCCGAGGTCCAGATGTTCTCCGCGGGGACTTCCAGACCGATCCGGTGCAGCCGTGCCTGAAGATCGCGCGCCGTGTACATGGAGTTGTTCGTAAGGACCAGGAACGGCCGGCCGGACCCACGCAGCTTCTTGATGAAGGCGTCGGCGCCGGGTACGGGCACGCCCTCGTGCATCAGTACGCCGTCCATGTCGGTGAGCCACGACTCGATGGGCTTGCGATCTGTCATGCGTGGGCTCCTGCCGTCAGCGGACATGGGACGGCCATGCTATTCAATCGCCGTTGGCACGGCTCAAACGTTTCGGCACTCGGACGGGACGCCGGAGTCGGCCCGGGCCCCCACTCGCGGCCGTGTACCCGATCGCGGATCTCGTCGAGCGCGTCTGAGCAGCTCAGCGGCGCCGCCGGGCGCCGGCGGCCGGCTCTGCGGATGCGGAAACGGGCCAAGCGCGTGACTCTTGCGGTATCAGGAGGTTCACGATGCGTACTGGTTCCATAGCTTTCCGTGTGGCAGGGGCGGCCGCCGTTCTCGTCATGGCGCCCGCGACCGCCGCATTCGCCGGCAGCTCCGTGAAGGCCACGGTCAGCCCGGCCGCGACCGCGCCCGGCGGCGAGGTCGAGATCCGCGTCGTGGGCTGCCGGGACAGATCCGGCGGCGCCCGGTCGGAGGCCTTCGCCACGGAGGCCGCGCTGTCGCCGAACGGCCGGGACGGCTGGCTCGTCGGCAAGGCCAGGATCAGATCCGATGTGAAGCCGGGTACGTACGACGTCCGGGTGCGGTGCGATCTGGGCGAGCACCCCCGAGCGGGCAGCGTCGACGTCACCCGGCACCACTCGAAGCCCCACCCGCCGCCGGAGCCGGCGCCCTCGAAGACCTCCCGGCACGACGAGCCGGGCCCGTCGCACCCCGCCGCCCCGCGCCCGTCCGCGCCGCAGTCCCACGCGTCGCCCGTGGCCCCCGTGCAGGCGGGCGGCGGCGGCACGGCCGTGCTGGCGGCGCCGGTCTCCACCGTCGACGCCGACGAGACCGGGCCGAGCACCTCGCAGACCGTCACCGGCCTGGTCCTCGCCGGTGCGGCCGCGGTCGCCGTGGCCGTACGCAGCTCCCGCCGCCGGCGCCGTACGGACTCCGACTGACATGCCGTCCGCCGACGCCTGCCCCGCCCCCGCCCCCACCCCCGCCGCGAGCCCCGGCAACGGCCGGCTGATCACCGGAACGGTCTGGGCGGTGCTGGTCCTGATGCTGTGGCTGTGGGGGAGCGAGGCGCCCGGCGCCCACGGCGGCGGTTCGTCCGCGCCGACCACCGGCGACATCGCCGCGGTGGGCCGCCCGCCCGGCGTCCCGCTGCCGCCCGCGCACGCACCGCTCCACGGCGCCGCAGAGCCGCGCCGCGTGTCCGTCCCCGCCCTCGGCATCGCCGCGCCGGTCGTCCCGCGCGGCCTCGACGCGTCGGGAGCGGTGGACCCGCCCCCGCTGGAGACGCCGCGGACCGTCGGCTGGTACGGCGACGGCACCGTGCCCGGCGAGCCCGGCGCGGCGCTGCTCGTCGGGCACGTCGACACCGAGACGCAGCCGGCGGTGTTCTACGGACTGAGCGCCGCCCGGCCCGGCGAGAGCGTCGAGGTGACCCGGGCGGACGGCTCGGTCGCCGAGTTCACCGTCGACGACGTCCAGGTCGTCACCCGGGACCGGTTCGACGCCCGGGAGGTCTACGGCCCCCGCCGCACCGGCCGCGCCGAACTGCGCCTCATCACCTGCGGCGGCACCTTCGACCGGGCGAGCGGGGCGTACACGGCGAACGTCGTGGTCTACGCGTACCTGACGGACGTCTCGGCGGCCTGAACGCGGCCCGACCGCGGCCCGACCACCGGCTGCCGGGGCGGCGTCACGGTACGCCCACAACACCCGGCGATTCCGGGACGCCCGGCGAGCGTGTGCCAGGATGGTTCGACCGGTCTTGTCCGGGGGGAGTCCACAGGGCCGGGCCGAAAGCACAGTGCACCAAGGGGGAGTGGATGTACCGCAGTTTTGTCGGCCGCCGTGCCCGGACGGGAGCGGGACTGGCCGCCGCGGGGGCGGTCCTGCTGACGGCGGGGTGCTCCTCCGGCGGCGACGGCGACGGTGGAGACAAGAACGCCGGGCCGGTCGTGGGCCAGCAGCCCAAGGCGCGGGCGCCCTACTGGGTCAACCCGGACAGCAAGGCCGCCGGACAGGTCGCCGCCTACCGGGAGAAGGGCGAGACCGAGAACGCCGAGCTGATCAAGAAGATCGCGGAGCAGCCGGTCGGCGAATGGATCAGCCCCGACGACCCGGAGGCGGAGGCCAAGGGCTTCACCCGGGCCGCCGCCGAGGCGGACCGCGACGCCCTGCTCGTCCTCTACAACATCCCGCACCGCGACTGCGGCCAGTTCTCCAAGGGCGGCGCCGCCGACGGCGACGCCTACCGGGCCTGGGTCGACGGCGTCGCCAAGGGCATCGGTGACCGGCGCGCGACGGTGATCCTGGAGCCGGACGCGGTGCTGCACCTGGTGGACAGCTGTACCCCGCAGGAGTTCCACGAGGAGCGGTACGACCTGCTCAAGGGAGCCGTCGAACGGCTGAAGCAGCAGCCCAACACCAAGGTCTACCTGGACGCGGGCAACGCGGGCTGGTCCAACCCCGACGCGCTGTACGAGCCGCTGAAGCGGGCCGGGGTGGAGCAGGCCGACGGGTTCGCGGTGAACGTCTCCAACTTCTATCCGACCGACGCCGGCAGGCAGTTCGGCAGGAAGCTGTCCGAGAAGTTCGGCGGCAAGCACTTCGTCATCGACACCAGCCGCAACGGCAACGGCCCCTACACCGAGGGCGATCCGGCGGAGAACTGGTGCAACCCGCCCGGCCGCGCGCTGGGCGAGCCCCCGACCACGAAGACCGGCGATCCGCTCGTCGACGCCTATCTGTGGGTCAAGCGGCCCGGCGAGTCCGACGGCGACTGCAAGGGCGGCCCCCAGGCGGGCGACTGGTGGCCCGAGTACGCGCTCGAGCTGGCCCGCAACACCGAGTAGCACGGGCGGACGACGAGGGCCCGGCAGCCGGGACGAGCTGCCGGGCCCTCACCCGTGTCCTCACCGTGGCCGGGTCCTACGGGACCTCGACCCACACCGCCTCGGACGGTGTGCCGGCCTCGTCCGTCACGAAGAACATGTAGTAACCCGACGGAACGAGCGCCCTGTTGCCGGGCACCGTGATCTCCACGCCGTCCGCGGTCTTCTTCATCTCCAGGGCGATCGTGCGCTGGTCGACGTCGGTGACATGGGTGACGGCGCTCGGCCGCATCAGCTTCGCCGACTTCAGGGCCTTGTCGCTCTTGACCTTGAAGGCGCCCTTCTCGCCGCGCTCGACGGTCTTCGGGCCGCCGGTCACCTGCGGCCGGGCGTCGCGGTAGAGGTAGGGCGGGGTGTAGATCTCGATGCGCTGCTCGAAGACGCCGGGCCTGGTGTTCTCCTTGTCGGAGAAGAGCGAGTCCGAGCCGAAGATCATGACCCGGCCGTCGGGCAGCAGCAGCGAGCCCGAGTGGTAGTTGCGCCCCACGTTCGGGTCGGCCACCCGCTTGTAGGTCTGGGTCTTCGGGTCGTAGGTGCGGGCCTCGAGCACGTTGGAGCCGCTGCGGCCGCGGTAGTCCTCGGAGCCGCCGGTGACGAGCACCGTGTCGTCGGGCAGCAGCGAGGCGCTCGGGTAGCGGGTGCCCTTCTCCAGCGCGGGGCCGTCCTTGAAGCGCGGGTCGTCGGCCTTCAGGTCGACCAGCCGGGACTTCTCGCTCGACTTCTCCGACTCGCCGACCCCGCCGCCGCCGATGACCATGAATTTCTGGTCCTGGGCGGGCGGCAGCATGACGGTCGCCGAGGTCTCCATCCGGTCCGGGTCGGACAGGCCGGGGATCTTGGTGAACCTGTTGGTGTCCAGGTCCCAGACGCCCGGGTCGCGGCCGACGTCGGCGGGCCCGTAGCCGGCGTTGGAGCCGGAGTAGAAGAGCTTGCCGTTGTCCATCAGGAAGATCGCCGGGTAGGTGGGGAACTTCCTGACGACGCCGGTGTACTCCCAGGTCTTCGTCTTCGGGTCGTAGATCTCGTCCTTGCCGGGGACGATCTGGCCGATCTCGTCGAGGCCGGAGAGCGAGAGGACCCTGCCGTCCTCGAGGGTGGTCAGCGTCGGGTACCAGCGGGCCTCGTTCATCGGGTCCACGGGGATGTACTTCTCCGCGACCGGGTCGAACTCGAAGGCCTCCTTGATGCCCTGGAAGTCCTTCTTGTCGAGCGCCAGTTTCTGCGCGATGCCGTAGATGTTGCGGGCGTCGGAGCCCTTCAGGCCCGCCACCCGGTAGTTGTCCTCGGTGCCGGTCTCGTGCTGCTTGCCGGACTCCTCGGCCTCGACGTAGATCCGGCCGAGGCCGGCCTCGGTGCGCAGGAAGGTCCCGGTCTTCGGGTCGAAGACCTTCTTCGCCTTCTCCACCAGGACGGGGTCCTTGGAGACGAACGTCTTGCCGTTCTTCTTGCCGGTGAACCTGGTGCCCGCGGGGAGGGTCTTGGGCTCGTCCGGGTCCTCGTTGTGGACGATCATCAGGCCGCCGGCCTTAGTGACGTCGCCCTCGAGCTTCTCGTACCGCTTGGTGCCGCCCGCGACCAGCAGTTTGCCGTCGGGCAGCTGGGTGTGGCCGGCGCAGAACATGTCCTTGGGCGTGGGTATCTTCTTGAACGTGCCGGTCTTCGGATCCCACAGCACCGACTCGAACTTCTTCGCGTCGAAGTTCTTCTGGTTGTTGCCGGACCCGGCGATCAGCAGCACCTTGCCGGTGTGCAGCAGCGCCGCGTGGATCGTGTTGATCCGGAATTCCGCGGGGACGTCGAGGAAGTCCCAGTGGCCGTTCTCCGCCTTGTACTCCGGCTTGTTGATCTTGTACTCGTGGTACTGCTCCGAGCCGAAGCGCCAGATGGCGGGGCCGTTGAAGCCGGCGATCACCACGATCACCGCGGCGCCGACGGCTATCCGGCGTGCGCGGTTCCTGCGGTGGTTCGGCCGCGCGGGCATCGTGCTCATTTCTTACGTCCCCCAAGGGCGATCTGCATGGTCTGTTCCGTGGCGCCGGTCGGTGCGCCTGCCGCGGGTCGCGGGCTCTGCCGGGGCACGGTCGGTACGCCAGGACCGGGTCCGGCCGGCGGCCCGGCTCCCGCGGGTCCGCGCCCGGCCTTCTTCTTCTGCGCGGCGATGCCGTACCGCCAGGCGAAGATGGGCGCGGCCGTGATCAGCAGCGCGAGCGAGGCCCAGGTGATCATCGCCGGGTGGTTGTGCCCGAACCAGAACGAGGAGGCGAGCGAGCCGCCGAAGACGGCGATGAAGAACAGGTGGATGCGAAACGTCCCGAACAGGGTGTCCGGACTGGACGAGTCGCCCTTGGGCGTCACCACGAACGAGCTCTTGCGCCGCAGCACGGCGTCCATCAGGGAGCGGGCGTAGATAGGGGCGGAGAGCGCCGACATCACCATGCCCGCGAGGCCGCCGGAGCCCTCGGGCTCGTGCGGCGAGACGTTGTGCCGGCGGTTCCAGACGTAGAGCCCGATCTGGAGGGCGGAGGCGTTGCCGTAGAGCATCATCCAGATCGTCGGGTCGATCTGCACACCCGAGGCGCCCATGCCCAGGAACAGCGCGCAGCTCAGCGCGGCGAGGATCCAGTTGAGGGCGGACATCGGATAGAAGATGATCATCATCGTGTAGTTGAAGAGCTTTCCGGGCGGCAGGGTGCCGAAGCCCCGCCAGTACTGCTTGAGGATCGTCTCGTACGTGCCCCGCGACCAGCGCAGCTGCTGGGTGAAGAAGTCGGTCCAGGCGGTCGGGCCCTCGCCGACGGCCAGCACGTCGGGCGTGTAGACCGAGCGCCACTTGTTGCCGGTGGCGGGGTTGGTGGCCCGGTGCATCTCGAAGCCGGTGGCCATGTCCTCGGTGATCGAGTCGTACAGGCCGCCGATCTGCTTGATGGCCCTGATCCGTACGGCGTTGGAGGTGCCGACGAACATCGGGGCGCCGTAGCGGTTGCCCGCGCGCTGGATCAGGGCGTGGAAGAGGAACTGCTGGGACTCGGCGGCCTTGGTGACGAAGGTGTCGTAGTTGCCGTAGACCTGCGGGCCGATGACGAAGCCGACGTCGGGGTCGCGGAAGTAGCCGAGCATCCGCTCCAGGTAGTTGGGGAGCGGTACGTGGTCGGTGTCGACGGAGGCGAAGAAGTCGTAGTCGCCGCCGTGCGCGTCGAGCCAGGCGTTGTAGTTGCCGTGCTTGGTCTTCGCCCGGTGGGCGCCCTTCGCCTGGTTCCACTTCGCTATGCCCTTGCGGGAGAAGTGGTGGACGCCGAGGCGGGCGCAGACCTCCTTGACGGCGGGGTCGTCGCCCTCGTCGAGCAGCCAGACGTGCATCAGCCCGCGGTGACGGATCTTCACGGCCGCCTCGAGCGTCTTCGTCACCATCTCCAGGGGCTCCTTGCCCGGCACGAAGGAGGTGAGGAAGGCGACGCGGGTGCCGGTCTCCGGCACCACGGGCACCGGGTCGCGGGCGACCAGCGTCGCGTGCGCGTTGGACAGCACGTTCATCGTCCGGAAGAGCTCGATCAGGCCGATCGAGACGAGCATGACGATGTCGAGGGCGAGCAGCAGGTCGTTCTGCAGGTTCGGATCACGCTCGGTCCAGTGCTGCGGCTGCATCAGCCATGCGAACAGGCCCAGCGAGAGCAGCGGCGCGGCGCACAGCAGCAGGGCCGCGCGGATGCGGTGCGGCTCCTGCGAGAGCAGCGAGCGGTACCGGACTTTGTACGGCCGGGTCGGGTCGGGCTGGGTCAGGGGGCCCGCCAGCCGGCTGTAGTGCTCGTAGTCGTAGCGCGGGAGCGCCTTTTTGGGGCGCAGCCTCGCGGTGGCGGCGCGCAGATGCGCGGGTACCCGTAGCTGGGTGGTCCGCGATGAGTCTTCCGGCTGCCCGGCGCCGTCCGGCGTCGACGTCATTGATCATCCCCCCGCACGCCGGTCAGAGCGTGCTGTGGTCGGTCGTGTCACCCGGGCCGGCAGGATCCCCTGTACCTGCTGTCCCGGGCGTGTCAGTGGCGGCTCGCCGCCGCCCCTACAGACATGAAACGGTCACCTTTCGGTTGCACGATGCCCGCTCTGTGTTCGGTTCGTGTCCGAGCCCCCGCCCCCTGGCGTTCCCCGTCGGCAGGCTCCCCCGAAGTACTGCCAACTGCACAAAACAGGCGTCCCCTTGGGCCACCGGCTTCAGCATAGGCTCTCGGAGCCCAGTCATGATCGCAAGGTTGACATGACCTGTTAATCAGCCGTATGAGCGAATTGTGGCCTGCTTCTTTCGTCAGTTTCTGGCCGGTAGCTACTGGCTGAAAATGATCGTACAGACGACCGTGTGTGCAGAGGTGGTTGTGGCGGGAACGGCCGAGGCCCCCTCGCCTGTGGCGAGGGGGCCTCGGTTGCGCGTGCGCCGCCAGGGACTCGAACCCCGGACCCGCTGATTAAGAGTCAGCTGCTCTAACCAACTGAGCTAGCGGCGCCTGCTGACCCGGAGAACTTTACCCGACGGCCGGGAGTGCTCCGTGCGCGGCGCCATCGCGCCGCCTCCCTCGCGAGTCGGGACTCCGTCGTTCCCGGTGACGCGCCAGGATCGGGCAGATCATCGTTTTTACCTTTTGATCCGTCAAAATGCGTTATGTCCATACCGCTGTGACACTGACGCCCGTGAGACATCGTCAGAAGATCTTGCTGAGTGCGGAGGAGTCCCGCATGGCTGCCCTACTGGTCTTCGAGGAGTTCGAGCCCGCCCCCGCCTGCCGCTGCGCAGGCTGCGCACACCGGTGCCGCGCGCTGGGCGCCGGAGAGCACCCTGCTGCCCAGAGCCGCCGCAGGGCACTGGCCGTGGTCATCGCCGCGGGCCTGGTGCTGGGCGCCACGGCGACGAATGCCGCGGCCGTCGGCGCCGACCCGCCCTCCACCCGGCTCGGCGGCCCGGCCGTGGAGCCGGGACCGCCGCCCACCGAGCAGGGCCGCACCTCGCCGCTGCACGGCCCCAGCGGCGGGCCCGCCGTCGCGCAGACGCCGCTGCGCGCCGCCACCCGGGCCGAGATCATCAACCGGGCCAAGGTGTGGGTGGACGCCAAGGTGCCGTACAGCATGACGAAGTACTGGTCCGACGGTTACCGCCAGGACTGCTCCGGCTATGTGTCGATGGCCTGGAACCTGCCGAAGAACGAGTGGACCGGAAGCCTCGCCCAGTTCGGCGACCGGATCGCCCACGAGGACCTGCAGGCCGGCGACATCCTGCTCTTCCACAACCCGGCCGACCCGGGAGGCGGCTCGCACGTCACCATCTTCGGCGGCTGGACCGACTACACGCACACCTACTACACGGCCTACGAGCAGACCAAGCCGCACACCCGCAGACAGGCCACGCCCATGGCCTACTGGAACCACTCCGCCTCCTACGTCGCCTACCGCTACAAGGGCATCACGGGCAGCACCGGCGAGGGCACCGGCGGCGGTGAGAGGGAGGCCGCGCCCTTCCCGGGCGCGGCCGCCTTCGGCCCGGGGGCGGAGACCGCGTCCGTCACCCGCCTCGGCGAGATGCTGGTGGCGCGCGGCGGCAAACGCTTCTACCGGCAGGGCCCCGGCCCGCGCTGGACGGAGGCCAACCGCCGCGCCACCGAGGCCTTCCAGCGCGCCCAGGGCTGGCGCGGCAAGGAGGCCGACGGCCTGCCCGGCCCCCACACCTGGCGGCTGCTGGTGAACAAGCAGGGCAAGGACATCCCCGCCGCACAGCCCTCGGACACAAAGGCCTCCAAGACCCGCGTGCCCGCCTTCCCCGGCCGCGACCACTTCCGGCCCGGCCGGTCGAACACGTACGTCACCCAGCTCGGCAAGCGGCTCGTGGCGCGCGGTTACGGCAGGCACTACGCGGCGGGGCCGGGCCCGCGCTGGAGCGAGGCGGACCGGCTGGGCGTCCAGGCGTTCCAGCGCGCCCAGGGCTGGCGGGGCGCGGCGGCCGACGGCTACCCGGGTCCGGAGACCTGGAGGCGCCTCTTCTCCTAGGCCGGCTCCGGGCTGGGCCCGGCGGACTCCGGGCCCGGCCCGGTGACCCGAACACGCACGACGACAGAACAGAGCGACCAGCTAAGGCGGCAGCATGAACACCACGACGTCGGAGCCGGAGGGCACGGTGCCGTCCGAGAGCCCGCGGCGCAACTTCGTCATCGCCAGCGAGACGACGACCGAGATCCCGGTCCATCTGCTGTTCCGGGAGGACACGGGCCCCCGTGACCTGCGGCCCGCCGTCGTGGCCCGGCGGCAGGGCACGGGGGAGCAGCCGAAGGTGGTGCAGGACGAACCGTCCGCCACCACCGGGAAGCCGCACCCCGGCGAAGGAGCTCCGCAGAACCCCGACCGGTCCGGCGGCCGGCTGACGGCAGTCCGGAGCCGTCCGGCGCCGCCCGACCCCGAGCTGACCGAGCGTCCCGGGCCCGTGCTGCCCGGCTGGACCGCGCTCGTCGCCGGCGGCTGCTCGCTCGCCGGGATCGGTGCGGTGCTCTGGGGGACCGGCGCCGTGCCGGGCACGCTCGCGGAGATGTTCGGGCTGACCCCGCCGCCGTACCGGGGCATCGGGATCTGGCTGTGGTGCCTGCTCACCCTCGGGGTGGTCCTCGCCCTGTTCTCGCTCGGCGGGCTCGGCCGCGGCCTGGCCGGCCGGGCGTGGGTGCTCACGCTCTGCGGCGACTACCGGGGCAGCGTGCGGCGCACGGGGCTGGTGTGGGTGAGCCCGCTGGTGCTGCGCCGGCGGATCGACGTACGGGTGCGGCACTGGCGCAGCGGGCCGATGCCCGTGGTCGACGCCGAGGGCACGCCGCTGCGCGCGGTGGTGCTGGTGGTGTGGCAGGTCAAGGACACGGTGCGCGCGGCGCTCGGCGTCGCGGACCACGAGGCGTACCTGGGCGAACAGGTGGAGGCGGCCACCGCGCGGGTCCTCTCGCAGCTTCCCGCCGACGCGTTCCTCCCCGGGGCCGCGACCCTGCGCGACGCGGAGGCGGTCGGGGACCGGCTGACCCGGACGCTGGCGGCGGAGTGCGCCGCCGTCGGGATCGAGGTCTTCTCCGCACAGCCCGTGGTCATCGACTACGCGCCCGAGGTGGCGGCCGCCATGCAGCGCCGCCGGGTCGCGGCGATCGACGCCAGGCACCGGGAGACCGTGCTGACGTCGGTGGTGGACGCGGTCGACGAGACGGTGGGCAGGCTGACCGAGCGCGGCCTGGTCGAGCTGGAGGACTACGAGCGCAAGGCGTTGGTCAAGGACCTGACCGTTGCCTTCTACACGGGTCGGGCGGGGGCCGTCGAGGCTCCGTGATTGGTCTGGACAACCTCAACCGGCGTCAATACATTGGAACTTGGTCTAGACCGGAACAGGCAGTACCGCACGCGTGCAGCAAGTGCCTCTGAACTCCCCCACGTTCTCCCAGGAGCCCAGCATGCGAAAGAAGATAGGCGCGGTCGTGGTCGGCCTCGCCGTGACGGGGGCGACTCTGGTCGCCACCGGCAGTGCGAGCAGCCACGGCTACACGGACTCACCGATCAGCCGCCAGAAGCTCTGCGCCAACAAGACGGTGAGCAACTGCGGCCAGATCCAGTGGGAGCCCCAGAGCGTCGAGGGCCCGAAGGGCTTCCCGGCGGCCGGTCCCGCCGACAGCCAGATCTGCGCCGGCGGCAACGGCCAGTTCGCGCAGCTCGACAACCCGCGCGGTGGAGCGTGGCCGGCGACCCGGGTCGGCTCGGGCCAGAACTACACCTTCCGGTGGCAGTTCACTGCCCGGCACCGCACCACCGACTTCAAGTACTTCATCACCAAGCAGGGCTGGAACCCCAGCAACCCGCTGACCAGGGCGGACCTGGAGTCGCAGCCCTTCCTCACCATCCCGTACGGCGGCCAGCAGCCGCCGGCGACCCTGTCCCACTCCGGCAACCTTCCCCAGCGGTCGGGCCGCCATCTGATCCTGGCGGTGTGGACGGTGCACGACACGGCGAACGCGTTCTACGCCTGCTCCGACGTTCAGTTCTGACAGCTGCCTGTCATGGACGCGGCGGCCCTCTTCCGCCTGGGGGCCGTCGCGTCCGCCCGTGCGAAAAACCTTGTGGGCTCTCCGGAAGACCGGAGAGCCCACAAGGTGAGGTGTGCGCCGCCAGGGACTCGAACCCCGGACCCGCTGATTAAGAGTCAGCTGCTCTAACCAACTGAGCTAGCGGCGCCTCTTTCGTCCGCCGCTCGGCGGCCGACGCATCAATAGTACCTGGTCCACGGGGGTGCTTCGGACCAGGTGCGGGGCGGGGGCGGCAGGGCCTAGATCGCGAGCGAGAGCACCACCGGGGCGGCGCGGCGGTTCAGGGCGTCGGCGGCCGAGCGCAGCCGGTGCGCGTGCTCGATCGGGAGTGACAGCGCCAGGCAGCCCACCGAGGAGCCGGCCGTCAGCGGCACGGCGGCGCAGACCGTGCCCACCGCGTACTCCTGGAGATCGAGGACGGGGACCGTCGGCGGCTGGCTGTCCAGCTTGGTGAAGAGCAGCCGCTCGCTGGTGATCGTGCGGGACGTCAGCCGGGCGATCCGGTGGCGCGAGAGATGGTCGCGGCGCCCGTTCACGTCGAGCTGGGTCAGCAGGCACTTGCCGACCGCGCTCGCGTGGGCCGCGGAGCGGAAGTCCACCCACTCGTTGACCTTCGGGGTGCGCGGGCCGTCGGCGAACTGGGTGATCTTGACCTCGCCGTCGATGTAGCGGCTGATGTAGACGGCGGCTCCGACCGAGTCGCGCAGCTCGGTGAGGATCTCCTGGAGCTTGGCGGACAGCGCTTCCTTGCGGGTGGCGCCCGAGCCGAGCAGGACCAGTGAGTCACCCATCACATAGGCGCCGTCGGCGACCTGCTCCACGTATCCCTCGCGGCGGAGCATGGCCAGCATGGGGGCGAGATGGCCGGTCGGCAGACCGGTCTCCCGTGCGATCTGGGCGTCGGTGACCCCGCCACCGTGCTTGGAGATCGTCTCGAGGACACGCAGGACGTAGTGCACCGAGTGGAACGGCGCGGTCGGCTCGGGCTTCAGCGCCACGGTTTCCCCCCTCGCAGGTTGTTACCGCCGGCTTCCCTACCACGATAGCCGCCAAGCGCCCTTTCGGAGGCGGCTGTCGGTGTAAATGATGAGCGCCCCAGCCGCATAAGCTGGGGCGCTTCTCATTGGCATATGCCAGGGGAATTCGTGACCGGCGGAGTGAGAGGTCAGAGCACCGCGCCGAGGAACTCGCGAGTACGCTCGTGCTCCGGATCCGAGAAGATTTTCTCCGGCGGGCCGGACTCGATGACCTTCCCCGCGTCGAACATGAGCACGTCGTCCGAGATGTCCCGGGCGAAATTCATCTCATGGGTCACGCAGAGCATGGTGATGTCCGTGGTGCGCGCGATGTCACGCAGCAGGTCCAGCACCCCGGCGACCAGCTCGGGGTCGAGCGCCGAGGTCACCTCGTCCAGCAGCAGCACCTGCGGCCGCATGGCCAGCGCCCGGGCGATCGCCACCCGCTGCTGCTGGCCGCCGGAGAGCTGCGTCGGCTTGGCGCCCGCGCGATCGGCCAGCCCGACCATCTCCAGGAGATCCTTGGCGCGCGCCTCCGCCTCGTCCTTGGACATTCCGAGGACCCGCACCGGCGCCTCTGTGAGATTGCGCAGCACGGTCATGTTCGGGAACAGATTGAACTGCTGGAAGACCATGCCGATCTGCTTGCGCGCCTCACGGCGCTCCTTCTCGTCGGCCGGGAAGAGCTTCTTCCCGTTCACCGTGATCGTGCCCTCTTCAGGGCGTTCCAGGGTCATCAGCAACCGCAGGATCGTCGTCTTTCCGGAGCCGGACGGGCCGATCAGAGTGACGTGCTTGCCCGGGCGGACCGAGAAGCACAAATCGTCCAGGACCGTGTTGTCGCCGAATCTCTTGGTGACGTTGTCGAACCGGATCAGTGCATCGGGAGTGGTGTCAGCGGACAAGACGGCGCTCCAGGGCTCGTACGAGAAGGGAAGCCGGGTAGGCGATGAGGATGAAGGCGACACCGACCACGGTCAGCGGCTCGGTGTACTGGAAGGTCTGCGCGCCGAACTGGCGTGCTTCGTTGAGCATCTCCAGCACGCCGATGGCGAGCAGGATCGGCGTGTCCTTCAGCATCGCGATGACGTAGTTGCCGAGAGCCGGCATCACCCGGCGGAAGGCCTGCGGCAGGATCACCGCGATCCAGGTGCGGTGGGTGGGCAGGCTCAGTGCCGTCGCCGCCTCCCACTGGCCCTTCGGCACGGCTTCGATGCCGGCCCGGTAGACCTGAGCGGTGTACGTCGAGTAGTGGAGCCCGATGGCGAGCGTGCCCGTGGTCAGCGCGGAGAACTGGATGCCCGCCTCGGGCAGCACGAAGAAGAAGAAGAACAGCTGCACCAGCAGCGGGGTGGTGCGGATGAACTCGGTGAAGAGGTTCACCGGCCACCGTACGAACCGGGTGGGCGCGCGGAAAAGGAGCGCCCACACCAGGCCCAGGGTGAAGGAGAGAAGCGAGCCGAGCACCAGCACCTGGAGCGTGACCAGGAGGCCGGCCCAGAAGTCCGGCATGAAGTCCGCCACTGCGGACCAGTCCCAGGTCTTCATCAGGACGCACCTCCCGGCATGGTGGTGCCGGCGACCTTGTCCTGGGCGCGCCCGTTGAGGATCCCGCCGAAGAAGCCGGGCCCCGGTTCAGAGCCGATGTTCAGTTTCGTCTTCCGCTCCAGCGCCTTCATCGAGCGCGTCAGCAGCAAGGCGATGATGAAGTAGATCACCAGGCTGATCGTGTAGATCTGGGCGCTCTCCTGCGTCGCCAGCCGCACGAGGTTCGCGGCGAAGGAGACGTCACCCACACCGAGCAGCGACACCAGGGCGGTGCCCTTCAGCAGCTCGATCAGCAGGTTGCAGAAGGACGGCATCATCTCCGGCACGGCCTGCGGCAGCAGGATCAGCCGCATCCGCTGAGCCGGGGAGAAGCTGAGAGCGATGCCCGCCTCGCGCTGCGCGGGGGACACCGAGTTCAGCGCGCCGCGCACGATCTCGGCGCCGTACGCGCCGTAGGAGAGGCCGAGCGCGAGAACGGCCGCGTACATGGGAACCAGCTGCCAGCTCAGAAGCAGCGGCAGCACGAAGAACAGCCAGAACATCAGCACCAGAGCGGAGGTGCCGCGGAAGATCTCGGTGTAGAAGCCGGCCAGGAACCGGACGACCCGCGAGTGGTGGGTGCGTGCGATGCCGACCGTGAAGGCGACGACGGCCGCGAGGACGGCGCTGTAGACCAGCAGTTGAATGGTGATCCAGATACCGGGCAGCACCCAGTTCTGCCAGAGTCCGGCTGTCATCGGCACAGCTCCTCGGCAGTAAGGGTGGTCATCTCGTCCTTCGTGAAGCCGAACGGCTTCAGGATGCGGAAGAGCTCACCGCTCTTCTTCATCTTGTGGATCTCGACGTTGAACGCGTCGCGCAGTTCCGTGTCGGTCGGGCGGAAGGCGAAGCCGCCGCCGTCGACCTGCTTCTCGCCGTCGACCACCGCGGCGAACGGCTCGGTCGACTCGGCCCTCGTGCTCTTCCTCACCACTTCGCGGGTGGTCAGCGCGGTGCCGGCGAAGACGTCGACGCGCCCGGACTCGACGGCGTTCAGCCCGGCCACCTGGTCCCGCAGGATCACGATCTTCTCCTCCGGTATCCCGGCGGCAACCGCGTAGCCGATCTCGGCGTAGCCCGTTCCGGTGGAGAATCTCGCGTTCTTCTCGACGACGTCCTCGTAGCTGCGCAGGTTCAGCGGGTTCCCCTTGCGCACGATGAAGGCGTCGAGCATCTGGTACTCGGGGTCCGAGAAGATGACCTGTTGGCACCGTTCCTTGTTGATGTACATCCCGGCCGAGACCACGTCGAACTGCTGCGAGTTCAGTCCCGGAATGAGGGAGGCGAAGTCGGTCGCGACGGGCTGGACGCTGTCGATCCCGAGCCGCTTGAAGATGACCTTGGCCAGCTCAGGGGCCTCGCCCGTGAACTCGCCCTGCTCATCCACATAGCCGTACGGCACCTCGCCCGCGATGCCCAGGCGCACGGTGCCCTGGGACTTGAGCCGGGCCAGCGCATCGCCCGACGGCACACGACTGCACCCCGCGGCACCGGCGACGGTCAGCGCGCCTGCGGCCGCCGTGCCGAGCAGCAGGGCGCGTCTGCTCATCGATCCTGGTTCTCTTGTACGAGCCATGGGCGCGCGGCTACCCGGGCGTTCGTGGGGTATGCGTAGCAGATGGCCGACCGATACCTGACCGTTGCCTTGAGCAAGCGCGGCGTGGAGTGCACCGCCCGCCTGCTCGTCGACAAAGCCCCACTGACCTGCGCCGCTGTCTGGCATGCACTGCCTCTCGCCGGAGATGCGTATCACGCGAAGTATGCCCGAAATGAGATTTATGCGCTTCTGCCGGCCTTCGCCGAGGAGGAGCCTCCGCTGGAGAATCCGACGGTGACGCCGATCCCCGGCGATCTGTGCTATTTCACCTTCACGGACGTGCAGTTGGGCACGGACTCCTACGGCTACGAGTCCGCCGCCGCGCACCGTGGCCGCACCACCGTCGTCGACCTCGCGCTCTTCTACGAACGCAACAACCTGCTCCTGAACGGCGACACCGGCTGGGTCCCGGGCATCGTCTGGGGCGAGGTGGTCGAGGGCCTGGACGCGATGGCCGACGCCTGCCAGGACTTGTGGCGCACGGGGGCGGCGGGGGAGACGCTGTCGTTCCGCAGGGCGTAGGGGAGTTCGAGGCGCGGGGGTCCTCTGGGCGGAGCCCGACGGGGACGGCACGGGGCCGGCCCCGTCGGCGATCGAGGCGCGGGGGTGCAGGGGCGGAGCCCCCCGAAACGCCGCGCGGAGCACGGTGGTCGGGACAGGGCGGTGCCTGTCACACGGCGGAGCCGCATACCGGTACAGCGGGAAAGGGAGGGGGTGGGGGGAACGGCTCCGCGCGGGCCCCTACGCCGGGACGCCCGCCGCGTACAGCGCCTCCGCGGCCCGCAGCACCAGCCCGTCCGCGTGCCGCGCGCCCACCAGCTGGACGCCGACCGGCAGGCCGTCCCCGTCCAACCCGCACGGCACCGTCGCCGCCGGCTGCTGCGTCAGGTTGAAGGGGTAGCTGAACGGGGTCCAGCCCGTCCAGCGGTGGTGCGGCGAGCCCGCCGGGACCTCGGCGCCCGCCTCGAACGCGGTGATCGGCAGCGTCGGCGTGACCAGCAGGTCGTACGACGTGTGGAAGCGGCCCATGCGCCGGCCCAGCGCCATCCGGGTGTCGACCGCCGCCAGATAGTCCAGCGCGCTGTACCGCGCGCCCGCCTCGACGATCTCCCGCAGCCCGGGGTCGAGCAGCTCGCGCTGGTCCGCGGGGAGGTGCTCCACCACCCGGGCCGCGCCGCTGAACCACAGGGTGTGGAAGGCCTCGACCGGGTCGGTGAAGTCGGGGTCGGTCTCCTCGATGTACGCACCGGCCTCCGCCAGCGCGGTCACCGCCCGCCGGACCGCCGTGGCGACCGCCGGCTGGACCGCGACCTGGCCGCCGAGCGTGGGCGAGTACGCGATCCGAAGGCCCTTCACCCCTTCGGCCAGCCCCGCCCGGACGCCCTGCGCGGGGCCCAGGTGCGACCAGTCCCGCCAGTCGTCGCCGCTGATCACGTCGAGCATCAGCGCCGCGTCCGCAGCGTCCCGCGTCATCGGCCCGACGTGGGCCAGCGTCCCGAACGGGCTCGACGGATACATCGGCACCCGCCCGTACGTCGGCTTCATGCCGAAGATCCCGCAGAAGGACGCGGGGATGCGCACCGAGCCGCCGCCGTCCGTCCCCAGCGACAGCGCGCCCGCGCCGAGGGCGACGGCCACCGCACTCCCGCCGCTGGAGCCGCCCGCCGTGCGCGACGGGTCGTGGGGGTTGCGCGTCACGCCGTGCCGGGGCGAGTCGGTGACACCCTTCCAGCCGAACTCGGGCGTCGTCGTCTTGCCAAGGAACACCGCGTTGTGCTCCCGCAGCCGGGCCACCGACGGGGCGTCCTCCTCCCAGGGGCCGTCCTCGCGGATCGTCCGGGAGCCCCGCAGCGTGGGGCCGCCCCGCTGGAGGAGGAGGTCCTTGACCGTGACGGGCACCCCGTCGAGCAGGCCCTCCGGCTCACCCGTCCGCCAGCGCCGCGCCGACGCCTCCGCCTGGGCCAGGGCCGCCTCCGCGTCGACCCGGACGAACGCGTTGACCCGAGGTTCGACGGCCTCGATCCGTTCCAGCGCCGCGCGGGTCGCGTCGACGGGGGAGAAGTCGCCCTTCTCGTAGCCGGCCAGCAGTTGACGTGCGGTGAGGTCAGTCAGGCGAGTCGTCATGCATGGGGACGTACCCACGTTTCTTGTCCACCACGTTCGGCAGGGGCTTTCCGGAGGACCACAGTTCGTACATCTCGACGAACTGCTCGCCGAGCCGGTCACGCCAGCCGACGGTGTCGCCGCTCATGTGCGGCGAGACGATCAGCCCCGGCACGTCCCACAGCGGGCTGTCGGCGGCGAGCGGCTCGTGCTCGAACACGTCGAGCGCCGCGCCGGCGATCCACCGCTTCTCGAGCGCGGCGGCCAGGTCCTTCTCGACGACGAGGGGGCCGCGGCCGACGTTGACGAAGTGCGCGGAGGGCTGCATCAGGTCGAAGCGCCGGGCGTCGAACATGCCCCGTGTGTCGTCGGTCAGCGGAGCCGCGCACACCACCCAGTCGGCGCGCGCCAGCAGCGGATCGAGGTCGCGCGTGCCGTGGATGCCGTCGCGCGGGGTCCGTCCGACGACCGCGGTCCGGACACCGACCGCCCGGAGCGTGCGGGCCACCGTGCGGCCGATGGGCCCCGCGCCGACGACCACGGCCCGCGTCCCGGCGACCGCCAGTCCTTCCCGGTGGTGCCAGCGCCGCTGCCGCTGGAGTTCGAGGGTGCCGGGCAGATCCTTGGCCATGGCCAGGACGAGCGCCGCCACGTATTCGGCGATCGGCGCCTCGAAGATGCCGCGGGCGTTGGTCACGACGGTGTCGGATTCAGCCAGTTCCGGACAGAGCAACCGGTCCACCCCGGCGCTCGGGGTGTGCACCCAGCGCGGCCGCGGACCCTCGCCCGGCCAGGCGCGACGGACCGCTTCAGACGTGAAGTCCCATACCAACAGGGCGTCCGCGGAGGGAAGTTGGTCGGCGAGCGTGGCCTCGTCCGCGTATGTCACACGGACCTGTCCGGTCAGCCGGCCGAGCCGCGGAGGAGGGTCCGCGGTCAGTACGAGAAGTGTCGGTTCGGACATCGGTCGGAAATCGCTTCCTGACGTCTGACATATACGGATTGACCACGCTCGCACCCCAACCTACCGTCGTCAACAAGACACCAAGGGGGCCTGCGATGGACGTCTCCTTCATCGGTGGACCACAGCCGCAGCATGGTGTCGGCGTGGTGGCCCCGTTCGATTTCGCTCTGGACCGTGAGCTGTGGCGCTGGGTGCCCGACGACGTCTCGCTGCGGCTCACCCGCACCCCCTTCGTGCCGGTCGGGGTCTCCCTCGACCTGGCCCGTCTGGTGAGCGAGCACGAGACGCTGCGCGAGGCCGTACGAGCCCTGGGAGCGTCCGAGCCCGAGGTTGTCGCCTACGCCTGCACCTCGGGCAGTTTCGTGGGGGGCATCGCCGGGGAACGCGCCATGTGCGAGGTGATGAACACCGCGGGCGAGGTGCCCTCCCTCACCACCTCGGGAGCGCTGCTCCAGGCGCTCACGGAGCTGGGCGCCACGCGCATCGCCCTGCTCACGCCCTATACGGAGTCGGTCACCCGCTCATTGGAGGAGTATCTGGGAGAAGCTGGAGTGACGGTGACGGGCCGCGCCTTTCTGGGACTGACCCGGCACATCTGGAAAGTCCCTTACCGGGCGGTGGTCGACATGGCGCGCGAGGCGGTGATCGGCGCGGCCGACGCGCTGTTCATCAGCTGCACCAACCTGCCGACGTACGACGCGATCCCGCAGCTCGAGGCGGAGCTGAGGATGCCGGTGCTGTCCGCCAACCAGGTGACGATGTGGGCGGCGCTGCGCGCCATAGGCGCCAAGGCCGTCGGCCCTTACCAGGCACTCCTGATGGAGCCGGAGGCGCTCGCGGGGACGCTGCCGGAAGTGCCGCCGGCGACGGCCTCCGCGGCCGAGGCGGGTCCGGAGACGTTCCCCGAAGAACAGGAAGGCTGGACATGACGACGGTCGGACTTCTCTACCCGGGACATTCCGCGGAGGACGACTACCCACGGCTCGAGGTGCTGCTCGACGGCGACATCAGGCTGCCCCTCGTGCACACCGACATCGGCGAGGACGCGCACCGCGTCGACGCGCTGCTGAAGATCGGCTCGCCGGAGCGGCTGGCCGCGGGTGTCGAGGCGCTGCGCCTGGAGGGGGCCGAGTCGGTCGTGTGGGCGTGCACCAGTGGAAGCTTCGTCTTCGGCTGGGAAGGCGCCCATGAGCAGGTCCGCGAACTCGCCCGGGTGGCGGGGATGCCGGCGTCCAGCACCTCCTTCGGCTTCGTGCACGCCGTACGGCACCTCGGCACGCCGAAGGTCGCGATCGCCGCGACCTATCCCGCGGACGTCACCGAGCACTTCGCCGCCTTCCTCGAGAAGTCCGGCGCGGTGGTCGTCGCCGGCCGGGACGCCGGCATCCTGACGGCCGAGGAGGTCGGCACCTGGGGCCGCGACGAGGTCCTCGAACTGGCGCGCTCCGCCGACCATCCCAACGCCGACGTGGTGCTGATGCCGGACACCGCGCTGCACACCGCGGCGCATCTGGCCGATCTGGAGTCCATGCTCGGCAAGCCGGTCGTCACCGCCAACCAGGTGACCGTGTGGGAGGGTCTGCGGCTCGCGGACCGCCGTGCCTGGGGGGACAGGCTGGGCCGGCTCTTCGCCCGCCCCGAGCCTCTGGAGTAGGGCCCCTCGGCCCGGGGCCCCGGGAATAACCGGAGAGTCCCTCCTGTTAACCGCCTGCCAGGTACGACGGACGCAGGAGGGCCCAGCGGTGAACGCAGGCGCAGAGGACAACGCAGACGCACAGGACGCGGCGCACGAGATCCGGGGCGCGGTGGCCGGGACCGCCCCCGTACCCCTTTCCGTGCTCGACCTCGTCACCGTCGGCAGCGGACGCACCGCCACCGATGCGCTGCGCACCAGCGTCGACATCGCCCGCCTCGCCGAACGCCGCGGCTACCACCGGCACTGGGTCGCCGAGCACCACTCCATGCCCGGCGTCGCCTCCTCGTCCCCGGCCGTGATCCTCGCCCACCTCGCAGCCCACACCGAGCGCATCCGCCTCGGCTCGGGCGGCGTCATGCTGCCCAACCACGCGCCGCTCGTCATCGCCGAGCAGTTCGGCACGCTGGAGGCGCTCGCCCCCGGGCGCATTGACCTCGGCCTCGGCCGGGCGCCCGGCACCGACGGCGCGACGGCGGCGGCACTGCGGCGCACCGACCGGCTGAACGAGGGCGCCGACGACTTCCCGGAGCAGCTCGCCGAACTGACCCGCTTCCTCGACGACGACTTCCCCGACGGGCACCCGTACGCCCGGATCCACGCCGTCCCCGGCCCTGTCCAGGCCACCGCGGCCGGCGGCGTCCAGTCCCCGGCCCGCCCGCCCATCTGGCTGCTCGGCTCCTCCGGCTTCAGCGCGCGGCTCGCGGGGGTGCTCGGTCTGCCGTTCGCCTTCGCGCACCACTTCTCGGCGAAGAACACGATCCCGGCGCTCGACCTCTACCGGGAGTCCTTCCGGCCGTCCGCCGTGCTCGACGCCCCGTACGCCCTGATCGGCGTCGCGGCGCTCGCCGCGGACGAGGAGCACGAGGCCCGCCGCCAGGTCCTCACCGGCGCCCTGTCCATGCTCCGGCTCCGCACCGGCCGGCCCGGGCTCGTCCCGACGCCGGAGGAGGCGGAGGCGTATCACTTCAGCCCGATGGAACGTGAGTTCGTCGACAGCTGGCTGGCGAACATCGTCCACGGCACACCGGGGGCGGTCCGGGCGGGCCTGGACGACCTCCAGAAGCGGACGGGTGCGGATGAGCTGATGCTCACGGCGAACGCGCATGGTGGGGTGACGCGGGTGCGGAGCTTTGAGCTGATCGCGGACGCGTACGGGTTGCCGGGCTGAGCCGGCCCGCTGCGGGGGCGTGGCGCCTGCGGCGGGCGTATCCCCTACCCTCCCCCAGGCCGCAGGGGGAGGGTAGGGGAACACGTACCCGCAGCCGACGTCGCCGCCCCCGCGCCCAGCATCTCGGCGATCCGTTCCGGCGCCACCGCCCGGGAGTACAGCCAGCCCTGGCCCGTGTCGCAGCCGATACGGCGCAGGCGGGTCGCCTGGCCGGAGGTCTCCACGCATTCCGCGGTGACCGTGAGGCCCAGCCGGTGGGCCAGTTCCACCAGGGCCTGGACGATGGTCTCGTCGGCCGGGTTGGCCGGGGTCTCGTCCTGGAAGCCGCGGACGAACGTTCCGTCGAGCTTCAGTACGGACACCGGCAGCCGGCTGAGATACGCCAGGTTCGAGTAGCCCGTACCGAAGTCGTCGATCGCGATGTGGACGCCCATGTCGCGGAGCGCCTGCAGCACCTGCAGGGGGCGTCCGGCGGAGCCCATCACCGCCGACTCGGTCAGCTCCAGTTGGAGCAGGTGCGGCGCCAGTCCAGTCTCGGCCAGGATCTCCGCGACGTCCGCGACCAGGTCGGAGTCCCAGACCTGGCGTACGGCGACGTTGACGCTGACGAAGAGCGGCGGTACACCGGGGTGGTCGAGCTGCCACTGCCTCGCCTGCCGGCACGCCGTACGCAGCACCCACCGCCCGAGCTGCACGATCGAGCCGTCCTCCTCGGCGATGGCGACGAACCGATTCGGCGTGAGCGTGCCGAACCGGGGGTGGTTCCAGCGCACCAGCGCCTCCACGCCCCGGGTCACCCCGTCCGCCATGCCGACCAGCGGCTGGTACTCGAGCGTGAACTCCCCACGCTCCACGGCGGGACGCAGCATCGAGGAGAGCACCTGGCGGGTCATCCGGTGCGCGTTGCGCTCGGGGTCGAAGAGGGTCCAGCGGGACTTGCCGTCCTCCTTCGCCCAGTCCAGCGTCGTGTCCGCGGCCTGCATCAGCCCCGTGGCGCTGGTACCGGTCACCGCGCGCTCGACCACGCCGATCGACGCGGACACCGAGAGGCGCTGCCCGGCGAGGTCGAACGGCTCCTGGAGCGCGGCCAGTACCGACCTGGCGAGGTCGGCGACCTGCTCGGTGCCGGTGGAGTCCTCGACGAGGATGGCGAACTCGTCGCCGCCGAGCCGGGCGACCAGGTGCCCGCCGCTCGCGCACTCGGTCAGCCGGGTGGCGACGGCGGCCAGCAGCCGGTCGCCGACGCGGTGCCCGAGGGTGTCGTTGACGGCCTTGAACCCGTCGAGGTCCAGGTAGCACAGGCCGATCCGGCCGGTGGAGCCGTGGTCGTACGGGGACGATTCGAGCGCGGCGGTCAGCCGCTCGAAGAACAGCGTCCGGTTGGGCAGCCGGGTCACCGGGTCGTGCATCTGGAGGTGCCGCAGCCGGGCCCGCAGTTCGCGGCGGTCGCTGATGTCCGCGACCGACAGCAGCACGGTGCTGCTGTCGGGCACCGGTGCGACGGTGACCTCGGCCCACAGGACGCGCCCGTCCGGGTGCTTGAGCCGGCGGGTGCAGCGGAAGCGCGAGCGGCGGCCGCGCAGGGCCTCGCGGTAGGCGTGCCAGGTGCGGGCGTCGGAGGCGAGGTCGATGAGGTCGGCCGCGTGCCGGTCGCGCAGCTCGACGGGGCGGGTGCCGAGCAGCGCGGCGAGCGCTTCGTTGGCGCTGACCACCACGCCCTCGGGGTCGACGACGGCCATGGCCAGCTGGGCCGCGTTGAAGGCGGCACGGTAGTCGCGCAGTTCGGAGTACTTCCGGCCGAAGGTGTGACGCTCAGTGACCGTGGGTCGGATGCTTCCGGGGACTGCGACGCCCGCGGGCCCTTGTCCTTCGGAGGTTCCGCTCACCGCTCACTCCCGCAGTGCAGTTGTGTCGTACAGGGTCGTACAAATGTGGTCGGGGGATGGCCCGCCGAGGCATTCGACGAAGAAATCCAGCAAGAACTCGGGGAAAGTGTGCCGATCATAGAGCCAGCGGAGCCGGCCGTTCCAGCGTGACCATCATGTGACAGGGCCTCCTGAGGGAGTGGTCGATCGTTTCTGCGCGGATCGGGAGCGGGGTCTGCCGACCGCTGACCACTTGTGACTTTCTGTGAGCCATCGGAGTGTCGCCTTCCGCCGGCGGGGGTTCGGGCCCGTGTCGGGTCGGTCACCCGAGTGGGGCACTGGAACAGGGCGTATCACCAGAAAACATCACAGGGTGGGTGGCGCATCCCGTATTCCGCTGCCGGAGGTCCACGTGGAGGGTCAGCAGTCGCCCCGGGGAACACCCGGGAGAGTGGAACGACTGCGCAATGCCGCGGCCGCGCTCACTTCTCTCATGGCCTTCACGGCCACCTCCCTGGTGGCCGGCCCCGCGGTCGCCGACACGATGGGCGGCCCGTGCGCGCTGCCCCGGACGGCCGCGCACCACTCACTGGGCCTCGACACCTGGAACACGGCGTACACCCGGCCGGTCACCGAGCTCGACGCGGTCATGATCTTCCTGTCGTTCCCGGACTCAGTGCCGCTGTACCGGCCCCATGAGCTGGCGGCCGACCACTTCCCCGCCACCAGCGACTTCTTCCGGCGGGCGTCCTACGGCGCCTTCTCCCTGCGCGCCCACCCGCTGGCCGAATGGCTGCCGATGCCGAAGCCCTCGGTCGCCTACGGCATACAGCGGGACTGGGAGCCCGAGCACCGGGCCGCGTATCTGCGCGACGCCGTCGCCGTGGCCGACGACCGGGTCGACTTCTCCGCGTACGACATCGTCTATCTGGTCGCCGACCCCGACGCGCCCGGCGTCGACTCCGACGCGACCAAGGTCGTCAACTTCGACCAGCCGCTGCGCGCCGACGGCACCGACATCCGGCGGGTCGTCACCGTCTTCGAACGCCATCCGCCGGACCGCAACGTCCTCGCCCACGAGACCGGGCACGTCTTCGACCTGCCGGATCTCTACCACCGTCCGGTGGACGGCTACGGCGACTGGGACACCCACGTCGGGGACTGGGACGTCATGGGCAGCCAGTTCGGTCTGGCCCCCGACCTCTTCGCCTGGCACAAGTGGAAGCTCGGCTGGCTCGGCAGGTCCGAGGTGCGGTGCGTCAACGCCGAGCGGGGCGGCGACCCGGTGACCCTCGAACCCGTCGCCGCCGCGCCCGCGCGCGGCGGCAGCGTCGGCACCCGGCTGGCGGTCGTACGGACGGGACCGCACAGCGCGCTCGCGATCGAGGCACGCGGCGCCACCGGCAACGACGCCTACACCTGCACCGAGGGCGTGCTGCTCTACCGGGTGGAGGGCGAGACCGCGTCGGGCGGCGGTCCCATCGAGGTCGTCGACACGCATCCGGAGACGGAGGCCTGCCGGGAGGACTCGGTCTACCCGCCGCTCGCGGACGCGCCGCTGCAGGTCGGCGAGACGTTCACCCTGCCGGGGCCGCCGGGCGGGCGGGTGCGGGTGGAGGTCTCTGAACGCACCCGGACGGGGTCGTGGACGGTGAAGGTCACCACGGCCTAGGAGAGCACGAAGAAGGCCCCCCGCTTGCGCGAGGGGCCTTCTTCCGTCTGTGCGCCGCCAGGGACTCGAACCCCGGACCCGCTGATTAAGAGTCAGCTGCTCTAACCAACTGAGCTAGCGGCGCCTGCTGACGTCGTAGACCTTAGCATCCTGATCGACGGGAGGAAAAATCGATAAAGCCGCTCCTGCGGAGGCCTTCGCGCGCACCGCCCGCACACACGCCCACAGCAGGACCTCCGGCCCCGGCAGCCAGGGCTGACGGGTGTCGGGCGCGACCAGCCAGCGGGGCTCGGAGGCGTCTTCCGTGGGGGTCAGGGGCGGTACGGTCACCGCGTCGCCCACGCCGTGGCAGAGCAGCGGCGGCACGGCGTCGCCCCACTCCTCCCAGTCGAGCAGCGACGGCAGCCGCCGGGCCGTGCCGGGCGCGGCGAACAGCATCATCCGGCCCCGGTGCATCGCCACGGGCCCGGAACCGGGGCCCGGTGACCACAGCCGGTCGAGCATCCGGCGCCCGAACATCGTGGGCACGTTCACCACGTCGAACACCGAACCGCACGGCAGCACGGCGGGTGCGGTCGGCCGCTTCTCCCACTGTGCAAGCGCCGAGCGCGGATACGTCTCCGCCGAGGCGAGCCAGCCGGCGCCGGGGGGCGTCACCCGGGCCGCCGTGCGGTCCTGGCCGTCGAGGACGGCGTCCGTCAGGGGGGAGGGGTCTCGCAGCCATGCGGTCATGTACTCATGCTTACCGCGAGTGACGCTGCAATTTCACTTCGTTCCGCGAAACGGGGACAGGACGGGGCGGAGGGGGGTATCTTTCGCCCCGCCACCTTCGACTGGCATATGACGGACGGGTGGGCGCAGGCGCACTGGGCGGGTTCGAGACGCTCTCGCGTCCGCGCCGTCACCGGCCTCGACCGGCCGGGCCGCTGCTCTCCAGGCGGACGTCCTTGCCGACGAGACGCGCCGTTTCGCCGCGTTGCTCACCAAGTTCGTGGACAGTCTCGACGAGGAGTGCCCGCGCCGGGCGACGCCAGGGGCGGCGAGGCTCAGGCCGCCATGGTTCCCGCGGCCGACGGTGCGTCAGTGGACCCCGCGCAGCAGGTCCCTGCCGAAGTCGATCATCTTGCGGGCGTAGTCCTCCGTCCAGCCCGCCCGCTCGCCGATGTCCGCCGGCGTCAGCCGGTCGAAGCGGCGGGGGTCGGCGAGCTGGGCCGCCGCGAGGGCCTGGAACTCGACCGCGCGGTCCGTCGCGGCCCGGAAGGCCAGCGCCAGTTCCGTCGACCGGTCCAGCAGCTCGCGCGGGTCCTCCATGGACTCCAGGTCGAAGAAGTGCTCCGGGTCGGCGGCAGCCTCCGACGGCTCGAACAGCAGGGGGGCAGGTCGCACCCTGCGCTCGGTCGTCCGCTCCGGTTCCGCCATGTCCGTAATCCTCCTCGCGTCGCGGTCCGCACTCCCGGACCGCCCTCCATTGTCCCGCCCCGCGCAAGACCGTCTCAGGCCGTCCCCGGGTCCCACCGCACCCGGTGCTCGGCCAGATGCGCCAGCACCGCGTGGTTCGCCTCCCAGCCGTCCGGGAACTTGACCGTCACACCGAGCTGTACCGGCTCCGTCGACGGGTGCTCGTCCAACAGCTCCTCCACCCCTTCCCGGCACACGACGATGCACGCGTGCCGGTGGCGGGAGGCGAGCACGCACAGGCGCCCGGTCTCCAGATGGAACGCCGTCGCGTCCGGCCGCCCCGACAGGGGGTGGAGCACGACCGTCACGTCGTACTCCCGGCCCTGGAGGCGGTTGGCGGTGTCGACCGTGACGCCGGCGACCCCCAGCTCCGCCAGCGCGGCGCGCACCACCGCCGCCTGGTCGCGGTGGGCCGTGCCGACGGCGATCCGGTCGGCGGTGAGCGGCACCGGCTCCGCGGACCGCTCGGAGACCGCCGCGCCGCCGCGGTCCAGCAGCCGGCGCACGACCAGGGCCACGGCCCGCACCGCCTCCGGGTCGGTGCGCGGGGTGTGGCGCGCGGGCAGCTCCAGCAGGCCCCACCCCGACTCCGCGGCCTCGTCGAGGACCCGGTCGGGCCCCGACCCGTCCGACGGCACACCGAAGGCTAGCCGCCGATCACCGTCGCCGGTGCCGCTCCGGAAGGGCGTGTACGGGTAGAACGCGGCGGACACCAGCGGCGCCGCCGACGCCGGCAGCCGCCAGGACACGGGCAGCCGGTGCTGCGGCAGGTCCGGGTTGTGCGCCAGCAGCGTGGACACCGCGCTGGCCGACGGATCGTACGAGAGCCCCGCCCACTGCTCGGAGCCGACGATCGAGAACGGGTCGAGCTGCCCCGGGTCGCCGACGAACAGGGCCCGCTCGAACAGCCCGGCGACGGCGAGCAGCGCGTCGGAGCGCATCTGGTACGCCTCGTCGACGATGGCGTGCCGCCAGGGCTCGACGCCCTGCACATGGGCCCACTTCGCGGCCGTGGAGATGACGACGTCCAGACCGGCGAGGTCGCCCGCCTTCGCCGACTTACGGACGTTGTCCAGCCCGTCGAGCGCCTTGTCGTACGGGTCGGAGTCGTTCGAGTGGAGCCGGCCGACGGGCAGCTCGGGCTCCTTCTCCGCGAGCCGCAGCACCAGGTCGTCGACCTGCGCGTTGGTCTGCGCGACGACCATCAACGGGCGCCCGGCGGCGGCCAGTTCGAGCGCCGCGCGGACGACGAGGGTGGACTTGCCCGCGCCCGGCGGCGAGTCGACGACGACGCCCCTTGCGGAGCCGTGGAGCGTGTCGTGCAGGATGCCGGCGGTCGCGCGCGCCGCCTCGGCGCCGGGGTCGGGCACCGGGCGGCCGGGTGCGGGCAGCTCACGGGCGGACGTCACAGCAGGTCCTCCGGGGTGACGCGGTCGGGGATCTCGGCGGTGTCGGACCTCGGGGGGCCGCCGTGCGTCCACGGGGTCTCCTCCGGGTCCGGCAGCTTCGGCCCGCCCCGCTGGTCGTGCTCGAACAGGGTCCAGGCGATCCGGTCGCCCTTGACGGGCACGGAGCCCTCCGCGGGGACCTTGGCGCGGCCCATCCGGTCGGTGACGCGCAGCACCAGCGTCCCGTCGTCCTCGTACCGCACGAACTCCGCCGTCTGCGGCTTGCCGTCCAGCGAGCGGTACACCTTGATCCGGCTCTCGCCCCCGGCCGGCGGCGCTCCCGTAGCGCTGTGCCCGCCGAGATGCGGGCGGTCGTCCGTGCGCACGGTCAGCAGCGGGCGGGGGCTCGGCCGCTTCGAATCGGACCAGGCCATCTCCACGTCGATCACCTCGGAGAGGAACGCCTCGCCGGCGAGGCGGCGGCCGGCCAGCACCAGCGGATCGTCCAGCGCCTCCTGGGCCTCCAGCTGCGCCTGGGCGGTCTCCCGCGCGGCGAGCTTCTGCGCCGCGGTCACGGCGTCGTCGCGCCGCGGCTGCGGCGGTTCACCGGCGCGGACCCGGTCGCGGTGGGCGGTGAACGACCAGCGGTCGCGGGCCCAGCGGTCCTCGACACGGGAGCCCTCGGGGAGCTCGCGCACGAGATCGAGAGCCCGCCACACCGCCTGCCAGGTGGGCCGCATCTGGTCCGCGACCATCCGCCTGACCTCCCGCTCCGCACGGTGCAGTTCGCCCAGCCGCTCGTCGGCGCTCTCGCCGTCCTCGGCGGCCGCGAGAAGCTGCCGGGCCCGGTCGTAGCGCTCCATCGCGGGCGCCAGGCGCCGGTTGTCGAAGACGGGATCGGTCGCCGGTCCGGCCGGCGGGCAGAGCAGCATGCCCTCCCGGTCGCGGCCCAGCTCGGCCCGGAGCGCCGCCTCGGCGCCCGACTCGCCCTCCGCCGCGTCGATCCAGGCGAGCAGCGCGCCCAGATGCTGGTCCTCCAGCGACGACTGACCCGTCGCCCAGTGTCGGTTCAGCAGGTCCGTCGCGGCGAGCAGCAGGGACGAGCCGGGAACGCGGGCGCGCTCGCCGTAGTGGGTCAGCCAGCGGCCCAGCAGCGGCACCCGCGGCGGCGCCGGATACGGCGTGTCCGGGTCCTGCTCCGCCGTACGCCGGAACCGCATCGAGCGGCCCAGCAGCCGTACGAACTCCACACCGGCGCGGCTCGGCACGATCAGCTGCGGCGCGTCCGCGCACAGCTCCACCTCGACAGTGACCTTCTTGCCGGTCTCCGCGTCGGTCTCCTTGCGCTCGACGAGCTCGACGTCGTCACCGAAACCGTCCAGATACGGCAGCAGCACATCGGCCAGCTCGGCCAGGAACGCCGAACGCAGGTCGCGGTCGCGGGGCTGTGCCACGACCAGCAGCCGCGGCTCCTCGCGGTCCGTGCCCACCAGCGCGCCGAGCGGCGCCCCGGCCTCGCCCGCGGTCGTCAGCGGTACGAACACCATCGGACGCGGCGACACCCGCCGGTGGCGGACCGTCGCCAGCGGCTGGGCGCGGCCCGTCTCGACGGCCTCCAGCCGGGCCAGCGTGGCGATCAGCGACATCCGCCCGCCTCCTGTGCTACGGCCGCGTCGGCCAGTGCCTCCGACCGCAGGGCCGCGGCCCGCCGGAGCGCCGCCACCGCCGGGTCGGCCGGGTCGCCGGCCTCGCCGCGCGCGGCCGCCAGCACGCCGCCCACCGTCGTCAGCCCGCCCAGCTCGCCCCGGACCGACCGGCCCAGCGCCTCCACCGCACCGTCCTGGCGGGCCCGGTCGCGGCAGTGGAACGCCAGCTCGCAGGCGGCCAGGCACTCGGGTGCGTACGCGTGGGGGACCGACTCGACCGCGGCCGTCAGCTCGTCGGCCGAACACGCCTCCAGGTCGAAGGTGAGCCCCTCGGGCAGCGCGGCGGCGATGTCCTCGACGCGGGTCAGCCTCGCGAGCTGACGGCGGGTCACGGACAGCTGCTTGCGCACGTCCACGACCGACGCGGTCGGCAGATTGGAGAAGTCCTTCGGGCAGACCAGCAGGATGCTGTGCGCGACCCGCGCGTCGTCCGTGACGGCGGCGACCCGCTCCAGGGCCAGTACGTACACCGCGGCCTGACGGGCGGCCGCGCCGACCTTCGACGCGTCCGCCGACGCGTCGATCATCGGGAACGACTTGATCTCCACGACCGTCCACCGGCCGTCGGGGCCCACGACCACCGCGTCCGGCTCCAGATACGCGGGCGAGCCCGCCACGTCCAGGGCGAGCAGCGGATGGTCGAGCAGCGTCCACGCCCCGGCCGCCGTCGCCTCGCGCAGCGCCAGCGCCGTCCGCGCCGCGCGGCCCTCGGGCCCGGCCGCCGCCAGATCCGGCACCAGCGCGCCGGCCGGGTCCTCCAGACCGAGCAGGCGCAGCAGCTCCTTGCCGCCGTCCGCCTTCACCTTCGCCTCGAAGGCGTTGCCCCGCATGAACGCGAACTGCGACTGCCCGAACGTCCCCGGCGAACCGAGCGCGGACGCCAGCGCCGCCTTGTCCACCCCGGCGCCGTCCAGCAGCGCCCGGCGCTCGCACCCCGGGTTGGCGGCGAGCGCCGCCAGGGCGCGGGCATCGAGCGGATGGGGCTGCGCGGCAGGACCGCGCAGCTCAGCGAGCCGCTGCCGGAGTGCTGTCGTCGGCGCCTGCGGAGGGGGTCCGCTGTCCAGGGATTCGCTCACCCGCGGAAGTCTCGCATCCGCCACCGACAACGGTGGGCCTCGAGGCGGTGGCGGCGGACCCGAACCGCTGCCGCGTGAGGTCGGCGAGCCGCATTGCGGGCCTGGTCAGCAGCGCGCCGACGCCCATGACGGCCGCGCCGGCGACCGCGTCGAGGAAGTAGTGGTTCGCGGTGCCCATCACAACGATCGTGGTGAGCAGCGGATAGCCGACGGCCAGCGCCCGCAGCAGCGGCGTACGGCCGTGCCGCCACAGCATCACACCGCACCACAGGGCCCAGCCGACGTGCAGGCTCGGCATCGCCGCGTACTGGTTCGTCATCCCGCCGAGCCCGCGCGGCGCGCTCGCCTCCGTGCCCCACCAGCCGTACGAGCTGTACTGCGCCATCGTGTCGACGAAGCCGTGCGCGGCGTCCAGCAGCCGGGGCGGACAGGTCGGCATCAGCGTGAAGCCGACGAGCCCGAGGAGCGTGGAGACCATCAGCCAGGTGCGGGCCGCGCGATACCGGAGCGGCCGGCGGCGGAAGAGCCACACCAGCACGGCCGGGGTGACCACGTAATGGAGGGAGGCGTAGACGAAGTCGGCGGGTATGCCGAGGGCGGGGACGTCGGTGAAGAGACGGTTCAGCGGATGCTCGGCGTTGAGCAGGAGCGCCTTCTCGGCCCGGAGTATCGCGAGACCGTGGTCGATCGCCGTCGCGACGTCGCCGCGGGCGAGCAGACGACCGGCCGAGTACGCGGCGTAGACGACGGCGATCAGCAGCAGCTCGGTCCACCAGCGGGGCCGGTGGTGAGGTGCGGTCTGCGGCATCCGTCGGTCTCCGTCTCAGTGGTCGTGATCGTGATCGGGCGTACTGGAGGGGGGACGCCGAGATCGACGGGGAGGTTGCCTGTCATTCATGTGCGCGATGATGGGACGACATCCGATCGTGAACCTCAGGAGAGCCACCCATGGCACCGCGGATCCTGCTCGCCCGGCACGGCCAGACCGAATGGTCAATGCTCGGCAAACACACCGGCAGGACGGACATCCCCCTGCTCGAAGAGGGCCGGCGCGGCGCGAAACTGCTCGGCGAGCGGCTGCACCGCGCGCCGTGGTCCGGCCTCGAAGACGTCGAGGTCCGCACCAGCCCGCTGGTACGGGCGAGCGAGACCTGCGCGCTCGCGGGCTTCGGGGAGCGGGCGGAGCCCTGGGACGCGCTGATGGAATGGGACTACGGGGCGTACGAGGGCCTCACCCCGCCCGAGATCCACGCACTTCAGCCGGGCTGGCTGCTCTGGAAAGACGGCGCTCCCGGCGGCGAGACCCTCGCGGCGGTCTCGTCCCGCGTCGACGAGATCGTCGAATGGGCCCGCTCCGCAGACCGCGACGTCCTGGTCTTCGCCCACGGCCACGTCCTGCGCTCCCTGGGGGCGCGGTGGCTGGGCGAGGACATCTCCTTCGGAGGGCGTATCCGGCTGGACCCGACGAGCCTGTCGGTACTGGGGTGGGCGTACGGGGCGCCGGCGATCGAGCGCTGGAACGACACGGGGCATCAGGAGGGGTGACGGGGGTGCGCCGCGGGTGGGGGCCGCTGCGCGGGGCTTGTCCCCTACCCGCCCCTTCCCGAACCGGGGCAGGCCCCGGACCCCGTACGGCCTCGGCCGTGCCCTCAATCGCCGGGCGGGCTGACTGTGTCAGCCCCGCCGGCGTTTGAGGCGCGGGTCCGGGCAGAGCCCGGTTACGGGAAGGGGCGGGGTGGGGAACACGCCCGCCGCACCCGCACCCCGTCACGCCGGGTGCGGCGTCGCCCGCCGGTGGAGGAAGGACGCCACCGCCGGCGTCCGGCTGTGCGGACGCAAGACGCGCGCCGTGTCCGTCAGCATCGACTCGATCCGGGACGACCGGACCTCGCCCAGCAGATCGAGCACCTGCTCACCCGCGACCGCCGCCTCCTCCGGCGCCCCCGCCCGCGCCAGATCCGCCGCCAGTTCGGCCCGGTAGAGCGCGAGGTTGCGGGTGAAGCGGCGGTCCTGGAGCGTCGCCGCGCGCTCGGCGTGGCGGGCCGCGCGGGACCATTCGCCGAGGGTGGACCAGCACTGGGCCTGGAGGGCCTCCAGCTCGGGTTCGGCGAAGAAGGACATCCACTCCGGGTCCGCGCCCGACGCGCCCCGCGCGAAGTACGCGTGCGCCCGCGCCAGCGACTGCTCGCAGCTCGCCCGGTCGCCGAGCCCCGCCCAGCCGCCCGCCTCCCGCAGCGCGAGCAGAGAAAGCAGCCGGTGCGAGGCCACCCGCCGGGCCGCCCGCTGGCCGGCCTGAGCGGTGCGTACGGCCTCCCGCGGCCGGCCCGCGTCCCTGGCCAGGAACGACGTGTTGCAGAACGCGTGGGCCTCCAGGCCCGGGTCGCCCGCCACGCGGGCCGTGGCCAGCGCCTCGGCGTAGTGGGAGCGGGCGTCCTCGAAGCGACCCGAGTCGTGGGCGAGCCAGCCCACCGAGATGGCGAGTTCGCCGGCGCCCGCGTGCAGCCGTTGCTCCGTCGATCTGCGTGCCGTCGTGCCCGCGTCGAGCAGTGCGTAGGCGGCACGCAGGGGTTTCGCCGCCTGCCGGTAGAGACCGTCGGCGCCGTGCCGGTCGTCGATGAGGCGGATCCGGCGTACGGCCTCCTCGACGGCGCGGACCTCGCTCTCGCCGACCCGTGGCCGGCCGGACACGGACTCGGGCACGGGTCCCAGTCCCAGGGACGCGGCCGCCACCGTGGTGGAGCCGCTCGTCATGAATGCGCGACGCAGCACGTCGCTCTCCTCGTCGCTGTCACGTGCGCCACTGCCCATGGGGACGGGGCAGCAGGAATGGTGGTTCGGTCGGGCGGCCGGTTCCCCCGCGGGCCCGGGCCCGGACGCCGCCCGGCCGCGCGCACCGCGCCCCCGTACCTGTTCCCGGGCGGTGAAGCCCATGTCCGTCAGCGCGAGGCCGGGGAACATGTGCAGGAACACCCGCTCGTACGCGTAGTTCGGGCAGCGGATCTCACCGGACTCGACGCGCCCGATGTAGCGCGCGTCGCAGGAGACCTGCTCGCCGATCTCGCGAGCGGCCCTGCGGACGACCGTCGCGAACTCGTTCGGTGAGCGGTGTCCCCGCAGCCGGCGGAAGGCCAGGTTGGGGACGGGAGGGGCAACTGCCCGTGATGCCTTGGACGATGACGCCATGGCCGAGCCCTCTCTTGGTGCGGCCGGATTCCGGCGGGCAAGAACGTACCTGCTGTGAGAGGTCCCTCACACGGGGTTTGGCAACAAAAGGGACATCTCGTCGGCGATCTGCCATGAACTGCCATCCTTTGCGGCGGCGTGCCGCCGTAGCCGTTGACGCGCACGGGCGTTGAACCGTACGGAGGCGCATCACGTGTCTCCACTCGAGCGAGGAGGGGATCGCCTTGTTGGAGGTCGGCATGGAGACCAGAGCGACACCCGCGACCACGGCCGGACATCTGCCCAGCCCGGACCGCAGCGCACCGCCCGCGTGCGGCGCGGTGGGGACGGCGGGCCCGGCAGGGGCCGCGGAACCGTGCGACCTGGTGACCGTCCCCGCCCGGCAGGGCCTGGAGGCGGTCGACATCCTGCGCCGTGCCGCCGCGCCCGCGGTCGGCCCGGTGCTCCACGACGGGGCGTGCGACACCCTCGGCTTCCTCGTCCCGCCGGGCACCGCCGACGCCTGGGACATGCCGGGCAGCGCGTGCACGCAGACGTCGGGCCGCGGCCTGCGCATTCCGCCGGAGCCGCCCGTCACCGGCTCCGGCTGGCTGCTGCCGCCCGGTGACGGCGCCGACGCGGTCACCGACCCGGCTGTCCTGCGGGAGGCGCTCGGCGAGGCGGCCCGGCTGATCGAGGCGGCGGACAACTGCCGCTGACCCCCGGACCCGCGCTTTCCCCGGGAAGGCCAGGGCGGGCCGCCCGGACGCGGCACCCCGGCGGCCGGGCGATAATGGACGCGTGGCGAAGAACAGGCGGCGTGGGGGCGGTGGCGCGGAGGCCGTCGTCGCGGCCGTGGACGGCGGACTCGCGGAACTGGTCCCCGACCGGGACCGCCCGCGCGGCTGGACGCTGCTCGTCGACGGCGCCCCGCAGTCGCACGTCGATCTCGACGACCCGGCCCACCTGTCCTTCGAGTACCAGCGCAGGCTCGGTCACGCCGTGGATCTCGCCGCGCCCGCCGGGCGGCCGCTGCACGTCGTGCATCTCGGCGGCGGAGCCCTCACCCTCGCCCGCTACGTCGCCGCCACCCGCCCCCGCTCCACCCAGCAGGTCGTCGAGCTCGACGCGGCCCTCGTCCAACTCGTACGGGAACGGCTCCCCGTGGACCCCGGAGCCCGGATACGGGTGCGGTCGCTCGACGCCCGGGCCGGGCTGGCGAAGGTGCCGGACGGCTGGGCGGACGTGGTGATCGCGGACGTGTTCAGCGGTGCGAGCACCCCGGCGCATCTGACCAGCACGGAGTTCCTCGCGGAGGTGCGCAGGGCGATGAGGCCCGGCGGCTGCTACGCCGCCAACATCGCCGACGGGCCGCCGCTCACGCATCTGCGGGCCCAGATCGCCACGGTCGCCGCCGTCTTCCCGGAGGTCGCGCTCGCCGCGGACCCGACCGTGCTGCGCGGCCGCCGCTTCGGCAACGCGGTGCTGCTGGCGTCGAACGCCGCGCTGCCGGTTGCCGAGTTCACCCGTCGCGTGGCGAGCGACCCGTTCGCCGGCCGGGTCGAACACGGGCGCGCGCTGGCCGACTTCACGGGCGGGGCGGTGCCCGTCACCGACGCGAGCGCCAAGCCGTCGCCCGCGCCCCCGCCGGCCGTCTTCCGCTGAACCGTTCCGGCGCCGTCCGGCTGCCTCAGCGTTCGTCGAACTGGACCATCGGCGGATGCCCGTTCCAGGTGCAGAACACCGACACCTCGCGCCCGTCCTGCGTGAACGTGACCCGGATCCACGTCGGCTGCTTCCACACCTGCATCTGCCAGTCCGCCGCCGGGGTCGCGGAGACCAGCTCCGCGGAGTTCTCGCCGATGTCGAAGACGACCCGGCCGCCCTTGACGTTGTAGCCCTCCACGTTCCCCGACTCCGGCCCGGCCGTCGCGGGGGAGTCCTCGGGCGGGCCCGGCTTCGCCGGTGGAGCCTGCGGTGTGGTCGCCGGCTTCCTGCTCGGCGGACGCGACGGCGACGGGGAGGGGGAGCGGCTCGGCGGCCGGGCCGTCGACGCCGCCTGCGGCTCGACGGCCTGCGCCGTCGGGGTCTGAGCCGTGATGGGCAGTGCGCGCGGCCGGTCGTACGCGGTTCCGGCCATGACCGTGTGGACGCCCCACCACGACAGCGTCACCGCCGCGCCGGTGGACAGCGACCACGCCATGGCATGTACGAGTCCTCGATGCATCCGGGCCATAGTGCACCACCCGCACCGGCGTTGTCCCGGACGGGAGGGGCGGGACCGGTGTCCCCCGGATGGCGTACGGTGCCGCCCATGGCAAGTGTGCTCGTGGTCGAGGACGACCAGTTCGTGCGCTCCGCCCTCATCAGGCACTTGACCGAGGCCTCCCACACGGTACGGAGCGTCGGCACGGCCCTCGAGGCGCTGCGCGAGGTGGCCCATTTCCGGTTCGACGTGGTCATTCTCGATCTCGGACTGCCCGATCTGGACGGCGCGGAGGCCCTGAAGATGCTCCGCGGCATCACCGATGTGCCCGTGATCATCGCGACCGCGCGGGACGACGAGACGGAGATCGTACGGCTGCTCAACGACGGCGCCGACGACTATCTGACCAAGCCGTTCTCCGTCGAGCACCTGTCGGCCAGGATGGCGGCCGTACTTCGGCGTTCCCGCGCGGCCGGCGAGGCCCCGCCCTCGCGGGTCATCCAGGTCGGCGGACTGTCCATCGACCCGCTGCGCCGCCAGGCCGAGCTGGACGGCGGCCGACTGGACCTCACCCGCAGGGAGTTCGACCTGCTGGCCTTCCTCGCCGGCCGGCCCGGAGTCGTCGTGCCCCGTAAGGAGCTGCTGGCCGAGGTCTGGCAGCAGAGCTACGGCGACGACCAGACCATCGACGTCCATCTGAGCTGGCTGCGCCGCAAACTGGGCGAGACGGCGGCGCAGCCCCGCTATCTGCACACGCTGCGCGGAGTGGGAGTGAAGCTCGAACCGCCGAACGGACAGCGGCCATGAGCGCAGGACGGCAGCCATGAGCGAGGCGCCGGCCATGAGCGAAGGACACCGGCCATGAGATGGGCGCTCGTCAAGGTCGCACTGGCCGTCACGGTGATGGTCGTGATCGCCTTCGCGCTCCCGCTGGGCATCGTCATCAAGGAGATGGCCCGCGACCGCGCCTTCTCCAACGCCGAGCGGCAGGCGGCGACCATCGGCCCCACGCTGACCGTCACCACCGAACGCCGCATGCTGGAGCGGGCCGTCGAGTCCACGCCCGCCGGCGCGGTCGGCCGGATGGCCGTGCACATCCCGGCGTCCGGTAAACCGGGCAGCCTGCCGCTGGAGATCGGCAAACGGCGCGCGGCCAAGAAGGACCTGGCCATCGTCGAACTGATCGGCCGCGCCTCGATCGCCGAGGTGTCCGGCGGGTCCGTACTGCTGCAGCCGACCGCGATCGGCACCGGCCAGATCGCCGTCGTCGAGATCTTCGTACCCGAGGGCGAGGTCTCCAACGGCGTCGACACCGCCTGGCTCGTCCTCGCGGGCGTCGGCATCGCGCTGATCGTCGGCTCCGTCGCGGTCGCCGACCGGCTGGGCGTACGGATGGTGCAGCCGGCGCAGCGGCTCGCGGGCGCCGCGCACGACCTGGGGGAGGGCCGGCTCGGGGCGCGCGTCCCCGAGGAGGGCCCGCCCGAACTGCGGTCCGCGGCCGTCGCGTTCAACTCGATGGCCGACCAGGTCGTTCAACTCCTCGCCAACGAACGCGAGCTGGCCGCCGACCTGTCGCACCGGCTCCGCACCCCGCTGACCGTGCTCCGGCTGAACGCGGCGTCACTGGGCGAGAGCACCGCCGCCGAGCAGACCCGCGCGGCCGTCGCCCAACTCGAGCGCGAGGTCGACACCATCATCCGCACCGCCCGCGAGGCCAAGCCGCAGACCGCGGCGGCCGGACCCGGCGCGGGCTGCGACGTCTCCGAAGTGGTCCGCGAGCGGATGGGATTCTGGTCGGCGCTCGCGGAGGACGAGGGCCGCAAGGTCCGGCTCGCCGGGGTCGACCGGCCCGTACGCATCCCGGTCGCCCGCCCCGAACTGGCCGCCGCGCTCGACGCGCTGCTCGGCAACGTCTTCCGCCACACGCCCGAGGGCACGGCCTTCTCGGTCGACGTCCACAACGGCGACGACGCGGTCATCGTCCTCGTCTCGGACGCGGGCCCCGGCATCGCCGACCCGGCGGCCGCCATGGCCCGCGGCAACAGCGGGGCCAGGGAGGGCTCGACGGGGCTCGGGCTGGACATCGTGCGCCGGGTCGCCGAGTCCACCGGCGGCGACGTACGCATCGGCAGCTCCGTGCTCGGCGGCACGGAGGTACGGATCTGGATCGGCCTCGACCCGCGCGAAGCGGCCGCGGAGGGCCGACGGGGACGGCGGCGCGGGCGGGTGCAGCGGCGACGGAGGACGGCGCCGCGGTAGCCGTCGGGCCTTGGGCGTCGGCCAGCATTAATCGCTTCCGATGCCTCCCTTAAGCGCGCCCTAAGAAGCCCGACCGCTGCCCCTGATCGGTCATTTGTCCGGTTCGGGGCCGCTAGCGTGCAGCGCACCACCCCCGACTCCGTAACGCAGAGGCAGGCACGCGATGGGCAGCAGCACGCACCGGCGCAGGGCGAGCGTCAGGACCAAGGCGGTCGGCGCGGTCGTCGTGACCGCGGTGATCGGCGGCGCCGCGATCTTCCTCACCGGCACCGCCCAGGCCGCCTCTGTGGGCGCCGCGTACACCAGGACCAGTGCCTGGGACGGCGGTTACACCGGCCAGTACGTCATCACCAACGAGACCGGCACGGCGCAGACGGACTGGACGCTCGAGTTCGACCTGCCCGCCGGTACGGAGATCGGCTCGCTGTGGAACGGCGAGCACACCGTGGACGGCCGGCACGTCACGGTCAGGCCCGCGAGCTGGAACAAGAGCCTGGCGCCGGGCGCATCGGTCACCGTCGGCTTCGTCACCTCCGCGAGCGGGGAAGCCGCGGACCCGACGGCGTGCCTCATCAACGAGGTCACGTGCTCGGCCGGCGGCGGGGCGACGCCGCAGCCGACGCCGACGGTCCCGCCGACGCCGACGCCGACCGCTTCTGAGACGCCGAAGCCGGGCGCGGCCGCGCGCTACGCGCCGTACATCGACACCTCGCTCCACCCCGCGTACGACATGCTCGACACGGCCGCGAAGACCGGCGTCAAGGACTTCAACCTCGCCTTCATCACCTCCGGCGGAAGCTGCGCCCCGCTGTGGGGCGGCGTCACGGACCTCGCCAACGACAAGGTTGCCTCCCAGATCGGCGCCCTACGCGCCAAGGGCGGCGACGTCCGCGTCTCCTTCGGCGGCGCGGCGGGCCACGAGCTGGCGCTCAACTGCTCCTCCGCCGCCGACCTGGCGGCGGCCTACGGCAAGGTCGTCGACACGTACAAGCTCACCAAGGTCGACTTCGACATCGAGGGCGCGGCGCTGCCCGACACCGCCGCCAACACCCGGCGCTCGCAGGCGATCGCGCAGCTCCAGAAGGCCCACGCGGACCTCGACGTCTCCTTCACCCTGCCCGTCATGCCCGAGGGCCTCACCCAGCCGGGCGTCGACCTGATCGCCGACGCGAAGCGGAACGGCGTCCGGGTCGACGCGGTCAACATCATGGCGATGGACTACGGCCCGGCGTACAGCGGCGACATGGGCGACTACGCGATCTCCGCGGCCACCGCGACCCAGGCACAGCTCAAGGGCGTGCTCGGCCTCTCCGACACGGCCGCGTGGCAGACGGTCGCGGTGACGCCGATGATCGGCGTCAACGACGTCGTGACCGAGATCTTCACGGTGGAGGACGCCACGCAGCTCGTGGCCTTCGCCGAGTCGAAGGATCTGACGTGGCTGTCGATGTGGTCCTCGACGCGGGACAAGCAGTGCGCGGGCGGGGAGAAGCCGGCGGCGGACGCGACGTGCAGCTCGATCCTGCAGCAGCCGCTGGCCTTCACGAAGGCCTTCGGCGCCTACAAGTAGCCACCCCTCCCGCCCCCCACGGGCGCCGCCCCTTGCCGCCCCACCGGCCGGGGGCGGCGCCACGCCGTCGTCTTGCGCGGGGGCACGCCGGTCTTGTCGGGGCGCTGCCCCGAACCCCGTGCCTCAATCGCCGGCGAGGCTGGATGTGCCCGGGCCACGCACCCCCGTGCCTTATACGCCCCGGGGGCTGGAGCCGGCCGGTCTTGTTCCGCTGGATCGACGTCTGCTCGATCCTGATCTCCGGGTGGAGCCGCATGTACTCGTGGTACAGGCCCGCCTCCTCGAGGCCGAAGGCTCCGAAGACGCCGACGGTGAGGGTGGTCCTGCCGTCGCCCGCGGCTCCGCCGTCCCGGCGCAGCCGGTGAGCAGCCCGGCGCCGAGCGCGGTGACGACGGCGGCGGCGACGACCGCGCGGATGGCCTGCGCATCGCGTCCTCCTTCGCGGGGTGCGGGAGGTAGGGGGTACGGGCCCGAGACGCGTGTGCGGGGGCGCACCCGGGCGGCCGACCGCGCCGCATTTGTTCGGGAACCGTACTTTTAGCACGCCGACGGCCGCCCGCGGCAGGCCGGTGACCTGCGGATTCTGTGGGACATCGCACACCGGAGCATGGGAGCGCTCCCATGTGCGATTCGGCCGGATCGTCGGCCGGGAACCGGGGTGCCGAGGGCCCCGGACGCGTTATGTTCTCCGCCTGGGCAGCCTGGGGAGGCGGACGCGATGTCTCGGACCATCCGCGCGGGAAACGGCGGGGGACGGGCCACCGGCCTGCCCACACTCGAGCAGGTGGCCGCACGCGCGGGCGTCGGCCGCGGCACCGTCTCCCGGGTGATCAACGGCTCGCCGCGGGTCAGCGAGGAGACCCGCGCCCTGGTCGAGGCGGCCGTCGCGGAGCTGGGCTACATACCGAACCGGGCGGCCCGCGCGCTCGCGGGGAACCGTACGGACGCGGTCGCCCTCGTCGTCCCCGAGCCCGAGGACCGTTTCTTCGCGGAGCCGTACTTCTCCGAGATGGTGAGCGGGGTCGGGGCGGCGCTCGCCGACACCGAGATGCAGCTCCTCCTGACGCTCGCCGGCAACGACCGGGAGCGCAAGACGCTCGCCCAGTACCTGGCCGCGCACCGGGTCGACGGAGTGCTGCTGGTCTCGATGCACGCGGGCGACCCGCTGCCGGACCTGCTGGAGCAGCTGTCGATCCCCGTGGTGATCAGCGGCCGCCGTTCGGCCGGTGAGACGCTCGCGGCGGTCGACTCGGACAACTTCGGGGGCGCGCGGGAGGCGGTGGCCCATCTGGCGGCCCGGGGCCGCCGCACCGTCGCGACGATCGCGGGCCCACTGGACGTGTACGGCGCGGAGCGCCGGCTGGACGGCTACCGCTCCGCCGTCGCCGGGGCCGGCCTGGACGCCGACCCCCGGCTGACGGCGGTCGCCGACTTCACCGAGCAGGGCGGCCGGCTCGCGATGCGCACACTGCTGGAGGCCCGCCCCGACCTCGACGCCGTCTTCGCCGCCTCCGACGTCATGGCCTCGGGCGCCCGGCACGTGCTGCGCGAGTCGGGCCGCCGCATTCCCGACGACGTGGCCCTGGTCGGCTTCGACGACTCGGCGGTGGCCCGCCACATGGACCCGGCGCTCACCAGCGTGCGCCAGCCGACGGAGGAGATGGGCCGCACCATGGCCGGCGTGCTGCTCCAGGAGATCGCGCAGCCGTCCCCGGAGCGGCCCCAGATCGTGCTGCCGACGGAGCTGGTGGTGCGCGACTCGTCGTGACGGTGCGCCGCCACGGCGGGCGCACGGCAAGGGCCCCGGTCCGAAGACCGGGGCCCTTGCCCGTCAGGGTGAGTAACGGGACTTGAACCCGCGACATCCTGGACCACAACCAGGTGCTCTACCAGCTGAGCTATACCCACCACGACCGGTCGCTTTCCTGACCGGCCGAGAAAAAGTGTACAGGGTCCGAGAGGGTGCTCGCGCCCACGTTTCCGTTGGGCGCCGAGCCCGGCGGCTACTGGGCCGGCAGTACGTGCTTGGCGGCGATGGCCTTCGCCGTCTCGGAGTCGGGTCCGGGCTGCGGGACGAAGACCGCCTCACGGTAGTAGCGGAGTTCGGCGATGGACTCGCGGATGTCGGCCAGCGCCCGGTGGTTGCCGCTCTTCTCCGGGCTGTTGAAGTACGCCCGCGGGTACCAGCGGCGGGCCAGCTCCTTGACCGAGGAGACGTCGACGATCCGGTAGTGGAGGTAGCCCTCCAGCGTCGGCATGTCCCGCAGCAGGAAGCCGCGGTCGGTGCCGACCGAATTGCCGCACAGCGGGGCCTTGCCGGGCTCCTTGACGTGCTTGCGGACGTAGGAGAGGACCTGCTCCTCGGCCTGCGCCAGGGTCGTGCCGCCCGCCAGGGCGTCGAGGAGGCCGGAGGCGGTGTGCATACGGCGCACCACGTCGGGCATCGTCTCGAGCGCCTCGTCCGGCGGGCGGATCACGATGTCCACACCTTCGCCGAGTACGTTCAGTTCCGAGTCGGTGACCAGCGCGGCCACCTCGATGAGTGCGTCGTCCGTCAGCGAGAGCCCGGTCATCTCGCAGTCGATCCACACCATGCGGTCGTTCATGCGTCCTACCTTACGGGGGTGTCGGTGCCGCGTTCCCGGCGTTGTGCGGCCCGGCCCGTGAACGCCGCCGGCCCGGCCGGGACGCCGCCCTGTGCGAGGGGCGTCCCGGCCGGGCCGGGCCGGGTCGGGCTGTGGGCCGCGCGGCCTACGGTGCGCTGCGCGGTCCGGGCATGCTCGGGCGGCCGTGACCTGCCGCGTACGCCTCCGGGGCCGGTTTGCCCAGGTCGGCGGCCGACGCGAGGGTGGATGCCCCGGCCGGTGCGCGCCTGGCCCCGGGGCCCGCCTGCGCGGGCACCACGGCGTCCATCATCGGTGTCCGGTCCGGATCGCCCTGCGGGCGGCGGGCCCGGTACGCGGCCCGGTAGGCGGCCGGGGAGGACCCCAGCTGCCGCCGGAAGTGCCCGCGCAGGGCCACCGGGGAGCGGAAGCCGCAGCGGCCCGCGACCTCGTCGACCGAGTAGTCGGAGGTCTCGAGCAGCCGCTGCGCCTGCAGCACCCGCTGGGTGATCAGCCACTGCAGCGGGGCGGATCCGGTCAGCGAGCGGAACCGCCGGTCGAAGGTGCGCCTGCTCATGTACGCACGCGCCGCCAGCGTCTCCACGTCGAACTGCTCGTGGAGGTGTTCCAGTGCCCAGGACACGACCTCTGCCAGCGGGTCGGAGCCGATTTCCTCAGGTAAAGACCTGTCGAGGTAGCGCTCCTGGCCGCCACTGCGCCGCGGTGGGACGACGAGCCTGCGGGCGAGAGCCCCGGCCGCCTCCGTGCCGTGGTCGGTGCGCACGATGTGCAGGCAGAGGTCGATGCCGGCCGCCGTCCCAGCGGACGTGAGCACATCGCCGTCGTCGACGAACAGCTCACGCGGATCCACATGGACGGACGGGTAACGCTTGGCCAGCGTCGGCGCGTACATCCAGTGGGTGGTTGCCGGGCGCCCGTCGAGCAGGCCGGCCGCGGCCAGGACGAACGCCCCGGTGCACAGGCCGACGATGCGGGCGCCCTCCTCATGGGCCCGGCGCAGCGCGTCGAGCGCCTCGGGCGGTGGCGGCGAGGTGATCGAGCGCCAGGCGGGCACCACGACGGTGCCTGCCCTGCTGATCGCCTCGAGGCCGTACGGTGTGGTCAGTTCCAGACCGCCCGTGGTTCTCAGTGGTCCGTCCTCGCCCCCGCACACCAGCAAGCGGTAGCGAGGAACTCCGGCGTCCTGACGGTCAATTCCGAACACCGAGAGCGGGATGGAACTCTCGAATATAGGGCCGCCGCTGAACAGCAGCACGGCGACGACTTCGCGTCGCCGGCGCCCGGACAGCTTCCGTGCCGTCTCCGGCGCGGCGGAGTCCTGACTCATGACGCTAAACCCCCCTCGAAGTGCGCGTCTCCCCGTTCGTTTCGGGCCTTTCGCTCCTGCACGTTTCCCCTCGGTTCTGCACGAGTCCCCCGGCCGTCGATACTCATGATCGAATCTACTGCGTCCCATGGCGTCGGTGTGACACGTTCGGGATGCCCCGCTATGTCGACATGGCAACTTGGCGCGATGCATTCGATCACGAAGCGTTCCACTCAGGGGGCCCGCAGGGAAGGGCGCGGGACGGGCATGGCCCGTCCCCGTAGGGTGCGGACGCCGTCTTCAGCCCTTTCCTCCCTGGTGACAAGGGGGTTGGCAGGCCATTTCGGCAAGGTTCGGCCTGTGTGGTGAAGTTGGCTGAAAATATACGGTGGAGCGGCACACGAAACCGTCAGCCGCCCGGCGTGCGCCTCGATCCGTGCCGTGCGCCGCGGTGCGCCCTCGGGACGGTACCGGAGTCTTGGCTTCCGGTGAGCGTCGGCTCCGGCGCCGCACGGCACCGCGCCGCGGTCCGATCGGAGTGGCGCAGCAGGACCCGGCAGGCCCCGGTGACCGCCGCGAGACCGAGCGCGGCGGCGGCCGCGCCGCCGACGGACGTCCCGTACACGACCAGCACGACGAGTACGAGCAGACAGCTGAACGCGCCCCAGCGGACGACGTCGCTCGCCGGGTCCGACGGCCGGCCCGACGGCGGCCGGGAGGGGCCGCGCCGTGAGGAGGGCGGCCGCGAGGGGGAGGGGCCGGCGGCGCGGCGGGGCGAGCGGGCGGGGCGGGGCGGTCGTGCGGGCACGGGAGCTCCTGGGTGCGGCGGGGAGGGAGGCGGAGGGGGTGACGGGACGGCAGGGCGGCGGGCGGTGCGGCGGGGGTGGCTCAGTGGGCAACGAGGACCGCGGTCATCCGGTCACCGGGCGGCGCGCAGACGGCTGTAGTGACCAAGCGGCATTGCGATCCCGGGCGCGCTCGGGCATGCTCCCTGGAACGTCGCGCATGGGGGCAGCGGGCCCTGGGCAGGAGAGGAGTGTCGCCGTACCCTTGGGGTATGGGGTTGGGAAGATGATTCCCGGACACAGCTCCGCCGCTCCACCGACGCACCCCCCAGTCGATTCCTCCGAAGAGGACCTCCTTCGCCGAGACACCGATGGCCGGTCACGAAATCCCCGAACCCGCGGACCGCAAGCAGGTAGCCGATCCTCTGTCGGACCTGCGGGCGGCGGAAGAAGCACGCCATTCATGCGATCCCGCCTTCCGGCACGGAGTCGTCGTCGGTTTCGACGGCTCCACCTCCAGTGAGCGGGCGCTCGCCTACGCCATCGGCATGGCGCGCCGGAACGGGTCCGGGCTGATCATCGTCCACGTGGCCAACCGGCTGCCGACCACCGTCTGGGCCGGCTGCGAGCCGCCCGTCTTCGTGGATGTGCCCGACCACCGCACCGAGGTCCTCGGGCTGGAGCTGGCCTGCGCGGACTACCTCGCGGAGGTGCCCTGGATCCTGGTCGAGCGCGGCGGCGACATCTGTCATGAACTGGAAGAGGTCGGCCGTGAGTACTCGGCCGACGCGATCGTGGTCGGCTCCACGCACGGGATCGTGGGCCGGCTCTTCGGCTCGGTCGCGGGGCGGCTCGCGAAGCGCGCGCAGCGCCCGGTGGTCGTCATCCCGTAGCCGGGGCCGTCGCCTTCCGGCTGAGGTCGCGTCAACTTCCTGCGCGGCTCCCCGACTTCCTCTCGACTCCGCGGAACCTACCCATCCGTAGCAGGTGGATTGTGCGCTTGTGAAGGGTACATACCGGTCCTGGGAACAGCAGCACTTGCAGCACAACTGCACAGGACAGGAAGGGAGCCCGCCGTGGACAACGACGTCTCTGCGGGAAGCGCTGGTTCTACTTCGACTCTCGGCCGTCTCGCCCTCGGACTGACCCTGTTGGCGTTCGGCGTCGGCAACACCGGCGTGATCGACAACGTGACCGCGGCCGACACGGCCGCGCTCGCCACCTGGGTCGGCGGCGTGGCGCTCTTCGTCGTCGGACTGCTCGAGTTCCGCGCCGGGAACGGCGGTTCCGGCACGGCGTTCGCCGGTCTGGGCGCGTTCTGGTTCACCTGGGGCACCGCCGTCGGCGCGGAGACCTCGGCCGAGGCGGCGGGCCTCTTCATGCTCCTGTGGGCGCTGCTCGCCCTGACCCTGACCGCCGCGGCCTCCGGCAGCGGCGTGCTGGACCAGGGTGTGTACGGGCTGCTGACCCTCGCCCTGCTGCTGGGCGGCATAGCCGCCTTCGCGGGCAACGAGGGGCTGGCCAAGGCCGGTGGCTGGGTCGGCGCGGTGGCGGGCCTGGTGGCCTGGTACGGCGCGACGGCCGCGCTCGCCAAGTGGCCCACCTTCACCGGACGCGCTGCCGGCCGCCGGGGAGTGACGGCCACCGGCTGAGGCACGCGGCCTCACTGCAGCATGACGGGCCGGTGCTTCGGGGTCTCGCACCGGCCCCCTATCTTCCGGGCTCGGTTCTCCCTCTGGCTTCGCCGGGGGGACCCCCACCGGGCGCTCTGTGCGTGTGTCGACGGTCGACCGTGCTTGATCCTCCCCCAGACTCCGTCCGGGAGGTGCCCCCACGTTCCTCGGGATCTCCGCGCGTCCTCCCTTTCGCTGTATCCACAGCGGCCTCCGGCCGCGGGCCGCGCACCCCTTCGGCTCACTCGCCATGAGTCCAGCGGGATGAGTCCAGTGGGCCGGCGGGGTCGTCCTGTTCGACGCCCGCGCGGAAAGAGACGCCCCCTGTGCGCGGCCGGCCGCACACAGGGGGCGTCTTCCTGCGGAGTCGTTCTACTCGACCGTGACCGACTTCGCGAGGTTGCGCGGCTTGTCGATGTCCCGGCCGAGGGCCAACGCCGTGTGGTAGGCCAGCAGTTGGAGCGGGATGCCCATCAGGATCGGGTCCAGCTCATCCTCGTTCTTCGGCACCACGATGGTGTGGTCGGCCTTCTCCTGCTCGCTGTGGGCGACCGCGAGGATCCGGCCGCTGCGGGCCTTGATCTCCTCCAGCGCCGCCCGGTTCTTCTCCAGCAGCTCGTCGTCCGGCACGATCGCGACGGTCGGCAGCGCGGGCTCGATCAGCGCGAGCGGGCCGTGCTTGAGCTCGGACGCCGGGTAGGCCTCCGCGTGGATGTAGGAGATCTCCTTGAGCTTCAAGGACGCCTCCAGAGCCACCGGGTAGCCTCGCACCCGGCCGATGAACATCATCGACTTGGCGTCCGCGTACTGCTCGGCCAGCTTCTTGATCTCGCCCTCGGTCTCGAGGATCTCGCTGATCTGGGCGGGCAGCCTGCGCAGACCGTCGATGATCCGGCGGCCCTCGGAGACCGACAGGTCGCGGATGCGGCCCAGGTGCAGGGCGATCAGCGCGAAGGCGACGACCGTGTTGGTGAAGCACTTGGTGGAGACGACGCAGACCTCGGGGCCGGCGTGGACGTACGTGCCGCCGTCCGCCTCGCGGGCGATCGCCGAACCGACGACGTTGACGACGCCGAGCACCCGGCCGCCCTTGCGCTTCAGCTCCTGGACGGCCGCGAGGACGTCGTAGGTCTCGCCGGACTGGGAGACGGCGATGTAGAGGGTGTCGGGGTCCACGACCGGGTTGCGGTAGCGGAACTCGGACGCCGGCTCCGCGTCGGCCGGGATACGGGCGAGGGACTCGATGAGCCCGGCGCCGATCAGACCGGCGTGGTAGGAGGTGCCGCAGCCGAGGATCTTCACGCGGCGGATGGAGCGCGCCTCGCGGGCGTCCAGGTTCAGACCGCCCAGGTGCACGGTGTTGAACCGGTCGTCGATCCGGCCGCGCAGCACGCGGTCGACCGCGTCGGGCTGCTCGGAGATCTCCTTGTGCATGTACGTGTCGTGGCCGCCCATGTTGTACGACTCGGCCTCCCACTCCACGGTGGTCGGCGTGGCCGTCGTGCGCGATCCCTCGGTGGTGTACGTACGGAAGTCGTCGGCCTTGAGGGTGGCCATCTCGCCGTCGTCGAGCGTGACGACCTGGCGGGTGTGGGCGACGAGGGCGGCGACGTCGGAGGCGACGAACATCTCCTTCTCGCCGATGCCGAGGACGACCGGGGAGCCGTTGCGGGCGACCACGATGCGGTCGGGGAAGTCGGCGTGCATGACGGCGATGCCGTACGTGCCGTCGATCAGCTTCAGCGCCTCGCGGACCTTCTCCTCGAGGGTGTCGGCCTGGGCGCGCGCGATCAGGTGTGTGAGCACCTCGGTGTCGGTCTCCGAGGCGAAGACGACGCCGTCGGCCTCGAGCTTGGCGCGCACCTCGGTGGCGTTGTCGATGATGCCGTTGTGCACGACGGCGACCTGGTTGTCGGCCGACAGGTGCGGGTGGGCGTTCTCGTCGCTCGGGGCGCCGTGGGTGGCCCAGCGGGTGTGCGCGATGCCGGTGGTGCCGGCGAAGCGCTTCGGGACGCGGGCCTCGAGGTCGCGGACGCGGCCCTTGGCCTTGACCATCTTCAGCCCGGCGGACCGGGGGCTGTTGATCACCACGCCCGCGGAGTCGTAGCCCCGGTACTCCAGCCGCTGCAGGCCCTCCAGCAGCAGCGGAGCCACATCACGCCTGCCGATGTATCCGACGATTCCGCACATACGGTTTCTGCCCCTCCATAGTTCTGGGTGTGCCCGGCCCGACAGGCTGTTCAGCCGTAGACGATGCGGCGCAGCTGGCGGAGCGAGAGCTCCGGCGGCGCCACGGCGCGGTGCGGCAGTTCGGCCGCGATCCGCTCGAAGATCGCGGAGTTCACGGCGCCGCCGGACTGCAGTTCGCGGTGGCGGCGGCGGACGAACTCCTCGGTCGTCTCGTCGAAGTACGCCAGCACGTCGAGGATCACCCGGGCGGCCTCCCCGCGCTGGAGCGCGGTGCTGCGCACCAGGTGGTCGATGAGGTCGTCGTGCGACGTGCGCACTGACTGGCGAGGTTCGAGCACCCGTCGATATTGGAGGGTGGGAGCTGTTGCCTGCAAGAATCCTGCCCGTTATCGGGCAGGAGATAGCTCACATTCGTCTGAGGACGGCCTGCTTCGCGGTGCTGAACTCGTCCTCGGTCAGTATCCCGGCCTGATGCAGCTCGCCCAGTTCACGCAGTCGCCGCAGCAGCACATCGTGATCGTCCGCCGCGCCGGAACCGCCGGAACCGCCCGGCTCGAGAGAACCGGCGGTCTCGTGGGCCGCTGCCGTGAGCGCCGGCGCCGGCCGCGCCGCGTCGGCCGCGTACGGGTGCGGCATACGCGCCACGACCGCCGCCGCGACCAGCGCCATGAGGGGATCCTTGCGGAAGCCCCACAGCTCCACCGCGTGCGGATCGTGCTTGGGCGGCGTCCGGACCGGCTCCGGGGTGACCCGGAAGCGCAGATAGCCGTTCTCCAGTCCTGCGGCGGGCAGCCACTCCACCGCGCGGACGTCGTCGAGCGCCAGCGTGCGCGGGCCGCCGGACTGCTTCGACTCCTCCGTCTTCCAGTTCCACTCCAGGCGGATCCGCTCGCCGTCGAACGCGACCGTCCCGTCGCCCGCGCCGACCGTGATCGGCAGCGGCGGCCCCGGCAGCGCGTAGGCGTCCAGCGGGCCCGACTCCACCTGGTCCAGCAGCAGCGCCCGGCGGACCTCGTCGACGAAGTACTCGGCGACCCCGGTGCGCCCCGGCTCCACGCTCAGCCGGTACGGGTCCCAGGCGTCCTCCAGCCTGCCGGCGGTGATCTGGAGCAGCGGGTCCGCGCCGTCACGCAGTCGCAGCCGCAGCCGGCCCGCCTTCTTGCCGGGTTCGAACGAGATCCCGGCCAACGCCCTCAGCGGCACCGCGACTTCCCCGAGCGCGCGGCGCAGTGCGCTCACGCTCTTGTCGCTGCCCGGCACGATGCGCACCGTGTCCCCGTCGAACGTCCAGGTCCCGTCCTTCTGGATGATTTCCGCCATGAGGGGATTCTTTCACCGGCGGAACGAGTAAGTGGTCTACACCTTGACCGCAGTTGAGGCGCACGGTACGCATGGTGACAGTCCGGTTGCTCTGCGCACAGACGAGACACCCCGTCGAAGGGACCCCAGCCTGTGAGTCAGCCCCGACCGATTCCCCGACTGCTCGGTTCGCTCCTGCTCGTCACGGTGGCAGCCCTCTCCGGCTCCGTCCCCGCGGCCGCCGCCTCCGGCGCGGAACGCGCCCCGGCCGTCCGGCCGCTCGGCCAGATCGTCCCCGCCCCCGCCTCCGTCAGCCCCGGCGGCGCGCCCTACACCCTGACCGCCGCCACCCGCATCCGCACCGACGCCTCGCCGGAGGCGCGGGCCGTCGGCGAACGTCTCGCCGAGGTGCTGCGCCCGTCGACGGGCTACGCCCTGCCTGTCACCACCGAGCCGGCGGCGCGCTCCATCAGGCTCCGGCTGGCGGCGGAGGAGAGCGGCCTGGGGGAGGAGGGCTACCGGCTCCGCTCGGCGCCCAGCGGTGTCACCGTCACCGCCCACCGGCCCGCCGGTCTCTTCCACGGCGTGCAGACACTCCGTCAGCTGCTGCCCGCCTCCGTCGAGTCGGACACCCGGCAGACCGGCCCCTGGCAGATCGCGGGCGGCACCATCACCGACAGCCCCCGCTACGCCCACCGGGGCGCCATGCTCGACGTGTCACGGCACTTCCTCACGGTCGGCCAGGTCAAGCGCTACATCGACCATCTGGCCCTGTACAAGATCAACACGCTGCATCTGCATCTCTCCGACGACCAGGGCTGGCGCCTGGCGATCGACTCCTGGCCGCGGCTGGCCACGTACGGCGGCTCCACCGAGGTCGGCGGCGGCCCCGGCGGCCACTACACGAAGGCCCAGTACCGGGAGATCGTCCGCTACGCCGCCTCGCGCCATCTGGAGGTCGTGCCGGAGATCGACATGCCCGGCCACACCAACGCCGCCCTCGCCTCGTACGCCGAACTGAACTGCGACGGCGTCGCCCCGCCCCTCTACACCGGCACGGCCGTCGGCTTCAGCTCGCTGTGCGTGGACAAGGAGCTCACGTACGACTTCGCGGACGACGTGATCCGCGAGCTGGCCGCGCTCACCCCCGGCCGGTACATCCACATCGGCGGCGACGAGGCGCACTCGACCAGCCATGAGGACTATGTGGCGTTCATGAACCGGGTGCAGCCGATCGTCGCCAAGTACGGCAAGACCGTCATCGGCTGGCACCAGCTCACCGGCGCGACCCCGCAGCGGGGCGCGCTCGCCCAGTACTGGGGCCTCGACGGCACCCGGCAGGCCGAGAAGGAGCAGGTGGCACAGGCGGCCAGGAACGGCACCGGGCTGATCCTCTCGCCGGCCGACCGGGTCTACCTCGACATGAAGTACGACAAGAACACCAAGCTGGGCCTCGCCTGGGCCGGTTACGTCGATGTGCGGCGCTCCTACGACTGGGACCCGGCGACCTATCTGCCGGGCGCGCCCGCGAGCGCGATCAAGGGCGTCGAGGCGCCGCTGTGGACGGAGACCATCTCGAGCGACGCGCACATCGACCAGATGGCGTTCCCGCGGCTGCCCGGCGTCGCCGAGCTCGGATGGTCGCCGGCGGCCACGCACGACTGGGACGCCTACAAGGTGCGGCTCGCGGCGCAGGGGCCGCGGCTGTCGGCGCTCGGGATCGACCACTACCGCTCGCCGCAGGTGCCGTGGCCGGCGGAGCAGGTGCGGTAGCCCGCTCCAGGAAATTGACGCGTGCCGCCCCGGGGACCGTCCCAGGGCGGCACGCGCTCGTCTCGGGGTCCGTCACCGCTCGGCCTCCTCGCGCAGTCCGTCCTCGCTCAGCCCGCGCTTCCAGTAGCCGACGAACGTGACCCGGCGCCGGTCGAACCCGCGGTCGTTCACCAGATGGCGCCGCAGGGCCTTGACGCTCCCCGACTCCCCAGCGATCCACGCGTACGGGACGCCCCCGGGCAGTTCGGCGGCGGCGACGGCTGCCACGGCCGGCGGCGCGCCCTGGTCGCGGACGAGCCAGGTGATCTCGGCGTCCGCGTCGGTCCTCAGCGGCAGCCGGTCGCCGGAGCACGGCACCTCGATCCAGACCCTGGCCTGCTGGCCGGGCGGCAGCCACCCCAGGATCGCCGCGGCGGCGGGCAGCGCCGTCTCGTCCGCCCAGATCAGCACCCAGTCGGTGTCCTCGGGCGGCCGGCAGCGCACCCCGGTGTTGTCGGCGACGGCCGGTCCGAGCACCGTCACCCGGTGCCCCGGCTCCGCGGCCGGCGCCCAGCGGCAGGCCGGACCGCCGTCCTCGTGGACGGCGAAGTCGATGTCCACCTCGCCCGCCTCCGGCCGCTGCTCCCGCACCGTGTACGAGCGCATCACCGCCCGCACGTCCTCGGGCAGCGCCCGGTAGGCGCCGAGCACCGCGTACAGGTCGCCCGCGTCGACGGGGACGACGGGTGCGTCCTGGCCCGGGTGCGGCAGGAACAGTGACAGCGACTGGTCGCGGCCGCCGGACGTGAAGTCCCGCAGGCCGGCGCGGTCCTCGGCGCCCGTGAAGGTGACCCGGACCAGCGACGGGCCGAGCCGCCGCGTCCGTGCCACCCGGAGGCCGAAGAAGCGGAACGGGGCGGGCTCTGCCGCGCTCGCCATCGTCAGGAGACCTTCTTCGCGTTCTCGATGGCCTCGGCGAGATCCTCCAGGATCGGCGCGCACTTGTCGTACGAGTAGATCGGCTCGGTGACGCGCGGGACGACCTGACCGGCCTTCACGGCGGGCAGCCCGGCCCACGTGGGCTTGGCCTTGAGGGTGTCGGGCTGGAGGGTGCCGGTGCGGTTGTCCAGCATGATGACGTCGGCGTCGTACTTGCCGGCGTTCTCCCAGCTCAGCTCCTCGAAGAAGCCCTGGGCGTTCGCCTTGGGCTCGACGAACCTCACGCCGAGCTCCTGGAAGTAGAGCGTGTCCGCGGACATCTTGGGCACGGAGACATAGAAGAGGTCCTGGCTGCCGGAGCCGATGAGGACCTTCACGTCCGGCTTGGACTTGGCCGCCCGGCGCAGCCGCTCCGCGGCCTTCTCGAAGCGGGCCTTGGCGTCCGTGACCTTCTTGGCCTTCAGGTCGGCGCCCAGCGCGCCGGCGAGGTCCGCGCGGCGCTGGAGGGCGCCCGGCATGTTGATCCGGCCCGCCCAGAGGGCGACGCTCGGGGCCAGGCCCAGGATCTTGTCCTTGGACTGGTCCGGCACGTACCAGAGGGCGTCCTTCTCCCACATGTCCGTCACCAGGAGCTCCGGCGCGAGCGCCGCGTACTTCTCGACGTTGAACTCGCCCCAGACGTTGCCCAGGATCTCCAGCTTGGTGACGTCCATGTCGCCGGCCTGGACATCGGCCTTGCCGTCGGCCGTCTTCGTCGGGCCGAACACGCCCGCGACCTCGATGCCGTAGTCGTACAGGGCGGCTGCGGCGCCGGTGAAGGCGACGATGTTCTTCGGGGTGGACTTCGCCTCTGCCGTCGTGCCGCGGTCGTCCTTGAAGGACCAGGGGCCGGACTCCGCGGCGGACTTGGCCGAGGTGCCCTTCGTGCCGTCCTTCTTCTCCTGGCCGCAGGCAGCGAGCGCCACGCCGAGCCCGAGGGCGCCGCCGGCCGTGAGCAGGCCGCGTCGAGTGAGATGGGATGCTCGGGCGTTGGGCATGGTGAGTCCGCTTTCGTACGTGCCGCACAGGCCACTGGCAAGGTCGAAGATAGGTTAGCCTAACCTTACGAGCTGTCCAGTGGGGGCGGCGGAAGCGGCCCGGCAGCGCACGCGGCCTTGAACGCGCGACGGCGCGCGACCCCCTGCCGGGATGCCGCGCGCCGTTCGCTGCCCGATCAGTTGGGGAGGCCCAACTCCCTTGCGATCAGCATCCGCTGGACCTCGCTCGTGCCCTCGCCGATCTCCAGGATCTTGGAGTCGCGCCACATGCGGGCCACCGGATACTCGTTCATGAAGCCGTAGCCGCCGTGGATCTGGGTCGCCTCGCGGGCGTTGTCCACCGCGACCGTCGACGAGTACAGCTTGGCGATGGCCGCCTCCTTCTTGAAGGGCTCGCCGGCCACCAGCCGTGACGCCGCGTCACGCCAGCCGACGCGCGCCATGTGGGCCTTCATCTCCATGTCGGCGATCTTGAACTGGATCGCCTGGTTCGCCCCGATGGGCCTGCCGAACGCGTGCCGCTCGTGGGCGTACTTCACGGACTCGTCCACACAGCCCTGCGCCAGGCCGGTCGCCAGCGCCGATATGGCGACGCGGCCCTCGTCGAGGATGCGCAGGAACTGCGCGTACCCGCGGCCCTCCTCGCCCAGCAGGTTGGCGGCCGGGACCCGGACGTCCGCGAAGGACAGCTCACGGGTGTCGGAGGCGTTCCAACCGACCTTGGAGTAGGGGGCGGCGACCGTGAAGCCCGGTGTGCCGGAGGGGACGATGATGGCCGAGATCTCCGGCCGGCCGTCCGCCTTGCGGCCGGTGACCGCGGTGACCGTCACCAGACCGGTGATGTCGGTGCCCGAGTTGGTGATGAAGCACTTGGAGCCGTTGATGACCCACTCGTCGCCGTCGCGCACGGCGGTGGTCTTCGTGCCGCCCGCGTCGGAGCCGCAGTCCGGCTCGGTCAGGCCGAAGGCACCGAGGAGCTCGCCCGAGCACAGCCGGGGCAGCCACTGCTGCTTCTGCTCCTCGGTGCCGAACAGATGGATGGGCATCGCGCCGAGCGAGACGCCCGCCTCCAGGGTGATGGCCACGGACGAGTCGACGCGGGCCAGTTCCTCCAGGGCGATGCCGAGGGCGAGATAGTCGCCGCCCATGCCGCCGTACTCCTCGGGGAACGGCAGCCCGAACAGGCCCATCCGGCCCATCTCGCGGACGATCTCGTAGGGGAACTCGTGCCGCTCGTAGAAGTCGCCGATCTTGGGGGCGACCACGTCGTGCGCGAACTGCTCGACCGTACGGCGGAGTTCCTCGTGCTCGGCGGAGAGCCGGTGGTCAAGGGACATCAGGAGTCACTCCTTGTGGGAGAGGGCGCGGACGGTACGGGAAGGGCTGGGGCGGCCCAGCTGTTCGGCCATCCACACGCTTGTGGCGGTGAGCCGGCCGAGATCGACCCCGGTTTCGATGCCGAGGCCGTGAAGCATCCAGACGAGGTCCTCGGTGGCCAGGTTCCCGGTCGCGCTCTTCGCGTACGGGCAGCCGCCGAGGCCGCCCGCGGAGGAGTCGACGACGCTCACGCCGTGCTGGAGCGCGGCGAGGGTGTTGGCGAGGGCCTGGCCGTAGGTGTCGTGGAAGTGCACCGCGAGCCGGTCGCTCCCCACGCCCGCCTCGTTCAGCGCGGTGAGCAGGGCGGCCACATGGCCGGGCGTGGCGACGCCGATCGTGTCGCCGAGACTCAGCTCGTCGCACCCGATGTCGGCGAGGCGGCGGGTCACCCGGACGACCTGCTCGACGGGGACCGGGCCCTCCCACGGGTCGCCGAAGCACATGCTGAGATAGCCGCGCACCCGCAGCCCGTGCTCGACGGCCCGGGTCACCACCGGCTCGAACATGGCGAGCGCCTCGTCCACCGTGCGGTTCAGGTTGGCCTTGGCGAACGACTCCGTGGCGCTGGCGAACACGGCCACGTCGCGGGCCCCGAGACCCAGCGCCCGGTCCAGGCCCCGGTCGTTGGGGACCAGCACGGGCAGCCGTACGCCGACGAGGTCGCTGACCAGCGGGAACAGCTTCTCGGCGTCGGCCAGTTGGGGCACCCACTTGGGGTGGACGAAGCTGGTCGCCTCGACGGTGGTCAGCCCGGCGCCGGCGAGGCGGCGGACGAACTCCGCCTTGACCTCGGTGGGCACCACCGCCTTCTCGTTCTGCAGGCCGTCGCGAGGGCCCACCTCGTGGATGCGCACCCGGGCGGGCAGGCCCTCGGCGCGCACGGCCATGGGGAGTCCTTCGGTTCCGGTCATCGCGGGGCCTCCTCTGTCGTCCCGTCCGGTACAGCCGTCCTGTCGGGCACCGTCCCGTCGGGCACAGCTGCCCCGTCCGGTGCGGCCGTCTCGTCCGGTACGACCACGGCGAGCACCTGGTCCATGGCGACGGTCGAGCCCGCGGTGACGTCGAGCTCGGTGACCGTCCCGGCGTGCGGCGCGGAGATGACGTGCTCCATCTTCATCGCCTCGACCACCAGCAGGCTCTGCCCGGCCGTCACCACGTCGCCGACGGCGACCTTGACGACGGTGACCGTGCCCGGCATCGGCGCGGCCAGGGTGTCCACGCCGGAGCGGGCGGCCCCGCTGAGCGACGCCTCGACCGGGTCGTGGTCCATGACCTGCCAGGAGTCGCCGTCCCGGCCGAGCCAGTCGCCCGCGCGGTGGAAGGTGTGGGTGACGCCGTGCATCTCCACCGAGACGGTGTGCTCCTCGACCCGGGGCGCCGTCTGCCGGTCCGCGGCGTGCGTGACGGGCTCAAGTCCCGGTACGCGCAGCGGGAAGGCGAGCGGGACCGGCCGGCCGCCCATCCGCCAGCCGTTGGGCACCGAGAACGGGTCGGTCCAGCCGCCCGTGTCCGGCGCGAGCGCCTGCGCCCTGACCGCGGCCGCCGCCTCGTACACCTCCTCCGGGACGCCGTCCGGCACCAGGGTGTCCGCCTCGCGCTCCACCAGGCCGGTGTCCAGCTCGCCGGACACCACCGCCGGATGAGCGAGCAGACGGCGCAGGAAACCCGCGTTGGTCGGGACGCCCAGCGTGACGGTGTCCGCGAGGGCGGCCCGCAGCTTGCGCAGGGCGGTCGGGCGGTCGGGGCCGTACGCGATGACCTTCGAGAGCATCGGGTCGTACAGGCTGCCGACCTCCGAGCCCTCGGTGAGGCCCGAGTCGGTGCGCACGCCGTCGCCCTGCGGCTCCTGGAGCCGCAGGACCGTGCCGCCGGACGGCAGGAAGCCGCGGGCGCCCGCTTTCAAAGACACAGTCTCGGCGCAGACACGGGCCTCGACCGCGTGCCCGGTGAGGGTGATGTCGTCCTGGGTGAAGGCCAGCGGCTCGCCGGCCGCGACCCGCAGCTGCCATTCCACCAGGTCGAGGCCCGTGACCAGCTCGGTCACCGGGTGCTCGACCTGGAGGCGGGTGTTCATCTCCATGAAGTAGTACTGCGAGGGGTCGGTGCCCGGGACGATGAACTCCACCGTGCCCGCGCCCTGGTAGCCGCAGGAGCGGGCCGCCTGCACGGCCGCCTCGCCCATCGCGGCGCGCGTCGCCTCGTCGAGCAGGACGGACGGCGCCTCCTCGATGATCTTCTGGTGGCGGCGCTGCAGCGAGCACTCGCGCTCGCCGAGGTGGACCACATTGCCGTGGCCGTCGGCCAGCACCTGGATCTCGATGTGCCGGGGGCGGTCGATCCAGCGCTCCACCAGCAGTGTGTCGTCGCCGAAGGAGGCACGGGCCTCGCGCCGGGCCGCCGCGATCTCGTCCATCAGCGCGGACTCGACGCGGGTGAGCCGCATCCCCTTGCCGCCGCCGCCCGCCGACGGCTTGAGCAGCACCGGCATGCCGATCTCCCGGGCCGCAGCGGCCAGTTCGTCGTCGCTCAGGCCGCTGCCGGAGGAGCCGGGGACGACCGGGACACCAGCCGCCTTCACGGTCTCCTTGGCGCGGATCTTGTCGCCCATGAGGGAGATCGCGGAGGCGGGCGGGCCGATGAAGACCAGCCCGGCCTCCGCGCAGGTCTGGGCGAAGCCCGCGTTCTCCGCGAGGAAGCCGTAGCCCGGGTGGACGGCCTGCGCGCCGGTGCGGGTCGCGGCGTCCAGCAGCCGGTCGATCGAGAGATAGCTCTCGGCGGCCGGCGCCGGGCCGATGCGGACGGCCGTGTCCGCCTCGCGCACATGGCGGGCGTCGGCGTCCGCGTCGCTGAAGACGGCCACGGAGCGCACGCCGAGCGACCGCAGGGTGCGGATGACCCGTACGGCGATCTCGCCCCTGTTGGCCACCAGAACGGTGTCGAACATCGTCATCGTCTTGAGGTCCCTCACATCCGGAAGACGCCGAAGCCGGCGTCCCCCAACGGGGCGTTGGCACACGCGGTCAGAGCGAGCCCCAGCACCTGCCGGGTCTCCATCGGGTCGATCACACCGTCGTCCCAGAGGCGGGCCGTCGCGTAGTAGGCGTTGCCCTGGGTCTCGTACTGGGCGCGGATCGGGTCCTTGAAGGACTCCTCCTGCTCGGCGGACCACTCTTCGCCGCGGCCCTCCAGCTGGTCCCGCTTGACGGTCGCCAGCACGGACGCGGCCTGCTCGCCGCCCATGACCGAGATCTTGGCGTTGGGCCACATCCACAGGAAGCGGGGACCGTACGCCCGGCCGCACATCGAGTAGTTGCCCGCGCCGTACGAACCGCCGACGACGACCGTCAGCTTCGGCACCCGGGTGCAGGCCACGGCGGTGACCATCTTGGCGCCGTGCTTGGCGATGCCCCCCGCCTCGTAGTCCTTGCCGACCATGAAGCCGGAGATGTTCTGCAGGAAGAGCAGGGGGATGCCGCGCTGGTCGCACAGCTCGATGAAGTGCGCGCCCTTCTGGGCCGACTCGGCGAACAGGATGCCGTTGTTGGCGACGATGCCGACCGGGTGGCCGTGGATCCTGGCGAAGCCGGTGACCAGCGTCTGGCCGAACTCCGACTTGAACTCGGCGAAGCGCGAGCCGTCCGCGATCCGGGCGATGACCTCGCGGACGTCGTACGGCGTGCGGGAGTCGACCGGCACCGCGCCGTACAGCCCCGCCAGGTCGACCTTGGGCTCCTCGGCCGGCTCGACCGTCCAGGGCAGCGGGCCGCGCGCGGGCAGCGTCGCCACGATGTTCCGCACGATCCGCAGCGCGTGCGCGTCGTCCTCCGCGAGGTGGTCGGTGACGCCCGAGACGCGGGAGTGCACCTCGCCGCCGCCGAGCTCCTCCGCGGTGACGACCTCGCCGGTCGCGGCCTTCACCAGCGGCGGGCCGCCGAGGAAGATCGTGCCCTGGTTGCGCACGATCACGGCCTCGTCGCTCATCGCCGGGACGTACGCCCCGCCGGCGGTGCACGAGCCGAGGACCGCCGCGATCTGCGGGATGCCCGCGCCGGACATCCGGGCCTGGTTGTAGAAGATCCGCCCGAAGTGGTCCCGGTCGGGGAAGACCTCGTCCTGCATCGGCAGGAACGCGCCGCCCGAGTCGACCAGATAGACACAGGGGAGGCGGTTCTCCAGCGCCACTTCCTGGGCCCGCAGATGCTTCTTCACCGTCATCGGGTAGTACGTGCCGCCCTTGACGGTCGCGTCGTTCGCCACGACGACGACCTCGCGGCCGCTGACCCGGCCGATACCGGCGATCACCCCGGCGGCCGGGGCCTGCCCCTCGTACATCCCCTCGGCCGCGAGGGGCGCCAGCTCCAGGAAGGGCGAGCCGGGGTCGAGCAGGGTGTCCACCCGGTCCCTCGGCAGGAGCTTCCCGCGCGCCGTGTGCCGGGCGCGCGCCTTCTCGCCGCCACCGAGGCGGGCCGCCGCGAGGCGTGACCGCAAGCCGTCGGCGAGCTCCTGGTGTGCCGCCTCATTGGCCTGCCAGGCCTCGGACGCCGGGTCCGCGGCGCTCGTCAGCACTGGTGCCTGCTGCATCGATCGAGCTCCCTTGCTCGGTTAATGAGCGTTAACGTGTTGCGTCCAGGTTAACGACCGCTAACCGCTCTGTCTAGAATGAATGTTCATGAGCACAAGGACCGCGGCGCCGACCCGCCGCGAGCAGATCCTCAAGGAGGCCGCGCGCCTCTTCGCGGAGCGCGGTTTCCACGGCGTGGGGGTCGACGAGATAGGAGCCGCGGTCGGCATCAGCGGCCCGGGCCTGTACCGCCACTTCGCGGGCAAGGACGCGATGCTGGCGGAGCTGCTGGTCGGCATCAGTGAGCGCCTCCTCGACGGCGGGCGGCTGCGGGTCGAGGAGGCGGGAACCGGGGCCGAGGCCCTGCTCTCCTCGCTCATCGACGGCCACATCGACTTCGCACTCGACGACCGCCCGCTGATCACCCTGCACGACCGCGAGCTGGACCGCCTCCGGGACAGCGACCGGAAGCGGGTGCGCCGGCTCCAGCGCCAGTACGTGGAGCTGTGGGTGACCGTGGTCCGCGAGCTGTACCCCGAGGTCGCCGAGTCCGAGGCGCGGGCGGCCGTGCACGCCGTCTTCGGCCTGCTGAACTCGACCCCGCACCTCCAGGCGGGCGGCGGCGGCCCGCTGCGCCGCACGGCGACGGAGGAGCTGCTCAGGCGCCTCGCGCACGGCGCGTTCGCGTCGCTCGCGACGCCGTAGGCACGTCCGGGCCGCTGCCCCGGTGCCGTGGCGCCGTGAGGCGCACACGCGGCCCGGAAGCGCCCCGTGCGGCGCCCCGCGTCCCACGGGCCAATACGGTCGACACGCTCCGCGCACCCCACGGCACAATGGGTCCATGCCGATACCCAGCCGCGCCGCACTTGTCGACCACCTCGTCCGCTCACGTATCGCCGGAGACGTCGCCACACCACGCGACAACAACCTCTCCCACTATCGCAAGCTGGCCAACGGCGACCGGCACTACTGGCTCGGGCTGGAGCTCGGCGACCGCTGGAGCGACGAGCAGGACGTGCTCGCCGTCATGGCCGAGCGGTGCGGCGTCAGCGACGACCCGGAGCACCGGCAGGGGCAGGACACCATCGACCCCGAGCTCACCGTCGACGCGCTCGAGCGCATGGCCGCGCGGCTGCGCAAGGCGGCCGCCGCCAAGGAGCGGGTGCTCTTCGCGACCGGGCACCCCGGCGGGCTGCTCGACGTGCACCGGCAGACCGCCGCGGCGCTGCGGGCGGCCGGCTGCGAGATCGTACGGATTCCGGGCGGGCTCTTCGCCGACGAGGGCATGGTCTTCCAGTTCGCCGACGTCGCCATGCTGGAGCGCGGCGCGACCCTCTGGCACACCCACTCGCCGGCCCCGATGGCCGCGATCCTCGACGGCCTGGCGCGGGACCACCGGCCCCTGCCGGACCTGGTCGTGGCCGACCACGGCTGGGCGGGCTGCGCGGGCCAGCGCGGGCTGGACTCCATCGGCTACGCGGACTGCAACGACCCGGCGCTGTTCATCGGCGAGGCCGAGGGCACCCTCCAGGTGACCGTCCCGCTGGACGACCACGTCACCGACCCGCGCTTCTACGACCCGATGACGGCGTACCTGCTGGATGCGGCGGGCCTCACGGCACAGGCATGACGGCGGGGGCGGCCGGTGTCGGCCGCGCCGGTGCGCGGTGGCGGTGTCAGCGGCGCCAGCGGCCGCGCACGACGCAGTACGTGCCCGCCAGCAGCATCAGGGCGAGCGCGCCGCGGGCGATGAGCCTCAGCGCGTAACGGAACCCCGTGGTGAAGTCCGCAGTCCACTCGCGCACGAGCGGGACAGCGCCACCGCCACGACGATCAGTACGGCGCCACCGATGGTCCACGCCGCCCGGGCGTGGGGGGACGCCTGCGCCCATCCGTCGGTCCCGGCCGCGTCACGCGCCGGTTCGGCGGCGTGCGACGGTTCCTCCTCGGCCGGGGGTACCGCACCCATCGGTTCCCCTTCCCGGGACGGGCCCGGCTGCCCGGGCGGCGTGGCGGTCCCGGAGGGCGGTCGGGCCCCCGGGGATCCGGGCGGGCGCTTGTGGCGTCCTAGGATCTGCATCCAGGCTCGCAGCAGCAGGCACCGCATCGCTCACACCACAGGACGACCTTTGCTCTACGACTTGAGGCCGCCGGTGCGTGTGCTCCTCGTCGACGACGAGGAACTCGTACGTACCGCGCTGCACCGCATCCTCGATTCCGCCGACGCCGTGACCGTCGCCGCCGCCTGCGACGGGCCCGACGCCGTCGCCGCGGCCCGGCGGTTCGCCCCCGACGTGGTGCTGCTCGACATCGACATGCCGGGAGCGGGCGGCCTCGATGTGCTGCGCGACCTGCGGGCGCTGCCCGAGCCGCCCGTGGTGGCCATGCTCACGGCCCTCGACCGGGCCGACCATGTGGAGCGCGCGCTGCGCGGCGGCGCGTCCGGCTTTCTGCTCAAGACGACGGAGCCGCGCCTCTTTGTGGACGCCGTGCGGCTGCTGGCCGCCGGCGGGGTGATCTGCACGCCGCCCGGCAGCGCCGCGGTCCTCGGCCGCTGGACCCGCTCCGCCCCGGCCGCCGCGCCCGCCGGCCCCGACGAGCTGTCCGGCCTCACCGACCGGGAGCGCGACGTCCTCGAGTTGATCGCGGCCGGGCTTCCCAACGCCGACATCGCCACGCACCTCGGCATGGGCGTGACCACGGTCAAGACGCACATCGGCGCGCTGAAGCGGAAGCTCGCCGTCACCAGCCGGGTGGGCCTGGCGGCCGTCGTCCACCGGGCGAGGAGCGGAGGGCACCAGGGATGACCCCGCGATCCTGGGCGGTCGAAGCCCTCGTCGTCACCCTGGCCGTCGCCGAGGTCCTGGCCACCCGCGCCTGGCTGGCCGACTGGATGGCCGCGGGCGGGCTCGTCGTCGCCGGCGCCCTCGTCCTGCGCAGGCGCTTTCCCCGGACCGTGCTCGTCCTCGCGCTGCCCACCCTCGCGACCGGCGTGCTGTGGCTGCCGACGCTGTGCGCGCTGCACGCACTCGCCGCGTCCGAGCGCCGCCGCGGCGAGGTGGTCGCCGGGTCGGCGGCCGTCGCCGTCGTGGCGTTCGTGCCGTGGCGGGACCTCGGGGAGTACGTCTGGACGCTGCCCGACACCGTCCTCGGCGTCATGCTCGCCGGGCTGCTGGCCGTCGCCCCGGCCGCCCTCGGCCTGCTGGGCCGCGCCCGCGCCGAACTCGCCGGCCGCCTCGCCGAACTGGCCCTGTCCCGGGAGCGGGAGCGCCGCTACGCCGCCGAGCAGGCCGCGCTGCGGGAACGGGAGCGGCTGGCCCGCGACGTGCACGACACGGCCGCCCACCATCTGAGCCTGATCAGCCTGCGCTGCGGCGCGCTCGCCGCGACGGCGGAGTCCGCCCCGTACCGGGAGGAGGCGGCCGCCCTGGGCGAACTCGGCCGCCGGGCCGCGGCCGACCTGCGCCGGGCCATCCGCCACGACGGCCCCGGCCTGGACCGGCTGCCGGAACTGCTCGAAGCGGCCCGCGACATCGTCCACTCGGCGCACCTCGATCCGGGCGACTGCCCGCCGGCCGTCCAGCACACCGCGTACCGCATCGTGCAGGAAGCGCTGACGAACATCCGCCGCCACGCCCCTGGCGCCTCGGCGGCGGTCTCGGTCCGCCGCGCCGGCGACGGCCTGCGCATCACCGTCAGCAACGCCCCGCCGCCGTCCCCCTGCCCGGCCCCGGACGAGGGCGGCCACGGCCTCCCCGGCCTGCGCACCCGCGCGGCGGCCCTCGGCGGCACCCTGACCACGACCCCGACCCCGGACGGCGGCTTCCTCCTGTCGGCCCTCCTGCCGGTCCCGACGGCGGGGCGCTGAGGCGGGGCGGGGGAGCGGCCCGTGGACGGTGACACCTCGCGTGTGGTGTTCAACGCGCACACGCCCGCTGCCTGAGCAGCGGGCGTGCGGGCGTGCGAGTGCGGGGGGTTCTCAGCGGCGGGGGACGCGGACCACGCCCTCCTGAATGACCGTGATCGCCAGGCGTCCGTCCTGGGTCCAGATGCGGGCCTGGCCCAGGCCGCGGCCGCCGGAGGCGGACGGTGACTCCTGGTCGTACAGCAGCCATTCGTCCGCGCGGAACGGCCGGTGGAACCACATCGCGTGGTCCAGCGACGCGCCGACCACGTCGCCGACCGCCCAGCCACCCCGCCCGTGCGCCAGGAGCACCGAGTCGAGCAGGGTCATGTCGGAGACGTACGTCGCCAGGCAGACGTGCAGCAGGGAGTCGTCGGCGAGTTTGCCGTTCGCGCGGAACCACACCTGGGAGCGCGGCTCGCGCGGCCGGCCCGCCGTGGCGTACGGCGGCTCGTCCACGTACCGCAGATCCACCGCCGCCCGTGCTTCGAGCAGCCGGTCCACCACGCCCGGATCCATGAACCGGTCCGCGTAGCGCGGCAGCAGCTCGGCCGCCGTGGGCAGCGTCTCCGGCGCCGGGGCGGCCGGCATCTCCGCCTGGTGCTCCAGGCCCTCCTCGTACGTCTGGAACGACGCGGAGAGGTGGAAGATCGGCTGCCCGTGCTGGACCGCGACCACGCGGCGGGTCGTGAACGAGCCGCCGTCGCGGATGCGGTCGACCGTGTAGACGATCGGCGCGCCGGGGTCTCCCATGCGCAGGAAGTACGAGTGCAGGGAGTGCGCCGTGCGGTCCGCCGGGACCGTGCGGCCCGCGGCGACCAGCGCCTGGGCCGCGACCTGCCCGCCGAAGACCCTGGGGACGACGGCGGACCGGGAGCTGCCGCGGAAGATGTTCTGCTCGATCTGCTCCAGGTCGAGCAGATCGAGCAGCTCGTCGAGTGCTGAACTCATGGAAGGAACGTACTGGTTCGGGCTGTGCCTACAGGCCCATGTCCTTGGCGATGATCATCTTCATGACCTCGCTGGTGCCGCCGTAGATGCGGTTGACACGGTTGTCGGCGTACAGGCGGGCGATCGGGTACTCGTTCATGAACCCGTAGCCGCCGTGCAGCTGGAGGCAGCGGTCGATGACGCGGTGCGCGACCTCGGTGCAGAACAGCTTCGCGGACGCGGCCTCGGCGGCGGTGAGCTCACCGGCGTCCAGCGCCTCCGTGGCGCGGTCGACGACGGCCTCCGCCGCGTCCACCTCGGCCTTGCAGGCGGCCAGCTCGAACTTGGTGTTCTGGAAGGACGCCACGGTCTTGCCGAAGACCGTGCGGTCCTGCACGTACTCCTGGGCGAACCGGACGGCCGCCTTCGCCTGGGCGTACGCGCCGAACGCGATGCCCCAGCGCTCGGACGGCAGGTTCTGGCCGAGGTAGTAGAAGCCCTTGTTCTCCTCGCCCATCAGGTCCTCGACCGGGACCTTGACGTCGACGAAGGCCAGCTCGGCGGTGTCCGAGGTCTTCAGGCCCAGCTTGTCCAGCTTGCGGCCGACCGAGTAGCCCGCGGACTTGGTGTCCACGGCGAAGAGCGAGATGCCGTGGCGGCGGTCCTCGGCGGTCGGCGCGTCCGTACGGGCGCACACGATCACGCGGTCCGCGTGCACACCGCCGGTGATGAAGGTCTTGGAGCCGTTGAGGACGTAGTGCGTGCCGTCCTCGGAGAGCTTGGCGGTGCTCTTCATGCCCGCGAGGTCGGAGCCGGTGCCCGGCTCGGTCATCGCGAGCGCCCACATCTCCTCGCCGGAGACGAACTTCGGCAGGTAGCGCTTCTTCTGCTCGTCGGTGGCGAGCGCCTTGATGTAGGGCAGGGCGAGCAGCACGTGCACGCCGGAGCCGCCGAAGTTGACGCCCGCGCGCGCGGTCTCCTCGTACAGCACGGCCTCGAACTTGTGCGTGTCCAGGCCCGCGCCGCCGAACTCCTCGGGCACGTTGATGCCGAAGACGCCCAGCTCACCGAGCTTGTAGTAGAAGTCGCGCGGCGCCTGGCCCGCAGCGAACCACTCGTCGTAGACGGGGACGACCTCCGCCTCGATGAAGGCGCGGATGGTGTCCCGGAACGCCTCGTGGTCCTCGTTGAAAACGGTACGGCGCACGGACGCCTCCTCGTGACTGAGTCAGTGACTGGGTGGATACGCAGCAATCGCCACAATTTCTAAGCGCTTGCTCAGTCAAAGTTACCGGGCGGTTGTTGAAAGTGTCCATAGTGATGCTGCCCACGCCCGCGATGTGACGAGGGCCCCGTCACATGACGGGGCCCTCGTTCGGGTGTCGGTGTCGCGAGTGCCGGGACCGCTGTCAGCAGGCGATTCCCTGCGAGCGCAGCCACGTGCACTGCGTCTCCCCGGACGTCCTGCCGCCGTCGTACGCGCGGGGGTCCTTGTAGCCGGGGCCGACCGGCTCGTGCGCCTCGAAGACGCCGTCGCCGTCGAGATCGCCGCCGTCCGGATCGATCGTGCCTCCGGGGTTACGGCAGTTCTGGCGGTCGGCGGGGTCCGTGGTGCAGAGGCCCTCGTTGCCGGTGGAGGTGGAGGTGGAGGCGGTGGTGGGCCGGGCGTCGCGCGGCTGAGCGGCGGCGTTCTCGGCGGCTGCGTGCTGGGCCGTGGCCTGGACCGCGAGGGCCGTGTCCAATGAGGACGTTCCGGCCTGCAGGGCGACCTGCGGAGCGCGGTCGGCCGCGGGCTCGGACGCGGAGCTCTGCGCCCCGCAGGCGGTGAGTGTGGAGAGCAGGAGCGCCGCGAGTACGGCAGTGCCGGTGAATATGCCACCCCTGCGGGGATTTTCGCGCAAAGTACCCATAGTCCGACCAATGCAAGATTGTCCGCTGGTGTGACGCACGTTACGGCCGCTCTGCCCGGCCGGTCAATGTGTGGCCGGGTCCGGCGTCCGGGAAGGTCCCGGCACGACCCCGGCACGACAACGAACGGGACACGGTCCCCACGGCGGCGAACGCAGTGCGACACCATGATCCCCATGGAGCCTGCTGCGCGTCTGCCGCGCCCTCTGTTGCCCGTGACTGCCGCGATGTCCGGCGCAGTGTCCGTCGTGCTGGCCGGCTGCGGCACGGAGACCGCCGGGAGCGGAGCCGACCGGGCCGAGCTGGAGTCACGCGCCCGGGCCGCCCAGGTGGCGATCGAGAACGTGTACGTCACCGAGGTGCCGGGCTACGAGCTCGCCAAGCAGTCCGTGGGCGTCCTCGGCGGCGACGGCTTCTCCGCGACGTACGTGAAGCAGGGCGCGGACGCGCAGATACGCCTCGGCGTCGACCGGGGCTCCATGGACGCCGCGACCTGCCCGAAGGTCCCCGTCGGCGTCGGCACCGGCGGCACGGGCGGCGCCGTCGACTGTGTGCGGGACGGCGAGAGCTGGTACCGCACGAGCGGCACGCAGCACGAGTACGCGACCGAGGTGGACGGCCGCCTGGTACGTCTCAACGCCGACACGGCGGCGGTCGACCGGCCCACCCTCCGCAAGGCGGCCGAGGCCGCGCACGCCGCGAGCGACGCGGAGCTGGACGACGTCCTGCCCCCGGCGCGCGAGGACGCCGGCCAACCGGTCGAACGCGGCGACCTGCCCCCCGAGGGCGACGGGGCGCCGAACAACGGGGTGGGCGCGGGCGGTTGAGCGGGGCGCGTTAGCGGCCGGGGCGCTTCAGGTCCGTGATGAATGCGGACCAGGCCGCGTGCTGGAACGCGAGTGCGGGGCCGTGCGGGTTCTTGGAGTCGCGTACAGGGACGTCGGTGGGGTGGCCGTCCAGAACCTCGACGCAGCTGCCGCCGTCGCCGCCGCTGTAGGACGACTTGCGCCAGCTGCGCAACTCCGCCCCGTTCGGGAAGGTGCGCTCAGTCATGGTGCTCGTATTCCTTTGCCTTCGCCCGTAGAAGCGCGATCGAATCCTTGCGGGTCAGTGCATCGCCCAGGGCGAGAGTGTATGTGCGCTGCAGTGTCTCAACCAGGGCAGGGGAGTCGTGCAGCCTGCCCATGAGTACTCCTTCGCCGTAGGCGGCGGGAGGCTGGTCGTCGAACGCCATGAGCGACAACATTCCTTGTAGGAGCGGGTGGTGGCCGACATCGAACGGGAGTACATGCACGCGGATGCGGCCCCGCTCGGCCAGGTGAACGATGTGGGCGAGCTGTTCGGCCATGACCTTCGGGCTCCCGACGTGGCGGTGCAGCACTGCTTCGTCCAGGAGGGCGCAGAACAGCGGAGTGACCGGGTCGCTGAGCACCTTGCCTCGCTCCAGCCGTGTGACAAGGAGCCTGTCACACTCCCCTTCACTCCGGAGAGGGAACCATGGGGCCAGAACGGCACGTGCGTACGCCTCGGTCTGGAGGATGCCGGGCACGTACGACAGTGCGAACTCCTGGATCACCGTCGCCTGTTGTTCGAGTTGGCGCGCCGCCTCGAAGTAGTCCGCGACCGCCACGTCCTCCTGCGGCAGAAAGCTGCTCAGCACGTTTCCCGTGTTCAGCGCCCTGTCCAGCCGTCGCGCGTCCTCTTTGGACGGCATGCGGCGGCCCGCCTCGATGTGGGCGATGTGCGAGCGGGTCATGATCGCCGAGTCGGCCAGCTCCTGTTGGGTCAGGCCGGCCGACTCGCGCTGGGCGCGGAGCCATTCCCCATAGGTGTTACTCATCGTCAACTCCCGTGCGACAAAAGCGCTGTCACCTCGTAACCCCTGGTCAGCGTAGTCCGGGACGTCTCACTCTGTGAGTGGATCGCTACACAGCGATGCCGAAAAAGGCAGGACCCCCGCGACCGAGTGACCGGTCCGGGGGCGTGGCCATCAACCACACTGGAGTTGACGACGTGTTGCACCGTATCGCGCGCATTCTCGAGCCGCTGCTGCGGATCATGTGGCCCCCGCCGGGGCGTCATCGGGCGCGGACCGCGGTGGCTGTGCCACCGCCCAGGCCGACCTGTGCCCCCGACCCGGTACCGCGGGTCGAGGACAGCCCGCTCGTCCGCCCGTATCTCGTCGCGCACGAGCGGCGCGAGGAGGCTCGTCGGCAGCGGGTCCGGCGGCGTGCCCTGTGGCTGGCGGTGCACGGGATCGACATCGGGCCCCGGCTGATCCACGGTGTGGAGGTGACCGCGTGACCGGGGCCGGGGTCGGGGCCGGACGGCTTCTTCCCTGGGCCACGCCGGAGGGCAAGCCCTGCTATGTGCTCGGCGACGGGACCGGTTACGTCTCACGGGTCGCCGACAACGTCGAGAGCGTGCAACTCGGCATGGCCGTTGATCTGCTCGACCACGTGGACGACCTGCTCGCCGACCGCCGGGCCACTCCCGACCAACTCCGTTACGTCGTGGCGCGGATGGCCGAAAGTCTGCGGGACGTGCACCGCATCGCGCGGAGCCGGGGCGCGCGCCTCGGGCCCGTTCAGGCCGGGGGCAGTGCGGGCGGCGGAGTCGGCGGCGGGTCCTCGGCGTCGTAGGCGGACAGCGCGGCCTGGCGGCAGTCGAGCAGTTCGCCGAGGTCCTCGGGCGTCAGGCGCTCGTGCGTCAGCTTCAGCGTCGCCCGGCCCTCGACCGCTGCCCACGCGTGACGGGCGCGCTTGTTGGCGCGGCAGCGGACGTCGCCGCGGAGGAAGCCCGCGCCCGCCGCGAAACCTGCCGAGGCGAGGGCGAGCAGGGCGGCCGGGATGCGGGCGTCGGCCGAGGCCAGACCCGCCGCGCCGGCCGTGCCGGCGAGCAGCGCGGCGGGGAACCCGAGGAGGATGTTGGCCTTGTTCCAGCGTTCGGCCCGCCGGTCGGCGAGGACCTTCTGGCGTGTCGCCTCGTCCCGTATCCGCTCGATCTCGGTGCGCAGACGACGCGCGGGCTCGCCCGGTTCCGCAAGCAGTGTTCCGTCAGCGGGAGTCACCATGCGGAAATTCCAACACACGGGCGAGGCAAGGGGATTGGTGCGGGGCCACAGCCTTCGGCGGTGACAGCCGTCGGATTCCCACGGAACCACGGCGGTCCAGATACCGCGCCCGCCACTCACTCGTGCCGCAGTGCGAACCACAGCTCCATCCGGACATCCACGTCGTCCAGATCGGCGTCCAGCAGCGCCGCGCAGCGGCCGATGCGCTGGCGGACGGTGTTGCGGTGGATGTCCATGGCCGCGGCGGTGCGGTCCCAACTGCCGTGCAGGGAGAGCCAGGTGCGCAGCGTCTCGACGAGGGCGGGGGAGTCCGCGAGGGGGGCCAGGCGCAGGCGGGCGGCGTCGAGGGAGAGGGGGTCGGCGGTCCGGTGATGGACGAGGTCCTTGCGGGTGGCGACCGCGTGGCGGACGGCCCGGGCCGCCTGGGCGTCGGCGGCCGCGAGTTCGCCGGGGCCGGCGGGGGCGCTCACGCCGAGCGTCCAGCCGGGCTGCGGCGTCGCCTCGGGGCCGGTCGGGAGCAGGACCCGTACGGCGCCGTCCGCGTCGGGGTCGACGAGCGCGCTGCCGAGGGCCGCGCCGAGCGCGGCCGCCGCGAAGGGGGAGCGGTCGCCGCGGGCGTGGACCACCGTCCACGGGCCCGGACCGAGCAGCGGGGCCGTCTCGCCGGGTGACGCGCCGAGCAGCAGCCGTACGAGCGCGGCGCTGCGGCCGGCGGCGTCGGCGCCCTGGTGCGGGGCGGTGAGCAGGGAGAGGAGCACGACGGCGACCCCGGCGACGGTGTGGTCGCCCGGCTCGCGGGCGGGCGTGGCCAGCCCGAGGGCGAGGCCCTGGCTGCCGCCGAGGACGTACGCGGCGAGGTGCGCGTCGGCGACCCGGTCGGTCGCGGAGGCCGGGGCGGGGCGTGGCGACGCACCGGGGCTCACCACGCGCGCCAGCCGGGCCACGCCCGCCGCGACGTCGGCCGCCGGTTCACGGCCCGCCGCGTAGAGCGGTGTGCCGTCCGGGCCGAGCAGGACCGCCCAGCCCTCGAGCCGTACCGCGAGCTGGTGCAGTACGGCCGGTACCGGGTCGGGGCGGGCCGCCGCCGCGGCCAGGCCCTGCTGGGCGCGGGTCACCCGGCGCAGCTCGCGGTGGCGGGCCTCCGCCATCAGCCGCCACACAGCTCGCGCGACGGCGGTGAACGTGGTCGCGGGCGGCACCTCCAGCAGCGCCAGCCCGTGCCGCTCGCACGCGTCGACCAGCGCCGCGGGCACCGTGTCGTGGACGGGGGCCACGCCGAAGCCGAGCGCCACCGCGCCCGCCTCGACGATGCGGGAGACGTAGCGGTCCGCGTCGTTCAGCAGCACGCCCGCGCTGAGCAGCAGCTCGCCGCCCAGCAGATAGGGATACGGGTCGGCCATCTCCGAGGTGTGGACCATATGGAGGACCGCGCCGTCGGCTGCGGGCGGGCCCGCGAGCTGGCGCAGACCCAGCTCCCGGTCGGCGAGGAGCGCGGCCAGCGGGATCGGCGGGGTGGGTGGGGCCGCTGCGGGCTCCGGCATGGACGGTCCATCCATCGGTGGCGGGAAGAATGGATAAAACGTACACTTCAACGCCGCTTTCCGGCCACCTACCGTCGACTCTCACCAGCGCCACGAAGCCTGCGCCACCAAGGGCCGCGCCACCAAGGACCGCGTGACCGGCCGCCGAGGACCACGCGACCACGGGCGGGGCGACCAGGGACTGTTCGGACTGTTCCGGGGGACGAGACGGAAGGAAAGCCGATGGCTGTCGACTACGCAGTGATCGTCGTCTATCTGGCCGGCATGCTCGGCATGGGGTGGTGGGGCATGCGCCGCGCCAAGTCCAAGAGCGAGTTCCTGGTGGCGGGCCGCCGCCTCGGCCCCTGGATGTACTCCGGCACCATGGCCGCGATCGTCCTCGGCGGCGCGTCGACCATCGGCGGCGTGGGCCTCGGCTACAAGTACGGACTCTCGGGCGCCTGGATGGTCTTCACCATCGGTCTCGGGCTCCTGGCGCTGTCGGTCTTCTTCTCCGCGCGCATCGCCCGCCTGAAGGTCTACACCGTCTCCGAGATGCTGGACCTGCGCTACGGCGGCAAGGCCGGGGTCATCTCGGGCGTCGTGATGTGGGCCTACACCCTGATGCTCGCGGTCACCTCGACCATCGCGTACGCCACGATCTTCGACGTCCTCTTCGACCTCAACCGCACCGCCTCGATCATCCTCGGCGGTGCCATCGTCGTCGCGTACTCGACGCTCGGCGGCATGTGGTCGATCACCCTCACCGACATGGTGCAGTTCGTCGTCAAGACGATCGGCGTACTGCTGCTCCTGCTGCCTATCGCGGTCGTCAAGGCCGGCGGCTTCAGCGAGATGAAGGCCGCGCTGCCCACCGAGTACTTCACCCCCCTCGGCGTCGGCGGCGAGACGATCTTCACCTACGTCCTGATCTACACCTTCGGCATGCTGATCGGACAGGACATCTGGCAGCGGGTGTTCACCGCCCGCAGCGACAAGGTCGCCCGCTACGGCGGCACCGTCGCCGGTACGTACTGCCTCGTCTACGCCCTCGCCGGCGCGGTCATCGGCACCGCGGCCAAGGTCCTCTACCCGAACCTCGCCAACGCCGACGACGCCTTCGCCACCATCGTCAAGGACGAGCTCCCCATGGGCGTGCGCGGCCTGGTGCTGGCCGCCGCCCTCGCCGCCGTGATGTCCACGTCGTCCGGCGCGCTCATCGCGTGCGCAACCGTCGCCAACAACGACATCTGGTCGCGGCTGCGGGGCCTCGCGCACAAGGGCCCGGAGCGGGACGAGGTGAGGGGCAACCGGGCGTTCATCCTGATCATGGGCGTCGGCGTCATCGGCATCGCCATCGCGCTCAACAACGTCGTCGAGGCGCTGACCGTCGCCTACAACCTGCTCGTCGGCGGGCTGCTCGTACCGATCCTCGGCGGCCTGCTGTGGAAGCGCGGCACCGTGTACGGCGCGCTGTCCGCGGTCGTCGTCGGTGGCTGCTCGGTGATCGGCCTGATGGCGGCGTACGGCATCCTGGCCAACCAGCCCGTCTACTACGGGCTGCTCGCCTCCCTCGCCGCGTACGTGGCCGTCAGCCTGGCCACCCCGCCCACCGACGCGGCGGTGCTCGCCCACTGGCGCGAGCGGCTCGCGGGCCGCGGCGGCGAGGAGGAGCGGCCCGAGCCCCCGGCGGCTGAACCGGCCGCCGTACACAGCTGAGCCGTGCCCAGTTAAAGTCGTACAACCGCACTGAAGCGCAATGAAGCGCCACGAAGCGTAGGAAAGAAGGCATCTTCACATGAGCAGCAACGAGCAGCCGCGCGGCCCCGTCGACTCCTCCCGCATCCCGCGGTACGCCGGACCCGCCACGTTCGCCCGGCTGCCCAGGCTCGACGAGGTCGGCCGCGCCGACGTCGCAGTGGTCGGCGTCCCCTTCGACTCCGGGGTCTCCTACCGCCCCGGCGCGCGCTTCGGCGGCAACGCGATCCGCGAGGCGTCGAGGCTCCTGCGCCCCTACAACCCGGCGCAGGACGCCTCGCCCTTCGCGCTCGCCCAGGTCGCGGACGCGGGCGACATCGCGGCCAACCCGTTCAACATCAATGAGGCCGTCGACACCATCGAGGCCGCCGCCGACGACCTGATCGGCAGCGGCGCCCGGCTGATGACGCTCGGCGGCGACCACACCATCGCGCTGCCGCTGCTGCGCTCGGTCGCCAAGAAGCACGGCCCGGTCGCCCTGCTGCACTTCGACGCCCACCTCGACACCTGGGACACCTACTTCGGCGCGGAGTACACCCACGGCACCCCGTTCCGCCGGGCCGTCGAGGAGGGCATCCTCGACACCTCCGCCCTCTCCCACGTCGGTATCCGCGGCCCGCTGTACGGCAAGCAGGACCTCACCGACGACGAGAAGATGGGCTTCGGCATCGTCACGTCCGCGGACGTCTACCGCCGCGGCGCCGACGAGGTGGCCGACCAGCTCCGCCAGCGCATCGGCGACCGCCCGCTGTACATCTCCATCGACATCGACTGCCTCGACCCGGCGCACGCCCCCGGCACCGGCACCCCCGAGGCGGGCGGCATGACCTCCCGGGAGCTGCTGGAGATCCTGCGCGGCCTCGCGTCCTGCAACCTGGTCTCCGCCGACGTCGTCGAGGTCGCCCCGGCCTACGACCACGCCGAGATCACGTCGGTCGCCGCCTCGCACACCGCGTACGAGCTGACCACGATCATGTCCCGGCAGATCGCGGACGCGAGGGCGTCGCAGTGACCCACGACCACGACCTGGTGCTGCGCCCCACCGCCGCCCAGACCGAGGCCGCGCTGAATCCTCCGGCCGGCCGCAACGGCGGCGACCTCGTCGTCGAGACCCTCTCCGGGCTCGGCGCGACGACCGTCTTCGGCCTGCCCGGCCAGCACGCGCTGGGCATGTTCGACGCGCTGCGCCGCTCGCCCCTGCGGTACGTCGGGCTGCGAGTGGAGAACAACGCGGGCTTCGCCGCCGACGCGTACGGCCGGGTCACCGGCGAGGCCGCGCCGCTGCTGCTGTCGACCGGGCCCGGCGCGCTGATGTCCCTGGCCGCCCTCCAGGAGGCGGCCGCGGCGTCCGCGCCCGTGCTGGCGATCGGCAGCCAGGTCCCCACGGCCGGGCTCGGCGGCGGCCGCCACGGCTATCTGCACGAACTGCGCGACCAGCAGGCGTCGTTCCGCGACATCGTCAAGTCCGTGCACGTGGTGCGCACCGCTTCCCAGATCCCGTCCGCCATCGCGGCCGCGTGGGAGTCGGCGCTGACCGCCCCGCACGGGCCGGTGTGGGTGGAGATCCCGCAGGACGTCCTCCTCGCGGAGACGACGCTGCCGGTGGTCACCGCCATGGACGCCGCGCCCGAGGACGTCGTGCCGCGCCCCGAACTGACCGCCGTCGCCGCCGACCTGCTGTCGAACGCCGCCCGGCCGGCGATCATCGCGGGCGGCGGAGTCGTCCGCTCCGACGCGTCCGGCAAGCTGCTCGCGCTCGCCGAGAGGCTCGACGCTCCGGTCGTCACCACCTTCGGCGGCAAGGGCGCCTTCCCGTGGGAGCACCCGCTCTCCCTCCAGTCCTGGCTGGAGGACCGGCACACCACCGACTTCCTGGAGTCGGCCGACGTGCTGCTCGTCGTCGGGTCCGGGCTCGGCGAACTCTCCTCGAACTACCACACGTTCGCCCCGCGCGGCCGGGTGATCCAGATCGAGGCGGACCTCGGCAAACTGGAGTCCAACCACCCGGCGCTCGGCATCCACGCGGACGCGCGCCTCGCACTGTCCGCCCTGCTGGAGACGGTGCCGGAGCGCGAGGACCCGTCGGCCGCCGAGTCGGTACGGGGCGTGCTGAGCGCGGTACGGGCCCGGATCGACGCCCAGGAACTGACCCTGGAGCAGCAGATCCTCGCCTCGGTGCGCGCGGCGCTGCCGGACGACTCGCCCAGCTTCTGGGACATGACGATCCTGGCGTACTGGGCCTGGTCGGCGTTCGACGCCCGCCGCCCGGGCACCATGCACTCGGCGCAGGGCGCGGGCGGCCTCGGCTACGGCTTCCCGGCGGCGCTGGGCGCGGCGGTCGCCGACCCCACCCGTCCGGTGCTCGCCGTCTCCGGCGACGGCGGCGCGATGTACTCGATCGCGGAACTCGCCACCGCGCGCCAGTACGACCTGCCGGTGACCTGGCTGATCGTCGACGACGGCGGCTACGGCATCCTCCGCGCGTACATGACGGACGCCTTCGGCGAGGCCACGGCGACCGAGCTGGCCCGCCCGGACTTCGTCGCCCTCGCCGAGTCCTTCGGCGTCCCGGCGGTCCGCACGAGCCCCGAATCGCTCGCGGAGGACCTGACGAAGGCGTTCGCCGGACCGGGTCCTTCGGTGGTCGTCCTCCCGGCCCTGCTGCGGATGTTCGCCCCGACACACCTGTGACGCTCGGGCGCGGGCCCGGGGCGGCGGCGGATCAGCCGGCGGCCGCGGGCGCCGCGCTCTGGGACCGGTTCGCCGCGCGGCGTTCGAGGGTGGACACCTGCGCCACGACCGTGGCGTAGAACCGGTCGACGGCGTCGTCCACGCTGCGGATGAACCCCGATTCGGTGTTCCCGCGCGTGGCGCCCATGCCCTTGAACAGGGAGAGCCGGAAGCCGGTGATGCGCGATCCGTCCTTGGGGACGAGGTCGCCCGGCTCGGGACGCAGACGCTCCAGCGTGCCGCGCGGGCCCTTGCCGTCCTCGATCAGGGTCTCCACGTGGAGGTCCGCCGGGGCCTCGGACAGGGCTCGGACGAGGCGCTTGACCGAGGTGAGGGGGTAGCCGCCCTCGGGCGGCCGGACGTCGACGGACGTGCGCAGCTTGCCGGTCCTCAGGTCGGCGACGACGGCGAGGACACCCGGGGTGTCCTCGATGCGCAGCTCGGCCGTCAACCGGCCGTCGTCGCACAGCTGGTCCGCCAGCGCGAGCCGTCGCTGCTGAGGATCGGCGCCACGCTTGGCGCGCTGTACGGGAAGGGCCTTGCGGCCGAGTTCGCCGCCCAGGCGCAGACAGACCTGCCGTACGAGCTGCTCCCAGCTCTCCACGACTTCGAGCGCCCGCTGGTCCCCCTGGCACAGCGTCTCCGTGTCGATGCCGTTGCGTACGGGCACCCAGGCGCGGCCCATGTTCTGGAAGCCGTGGCAGCCCGAGTTCTCGTGCTGGAGGTAGTGCAGCAGTTCCTGGAGGAGCCATGCGTGCGTGGTGTTGCCGACTCCCTCGTGGCGGATCAGCAGCTGTGCCTGGTGGGCCACCTCCGCCCAGGAGAGGTGCCAGAGGGCGACCTTGTGCTTGCGCCGCCCGTCGGTCCGCACCTCGACGAGCGGCCGGCCCTCCAGCGCCACGTCGTTGGACAGGGTGATCACTGCTTCGTACGCGCGCCGTGCGGCGATGTCCATGTAGTTCTGGACCTGCTCGGACTTGAGCGCGTTCCCGTTGGTCTTGGTCTCGACAAGTGCCGTCCAGAGTTTGCCGGCGCGCTCCACACGGATGACGCCGTCCGGGCGCTTCGGGGTGTCCCCGTGCGGAAGGGAGACTTCGGTGAACGTCTGCATGCGCCCGGCCGGCGCACCGAACGCGGCGGTGAGCCGGCGTCCCAGCTCGGGGACCTCGGCCATGACGGACAGCAGCACCGACGTGGCCCGCGTCTCGCGCTCCTTGTCGCTCTTGAGCGACGACGCCGGAAACAGCCGGGCGGTCCTCCAGGAGTCGTTCTCGGCGAGCGACGGCCTGACCGTCTTGGGCAGCGTGACCTTCTTCTTGCTCGTACGGGGGCCGCGGGACCGCGTCGGCGTGGCCGTGGTCTCCTTGGTCGGCCGGGCCGCGGAACCGGCCTGTTCCGGGAGGACCACCGGCGGCTCGGCCGCTGCTTCGGCCGCAGGCAGGGGGCCGGTGGCGGCGGGAGGTCCCTCCGTGAGCTCCTCCGCCGCCTCCTCCTCGTCCACGGTGATGCCGAAGTCCGTCGCCAGGCCCGCCAGTCCGGTCTCGTAACCCTGTCCGACCGCGCGGAACTTCCAGTCCTCCGCCCGCCGGTAGAGCTCACCGAAGATGAACGCGCTCTCCACGGTCGCGTCAGTGATCGAGAAGCCGAGCAGCGGTTCCCCCGCTCGGTCCGCGACGGTCACCCTGAGGTCGTTCAGTTCCCCGAAGGTCGAGCCCCCGTACTGACTCGCGGCGACGACGATCCGTTCGACGTCGGCGGGCACAGCCGTCAGATCCAGGCTGATGCGGTCCTCGTTGCCGTCGTCGGTCGGCTTCTTGCCCAGCAGTTGCACGCTGCCGTCCGGCGCGGCCGGGTTGTTGTAGAAGAAGAAGTCCGCGTCGCCGCGTACCTTGCCGTCGCGGTCGACGAGCAGGACCGAGACGTCGGCGTCGCCGTCCCCGGTCGAACTGTTCCAGCGCAGGCTCACTACCACCGAGTCGGTGTCTTCGCTCAGGGCCGCCAGGCCGACGTTGGATCCCTTGGCCATTTCCTGCATGGAAGCCCCCAGGCTCGGCCGCATCCGGGCACGCCGAAGCGGCCCCCATGCGTCATCTGTGACGTCGTTCGCACTCTGCGTGCGCACGCTGTGAACCGTAGCGCCCGGAGGGCGTCCGTGTGGAGGAGAAGTGAAGACTCGGTATCCGGCGCGATCCGGTGTCTTCTGCAGACCGGACCGGGACCGGACCGGACCGGCCCTCGGGTCCTAGGTCTGGGGACCGGTCTTTGCCGCTCTTTGCCGCGGCGGGATGAAATCCGGGGCCGGCCGCGTTGGTGCATTCCGGAAGATCAGGTCTTCAGGGGCCGTACGCAGAACCGACGGGGAGGAACCACGTGGTGGCGGAGCCAGCAGCGCAGGGATGGGCACGGCGGCTGTCCGGGTACGCATGGCGGTACCGGACGAACGTCGTGCTCGCGCTCGGTTCGTCACTGGGCGGCATGGCCGTCATGGCGCTCGTGCCGCTGATCATCAAGGTCGTCATCGACGATGTGATCACCGCCGGGACGCGGTCGCTGACCACGTGGACCGGGCTGCTGGTCGCCGCCGCCGTGGCCGTCTACGTCATGACGTACATCCGCCGCTACTACGGCGGGCGGCTCGCCCTCGACGTGCAGCACGACCTGCGCACCGACATGTACGGGACGATCAGCCGGCTCGACGGCCGGCGGCAGGACGAGCTGTCCACCGGTCAGGTGGTCGGCCGGGCCACCAGCGACCTCCAGCTGATCCAGAGCCTGCTCTTCATGCTCCCGATGACGATCGGGAACTTCCTCCTGTTCGCCATCTCCCTCGCCGTCATGGCATGGCTGTCCATGCCCCTGACCCTGATCGCGCTCGCCGTCGCCCCGGCCCTGTGGATCATCGCCAAGCGCAGCCGCACCCGGCTCCACCCCGCCACCTGGTACGCGCAGAGCCAGGCCGCGGCCGTCGCCGGCGTCGTCGACGGCGCCGTCAGCGGTGTGCGCGTGGTGAAGGGCTTCGGACAGGAGGAGCAGGAGACCGGGAAGCTGCGCGAGGTCAGCAGGAAGCTCTTCGCGGGCAGGCTCCGGACGATCAAACTCAATGCCGTGTACACCCCCGCACTGCAGGCGGTGCCGGCCCTGGGCCAGGTCGCGATGCTCGCCGTGGGCGGCTGGCTGGCCACCAAGGGCGACATCACGCTCGGCACGTTCGTCGCCTTCTCGGCCTATCTCGCGCAGCTCGTCGGACCGGTCCGGATGCTCGCGATGGTGCTGACCGTCGGCCAGCAGGCCAGGGCCGGTGTGGAGCGGGTCCTGGAGCTGATCGACACCGAGCCGAGCATCAAGGACGGGACGAAGGAGCTTCCGGCGGACGCCCCGGCCACCGTCGAGTTCGACGACGTGAGCTTCGAGTACGCGGACGGCAAGCCGGTCCTGAAGGGCTTCTCGCTGGAGATCGCCGCCGGCGAGACCGTCGCCGTCGTCGGCGCGTCCGGCAGCGGCAAGTCCACCGTGTCGATGCTGCTGCCCCGCTTCTACGACGCCACCCGCGGCGCCGTCCTGGTCGGCGGCCACGACGTGCGCGAGCTGACGTTCGACTCGCTGCGGGCCGCCATCGGCCTCGTCCCGGAAGACAGCTTCCTCTTCTCCGACACGGTCCGGGCGAACATCGCCTACGGGGCCCCCGGCGCCACCCAGGAGGAGATCGAGACGGCGGCCCGCGCCGCCCAGGCGGACGGTTTCATCGCCGATCTCCCCGAGGGCTACGACACCAAGGTCGGCGAGCACGGGCTCACGCTCTCCGGCGGCCAGCGCCAGCGCATCGCCCTCGCCCGCGCGATCCTCACCGACCCGCGGCTGCTGCTGCTCGACGACGCGACCTCCGCCGTCGACGCCCGGGTCGAGCACGAGATCCACGAAGCGCTGGCGCGCGTCATGGCGGGGCGTACGACGCTGCTCATCGCGCACCGCCGCTCGACGCTCAACCTCGCCGACCGGATCGCCGTCCTCGACGGCGGCCGGCTCGCCGACATCGGCACGCACGAGGAGCTGGAGCGGCGTTCCGCGCTGTACCGGCGACTGCTGACCGACCCGGACGAGCTGGGCGGCGTCTCGCCCGGGCACATCCTGCCGCCCGCCGGCCGCGAGCCGGACGAGGACCGCACCGTACGGGACGAGCTGGACGCCGAGTTCGACGTGGAGCGCGGCATCACCCCCCGGCTGTGGGTCCGCGACGAACGCGCCGAGGAGGCCAAGGAGGACACGGGCGCCACCCCCGAACTGCTCGCGCAGGTCGAAGCCCTGCCGCCGGCCACCGACACCCCCGACATCGACGAGGCAGCCGCGACCCGCCGCGAACCGGCGGGCGCGGCGGCCGGCGAGAGCGGACGGCTGCGGGGCGTGCTCCGCGGCTTCGGACTGCCGCTGCTGCTCAGCCTCGCCCTGGTCGCGGTCGACGCCGGCATGGGGCTGCTGCTGCCCGTGCTGATCCGGCACGGCATCGACGAGGGCGTCGAGCAGACGGCGCTCGGCGCCGTGTGGGCGGCCTCCGGTCTCGCGCTGGTCACCGTCGTCGTCCAGTGGGCCGGTCAGATCGGCGCGATGCGGATGACCGGCCGCACCGGCGAACGCGTCCTGTACTCCCTGCGCCTGAAGATCTTCGCGCAGCTCCAGCGGCTCGGCCTCGACTACTACGAGCGGGAGCTCACCGGCCGGATCATGACCCGGATGACGACGGACGTGGACGCGCTGTCGACGTTCCTGCAGACCGGTCTCGTCACAGCCTTCGTCTCGGTCGTCACCTTCTTCGGGATCATGGTCGCCCTCGTCGTCATCGACGTGGATCTCGCCCTCGTGGTCTTCGCGACCCTGCCCGTCCTGATCTTCGGCACCTACTTCTTCCGCAGGCAGAGCGTCAAGGCGTACGAGCTGGCGCGCGAGCGCATCGGCGTCGTCAACGCCGACCTCCAGGAGTCCGTCGCCGGGCTGCGGATCGTGCAGGCGTTCGGCCGGGAACGCGCCGGGCGCGAGAACTTCGCGGCCCGCAGCGACAGCTACCGCCAGGCCCGGGTCCGCGGCCAGTGGCTGATCTCGGTCTACTTCCCCTTCGTCCAGCTGCTCGCGGCGATCGCCACCGCCCTCGTGCTGATCGTGGGCGCGGGCCGGATCGAGGCGGGGACGCTGACCACCGGCGCGCTCGTCGCCTATCTGCTCTACATCGAGCTGTTCTTCGCGCCGGTCCAGCAGCTCTCCCAGGTCTTCGACGGCTACCAGCAGGCGGCGGTGTCGCTGCGCCGCGTGCAGGAACTGCTGCAGGAGCCGCCCTCGACGGTCGCGCCGCGCGAGCCGGAAGAGGTGCGGACACTGCGCGGCGACATCGCCTTCGAGAACGTGTCCTTCGCCTACGGCGACGACGAGGAGGCCCTGACCGGCGTCGACCTGCGCATCCCCGCCGGCCAGACCGTCGCCTTCGTCGGCGAGACCGGTGCGGGCAAGTCGACCGTCGTCAAACTGGTGGCGCGCTTCTACGACCCGACCGGCGGCCGGGTCACCGTCGACGGCAAGGACCTGCGGGACCTGGACCTGACCGCGTACCGGCACCGGCTCGGCGTCGTCCCGCAGGAGGCGTACCTCTTTCCCGGCACCGTCCGTGACGCCATCGCCTACGGCCGCCCCGGCGCGAGCGACGCCGAGGTGGAGGCCGCCGCACGGGCCGTCGGCGCGCACGACATGATCGCCACGCTCGAGGGCGGCTACCTCCACGAGGTCGCCGAACGCGGCCGGAACCTCTCGGCGGGCCAGCGGCAGCTCATCGCCCTGGCCCGCGCCGAACTCGTCGCCCCCGACGTGCTGCTGCTCGACGAGGCGACGGCCGCGCTCGACCTGGCCACCGAGGCGCAGGTCAACCAGGCGACGGACCGGCTGACCGGTCGGCGTACGACCCTGGTCGTCGCCCACCGGCTCACCACCGCCGCGCGCGCCGACCGGGTGGTCGTGATGGACCACGGCCGGGTCGCGGAGGACGGCACCCACGACGAACTGCTCGCCCTGGACGGGCGGTACGCCGCGCTGTGGCGCACCTTCATCGGCGAGGGCATAGGAGGGCTGGGGGAGGACGAACCGGCGGCGGTGTGAGGGCGGCGGGCCCGGAGCGGTAGGGGCGCGGCGGGTCGGGGGTCGGCGGGTCGGAGGGCGACGGGTCGGGGTCGCAACCAACCACGGCTCCTGTGCGTCGTACGCATGTACGGAGCAGTGGCAGTTGGGGGCGAGTGTGTTCGGTGGGGCATGGAGCAGGAGCACAGGATGGCCGGGGCGCGCGGCGCGCGGGCTGGCGCTGGTCACGGCAGTCGCGGCGCTGACCGTCGCCGCCCCCGCCGTCCCGCAGGCCGAGGCGGCGTCGCCCTGCCCGGGCCGGCTGGCGAAGACGGTCTCCTTCTCGACCGGGGAGCTGCGCGTCTACGAGCGCGGTGACTACGCCTGCGCCGTCACCCTCGCCAAGCGCCCCGGTGTCAGGCGGTCCATGGCGGTGTCCCTTCAGCCCCGCGGCGGACGCGCAGCCAACGACAGCGGCAGGTTCACCCGGCAGGCCGGACCGGTCACCGTGCACTCCCTCAACCGCTGTGTCCGCGCCACCGGTTCGGTCTCCGGGGTCTCCCGCTCCACCGGGTGGATCCTGTGCTGACGCGCCACTGACCGTGCGCCCCGCTGACCGTGCTCCACTGACCGTGCCCCGCCGCTCGTCACGAGCGGCGGGGCACGGTTCTGTCGGCCTGGGTCAGCGGTTCAGCGGTACGACAGCCCGTGGCCGACCGGGAACAGCACCTGCGACGGGTCGTCCGCCCGCTGCACCGGGACCGGCAGGCGTCCCTCCGGCTCCGCACTGCCCGCGATCACCCGTGCCGCCGCGCGCAGTTCGACATCCGTCCACGCGTAGGCCGCGAGCGCCGCCGCCACCCCGTCGAGCCGTGCGATGTCGTACGGATTGCGGATGGCCAGCGCCACGACCGGCACGCCCGTCGCGACCAGCCGGGCCACCAGCGTGCGCTGCGAACTGGTCGCCGAGACGTTGTACGTACCGACGACGACCACGTCCTTGCCCTGCGCGGCGGCCACCGCCTCCGCGATCTTCGTGCTGCTCGGCGCGGTCCCGGTCGGCAGCGCGGTCGCCCGGAAGCCCAACTCGCCCAGGGCGTTCGCCAGTACGGCCGTCGGCGGCCCGGTCGTCCCGCTGGGCGACGCGAGATCGGGGCCGACGACCAGGACGTCGCCGTGGCTGCGGCGGCTCAGCGGCAGCAGCCCGTCCGGGTTGGCCAGCAGCGTGGTCGTACGCTCGGCGATCCGGTCGGCGGCGGCCAGGTGCGCGGGTGCGCCGACGGTGCGGTCCACCTCCCGCCCGGAGACGAACGGGTCGCGGAACAGGCCCAGCTTCTCCTTGAGCAGCAGGATGCGCAGGATCGATTCGTCGAGCCGGGCCTCGCTGACCTCACCGCTCCTGACCGCGTCCATCACACCGTTCCAGGCGACTGCCAGGTCCGGCGGGTTGAGCAACTGGTCCACGCCCGCGAGCAGCGCGAGCACCGGCACCCGGTGGTCCCCGTACTTCTCCCGCACACCCTCCATGTTGAGCGCGTCCGTGACCACCACACCGTCGTAGCCCAGCTCCTCGCGCAGGATGCCGGTGAGGATGGGGCGCGACAGCGTCGCCGGGTCGTTGCTGGGGTCGAGGGCGGGGAACTGGATGTGCGCCGTCATGATCGAATCGATCCCGGCCGCGATCGCCGCCCTGAACGGCGGCGCGTCGATCTCCTCCCACTCCTGGCGGGTGTGCGAGATGACCGGGATGCCGGTGTGGCTGTCGACCGTGGTGTCGCCGTGCCCGGGGAAGTGCTTGGACGTCGCCGCGATGCCCGCGCTCTGGTAGCCCTTGACCTGCGCGGCGACCATCCGGGCCACCGCGGCCGGGTCCGCGCCGAAGGACCGTACCCCGATGACCGGGTTGGCCGGATTGACGTTCACGTCGGCGACAGGCGCGTAGTTCTGGACGATGCCCATCGCCGCCAGCTCGGCGCCCGCGATCTGCGCGGCCTTGCGGGCGGACGAGGCCGAGCCGCCCGCCCCGAGCGCCATCGCGCCCGGCATCAGGGTCGCCGGCTTGCCGACCCGGGCGACGATGCCGTGCTCCTGATCGGTGGAGATCAGCAGCGGCAGCGGGGTGCGCTGGGCGAGCCCGGCCCGCTGGATACCGTTGGAGAGGCCGGCGATCTGGTGCGGATCGCGGGTGTTGTGGGCCCAGGCGAAGTAGATGATGCCGCCGACGTGGTACTCGGCGACGAGCTCGGCGGCGTTGCGCACCCCCATCTCTTTGAGGTTGAGGTCGACGTCGGCCTGGTCGGGGTCGGTGGCGGAGTGGCCGTAGACCCTCATCACGAAGAGCTGGCCGACCTTCTCCTCGAGGCTCATCCCCGAGATGATCCGCTCGAGCCGGTGCCGTGTGCCGTGGGACGCGGTGACGGCCGCCGCGGCCGCCGCCGAACTGGGGGCTGCCGTGGCGATCACGCCTGCGGCGACAGCGGTCGCGGTGAGAAGGGTGCGTCTGGAGAGGTTCCGGTCGTGCACTGGTGCTCCTTCCGGGCCTTGCTGGACATGCTCGACAGGGGCGTTGCACAAGGGAGTTGAAGGAAACTTCCAAGGTGTCACGGATATCTGGAAACTAACTGCCAGGTCAAGGCCCCGCGCACAAACATCACCGGACCGGCGGGCCGGAGCGGGTGCCCGGAACCGGCGCCTGGGGAGACGGAACCCGCGCCCGGAGGCCGCGCCAGACCCCGCGCGTGAGCCCGCGCCAGAGGCCCGGTGGCCGTGCCAGGCCCCGCGCGTGGGGCTGCGCCGGAGGCCGGTGGCCGTGCCAGACCTCGCGCGTGAGCCCGCGCCGGAGGCCCGGTGGCCGTGCCAGGCCCCGCGCGTGGGGCTGCGCCGGAGGCCGGTGGCCGTGCCAGACCTCGCGCGTGAGCCCGCGCCAGAGGCCCGGTGGCCGTGCCCGCTCCTTCCCGCTGTACCGGATGTGCGGCTCCGCCGCGTGGCGGGCAGGGCCCGGACCGCTATCGCCCTCCGGGCGGGGGGGCCAGGCGGCCCTCCGAGCGGCGGGCCGGGCTTCGCTCAGGCGCCCGGTACCGCGTTTCGCGCGGTGGCCTCAACTCCCCCTACGGCCTGGTGGCCGTGGGGGGGGGTACTCCCAAGCCGGGCTTGATATGCGCTGCGCGGCAACCAGCCCGAGCCGGGCACATCCGGCCCCGCTGGGGGCACGCCCCCTACGCCTGGCGTTGTGGGTTCGGGGCGAGCCCCTGGGCTTGCGCGGAAGCTGTCGCTGGGCGGCGCGCAGCCCGCGCTGAGGGCCCGTCACCGGTGGGCTGTGGCTGGGGCTGCGGCGGGCGTACGCGCCGTCGCTGCGGCAGGGCGGCCGAACTGCGGGCGCGGGCGGGCGCGGCCGGTCGGCAGGCTTGCGCGGCGCGCGCTCATGTGGCGGTGGCGACCTCCGGCCAGAGCTTCTGCAGCGTCCGTACCGTCTCCGTGATCGCGGGCCGCCTCGCCGCTCCCGTACGCCACAGGGCGTGCAGCCGGCGGGTCGGTACGGGGGCCAGCCGTACGGCCACGACCTGCGGCGGAAGCTGCCCACGCCCCAGCCGGGGGACCAGCGCCACGCCGAGCCCGGCGGCCACGAGGGCGACCTGGGTGTGGTTCTCCTCCGCCTGATGCGCGATCAGGGGCTCGCAACCGGCGACCCGCAGGGTGCGCAGCAGCCAGTCGTGGCAGACCGTTCCGGGCGGCTGGGAGATCCACCGCTCGTCCGTCAGGTCCTCGCGGCGCACGGAGTCGGCGTCGGCGAGGGCGTGCCCCGCCGGGACCAGCACGTCGCACATGTCGTCGCCGATGACGGCCTGCTCGACGCCCGGCGGGGCCGGCAGCGGGGCGATGTCCCAGTCGTGCGCCACCGCCAGGTCGATCGCGCCGCGCGCGACGAGATCGACGGACAGGTGCGGGTCGACCTCGTGGAGCCGGGCGTCCAGCTCGGGGTGGCGACGGGCGAGGTCCGCGAGCACACGCGGCATCAACCCGCGGGAGGCGCTGGCGAAACAGGCGATGGACAGCCGCCCGGCCGGCTCGCCGCGCCGCTCCTCGAGACGCACCTCCGCCTCTTCGACCAGGGACAGCAACTGCTGTGCGGTGGCCGCCAGTTGCGTCGCCTCGTCGGTCAGCCGGACGCCGCGGCCCTCGCGTTCGAGGAGCGTGGTGCGCGTCTCACGCTCCAGCTTGGCGATCTGCTGCGAGACCGCGGAGGGCGTGTAGCCGAGCGCGGCGGCCGCCGCGCCGACCGTGCCGTGGACGGAGACGGCGTGCAGGGCGCGCAGCCGGCCGAGGTCGAGCATGGTCGCTCTCCTTTCGACGCACCTTCACCAGCGTTCCATTAGCGTCGCTTCATCCAACCATGAACGAATGCGTGCTGGTGCTACACGGTGCCCGTATCACCGCCGTCGTTTCGGTTGCCGCCGGCTGGTCGCTGGTCGCTGCTCGCCGGTCGCCTTCGCGGCGCTCGGCGAACGGCCGGGGTGGGTGAGGGGCGTCGCGGGCATGCCCGGTATTGCGGCCGGCGCCATCGGCGAGGGCACCCTGGACTCATCGCCGCGGCGGTCTCCAGCGTCCCGCCCCGCATGGCATCCCCGACCCGAACGGGCCGCCGGCGCGCGCTCGCACCGGGGACGGACGCGTCCGGCGCGCGCCTGACGGGTCGGCGCCTGACGAGCCGCCCGGGCGCCCCGGGGGCTCAGGTCACCGCGAGCAGATGCTCCCGGCCCGCCGTCAGCAGGCCCGGCAGCTCCTGCGCCGCGGGGTACCAGCGCTTCTCGTACTCCCAGCACACCCAGCCGTCCGGGTCCGCGAGCGCCAGGCACTCGTCCAGCGGCAGCACCCCCCGGCCCAGGGGGAGCGGTGTCCGGTCCTCCCGCGAGGCCACGTCCTTGACCTGTATGTAGCCGAGGAACGGGCTCAGGGCCGCGTGGCTCACCTCCGGTGCCTCATTGCCGAGCCATGTGTGCATCACGTCCCACAGCGCGCCCGCGTGCTTGTGGCCGACCAGGCCGAGGACTCGGCTGACATCGGCGCCCGTGCGGTGCGAGTCGTGCGTCTCCAGCAGGATGCGTACGCCGAGATCGGTCGCGGTCTCCGCGGCCGCGCCGAGCCGGCGGGCCGCGATCGCGTCGGCCTCGGCCCGGTCCAGGTCGCCGCCGGGGAAGACGCGGACGAACGAGGCGCCGAGGTCCTTGGCCAGGCGGCAGAGGCTCTCCATCTCCTTGATCACGGGGCCGTCGTCGCCGGCCGCCGCGACCCGCGCATACCCGGCGACGGTCAGGATCTCGACGCCCGCGCGCTCGAACTCCCGGATCGCCTCCGCCCGTTCCGTCGTACCGATGCCCGGATGCACCGGCTCCTCCGGGTGGGCCCGCAGCTCGACGCCCTGGTATCCGCTGTCGGCGGCGAGACGGGCCACCTCCCTCAGCGGCCTGCCCGGCACGCCCAGGGTCGAGAAGGCGAATTTCATCCATCCGTTCCTTCCTGTAGCTCCAGCCGCCAGTCCTGACCGAGCAGATCCGCTCCGTACGAGCGGTGCGGCTCCTCGGCGACGAGGGTGAACCCGGCCCGCTCGTAGATCCGGCGGGCCGCGGTCAGCACGTCATTGGTCCACAACACCATGTCCCGGTACCCGGCCTCGCGCGCGAAATCCACCGCCGTGCGCACCAGCCGGTCGCCGAGTCCGTGGCCACGCGCCTCGGGCTCGACCAGCAGCAGCCGCAGCCGGGCCGTGGCCGGGGTCTCGTCCCGTACGCACATCACGGAGCCGACCGGCCGGCCGTCCAGCTCGGCTATCCACACCCGCTCCAGGAGCGGATCGTGGTCCTGCGCGAAATCCGCGACTATGCGCGCGACCAGGCCCTCGAAGCAGGCGTCCCATCCGTACTCCGCGGCGTACAGCGCGCCGTGCCGCTGGACCATCCACCCCAGGTCACCGGGGCCGGGGCCGCGCAGCACCGGCTCCGGCGGCGCGGCGTCACCCCGGGCCGCGGACAGGAGCTCCCGGACGGTGCGCAGCGCCCCGGACAGCCGCTCCCTCTCCTGCTCGGGCACCGCGTCGATCAGCGTGCCGACCGCCTGCCGCGACCGCTCGTCGAGCAGCGCGGCGGCCTCTCGGCCCTGCTCGGTGAGGGTGATCCGCTGCCGCCGCGGATCCCGCTCGGACGGCGCCCGTTCCACGAGCCCGTCGCGCTCGAACCCCGCGAGCAGCCGGCTGAGATAGCCGGCGTCGAGCGACAGCTCGCCGCGGAGGTCGGCGGCGTCGGTGCGGGGGCTGTGCGCGAGCTCGTACAGCACCCGGGACTCGGTGAGCGTGTACGGCGTGTACAGATGTCTGCCGTAGTCGAGCGCGCCGATGAGGTTGGTGTAGAAGCGGTTGAAGGCGCGGATCTCCTGGACCGGCACGAGCGGCGTGGCCGGGGCGGGCGGGGTGGTGGCGGGTGTGACCGGCGTGGGTGGTGTGGTCGGCATGATCGACTCCGAGCGTTATCTTTGACTCAGTCAACGCTACGTCGCACGTCCGCTCCCGACAAGACCCCATTCGGGTTACGTCGTGCCGCGGATCTCCATCTCCGGACGGCCGGTGACGATCAGCCAGGCGGGCAGGATCGCCACGCACAGCATCGGCAGCAGATGAAGGTCCCCGACGAGGACGACCGCGATGAACAGGCTCAGCCAGCCCTGCCGCGTGACGGCCACCAGCATCCCGAGCACGGCGGCAGCCGTCGCCAGAGCCATCGGGACCGAGCCCACGAGCGTGTGGGCGAGCATGCCGAGGGCCACCCCGACGAAGACCGCCGGGAAGATCCGACCGCCCTGGAAGCCACAGGACGCGGCGACGACGAGCGCGACCAGCTTGACGAGGGCGAGCAGCAGCAGATTGCCCGCGCCGTGGTCCTCCGGGTGCGCGGTGAGCTCCTGCATCTGCTCCAGGCCCCTGAAGAGGGTCAGTTGTCCGCCGAGCACGCCCAGCGCGCCGAGCGTCAGTCCGCCGGCGGTCAGCATGAGTACCGGATGCCTCAGCCGGTGGAAGACCCGGTGCACGAGCGGGAAGACGTACACCGCGGCCAGTCCGGTGATCGCGGCGGCCGAGGCAATGGCCACGGCGGAGACCGCGTCGATCAGCCGCGGCCCCGAGTACTGGGCGACGCGCACGGTCAGCATCGGACCGGCGAGCAGCACGGTCGTCAGGGCCCCGGCGCCCGCCGCGATCAGCGGCGCGAACAGCCGGTCCCACAGGGGCCGTGGGTCCGGCCCGGTGGCGACTTCGGAGAGGATGAGGGCGGCGGCGACCGGTGTGCCGAACAGTGCCCCGATGGTGCCGGCGGCCGCCAGCGTGACCCAGACGGCGGCGGGGCTGCGCGGCATGACCTTCAGGCCCAGCGCGCAGGCGAGCGCGACGTTGACCGAGGTGATCGGGTTCTCCGGACCCAGACTCACCCCGCCGGCCAGGGTGATGAGGACGGCGAGCACGACGCCGGGCAGCACCCGGACCGGCAGCGGCGGATCGACGAGGCCGCGGGTGGCGGGGTCGGGACCGGTGCCGCCGGGGAACTTCCAGACGATCAGGCCCGCGGCGAGCCCGGCCACGGTGAGGACCGACAGCGTCCAGAGCGCTGAGGCGGGGGAGACGCCGAGGTCGTGGGGCAGGTCCTGCCAGAGCCAGTGCTGGACCCGCTCCGCCAGTCGGCTGACACCGAGGAGTACGAGCCCCGTGCCGACGCCGACGATCAGCGCCGGCACCACGAGGGGGACGAGGGCGCGGGCCTGCGGCGGCCAGAGCCGCCGGTACGACGCGGCGACGGGCGGGCCGGGCAGCGGTGCTTCGCGCGTCATGGCTCCCTCACGCGACGGCGGACGAAGGGCGGCGCGGCCCCGGGCCCCTTGTCTTGGCCCTGGCCGCGCCCGGCGCGCGCCCCGTCGGTCGAAGGCGCTGGATCAGGGCGCGCCCGTACGGCCGCGGTCGGTGCACAGCGCCCAGATGACGAACACGCCGATCGCGATGGACACGACCGCCCACACCGGCTGGTACGGCAGCCACATGAACTGGAAGACGATGGCCAACGCGGCCAGTCCCACGCCGAGCCCCCGCGCCCAGGCGGCGCCCTGAAGGATGCCCCAGCCGGTGACGGCCAGCAGGACACCGAGGATCAGGTGGATCCAGCCCCACGTGGTGAGGTTGAACTCGAAGACGTAGTCGCCGACCCGCGTGTACACGTCGTCCTCGGCGATGGCGGCGATCCCGGCCACGATGCCGAGGATGCCTTCCATCAGCAGCAGGACGCCGGCGAACACCGTGCCGCCGGACGCCCAGGCGCGCCCGGCGCCTCCGGTGTCCGAAGCGTGATGGGAGCCTCGGGTTGCGTTGGTCATGTCCGTTCTCCGTCCTTCCGGCTCCGTCCCTGCGGAGCAAGGGCTCCAGCCTGCGTTCGGGCCGCAGGGGCGGCGAGCGGGTATGGGCCGATGGGGTGACGATCGGCGCCGCGCCGGCCACGCAGGGCCGCGCCGGCGCGGCGGTGGGGGCGCGTCCGTCACCATGAGCGGCCACGCCGGGTGCGCCCGCCCGTTACCGTCCGGGCGTCGTTCCGGACGGGGCCTGTGGCCGTCACCGGGTGGGCCCGGTCCGCCGGGGTGCCCCAGCCTGTCCGCGCCGGGGGTGCGCGGCGTCACCCGAAACTGGAGCCGGCGCGGTCGTCCGTCACGTCGGCGCGGGCCGCCGGCGGGTGAGCGCCTGCAGAGGCAGGCGTCGCGCCCAACCGCACTGGCATCCCCGGCTGTTCCCTCAGGGGCCCGATGCCGCGCCCGGTCCCGTTGGCGCCCCGACCCGTGGCCGTCGTCGGCCGGATGAGGTCCGGGCGGGCCCCCGGTACCGTCGCAGGCGCAGGCGCCACGCGGGCTTTTCGACTGCTTCCCGCAGGGGCGCCCCGGCGCCCGGGTCACCGCACCGATGGCTGCTGGTGACCCCGCCCGTTAGCGCACGGGGCGCCGCGCCCGACCCCGCCGGTGCCCCGGGACCGGCCAGGCCGGACCGAGGGCCCGCGCCCGTAACGTCGCCCGGGCCGGGCGACCCGCCGCACGGCCTCCGCCAGTACCCGGCGCGTCACCTTCCGCGCGCCGCGCCGCGCCCCGTCACCGCTCGCGCGGTGCCGCCGTCGAGTCGCGGGCCATCAGTTCCGCGGCGATCGTGGCGATTCCTCCCGGCGGAGGCGTCTCGTTGTCCATGGCCAGGCGCCCGGCCCGCGCGCCCGCCTCGAAGAGCGGGAGGCGGACCGTCGTGAGCGACGGGACCGCGTCCGCGGAGAAGGGGAGGTCGTCGAAGCCGGCGACGGAGATGTCCTGGGGTATCCGCAGTCCCTGGTCGCGCAGCGCGGCACACGCGCCCAGCGCGACGGTGTCGTTCGCGGCGACGATCGCCGTCAGACCGGGGTCCCTGCGCAGCAGTTCGAGGGTGGCGTCGTAGCCGGACCGGCGGTCGTACGGCCCGTGCACGGTGAGCCGTTCCTGCTCGGCGGCGTCCCCGCCGAGCCCGGCCGCCGCCATCGCGGCCCGGTGGCCCTCCAGCCGGTGGCGGGTCGTGGTGCGTTCCGCGGGGCCGGCGACGTAACCGATGCGCCGGTGGCCGAGCGAGATCAGATGCTCGGTGAGCCGCCGTCCGCCGCCCCGGTTGTCGAAGGCGAGCGAGGCGACGACCGCGTCGCTGCCGGGCAGCGGCGGGCGGCCGCACAGCACGATGCGCGTCCCCGCGTCGGCGAGTCTGCCGAGTTTCACGGTCATGGCTTCGAGGTGGCCGGGGTCCTCCAGCGCGCCGCCGGTGAGGATGACGGCCGCGGCCCGCTGCCGCTGGAGCAGGGTGAGATAGGTGAGTTCACGCTCGGGTGAACCGCCCGTGTTGCAGACGACGGCGAGCTTCTCGCCGCCTCCGCGGCCCGTGCCCTCCTGTCCGCCGATCTCGGTCTGCGCCGCGCCGGCCATGATTCCGAAGAAGGGGTCGGCGATGTCGTTGACGAGGATGCCGACGAGGTCGGACGTCGCGGCGGCGAGCGAGCTCGCCGGGCCGTTGAGGACGTAGTCGAGATCGTCCACCGCGCGCAGCACCCGTTCACGCGTGGACGCGGCGACCGGGTAGTTGCCGTTCAGCACGCGCGAGACGGTCGCCGGGGACACCCGGGCGCGGGCCGCCACATCCGCCAGGGTGACTGTCATCGCTTTCCTCCGCAGGAGATGGGGCGACCCCCTTGTCCGGGCCGCTGTCGGCAGGCTAGCTTCATTTCGCGTAGAAAGCGCTTGCTACGCTCATATCGAGGGAACTCGGGAGAACCGAGATGAAAGATGGAGGCACTTCGTGACACGCAGGACAGTGCGGATCGCCATGAACGGCGTCACCGGTCGGATGGGCTACCGCCAGCACCTGGTGCGCTCCGTACTCGCGATCCGTGAACAGGGCGGTCTCGACCTCGGCGGCGGCGAAGTGCTCTGGCCGGAGCCGGTGCTCGTCGGACGGCGCGAGCACGCACTGCGCGAGATCGCCGAGCGGCACGGACTGACGGAGGTCTCCACCGACCTCGACGCCGTCCTCGCCGACGAGAGCATCGACATCTACTTCGACGCGCAGGTCACCTCGGCCCGCGTCGAGGCGCTGAAGAAGGCCATCGCGGCCGGAAAGCACATCTACACCGAGAAGCCGACCGCCACCGACCTCGCCGGCGCGCTCGAACTGGCCCGCCTCGCCCGGAGCGGGGGCATCAAGCACGGCGTCGTCCAGGACAAGATCTTTCTGCCCGGCCTGCTGAAGCTGAAGCGCCTCATCGACGGCGGCTTCTTCGGGGAGATCCTTTCCGTGCGCGGCGAGTTCGGCTACTGGGTCTTCGAGGGCGACTGGCAGGAGGCCCAGCGGCCGAGCTGGAACTACCGCGCGGAGGAAGGCGGCGGCATCACCGTCGACATGTTCCCGCACTGGGAGTACGTGCTGCACGAGCTGTTCGGCCGTGTCACCTCTGTCAACGCGCACATCGCCACGCACGTTCCCCAGCGCTGGAACGAGCAGGGCAAGCCGTACGCGGCGACCGCGGACGACGCCGCGTACGGCATCTTCCAGCTGGAGAGCGGCGCCGTCGCCCAGATCAACTCCTCCTGGACGGTACGGGTCAACCGCGACGAGCTCGTGGAGTTCCAGGTCGACGGCACGCACGGCTCGGCCGTCGCCGGGCTGCGCAACTGCCGTGTCCAGCACCGCTCCGCCACCCCGAAGCCGGTGTGGAACCCGGACCTGCCCGTGACCGAGTCCTTCCGCGACCAGTGGCAGGAGATCCCGGACAACGCCGAGTTCCACAACGGTTTTAAGGCCCAGTGGGAACTGTTCCTGCGCCACGTCGCCACCGACGAGCCGTACCACTGGGACCTGCTGGCGGGCGCGCGCGGCGTACAGCTCGCCGAGCTCGGCCTGCGCAGCTCCACCGAGGGGCGGCGCCTCGACGTACCGGAGCTGACGCTGTGACGATCGGACTGCCGCGCGCCGACGGGTCCTTGTTCTCGTACGAGCCGCGCACCGAGCCCCTGTGCCTCACCGCGGGTGCCCAGCTCACCTCCCGTACGGTCTTCTCCGCCGCCCATGTGGTGGCCGACCCGTACGCCGACACCAGCCCCGACTCGCCCGCCGCCGTCGACTGGGACGCCACACTCGCGTTCCGCCGCCACCTTTGGTCGCACGGACTCGGCGTGGCCGAGGCCATGGACACGGCGCAGCGCGGCATGGGGCTGGACTGGGCGGGCGCGGCCGAGCTGATCCGTCGCTCGGCGGCGGAGGCGAAGGCCGTCGGCGGTGCCATCGCCTGCGGCGTGGGCACCGACCAGCTCACCGGGCCGGCCTCGCTCGACGCGGTGCGTGACGCCTACGAGCAGCAGCTCGCCCTGGTCGAGTCCACCGGCGCGCAGGCGATCCTGATGGCCTCCCGTGCGCTCGCCGCTGCGGCGGCCTCGGCGGACGACTACCTCGCCGTGTACGGGCATCTGCTGCGGCAGGCGGCCGAGCCGGTGGTCCTGCACTGGCTGGGCCCGATGTTCGACCCGGCGCTGGAGGGCTACTGGGGCTCGTCCGACCTGGACACGGCCACGGAGACCTTCTTGGAGGTCATCGCGGCACACCCGGACAAGGTCGACGGCATCAAGGTCTCCCTGCTGGACGCGCGACGGGAGGTGGAGCTGCGCCGCCGCCTGCCGCAGGGCGTGCGCTGCTACACGGGCGACGACTTCAACTACCCGGAGCTGATCGCGGGCGACGAACGCGGCTTCAGCCACGCCCTGCTGGGTATCTTCGACCCGCTGGGCCCGCTGGCGGCGGAGGCCGTACGCGTCCTGGACACGGGCGACACGGCAGGCTTCCGCAAGCTCCTCGACCCGACCGTCGAACTGTCCCGCCACCTGTTCCAGGCGCCGACCCGGTACTACAAGACGGGCGTGGTGTTCCTCGCCTGGCTGGCGGGCCACCAGTCCCACTTCACGATGGTCGGCGGCCTCCAGTCGGCACGCTCGCTGCCCCACCTGGCCCGGGCGTACGAACTGGCCGACGGCCTCGGCCTGTTCCCGGACCCGGCGCTCGCCGAGGCGCGCATGAAGTCCCTGCTCGACGTGTACGGAGTCCCCCGGTGAGCCCTGACCTGAGCCGCTTCAGCATCAACCAGATGACGGTCAAGCAGCTGTCCCTGCCCGAGCTGACCGAGGCATGCGTCCGGCTCGGCGTCCCGGCCGTGGGCCTGTGGCGCGAACCGGTCGCCGCGTACGGGCTGGACGCCACGGCCAAGCTCGTACGGGACGCCGGCCTGACCGTCACGTCCCTGTGCCGGGGCGGCTTCCTCACCGCGCAGGACGCCGCCGACCGGGCCCGCGCCCTGGACGACAACCGGGCCGCGATCGACGAGGCGGCGACCCTGGGCACGGACACGCTCGTCATGGTCTCGGGCGGCCTCCCGCCGGGCAGCCGCGACCTGGTCGCGGCCCGCGAACGCATCGCGGACGCCCTCGCCTCGCTCGCCCCCTACGCGGCCGAACGCGGGGTTCGTCTCGCCATCGAGCCCCTGCACCCGATGTTCGCCTCCGACCGCTGCGTCGTCTCCACCCTCGACCAGGCCCTCGACCTGGCGGAACGCTTCCCGGCCGACCAAGTGGGCGTGGTCGTGGACACCTACCACATCTGGTGGGACGACCGGGCCCCGGCGGCCGTCGCCCGCGCGGGAGCCGCGGGCCGTATCCACTCCTTCCAACTGGCGGACTGGACCACCCCCCTGCCCGCCGGCGTCCTCAACGGCCGCGGCCAGCTCGGCGACGGCGCGATCGACATGCGCGAGTGGCGGGAGCGGGTACAGGCGACGGGCTGGACGGGGCTCATCGAGGTGGAGCTGTTCAACGACGGGCTGTGGGCGCGGGAGGGGGTGGGGGTGCTGGAGGAGACGGCGGAGCGGTTCGTGTCGGAGGTGTTCTGAGCACCGGCCGCCGCCGCTTCGGGATCCGGAAGGAAATTCTCCGCCGCTGACATAGATACGCGGGCCGCCCGTCGTCTGAGACGTGAAGGCAAGACCCGATCAGCGGAGGACACATGAAGACCAAGAGGCTCGTCATGGCAGGGGTCATGGCGATGGCTCTCGCGGGTGGCGCCGGCACGGCGCTCGCCCTCGGCGGCCCGGCCCAGCCGGCGGAGGCTGCGGCCGAGGCCGCCGAGGCCGCGACCGGCAGCGCCACTACCGGGTCGGAGGCGGACACCGATGCCGCACCGGCCGACGCCGCGAAAGCGCCCGGACCGCGCGTCGTGCAGCCGTACGAACCCGTGGAGATAGGCCAGGGCGCCAGGATGGGGCTGCTGCCGCAGGGCAGGCAGAACTATGTGGTGGCCCGGGGGGACGACGCTTTCGCGGAGTCGGTCGCACAGTCCAAGAAGTACGTGGGGGACAGCATCCGCCCCAACAGCCTCAGCGGCGGGCTGCACACCGACGGTGACGACGCCCTGTTCACCGGCGCGTTCAGTACCGACACGGTGCCGGCACGCATCACCGTCCGCGTCGACGCCGGTCCGGAGCAGGACGCCGGCGTGCTCATGCTGCCGGGCGAGCCCGGCTGGGGCACGTACTACCTCGACGCCGCCGGGGCCGGAGCCCCGAAGGAGAGCACCGAGGTCACCGCGTACGGCGCCGACGGCGCGGTGCTCGCGACGCTGTCGTTCAAGCCCTTCCCCGCCGGCCGCTGACAGACGACACAGCCGCCCGGGTGCGGTCATGTCACGCTGTCGTGCCGGCGACGAGGGAGCGGTACGACAGCGTGGCGTGGGCCTGACGGGACGGCGAATCCGAGGACTCGATTGAAGAGCAGCACGGAGGCGGAGTTCCGGGCGTTTGTGGTCAGCCGCTGGCCGCGGATGCTGCGGACCGCCCATCTCCTGACCGGACATCACCACGACGCGGAGGACCTGGTGCAGGCCGCCCTCGCCAAGGCGTATGTGAAGTGGGAGCGCGTCCAGGACGCCGACGATCCCGACTCCTATGTATGGCGCATCATGATCAATGCCAATGTGGACCGGTTGCGGCGGCTGCGGCTGCGCGAGTGGCTGACCACCCGCTTCCCGGAGTCGCCGGGGCCGGACCGCGCCGACACCGTCGCCGAACGCAGCGCCGACCGCAGTGCCGTTCTCGCCGCGCTCGCCCGACTGCCCGCGAAACAGCGCGCGGTGGTCGTGCTCCGCTATCTGGAGGACCGCAGCGAGAGCGAGGTGGCACGGCTGCTGGGAACGGGCGTGGGTACGGTACGCAGCCATACGGCGCGGGCGCTGAAGAAGTTGCGGGCGCAGCCGGGGCTGGTACCGGTCAGTGCGATGGGGGAGCGGCGGCCGTGAACGACGACGACATGCGACTTCGGGACGCGCTGCGCCGCGAGGCGGACACGGTGCCGCACGGTTCGCCGCCGGTCGAGGACGTGGTGCGCCGGGGGCGTACGGCGCGCCGCAGGCGCACGGCCGCGCTGGCCGGGACGGCCACGGCGGTGGCCGCGCTGCTGACCCTGGGCACCCTTGGCGACCGGTCTCCGGCCCAGGACACGGCGCCCCCGGCCACGGCGGCCCCCACGACGCCACCGGAGCCCACCCCGCCGCCGGAGGTTCGCACGGTGCGGCCGTACGAACCGGTGCCGCTCGGGGACGGGTACAGCATGGCGCTGCTGCCGGAGGGCAGGCAGAACTACGTCCTGGAGACGGGCGATCTCCGCGATGCCGTGGAGGACAACAGGCAGTACGCGGGCGACAGCATCCGGCCGAACAGCGTCAGTTCGGGACTGAGCAGCGGAGACGGACGCCCCCTCTTTTGGGGCGCCTTTCGTACGGACACGGTCCCCGCCAGGGTCGAAGTCCGCCTCGACTCGGGCGAGCGGCTCCCGACCGCCGCCCTTCGTCTGCCGGGCGACGTGGACTGGGGGACGTACTACGCCTTCGGCGACGCGGACCATGAGCGCGGGGGCTGGACGGTGACGGCGTACGCGGGCGACGGCTCCGTGCTGGTGGGACAGCACTTCGAGGGAATGGAGGGCTTCGGGCGGTGACGCCGGCGCCGCGGGGACACCCGATCCGCCGGCGGGACACCGGATGTTCGACCGGTGGCCAGAAGTGTGCGGGAAACATGGCGAAAACTACTCCCCGCGATCGTGCAACCATATTTGCGTGACCGCTGTCGTATGTGTCGTCGGGTTCACGGGGGGAGCCATCCGGGGGGAGGGCACCGAACCTGACGGTGGGGGAGCGCGAGGGGCCCGGTCGTCGACCGGGCCCCCTTGGCGCTTGCCGGGGCCGGGTTTTCCACAGGCCCGCCGCGGTGTCGGACCGTGGCGATAACGTCGGGTCATGTCCAATCCGCCCGTCTTCCAACCAGCCGTGCTCGAGGGCGTCCTCGAGCGGATCACGTATGCCAACGAGGACAACGGCTATACGGTCGCGCGTGTCGACACCGGGCGCGGCGGTGACCTTCTCACCGTCGTCGGCTCGCTGCTCGGCGCGCAGGTCGGCGAGTCGCTGCGGATGGAGGGCCGTTGGGGCTCTCATCCGCAGTACGGCAAGCAGTTCACCGTGGAGAACTACACGACGGTCCTGCCGGCCACCGTCCAGGGCATACGGCGGTATCTGGGCTCCGGGCTGATCAAGGGCATCGGGCCGAAGATCGCCGAGCGGATCGTCGACCACTTCGGCACCGGCACGCTCGACGTCATCGAGCAGGAGCCGAAGCGGCTCATCGAGGTGCCCGGGCTGGGCCCGAAGCGGAGCAGGATGATCGGTGCGGCGTGGGAGGAGCAGAAGGCCATCAAGGAGGTCATGGTCTTCCTCCAGGGCGTGGGCGTGTCGACGTCCATCGCGGTGCGGATCTACAAGAAGTACGAGGACGCCTCGATCTCCGTCGTGAAGAACCAGCCGTACCGCCTGGCGGCCGACGTGTGGGGCATCGGCTTCCTGACCGCCGACCGGATCGCCCAGGCGGTCGGCATACCCCACGACAGCCCGGAGCGCGTCAAGGCCGGGCTCCAGTACGCCCTGTCCCAGTCCACCGACCAGGGGCACTGCTTCCTGCCCGAGGAGCAGCTGATCTCGGACGCCGTGAAGCTGCTCGCGGTCGACACGGGCCTGGTCATCGAATGCCTCGCCGAGCTCGCGGCCGACGACGAGGGCGTCGTACGGGAGCGGGTGCCCGGGCCAGAGGGCGGCGAGCCGGTGACGGCCGTGTATCTGGTCCCCTTCCACCGTGCGGAGCTGTCCCTCGCCGGGCAGGTGCGGCGGCTGCTGACGGCGGAGGGCGACCGCATGGCCGCCTTCCAGGACGTGGCGTGGGACAAGGCGCTGGCCTGGCTCGCGGAGCGTACGGGGGCCGAGCTCGCGCCCGAGCAGCAGGCGGCGGTGCGGCTGGCGCTCACCAGCAAGGTTGCCGTCCTGACCGGCGGACCCGGCTGCGGCAAGTCGTTCACCGTCCGCTCCGTCGTGGAGCTGGCGCGGGCGAAGAAGGCCAAGGTGGTGCTCGCCGCTCCCACCGGGCGCGCCGCGAAGCGTCTCGCCGAGCTGACCGGGGCGGAGGCGTCGACCGTGCACCGGCTGCTGGAGCTGAAGCCCGGCGGCGACGCGGCGTACGACAGGGACCGGCCGCTCGACGCCGACCTGGTCGTCGTCGACGAGGCCTCGATGCTGGACCTGCTGCTGGCGAACAAGCTGGTGAAGGCCGTGGCGCCGGGCGCGCACCTGCTGATGGTGGGAGACGTCGACCAGCTGCCGAGCGTCGGCGCCGGTGAGGTGCTGCGCGACCTGCTCGCCGACGGCGGTCCCGTACCGAATGTGCGTCTCACGCGGATCTTCCGGCAGGCCCAGCAGTCCGGCGTCGTCACCAACGCCCACCGGATCAACTCCGGGCTGCAGCCCGTCACCACGGGGCTCGAGGACTTCTTCCTCTTCGTGGAGGAGGAGACCGAGGACGCGGGCCGGCTGACGGTCGATGTGGCGGCGCGCCGTATCCCCGCGAAGTTCGGTCTCGATCCGCGCCGCGACGTGCAGGTGCTGGCGCCCATGCACCGCGGCCCGGCCGGCGCCGGGACGCTCAACGGGCTGCTTCAGCAGGCGATCACGCCGGCCCGGCCCGAGCTCCCGGAGAAGCGGTTCGGCGGCCGGGTCTTCCGCGTCGGCGACAAGGTCACCCAGATCCGCAACAACTACGACAAGGGACTCAACGGCGTCTTCAACGGCACGGTGGGCGTCGTCACCTCGCTGAACACGGACGACCAGCGGCTCACCGTCCTGACCGACGAGGACGAGGAGATCGCCTACGACTTCGACGAGTTGGACGAGCTGGCACACGCGTACGCGGTGACGATCCACCGCTCGCAGGGCAGCGAATATCCGGCGGTGGTGATCCCTGTCACTACCGGAGCCTGGATGATGCTTCAGCGGAATCTGCTCTACACGGCGGTCACCCGGGCCAAGCGGCTCGTGGTCCTCGTCGGGTCCCGCAAGGCGATAGGCCAGGCGGTCCGGACCGTTTCCGCAGGCAGACGGTGCACCGCCCTCGCGCACCGGCTCGCCGGCTGACCGCCGCCGGCCCGTGCCGCCAGCCGACGCGACGATTGGGGCACCCTCGGGGGTGGGAAACACCACCTCGACCCCCCCCGGCTTCCGGAACCGGGGCGAACGGGGCAAGATGAGCAGGTTGGCGGCACTGAGTGCCGCCGATAGGCCCAATGGTCGACCCCGAGTGCACTCTCCTGAGCCAAATGGGGGATGGTAGAGACAGTCAGGGCACCTCGAAGAAGAGGCACTACGTCGGTGAGGGATGACGTGAGCGACAACTCTGTAGTACTGCGGTACGCGGACGGTGAATACACCTACCCGGTGGTCGATAGCACCGTCGGCGACAAGGGCTTCGACATCGGGAAGCTCCGAGCCCAGACCGGTCTGGTCACCCTGGACAGCGGATACGGCAACACCGCCGCCTATAAATCCGCCATCACCTACCTCGACGGCGAGCAGGGCATTCTCCGCTACCGCGGGTACCCGATCGAGCAGCTTGCCGAGCGCTCCACCTTCCTCGAGGTTGCGTCGCTGCTGATCAACGGTGAGCTGCCGACCGTCGACGAGCTGGCGTCGTTCAAGGGTGAGATCACGCAGCACACGCTGCTGCACGAGGACGTCAAGCGCTTCTTCCAGGGATTCCCGCGCGACGCCCACCCGATGGCCATGCTGTCCTCCGTGGTCAGCGCGCTGTCGACGTTCTACCAGGACAGCCACAACCCGTTCGACGAGAAGCAGCGCCATCTGTCGACGATCCGGCTGCTCGCCAAGCTGCCGACGATCGCGGCGTACGCCTACAAGAAGTCGATCGGCCACCCCTTCGTCTACCCGCGCAACGACCTCGGGTACGTCGAGAACTTCCTGCGCATGACCTTCTCGGTCCCGGCGCAGGAGTACGAGCTCGACCCGGTCGTGGTCTCCGCGCTCGACAAGCTGCTGATCCTGCACGCGGACCACGAGCAGAACTGCTCCACGTCCACCGTGCGCCTGGTCGGCTCCTCGCAGGCGAACATGTTCGCCTCGATCTCCGCCGGCATCAGCGCCCTGTGGGGCCCGCTGCACGGTGGCGCCAACCAGTCGGTGCTGGAGATGCTCGAGGGCATCCAGGCCAACGGCGGCGATGTCGACTCCTTCATCCGCAAGGTGAAGAACAAGGAGGACGGCGTCCGGCTGATGGGCTTCGGCCACCGGGTCTACAAGAGCTTCGACCCGCGCGCGAAGATCATCAAGGCGGCGGCGCACGATGTCCTCTCGGCCCTCGGCAAGTCCGACGAGCTGCTCGACATCGCGCTGAAGCTCGAGGAGCACGCGCTCTCCGACGACTACTTCGTCTCGCGCAACCTCTACCCGAACGTGGACTTCTACACGGGTCTGATCTACCGCGCCATGGGCTTCCCGACCGAGATGTTCACCGTGCTGTTCGCGCTCGGCCGGCTGCCCGGCTGGATCGCCCAGTGGCACGAGATGATCAAGGAGCCCGGCTCCCGCATCGGCCGCCCGCGCCAGATCTACACCGGCGAGGTCCTGCGCGACTTCCTTCCGGTGGAGGCCCGCTGAGCCGCGCACCGTCCGGGCCGGGCCGCTGAGGCTCGGCCCGCCTGTTCTTCCCGGGCCACTCCGGCCCCGGAACACAGAGCAGTGGAAAGCGCCCCGCTGCCGATCCCCCCACGGGTCGGCGGGCGGGGCGCTTCCCATTTCCCCGACAGCGGATTCCCCCCACGGGATCCGGCCGGGCGTCTGTGGACCGCGGAAACCTCACCGCGGTATGCCGGGGTACGTACGGGAGGGCCGCTCAAAGCTCCCCAGTGCACGTGCCCCGGCCAACGCTTGCCTGGGACGTCCCCCAAGACATCCCATGAACGTCCCCCAAGACGTTCTCGGCATCGCCCATTCAGACTCGCGGCGAGCCTGAATGGTTACCCCCAAATATCTGTGATCTAGGTCTCGTTGTGAAGGTCTTGTGACCTGTTTGTAGTCACGAGGAGGAGCGGGGGCGCATGCTGTTGGGCACCGCAAATGCGGAGGAAAGGGCCATGGTAAAACCCGCGATCATGGGGTTGAGCAGGCCCGATGTCGTCCGCGGCGGTGTGGTGACGTTCCAGCCAAAGGCCCAGTAAAGATTGCCTTTGATCGTGGCCGGAGTCCGCCTTGCGATGGATCGCGACGGCTGTGACGTGCAGATCACCCCGTACGAGCGTGAGGTCTCCGCCTCGATCGCCACATCGGTATCGGTGCCCATCCCCGGCCCCGGATCGGCGGTCGCCGGTGCGGCGGCGTCGTTGATCCCGTCGCCGGCCATCGCGCCGGTGCGGCCCTCGGTCCGTAGCCGTTCGACGACCTCGGCCGTCTGCTCGGGCATGACCCGCGCGCACACCTCCTCCGCACCGGCCTCGGCGGCGACCGCTTCAGCCACGGCCCTGGTGTCGCTCGTCAGCAGCGCCGCGGGTGCGCCCGAGTGCCCGGGGCTCCCGTACGGCCTCGGGAGCCCGCCATCGGTGGCCGGACCTGATTGCAGCCGGGCCGGGCCGCACCCCGCCAGTTTCCTTACGGTCGGGGTGCGGCCCGGCCCGCGCTGGGTCCGGGCGTCCGTTCCCGGGTGCCGCTCAGGCCTTGTCCGCGAGCTCGTAGCCGGCCTCGTCGACGGCCGCGCGTACCGCGTCCTCGTCCAGTGGCGCGTCGGAGACCACGGTCACCTCGCCGGTGGCGGCGACGGCGGTCACGGAGGTGACGCCGGCGATCTCGGAGATCTCGCTGGTGACGGCCCCCTCGCAGTGGCCGCAGGTCATGCCGGTGACCTGGTAGACGGTGGTCACGCCGTCCTGCGGGGCGGCGGCGCTGTCGTGGCAGGAGCCGGTGGGCGAGCAGCAGGAACCGGCCGCCTTGGTGTCCTCGATCTCGATGGCGGTGTTCGTCTCCGCGGTCATGGCGTTCTCCTCTTCGAGGGGTTCGACGCGTACGTGGGTGACGCGTACGCGGGTCCGGGCACGGTGCGCCAGGGGGCTGCGGGCGACCGCATCCTCCTGCCGTGCGCCCACTATACCCCTAGGGGGTATGGATCGGAGTGTCCGCCCCGTCGATGAGGGGGTGCAGATAGCGGAACATGATCGTCTTCAGCTCCTGGGTGTACGCCACGCGCTCCGCCCCCTCGTGGGCGAGGATCAGGTCGAGTCCGGCCTTGAAGACGGCGAAGGTCATGGTCGACACCCGGTGGACCTCCTCGGCGGGGGTGCCCGGGAGGTATCCCGCGAGGATCTCCTCGATCCTTTCGAGCAGGCCCGCGTGGACGGTGTCGAACTCCTGGGTGATGCGCCCGGGGATGTCGGGGCCGTGCATCAGTACGGCGAAGGCCGGATTCTCCTCGTTGAAGGTGATCAGTGGATCGAGTACGGCTTCGAGGAGCTGCTCCAGCGGGAGGTCCAGGTCCGCCGCGACGAGGGCCGCGCCGTGGGAGTCGCGCCACTGGTGGAGGAGGCGGTCGCCCAGCTCGATCGCGATGGCCTCCTTGTTGGGGAAGAACTGGTAGAGCGTGCCGGGGGACACGCCGGCCTCGCGGGCGATCGCGTTGGTGCTGGCGGCGGTGTAGCCGGTGGTGCAGAAGACGCTGGCCGCGGCGTCGAGCAGCTGGGCGATGCGCCGCTCGCCGCGGGCCTGGCGGCGGCGCGGCCGGGCGTTCTGCGACTCGCCCTCCAATGACTCGCTCCCAGGTGTGTTGGCGGGCTCCGGCGACTCGCCTCCCGGTGTGTTCGCGGGCTCCGGCTTGATCTGCTCCGGCACGTGTTGTCCCCAGCTTCCTGACACGGTTGACAAACGCGAGCGCTCACTCGCATTCTTGGTTAATGCGAGTAATGACTCGTGTTTGCCAGTCTATGGCAATGGTCGACCCATGCTGCCTGCCGGGAAGCCTGCGCACGGGTCACGGTGAAGGGGACACCGCACCATGTCCGAAGTCAACAGCCCACCCCGCCCTGCGGGGGCCTCCCGCGACGGCGGTCCGACGGGCGCAGGAAGCCCGTCCGACCCGGGCGTTTCGTCCGGCGCGGATGGTTCGTCCGGCACCGGTGGTCCCGCCCGCGGCGGCACGGGGCGCCGGGGCGGGGACGGGTCTGACGGCGCGGCGAGCGTCGGGGGATGGACCCGTTTCGTCACCGCGCGGCCGCGCCTCGCCCTGCTGGCCGCCCTGGTCCTGACCGCCCTGGCCGTCTTCGCCGGCGGCGGCGTCGCCGACCGTATGGGCAGTGGCGGCTGGGAGGACCCCGCCGCCGAGTCGACGTATGCGAAGGAGGCCGTGGAGCGGGCGTTCCCCGCCTCGCAGCCGAATCTGCTGCTGCTCGTCGACGCCGGCGAGGCCGGCGTCGACGACCCGGCGGTCGGCGCGGAGGCCGCCCGCCTCGCGCAGCGGCTCGCCGCGGAGGACGGCATCACGGGAGTCGGCTCGTACTGGCAGAGCAAGGCGCCCGCCCTGCGCGCGGAGGACGGGACGCAGGCGCTGATCGCGGCCCGGATCGAGGGCGACGAGAAGACCGCGGCCGAGGTGCTGGACCGGATCGCGCCCTCCTACCGGGGCGGGCACGGCCCGGTGGAGGTCTCCATCGGAGGCCCGGTCGCCGTGCAGCACGAGATGACGACGATCATTCAGGAAGACCTGCTCCGCGCCGAGATGATCGCCCTGCCCGTGACGCTGGTGCTGCTGGTGATGGTGTTCGGCAGCGCGGTGGCGGCGCTCCTGCCGCTCGGCGTCGGCATCGTCGCCATCCTGGGGACCAACGCGGTGCTGCGCGGCATCACGGAATTCGCCGACGTCTCGGTCTTCGCCCAGAACCTCACCACCGCGCTCGGCCTCGGACTCGCCATCGACTACGCGCTGTTCATCGTCCGCCGCTTCCGGGAGGAACTGGCAGGCGGCGCGCAGGTGCGCAAGGCGGTGGGCGCGACGCTGCGCACCGCGGGACGCACCGTCCTCTTCTCGGCCCTGACCGTGGCCGTGTCACTGGCCGCGATGCTCGTCTTCCCGCAGTACTTCCTCCGTTCCTTCGCGTACGCGGGGATCGCGGTCGTGCTGCTCGCCGCCGCTGCCGCGCTCATCCTGCTGCCCGCCGCGCTGATGATCCTCGGCCACCGGGTCAACTCCCTGGACCTGCGGCGCCTCTTCCGACGGGGTCTGCTCCGACGGGACCGCGGCGCCGTCGGCACCGCGCCCGCAGTCCGGGACGCGGCCGCGGCGGAGGGCGCCGGCTGGGGGCGGTTCGCCGGGCTGGTGATGCGCCGGGCCCCGCTCTTCGCCTTCGCCACCGTCGCCGGCCTGGTGCTGCTCGGACTGCCCTTCCTGGGTGTGAAGTTCGGTACGCCCGACGACCGTCAGCTGCCGTCGACCGCCGAGTCCCACGTCGTCCAGCAGCAGATACGGGACGGCTTCCCGGGCAGCCCCACCGGCGGCCTGGAGGTGTTCACCGAGCCGGCCGCAGGCGCGGCGTCCGGGCCGACGCCCGACCAGTACGGGCAGTACCGCGACCGGATCGCCGCCCTCCCGGACGTCCTGAGGGTCGACGGCCCCGTCACCGCGGGCAGCTCGGCGTACTTCACGGTGCTGCCGGAAGGGGAGGCGGTGGGGGAGCGGGCGCAGCGGCTGGTCCATGAACTGCGCGACGTCCCAGCCCCGTTCGAGACGTCGGTGACGGGCAGGGCGGCGGTCCTGGAGGACTCCAAGGCCGCCATAGCCGACCGGCTGCCACTCGCGCTGGGAATCATCGCCGTGGCGACCCTGCTGCTGGTCTTCCTGCTGACCGGGAGCGTGCTCATCCCCGTCCAGGCCGTCGTGCTCAACGCCCTGAGTCTCACCGCGATGTTCGGGGCGGTCGTCTGGATCTTCCAGGACGGCAACCTGTCCGGGCTGCTCTCCTTCACCTCCACGGGAGACATCGAGACGACCCTGCCGGTGCTGATGTTCTGCATCGCCTTCGGGCTCTCCATGGACTACGGGGTGTTCCTGCTGTCCCGGATCAAGGAGGAGCACGACCGCACCGGTGACCACGAGCACTCCGTACGGTTCGGGCTCCAGCGCACCGGTGGACTGATCACCGCCGCGGCCGTGATCCTCGCGGTCGTGATGGTCGCCATAGGCACGTCCCGGGTGACCAACACCAAGATGCTCGGCCTCGGGATCGCGCTCGCCGTCCTGATGGACGCCATGGTGGTGCGCAGCCTGCTGGTCCCCTCGGTGATGAAACTGACCGGTGCCGCGACCTGGTGGGCGCCGCGGCCGCTGCGCCGCTTCCATGAGCGGTTCGGCCTGAGCGAGGGCGAGATATCCCCGCCGCCCAAGGGTGGGGAGGGCGAGACGACGGCCGACGCAACATCGGCGGACGCCGCTTCGGACGCCGCTTCGGACGCCGCTTCGGACGCCGCCTCGGACGGCGCGGGGCTCGGGCGGGGCCAATCGGGGCGGAGTTGACCGGGACGGGGCCGAGCGGGACGGGGTCAAGGTCTGACGGGACGGTGGCCCCGCGACGTGAGGCGGCGGCCCCGGCACCGTCCTCCGGTGCGGGGCCGCCGCGCTCACGGCACGCTGTGCCTCACTCTCTACGGCCTCTGTTCCCGGGCCGGTTGGCCACCCAGCGGCGGATCGTCTCCGCGTACCAGTACGGCTTGCCGGACTCCACATGGTCCGGGGACGGCAACAGGCCGTGCTTGCGGTACGAGCGGACGGTGTCCGGCTGCACCTTGATGTGCGCGGCGATGTCCTTGTAGGACCAGAGCCTTCTGTCCGTCATGTGTGGCACCTCCCTGCGCGCGCAGCAGAGGCGGTCGGTATGCCGTCGGGGGAGCTGCCGCGCGGACACTGGCGATCACTGAGCGTTTGCCCGTTGAACGACACGGAGCGGCTGGAGGAGGACGCCTGTTGAGGGCCTGTGACGAAAGACCCGAGTAATGGAGACAAGTGTGATGTGCGGGTGACAACAGTGACAGACGTGATGCAGTGCGTCAGACGCCGCAGGAGCGAAGAAAACCGCGCGTGCGTTCGGCGATAGGAAGGGGTTTGTCCGGCGGACACGGATACATGTCCTGCTCGACGATGGCGAAGAGGTCGACGCCGAGCGACTGGGCCGCGGTCAGTACGGGTTCGAGCGCGGGCACCCCGGCCGGCGGCTCGCACATCACGCCCTGGCCCACCGCGGGCCCGAAGGGCACCTCGTCGGCCACGACCCGGGCGAGGATCTCAGGATCGACCTGCTTGAGATGGAGGTAGCCGAGTCGTTCCCCGTAGGTCTCGATGAGCTTGACGCTGTCACCGCCGCAGTAGGCGTAGTGCCCGGTGTCCAGGCAGAGCGAGACGCGGTCGGGGTCGGTGGCGTCGAGGAAGCGGGTGACGTTCTCCTCGGTGTCGATATGGGTGTCGGCATGCGGATGGACGACGATCTCCAGGCCGTAGCGCTCGCGCACCTCGTGACCGAGCCGTTCCGTCTGCTCCGTCAGATGGCGCCACTGCTCCGGGGCGAGGGTGCGGTCCTCGAGCACTTGGCCCGTCTTGTCGTCGCGCCAGAAGGAGGGGATCACGACCAGGTGGGACGCGCCCATCGCCTGGGTCAGTGCCGCGATGTCGGAGACATGCGCCCAGGTCTCTTCCCACACCGCCGGACCGTGGTGCAGGCCGGTGAAGACGGTCCCGGCCGAGACCTTGAGGCCGCGCCGCGCGGTCTCCTCCGTCAGGCGGGCGGGGTCGGTCGGCAGGTAGCCGTACGGGCCGAGCTCGATCCACTCGTAGCCGGCGTGGGCGACCTCGTCGAGGAAGCGCTGCCAGGGAACCTGGCGGGGATCGTCGGGGAACCACACCCCCCAGGAGTCGGGGGCCGAGCCGACCCGGATGCGGTTCAGGGCGGGGACGGATGAGGTCATGCCGGCCAGCTTTCCGGCCGCCGGAGAAAGGTGTCAAGACTTGGTCCGAATGTAAGGACAAAACATTGACAGGGTTCGCCGGGGAGGGCTAGACCTTGTGTCAGCCGGCACCGGCGGGTTCGAACCGAAGGGACGCGCATGCCTCAGCCGTATGACGTGATCACGATGGGCCGGATCGGGGTCGACCTCTATCCACTGCGTGCCGGGGTCCCATTGGCGCAGGTCGAGACGTTCGGGAAGTTTCTGGGCGGCTCGGCGACGAACGTCGCCGTCGCCGCGGCCAGGCTCGGCAGACGGACCGCGGTGATCACCAGGACCGGGCGCGACGCCTTCGGCGACTATCTCCACCAGGCGCTCGGTGAGTTCGGCGTCGACGACCGCTGGGTCACCGCCGTGGACGCGTACCCGACCCCGGTCACCTTCTGCGAGATCTTCCCGCCGGACGACTTCCCGCTCTACTTCTACCGGCTGCCGAAGGCGCCCGATCTCGAGATCCGGGAAGACGAGTTGGACCTGGCGCGCATCCGCGACGCACGGGTCTTCTGGATGACCGGTACGGGCCTGTGCGCCGAGCCGAGCCGGTCGGCGACGCTCGCGGCGCTGGCGCACCGGAACCGGTCGGGGATCACCGTGTTCGACCTGGACTGGCGGCCGATGTTCTGGCCGGACCCGCAGGAGGCGAGGGCGTACTACGCGCGGGCCCTGACCCACGCCACCGTCGCGGTGGGCAACCTCGAGGAGTGCGAGATCGCCACGGGCGAGCGCGATCCGTACGCGGCGGCCCGAGCCCTGCTGGCCGCCGGGGCCGAGCTCGCGGTCGTCAAACAGGGCCCCAAGGGCGTGCTCGCGCTGCACCGGGACGGGACGCAGGCAGTGGTGCCGCCCGTGCCGGTCGACGTCGTCAACGGCCTCGGAGCGGGAGACGCGTTCGGCGGCGCGCTGTGCGACGGGCTGCTGGCCGGACGGGAGTTGGAGCAGACGATGCGGTACGCCAACGCGGCGGGCGCGATCGTGGCGTCGCGGCTCGCGTGCTCGACGGCGATGCCGTACGCGGAGGAGGTGGAGACCGTCCTCGCGGGCGGCGCGCCCCCACCGGACCCGAGCGCGCCAACGGACGGCGGCGCATCCCCGGACGGCGGCGCATCCCCGGACGCCGGCGCAAGTCCGGACCGGTCCCCGGGCTCGAACCCGGCCGCGCCGCCCCCCGACCCCGGCCCGGCCGCGCCGCGACCCGACCCCAGCCCGGGCCGCGCCCGCGGCCCGGCCACCCCCGACCGGGCTGAGCCCGACGCGGCCGCTTCCGCAGACCAGGCCCCCGCCGACCCCGGGGAGTCGTCGTGAGCCGGGTCGACCTCGCCGAGCTCGTCGGGATCCGGGCCCGGCACCCGGAAGCGGTCGCGGAGGCGGCCGTCCGCCGGCGGCGGCGGCCCCGGCTGATCGGCGACAGCGGACGGCTGATGGTCATCGCAGCCGACCACCCCGCCCGCGGCGCCCTCGGCGTCGGCGACCGACGCCTCGCCATGGCCAACCGCCTCGACCTGCTGGAACGGCTCTGCCTCGCCCTGTCCCGCCCCGGCGTCGACGGGGTCCTCGCCACCGCCGACATCCTCGACGACCTCCTGCTCCTCGGCGCCCTCGACGACAAGGTCGTGATGGGCTCCATGAACCGCGGAGGGCTCGCCGGGGCCGCCTTCGAGCTGGACGACCGGTTCACCGGCCACCGCGCCCGCGACCTCGAACGGCTCGGTTTCGACGCGGGCAAGCTGCTCCTGCGGATCGACTACGGCGATCCGGCCTCCCTCGACACGCTGGCCGCCGCGGCCCGCGCCGTGGACGAGATGGCCGAGCGCCGTCTCCCCGTCTTCATAGAGCCGTTCATCTGTCACCGGACCGACGGCCGGCTCCGCAACGATCTCAGCGCCGAGGCCGTCACCCGCTCCATCGCCATCGCCTCCGGCCTGGCCGGCACGTCCGCGTACACCTGGCTGAAGGTGCCCGTCACCGACGACCCGGACGACATGCGGGCGGTGATGGAGACCTCCACCCTCCCGGCGGTGCTGCTCGGCGGCGACATAGGGGACGACCAGGACCGCGCGTACGAGAAATGGCGCGGCGCCCTGCGACTGCCCACGGTCCAGGGTCTGGTGGTGGGCCGCTCGCTGCTCTATCCGGCCGACGGCGACGTCGCGACCGCGGTCGACACGGCCGTCGGACTGCTCTAGGGGGTACGGAAAAGGCATGGAAGACAAAGACGAGCCGCAGGGTCTCCACGTCCCCGCGGGCAGCGCCGCGAGCGCGCCGTACGCCGTGAGCATCAGCCCGGAGCAGGCCGGCTGGGACTACTGCGCCCTGCGGGTGCTCGAGCTGGAGCCGGGCGCCTCGCACTCGCTGACCGCGGGCGACAGCGAGTGGATCGTGCTGCCGCTCACGGGCGGCTGCACCGTGCGGACACAGGGCGAGACCTTTGAACTGCAGGGGCGGGAAAGAGTGTTCGGCCAAGTGAGCGACTTCGCCTATGTGCCGCGCGACGCCCATGCCCAGATCGCCTCCGGCGCGGGAGGCCGCTTCGCCCTGGCAGGAGCGAGGTGCGAGCGACGACTCCCCGCTCGCTACGGCCCCGCGCCGGAGGTACCCGTCGAGGCCCGCGGCAGCGGCAGCCAGGCCCGCGAGGTCCACAACTTCGCCGCTGCCGGCGCCTTCGCCTGCGACCGGCTGATCGCCGTCGAGGTGCTCACTCCCGGCGGCAACTGGTCCTCCTACCCGCCGCACAAGCACGACGAGCACCGCCCCGGCGAGGAGAGCGAACTGGAGGAGATCTACTACTTCGAGATCGACGGCGGCGGCCTCGGGTACCAGCGCATCTCCCCGTCCCGACCCGGCGGTGCCGACCTCCTCACCGAGGTCCGCACCGGCGACGCAGTCCTCGTGCCCGACGGGTGGCACGGCCCGTCCATCGCGGAGCCGGGCCACACCATGTACTACCTCAATGTGATGGCGGGCCCCGGCGCCGAGCGCGAGTGGCTGATCCGCTTCCACCCCGACCACACGGAGGGATACCGGTGACCACCCCGCGCCCGGCCGGCTCACCGCCGCCCACGACGAACCGGCGGCCGACGACGACGCCACCGGCGACCCGGCGGCTGACGACCGCACAGGCCCTCGTCGCCTTCCTCGCCCGCCAGTACACCGAGCGCGACGGCCGGCGCCACCGCCTGATCGGCGCCACCTGGGGCATCTTCGGCCACGGCAACGTGGCGGGCGTCGGCCAGGCGCTGCTGGAGTCCGCGGCGGACATGCCGTACCTCCAGGGCCGCAACGAACAGGCCATGGTCCACGCCGCCGTCGGCCACGCCCGCCAGTCCCGGCGGCTCGCCGCCCAGGCCGTCACCACCTCCATCGGCCCCGGCGCCACCAACCTCGTCACCGGCGCCGCCCTCGCCACCATCAACCACCTGCCCGTGCTGCTGCTCCCCGGCGACACCTTCGCCACCCGCCCCGCCGACCCCGTCCTCCAGCAGCTCGAAGTGGCGTACGCGGGCGACGTGTCGGTGAACGACTGCCTGCGCCCCGTGTCCCGCTGGTTCGACCGGATCACCCGCCCGGAGGCCCTCGTCCCCGCCGCGCTCCAGGCGATGCGCGTCCTCACCGACCCGGCCCGGACGGGGGCGGTGACCCTCGCGCTGCCGCAGGACGTCCAGACGGAGGCGTACGACTGGCCGGAGGGCTTCTTCGCCGAGCGCGTCTGGCACGTCCCCCGCTCCCGTCCCGACGCCGAGGCGATGGGACGGGCGGCGGCCGCGCTGCGCGAGGCCCGCCGCCCGCTGCTCGTCGCCGGCGGCGGCGTCCACCACTCGGAGGCGGAGGACGCGCTGCGGGCCTTCGCCGAGGCGACCGGCGTCCCGGTCGCCTCCACCCAGGCAGGCAAGGGATCGCTGCCGTACGACCACCCGTGCGACATCGGCGGCATCGGCCACACCGGCACCGCCACGGCCGACGACCTGGCCCGTACCGCGGACCTGGTGATCGGTGTCGGCACCCGCTGGTCCGACTTCACCACCGCCTCCTCGACCCTCTTCCAGGGCGAACAGGTCCGCTTCGTCAACATCAACGTCACCGCCTTCGACGCCCACAAGATGTCCGGCCTCTCCCTCGTCGCCGACGCCCGTGCGGCGCTCCAGGAGCTCACCGCCGCCGTCGAGGGCCATCGCGTCGACCCCGCGTACGCGGCGGAGTACGGCGAGGCCAAAGCGGCCTGGGAGCAGCGAGTGACGGCGGCCTTCGCCGCCCCCGACCCCGGCCTGCCGCCCACCCAGTCACAGGTCCTCGGCGCGCTCGACGCCCTGGTGACGCAGGACGACATCCTGATCAACGCCGCCGGTTCCCTCCCCGGCGACCTGCATAAACTGTGGCGCGCCCGCTCCGCCGACCAGTACCACGTCGAGTACGGCTACTCCTGCATGGGCTACGAGATCCCGGCCGCGATCGGCGTCGCCATGGCCGCCCCGGGCCGCCCGGTGTGGGCCCTCGTCGGGGACGGCACGTACCTCATGAACCCCACTGAGATCGTCACCGCCGTCCAGGAAGGCGTGCCGATCAAGATGGTGATCCTGCAGAACCACGGCTACGCCTCCATCGGCGGCCTTTCCGAGTCGGTGGGCTCCGAGCGCTACGGCACCGCCTACCGCCACCGGGCCGCCGACGGGACCTTCACCGGCGCCCCGCTGCCCGTCGACCTCGCGGCCAACGCCGCCTCCCTCGGCATGCGGGTGATCCGCGCCCGCAGCGTGCGTGACCTGCGTGAAGCGCTGGCCGAGGCACGCGCCGCCGACGTGCCCACATGTGTCTACGTCGAGACCGAAACGGCAGACACAGTGTCGGGCCCGCCCGGAGCACAGGCGTGGTGGGATGTTCCCGTGGCCGAGACCGCGACCCGTCCGTCCGCGGTCAAGGCCCGGGAGGAGTACGACCGGCAGGCCGCAGCCCGACGCCGCCATCTGTGAAGGAGTGTTTCGTCATGACGAAGACCGTCAACCACTGGATCGGTGGCAAGGCCGTCGAGGGTGCGTCGGGCAACTGGGGGCCGGTCACGGACCCGGCGACAGGAGCCGTCACCACGCGTGTCGCCCTCGCCTCCGCCGACGAGGTCGGCGCGGCCGTGTCTGCGGCGCGCGAGGCGTACACGACCTGGGGTACGTCGTCGCTCGCGCAGCGCACCGCGGTCCTCTTCCGTTACCGCGCCCTGCTGGACGCGCACCGCGACGACATCGCTGCCCTGATCACCGCCGAGCACGGCAAGGTGCACTCCGACGCGCTCGGTGAGGTCGCCCGCGGTCTGGAGATCGTCGAGCTCGCCTGCGGCATCACCACCCAGCTCAAGGGAGAGCTGTCCACCCAGGTCTCCAGCCGGGTGGACGTCGCCTCGATCCGCCAGCCGCTGGGCGTCGTCGCCGGCATCACCCCGTTCAACTTCCCGGCGATGGTGCCGATGTGGATGTTCCCGCTGGCCGTCGCCTGCGGCAACACGTTCGTCCTCAAGCCGAGCGAGAAGGACCCGTCCGCCGCCAACCTCCTCGCCGAGCTGGCCTCTGAGGCCGGTCTGCCCGACGGCGTGCTCAACGTCGTGCACGGTGACAAGGTGGCCGTCGACGCGCTGCTGGAGCACCCGGACGTCGCCGCGGTCTCGTTCGTCGGCTCGACCCCGATCGCCCGGTACATCCACACCACCGCCTCCGCCAACGGCAAGCGGGTCCAGGCGCTCGGCGGCGCGAAGAACCACATGCTGGTGCTGCCCGACGCCGACCTCGACGCGGCCGCCGACGCGGCGGTCTCCGCCGCGTACGGCTCGGCGGGGGAGCGGTGCATGGCGATCTCCGCGGTCGTCGCGGTCGGTGCGATCGCCGACGAGCTGGTGGACAAGATCCGCGAGCGCGCCGAGAAGATCAAGATCGGCCCGGGCGACGACCCGGCGTCCGAGATGGGTCCGCTGATCACCGCCGCCCACCGTGACAAGGTCGCCTCGTACGTCAAGGGGGCCGCCGCTCAGGGCGCGGACGTCGTCCTCGACGGCACCGGATACACGGTCGACGGCTTCGAGGACGGCCACTGGATCGGCCTGTCCCTCCTGGACAAGGTCTCCACCGACTCCGACGCCTACCGCGACGAGATCTTCGGCCCGGTGCTGTGCGTGCTCCGCGCGGAGACGTACGAGGACGGCGTGACGCTGATCAACGGCTCCCCGTACGGCAACGGCACGGCGATCTTCACGCGGGACGGCGGCGCGGCGCGCCGCTTCCAGTTGGAGATCGAGGCCGGCATGGTCGGGGTGAACGTGCCGATCCCGGTGCCGGTGGGCTACCACTCGTTCGGTGGCTGGAAGGACTCGCTCTTCGGCGACCACCACATCTACGGCAACGACGGCGTGCACTTCTACACCCGCGGCAAGGTCGTCACCACCCGCTGGCCGGACCCCGCCGACGCCCCCGCCGGTGTGGACCTGGGCTTCCCCCGGAACCACTGACGCGACGACGGCGCACGACACGGCGCACTGCACAGAGCAGGACACAGCGGACGACACGGTGCGCGGCCGGAGGGCCGCGCACCGCGTCGTGCGTCAGGTGTTTCTGTCGCCCCTAGAACCGCGAGTACAGCAGCTTGTTCGGGGAGCCCCACATCGGATTGACCACCTTGCCGCTCGTCGCGCCCGTCACCAGGGCGTCCCGGACCTGCGCCGGGGTCGCCGTCGGGTGGGACGAGAGATAGAGCGCGGCCGCGCCCGCGGTGTGCGGGGCCGCCATCGAGGTGCCCGAGATGGTGCTCGTGGCGGTGTCGCTGTCCTTCCAGGCCGAGGTGATGTCCACGCCCGGTGCGAACAGGTCGAGGCAGGTCCCGTAGTTGGAGAACGAGGCCCTGCGGTCGGAACTGTCCGTCGCGCCGACCGTGATCGCCTCGGGGACGCGGGCGGGCGAGTAGTTGCAGGCGTTCGCCGGGATGCCCAGGATCGGGAGGCCGTTGCCCGCGGCGACGGAGTAGCTGACGCCGGAGGCGATCGACTTCTTCACGGCGTCGTCCAGCGACGCGCTCGCGCTGCCGCCGAGGCTCATGTTGGCCACGGCGGGCTTCCGAGCGTTGGCGGTGACCCAGTCGACGCCCGCGATGACACCGGCGGTGGTGCCGGAGCCGTCGCAGTCGAGGACCCGTACGGCGATGAGGTTGACGCTCTTGGCGACGCCGTGGTTCCTGCCGCCGACGGTGCCCGCGACATGGGTGCCGTGGCCCTGGCAGTCCTGGCCGTTCTGACCGCCGCCCACCGTGTCCGTGCCGACGCTCGCGCGTCCGCCGAATTCGCTGTGGGAGGTGCGGATGCCGGTGTCGATGATGTAGGCGTTCACGTTCGACGCCGACGTGTCGTAGGTGTACGTCTTCGACAGCGGCAGGTCGCGCTGGTCGATGCGGTCGAGGCCCCAGGTCGCGTTCGGCTGGGTGTCGTTCAGCCGGACCGTGGAGTTCTGCTCGACGTAGGCGACCCGCGGGTCGGCCGCGAGCGCCTTCGCCTTGGCGGACGACATCGCGGCGGAGAAGCCGGAGAGGACGCTGCGGTAGGTGTGCTTGGGTGCGACCCCGAGGTCGGCGGCGCTGGTCGTGCCGTCCTTGAGGACGACGATCCAGCTGCCCGGGACGGCAGTTGCAGTGGGAGCGAGACGAATGTCGCCGACGGACGCGCTGTGCGCGGTGGGGGATACGGCGAACTGGAGACCGGTCGCGGCGGCGACTGCTGATATCAGCGCCCCGGCGCGACGGGCAGTGGCTCTCATCTCGTGCACCTGACCTTTCGTTGACCGGTTGTTACGGGCAAGTACGGGCGTGCATGGTGCCAGGACGTGCGGCTATGAGAGCCAGGGCCGGGAGATGTGACCTGCGCCACAGGTGGGCGACTGGTGGGTAACTGGCCGGAAACATGCCCGTTCTGAGAGGCGTTCATTGCGTGTGGATCTTGTGTGCCCGCCGTCACCGTCCGGAATGTCCGGTGTTCGCCGCGCCCCTGATCCGCCCTCAGGTCCGGCCTTGATCCGCCCTCGCACCCGCCCCCTTTCCGACCTCGCCACGGCCTCTGTCGCGGCCTTCGTCGCGGCCACTGTTCCCGCCCTCGGGAACGCGGCGGATACCGCGCCTGGTGTACGCCGCCGCGGCGGCGTACTACCCGGGGAGGCGTACCGGCTCCGCCTGGCGGCAGCCGTCGTCCGGCGGCCAGGCGCATAGGGTTTCCCTCATGCAGATCCGACTTCCCCGGCCGCGGGGCCGCTGGCTCGCGGGCGCCGCCGCCCTCGCCGTCCTCGCCGGCGCCGGCACGTGGACCGCCGTCGCCGACGACACCGCGCCCGCCGTGCACCGCGAGGACCGGGTGCACGACATGCCCGGGGCGAAGATCGACACCTCCTACTTCACCGGCGGCGGCGACGGCCGCCGTCCCGCCGTGCTGCTCGGCCACGGCTTCGGCGGCAGCAAGGACGACGTCCGCGCGCAGGCCGAGCAGTTGGCCCGCGACGGGTACGCCGTGCTCACCTGGTCGGCCCGCGGCTTCGGCCGGTCCACCGGGCAGATCGGCCTGAACGATCCCGACCACGAGGTCGAGGACGTCTCCCGGCTCATCGACTGGCTGGCGAAGCGCCCCGAGGTGCAGCTCGACGCGGACGGCGACCCGAGGGTCGGCATGAGCGGCTCGTCCTACGGTGGCGCGATCTCGCTGCTGGGCGCGGCGTACGACCGGCGGGTCGACGCCATCGCGCCCCAGATCACCTACTGGAACCTCGCCGACGCGCTTTTCCCCGACGGCGTCTTCAAGAAGCTCTGGGCCGGCATCTTCTTCTCGACCGGCTCGACGGCCTCGATGGGCGGCACCGACCCGGGAGGCCGCCCGCCCGCCGACCCCGACGCCCCCGCCGAGCCGCCCGCCGGCGAGGCCCCGGCCGGACAAGGTCAACGCGACACCCCCGCGCAGGACGCGCCCGACGCCGAAGCCGCCGCGCAGAGCGCCCGCGCCGCCGCAGCCGCAGCCGCGAAGGACGCGCCCGTGAACCCCGAGGGCTGCGGCCGCTTCCAGCCCGTGCTGTGCGCCATGTACGAGCGCGTCGCCGTCGCCGGCGAGCCCGACGCCGAGGCGCGGAAGCTCCTCGAGAGCCGCAGCCCCTCCGCCGTCGGCGACCGGATCAAGGTGCCCGCGCTCGTCGTGCAGGGCCAGTCCGACTCGCTCTTCCCCCTCGCCCACGCCGATGCCATGGCGCGGACGATCAGCGCCAACGGCGCGCCCGTCGCCGTCGACTGGATCGCCGGCGGCCACGACGGCGGCGACCGGGAGACCGCCCGGGTCGAGGCCCGTATCGGCGACTGGTTCGACCGGTATCTGCAGCAGGACGAGAGCGCCGGCACCGGCCCCGCCTTCCGCGTCAGCCGTACCGGCGGCGTCGACTCCACCGACGGCCAGGCGCTGCTGCGCGGCGCGACCGGCCCCGCCTACCCCGGTCTGACCGCCGACGCCCGCGAGTTCACGCTCGTCGGCCGTGAGCAGCGCTTCGCCAACCCGGCCGGCGGCACCCCGCCCGCCATCTCGGCCGTCCCGGGCCTCAGCGGCGGCGCGGGGACCCTGTCCTCGCTCGGCGTCGGTCTGTCCCTCGACTTTCCCGGCCAGTTCGCGAGCTTCGAGTCCGAGCCGCTCGGATCCTCCACCCGGATCACCGGCTCGCCCACGGTCAGGGTGAAGGTGGCCTCCGACAGCGGCGACGCCGTCCTGTTCGGCAAGGTCTACGACGTCGGCCCCGACGGCCGGCAGCAGGTGCTGCCCGCCCAGCTCGTCGCCCCGGTCCTCGTCGAGGACGCCAAGGGCGGCAAGGAGGTCGAACTGACCCTGCCGGCCGTGGACCACGAGGTCGACGCCGGGCACCGGCTGCGTCTCGTGCTCTCGGCGACCGACCTCGGCTACGCCTCTCCCGCCGCCCCCGCCACCTACACCGCCTCCCTCGCGGGTCCGCTCTCCGTGCCCACCGCGCCCGACGTGCGGACCCAGGCGGCCGGTCTGCCGTGGTGGGTCTGGGGGCTGCCCGCCGCGGCCGTGCTGGTGGCCGCGGCGCTGCTGCTGACCGCGCACCGCCGCACCGTGGCGCCGGCCCCCGATCCGGAGCGTGCCGACGTGCCGCTGGAGATCACCGGGCTGACCAAGCGGTACGCCACGTCCGCCGACCGGTACGCCGTGCGGGACCTGTCCTTCCGCGTCGACAAGGGCCAGGTGCTCGGCCTCCTCGGTCCCAACGGCGCCGGCAAGACGACCACGCTGCGGATGCTGATGGGCCTGATCCGGCCCGACGAGGGCGAGATCCGGGTCTTCGGCCACGCGATCAGGCCCGGCGCGCCGGTGCTCTCGCGGGTCGGCGCGTTCGTCGAGGGCGCGGGATTCCTGCCGCACCTGTCGGGGCGCGACAACCTGGAGCTGTACTGGCGGGCCACCGGCCGCCCCGCGGCCGACGCGTACATCGAGGAGGCCCTGGAGATCGCGGGCCTCGGGGACGCGCTGGCCCGCGCCGTGCGCACGTACTCGCAGGGCATGCGGCAGCGGCTCGCCATCGCGCAGGCCATGCTCGGCATGCCGGACCTGCTGATCCTCGACGAGCCGACCAACGGGCTCGACCCGCCGCAGATCCGTGAGATGAGGGACGTGATGATCCGTTACGCCGCTGGTGGCCGGACCGTCATCGTCTCCAGCCACCTCCTCTCGGAGGTCGAACAGTCCTGCACCCACCTGGTGGTCATGGACCAGGGCCGGCTCGTGCAGGCCGGGCCGGTCGCCGAGATCACCGGCGGCAGCGACACCCTGCTCGTCACCACCGACGGCGACGTGCCGGAAGCGGTCGTCGAGAAGCTCGCGGCGGTGCCCGGGATCGGCTCGGCGGCGCGTACGGACGAAGGACTGCTCGTACGGCTCGACGGAGCCACCGCCACGGCCCTCATCGCCGAACTGGTGCGGCTGGACGTGCCCCTGACGGGCGTCGGCCCGCACCGCCGCCTGGAGGACGCGTTCCTCACCCTGATCGGAGGCTCCGCATGAGCGCGCCCGTGGAGACCGGCACGTCGACCGCCGTGCTCGTCGAGTCCGCCCCCGGCTACCGGGCGCGGCACACCCTGCCGCTCCGGGTCGAGGCGGTACGGCAGTTGAAACGCCGCCGGACCCTGGTGATGGCCGGGGTGCTGGGCGCGCTGCCGCTCATCCTGATCGTGGCCTTCGCGATCGGCGGCTCCCCGGGCGGCCGCGAGGGCGGCCGGATCAACCTGATGGACACCGCCACCGCCTCCGGCGCGAACTTCGCCGCCACCTGCCTGTTCGTGTCCGCCGGCTTCCTCCTGGTGGTTCCGGTGGCCCTCTTCCACGGCGACACGGTCGCCTCTGAGGCCAACTGGTCCTCGTTGCGCTATCTACTGGCCGCCCCGGTGCCCCGCACCAGGCTGCTGTGGTCGAAGCTGGCCGTGGCGCTCGGCTTCAGCGCGGCGGCGATGCTGCTGCTGCCGCTGGTCGGGCTGATCTCGGGAACCATCGCCTACGGTTGGGGGCCGCTGAAGCTGCCGGCCGGCGGCTCGCTGGCGGCGGGCGACACCCTGGCCCGCATCGGTCTCGTCGTGGCCTTCGTCTTCGTATCCCAACTGGTCACCGCGGGCCTGGCCTTCTGGCTGTCGACCAAGACCGACGCCCCGCTGGGCGCGGTGGGCGGGGCCGTCGGCCTGACCATCATCGGCAATGTGCTCGACGCGGTGACGGCACTGGGCGACTGGCGCGAGGTGCTGCCGGCGCACTGGCAGTTCGCCTGGATCGACGCGCTGCAGCCGCAGTTGGAGTGGAGCGGCATGCTCAAGGGGGCGGCGGTCTCCGTCTCCTACGCGCTGGTGCTGTTCGCGCTCGCGTTCCGCAACTTCGCCCGCAAGGACATCGTGTCGTAGGGCGGCACCGGCAGCTCGCGGTGCCGGGACATCGTCGGTCATAACGGGCGACGTTCGGTCCCGTTGCCGCATCGAGACCCTTCCGCAACTCCACGGACGGCTCCTTCCCGCCGACTGGGACGTCACATTCACAAATGCCGACGACCCGAGGGGGAGACCGGATGACGTTCCGTACAGGTGCGGGCACAGGTGCCGGTTCGAGGATGGGCAGGGCAGTCGTGGCGGCCGCCCTGGCCGGCGGAGTACTGCTGACCGCGGGCTGCGGGTCCGGTTCGGAACACCGGGCCACCGACTCGAGCCACGACGGAGGGCGGCCCGACAACGCGCCCGCGCCCGTCCTGCCGGACGGCGGCAAGGGCGCGCCGAACCAGGAGGGCGACCGGAGCGGGGAGGAGCAACGGGACTTCGCGCCGCCCGCCGACTATCTGTCCACCTTCGCCCTCGACGTGGACACCGCCTCCTACGACTACACGCGCCGCCTCCTCAAAGAGGGCGGCGAGCCGGCGCCGCGGCAGGTCCGGCCGGAGGAGTTCATCAACAGCTTCCGGCAGGACTACCCGCGCCCCAAGGGCGACGGCTTCTCGGTGACCGTCGACGGAGCACGCCCGAACGGGGGCGCCGACGGCGAGATCAAGGCATCCGGGGGCGGCACGGAGGGGTACGGGGACGGCAACTGGTCCCTCGTCAGGGTCGGGCTCTCCACCAGGCCCACCGACCGCGAGGCCGAACGGCCTCCCGCCGCCCTCACCTTCGTGATCGACATCTCCGGCTCCATGTCGGAGCCCGGCCGGCTCGACCTCGTGAAGAAGTCCCTCGGCACCCTCACCGAGCAGCTGCGCGGCAACGACTCGATCGCCGTCGTCACCTTCAGCGGCGAGGCGGAGACCAGGCTGCCGATGACCCGCGTCGACGGCAACCGCGACCGCATCCACTCCATCATCGACGAGCTGGAGCCCTCCGACTCCACCAATGTGGAGGCGGGCGTCACCACCGGCTACGAAGAGGCGGTCGAAGGCCGCAGGAAGGGCGCCACCAACCGCGTGGTGCTCCTGTCCGACGCCCTCGCCAACACCGGCGAGACGGAGGCCGAGGCCATCCTCGAACGGATCGAGGACGCCCGCCGGGACCACGGCATCACCCTGTTCGGCGTTGGAGTCGGCAGCTCCTTCGGCGACGAGCTGATGGAACGCCTCGCCGACAAGGGCGACGGCCACACCACCTACGTGTCCACCGAGGCCGAGGCCCGCAAGGTCTTCGTCGAGCAGCTGCCCCGCCACCTCGAACTGCGGGCGCGGGACGCCAAGGCCCAGGTCGCGTTCGACCCGCAGACCGTCAAGCAGTTCCGGCTCATCGGCTACGAGAACCGCGAGGTCGCCGACGAGGACTTCCGCGACGACCGGGTGGACGGCGGCGAGGTGGGCCCCGGCCACACCGTCACCGCGCTGTACGCCGTACGCCTGCGGGACGGCGCGAGCGGCCACGTCGCGACCGCGACCGTGCGCTGGCTCGACCCGAAGACACGGGCGCCGCACGAGGAGAGCGGCTCGGTCGAGACCGACGCCGTCGACGGCGCCCTGTGGGGCGCGCCGTCGAAGCGGCTCCAGATAACGGCGGTCGCCGCGTACTTCGCCGAGTCGCTGCGCGGCGGCTCGATGCCGGGCGCGCCCGGACTGGCGGCGCTGGAGGAGCGGGCACGGGCGCTGGCCGCGACGACGGAGGACAGCGCGGTCCGTGAACTGGCGGACGCCATCGGCCAGGCGCAGCGGCGCTCGCGCGACTGAGCACCCCGGCCAGGAGGCACGGGGGCGGTACGGGGTCGGTGCGAGCCGGTCCCCTGCCCGCCCCCGCGCCGTCTCCGCGTATGAAAAGATGGCGCGTCAGCTTTCCCGTCACGTCATCATGAACGGTATGGCCACCCTGCTGCTCGTGCTCGCCGTCGTCACCACAGGTCTGTACGCGGGCTTCTACCTGATCTTTCTGACCGGCATCATGCCGGCGCTCGCGTGCCTGTCCGACGAGCAGTTCGTGGCCGCGATGCGGCGCATCAACGAGAAGGTGCCGCGCGCCACGTTCCTGCTGGTCTTCTTCGGCAGCGTCGGCTTCCCGGCCGCTGCTCTCTTCGTCCCGGTCGACGGCCGTACGGGGACCGAGCGGTGGCTGGTCGTCGCCGCGCTGGTCTGCGCGGTCGCCGGCCATCTCGTCACCGTCGCGGGCAACGTCCCGCTGAACAACGCCCTGGCGGCGTCGGAGAGCACCGCGGCCCCCGGGGCCTCCGCGCCGTCCGTGTCCGACCACGAGGCGCGGGCGGCCTTCGAGTCCCGGTGGAACGCCTTCCACGCCGTCCGTACGCTCTTCGCCCTCGCCGCGTTCGTCCTCCTGGTCTGCGCCGTGACGCCGTGACCCGGCACGGCCTGCTGACTCGCCGCCCGGGCCCTGGCGGCCGCTGACCCGAGTCGCTCGCCAGGCGGTCCCAGCCGTCCCGTGAATTCCCTTCCGCCGGCGTATTGCACCAGGTCAAAGCCCGGGACGTCCCGGATGGACCTCTTCGGTGCGGGACGCCTTGCCCCACGATCGCGCCGTCCTGCACGCTCGTAGCGTCATGCAGGGGGAGCCGAGGGGGAACCGTGAGTGTGCTGCCAGGTGATTCGACGAACAACGGGCGCCGCCCTCGGCTGGAGGATCTTGTTCCGCGCGGCCCGCAGAGCTGGCTGGTGCTGCCGTTCGTCGCCGCCATGCTGGTGTTCCTGCCCGATCGCCGCGGCCGCGTGGTCGACGAGGCCGTCACCGCCGCCCAGGTCGCCCGGTCGGTCGTGGGTCTCGTGGCCACGGTGTGGTTGATCTACGCCTACCAGGCGGACTCCGGATCGGTACTCCGCGAGCGGGTCGACGAGGTGAGGCTGGGAGCCGTCATCCTGGTGTTCGCCGTGCCCCTGGTGCTGGTCGCGTTCGTGCTGGCCGCCGGGGCGCGGCTGCGGGGCCGCTACGCGCGGCGGTGCGCCGGCCCGCTGCTGGCCCTGGCTCTGTTCGTCGTCAGCCACATCCTGGCCTGGTACGCCATCCCCTCGTGGGGCCTGAGCCTGCCGGACGGCAACCTCCTCTGGGCGCTGGTCATGCTTCCGGTGCTGATCGTCGCCTTCGTCGTCCTGGGTCTCTTCTCGTTGACGGCCGCGGCCATCGCGGTCACCAACTCCTTCCGGACCGCCGACGTGCACGAGGTGCTGCCTCCGCTGGTATCGCCGGTCCTGGTCTGGGCGATCTCCGCGATCCAGCTCTTCGACGCCTCGCCGGTCGAGGCGCCGGCCGCTGTACGGATGCTGTTCCTCATCGGCCCGCCGCTGTCCGTGACGGCCCTGTCCTACTGGGAGCTGCACCGGCTGCGGACCCACCACGGGCTGACCGTCCGGCAGGCGCTCAACCGCCCGGGCTGGCGTTAGCCGCCGATGGGCGCGAGGACCACGAAGTGTCCGCGTGTCCGTGAAGGAGTCCCGCAGGGACCGGGCGGGCGTGCTCGGCGTACTCCCTCAGAAGCTGCCGGGCGCCGCCTCCAGGCGCAGGAACGGGATGGACTCGCCCGCCCGCCGGTAGCCCGCCTCGCTGCCGTCGACGTCGTATCCCATGAAGCGGCAGAGCTGCCGGGCGGCGAAGGGGTGGCGGGGCGCGTAGCGGGCCATGAGCCGGCCGCCCTCCGCCGCGGTGACCGGCTGCGCGGTCACGGGGTAGTAGCGGCGGCCGACCTGGATGGTGGCCTGCGGCGTGTGCAGCAGATTGCGGTACCACTGGGCCTCGGGGCCGAAGCCCGAGGCCACCGTCCACGACCCGCCGACGCGGTCGTGCTCCACGACCTCGATGACCGTCTTGCGGGTCAGACCGGACGTACGGCCGGTGTGGATCAGCAGAAGCAGACGCCGCCCGAACAGGGGCCCGAGACCGATTCGGTACAGATGGACCGGGAGGCGGACCACGGAGCGCTTCCAGCCGCGGGGGAGCGGGGGGCGCTGCGGCGCGGAGTGCGGACGGGTCACGGACCTGCCTCTCGTGTGCGGTGGTGAGGGACGTCGGCCGAGGGCGGGAGTGAGCGGAGAAACCCTGCGACGAGTTCTCGGAGAGCGGCTTCGATTCGATAACGGGGGCGGAACAGGACGATTTGACTGTGCAACCTTTGCATAGTCTAAAAGTGGTGACCAGGTCGACGGGGAGGCCGAGCCGCCGTCCTTCACCGGACCTCCGCCCGACGCCCCGACCGTCCGACCGCTCGCCAGGCCGAGAGTGCGGCAGCGCCGCAGGCGGGGACCGTTCCCGCCGATGCCGGCCCGATGCCGGCCCGATCACCGCCGGAGTCCGATGTGGCCGAGGAGAAGCAGTCACGGTTCGGACTGCTGTCCGCCCTGCCCTTCCTGGTGATGGGCATAGTGGTCGTGGTCGACGTGACAGCCGGGCCGGGCGTCGGATACCTGGCGCTCGTCTCCCTCGGCCCCGCCTTCGCCGGGCTGGTGGGCGGCTGGCGGCGCACGGCCCTGATCGGCGTCCTGTCCCTGGTGTCCTGCCTCGGCCTCGGGATCTACGACGGCGTGATCGGCGACCGCCGCTGGTACTCCGCCATGGCCTCCGTCGCCGGGGTGACCGCCGCGGGCATCGCGGCGGCCGTGATGCGGCAGCGGCGGGAGACCGAGCTCGCCAGCATGCGCTCCATCGCGGAGGTCGCACAGCGCGTACTGCTGCGGCCCGTGCCGCGCACGGCCGGCCATCTGCGGGTGGCCGTCTCGTACACCTCGGCGCTCGCGGAGGCCCGGATCGGCGGCGACCTGTACGAGGTGGTCATCTCGCCCGGCGGCGTACGGGTCATCGTCGGAGACGTCCAGGGGAAGGGCCTCGAAGCGGTCGAGACGGCGGCCGTCGTCCTCGGGGCGTTCCGCGAGGCCGCCCACGAGGAGGACGAGCTCGCGGGCGTCGGCGAACGGCTGGAGAGAGCGCTCGAACGCGAGCTCCAGGGCGGGGAGAAGTTCGTCACGGCGGTCCTGGCGGAACTGGCGGTGGACAAGGGCGTCACTCTGCTCAACTACGGGCACCCCGCCCCGATGGTGGTGCGCGCCGACGGCACGGTCACCTTCGCGGAGCCGCCCCGGCGCGCCCTGCCGCTCGGGCTGGGCATCCACGGTACGAGCGGTCCGGAGCCGTTCGTGACGGACTTCGCGCCGGGGGACCAGATGTTCCTCTACACGGACGGGGTCACGGAGACCCGCGACCCGGCCGGCCGGTTCTATCCGCTCGGTGAACGCGGCCACCTGCTCAAGACCCACGACCCGGAAGCGGCGCTCGGGGCGCTGCGCGCGGACCTGGAGGAGTACGCGCAGGGGCCGCCGCACGACGACGCCGCGATGCTGCTGATCCGCCACCGCCGCGCGTGAGACGGGCGGAGGGCCACGGCGCTCCGCGGCGACGGGCCCGCGACGGGCGGGACGCCTGCCGCGAGGCCGGCGCACGAGGTGGGGCCGGCGCACGGTAGAAAGAAGAAATGACCGAACCAGCGAACTCCTCGTACTCCGCACGAGGGATGGACGACGTCGACGCCGTGACCCGCGCGGTGCTGACCGCGTCCCGCCTGCTCGTCGCCCTTTCCGCGCGCTCGCTCGCGGCGGTCGAGGACAAGGTCACGCTGCCGCAGTTCCGGCTGCTCGTCGTGCTCTCGCTGGAGGGGCCGGCGAAGCTCGTCGCTCTCGCCGACCGGCTCGGGGTGAACCCGTCGACCGCCATGCGCATGATGGACCGGCTGATCGCCGCGGGCTTCGCGGACCGGCAGGTCAACCCGGAGAACCGGCGGGAGACGGTGCTGAGGCTGACGGAGGAGGGCCGGCGCATCGTCGAGGACGTCACCGCCCAGCGCCGCAAGGAGATCGCGGACATCGTCGAACGGCTCGGTCCGGCCCAGCGCGCCGCACTCGTCGACGCCCTGGCGGCCTTCACGGAAGCCGGCGGTGAACCGGCGGTCCCTGACGAGGACGGCGGGCTGTACCCGCTCGGCTGGTCGGACCTGGGCCCGGGCTCCACGCGCTGATGCCGTCCGCCCCGGCGCGGAGGGCCGAGGCTGGACGGGGAGGACCCGGTCGACATCGCCGGCATGCGGTGGTCGAGCTGCGTCACCGTGCCAGTGCCGCTCCCGGGCAGAGGCCGGCGGGGAGCCGGGTCCTCCACCACGGGAAGCATTGCACAGTGCAAGGGATTTCGCGTCCCCTTGCGGGGCCGTGTTCTCCGGCCCCGGCCCCGTCCGTGTCGGTGGCCCGCGTCGATCCGGTGGGGCTGCGGCTGCGGCGGACGCTCGACTACTTCGGCTTGACCGCAGCCTCGACCTCGGCGAACGTCGCGGCGTCGACGAGCCCCGTGTCCTCCAGGACCTCGAGGTGGTCCAGCACGGTCTGGTTCGCCTGACGGGCGTGACGGCGGATCAGGTCGTTCTGGGTGGCACCCCTCACCTCGCCGATCGTGGCGAAGATCTTGCCGTGCGAGGCACGCAGCAGGTTCGCGAAGATACGGTCGAACTCGGCACCCCGGGCGTTCTCCATCTGCCGCACGAAGCCCTGCTGCTCCTCGGTGGCCTCATTCGGAAGTTCGACACCCAGGATCTTGGCGTCCTCCCGCACGAGCTGGTCGAGCTTGCTGTGACCGTCGATCAGGTGCAGTCCGGCACGCTTCACGGCCTCGCTCGAGGCATGTGTCTGAGCCAGCCGGCCGGCGGGGATCTCCCACAGCCCGGCCTGCCGCACCGCCACCAGAAAGGTTCGGTCCACCTCGGTCACTGTCTGCGGTCCCTGGGCCTCCTCGGCCGTCGCGCTGGAGAACCCATCGGCCTCCGTATGACCGGCACCGTGCTGCGCGGAGCCGCCCGCTGCCGTGGTACCGGCGGTGGCCTCTCCGCTTCCCGTTTGGACCAGGACCACCACAAGGGCGATCGCGGCCACGGCGGCGGTGACGACTGCGACGACCCGCATGGAAACCCCGGCACGTGCTGCGCGTCGGTTCGAATGCATGGATGCCTCCCGGCTCGGCATTGAGAAAACAGTTGCTGTACGGCACTCGGGTAGCTGTTGTGGCGGCTGGCACGGCACACAGGGGTCAGTACGGGCGCGGGAGCCGGACTGTTCAACGCGCCCTCACAACGGAGGTGCCAGGCACCGCCGTACGTGTCCCGGCCGGGCAACGCGCAGGGCCCCGCGCAGGGTCGTACACGCGGCCCCGGCCGAGGAGTGCCGGGGGGACGCGATCAGTCCGCGACATCGCCCCCGTAACCGCGTGCCGGCGCCGCGAGGTCGGCGGTGACGGTCTGCTCGGTCGGGCCGTCCGTGAGCAGCCGCACGGCGCTGTCGGGGGCTCTCCGGCGCACCGTAGGAGGCGGGTCGCCCGTCGGCGGGTCGACCCGCCGGTTCAGCGCCGGGGTGCACAGCCGTCGGGAGACCGGCGGCAGGGCCTTGGCCCGGGCGAACTCATGGGTGAGGAAGCCGTGGTCGAACCGCCCGTTGTGCGCGATCGGCACCCGGCCCATTTCTTCAACCGGCTGTGGTTTTCCCCCGCTGTGCGGGGCGCTCATCCCCCGTCCCCGGGATCTCGTTCCTTCCGCGCGCCCCCTGCGCGGTCAGCCAGGCGACGACCTCGCGCGTCCTCTCCTCGTCCTGCGTGCGGGCGATGTCGAGCGGCGTCAGGCCGTCGTACCCCGCCCCGTCGATGTCCGCGCCGCGCTCCAGCAGGCACTTCGCCGCCGTCAGTCGTCCGCTGTGGCAGGCGGCCCAGAAGGCGCTCGTGACCTCCTCGGCCGTGAGCGCGGCCGGCCCGGCGAAGTGCTCCTCCAGCCGGTCGAGCAGTCCGAGTGCCGCGGCCTCCCGGAGCGTCGTGCGCGCCCCGAGCTCGACGAGCCGGTGGGCGGCGTCCCACTGCCCGAAGCCGCAGGCGTCGGCGAGCGGCGTACCGCCCCCGATGACGGCCCCGTCCGCCTCGATGTCGGCCCCGGCCCGGACAAGGGCGTCCACGAGCGCGACGTCGTTGCTGCTGGCGGCCCAGTGCAGCGGCGTCTCGGCGTGCACGCCGCTGAACCGCGTGTCGGGGTCCGCCCCGGCGGCCACCAGCACCGCGACCGTCCGCGGCCCGCCGGGCATGTGCCCGGGCCAGTCGGCCACGACGTGCAACAGGCTCCGCCCGCCCGGCCCGCACCCCTCGCGAGACTCGGTGATCCGGGCCCGCGCCAGCCCCGGATTCTCGTTGAGCAACCGTGTGAGCGTGTCGGTATCGCCGGTCCGGACGGCACGGGTGACGGCGACGGCGAGCGGGTCCCGCGCGTCGAGGTCCAGCATGGCGACAGGGCTCCCTTCACGGACGTCATTACGACGGCCTTCACGTGTCGATTCAGGCCCCGGGACGCCGGCTCAGGTCCGCCCCGAAGAGCCGCAGCAGCTCCTCCTCCACCACCGGCGTGATCGCCTCCACGTAGCTGTCCGCCAGATGACCGTAGTCCCGGTAGACCATGGTGTTCCCCACCACGATCGGGCAGGTGCCCGACGGGGCGCAGATCCAGTCATAGGGGTCGATGGTCGTCACGTCCTCGGCGGCCGCTGCCGCCCGGATCGCCTCGGTGACCTTGGGCTGGGGGTCGGCGGCCGAGCGATCGTGGGCGCAGGCGCTCAAGTCGGTCGGGTTGGCCACCGCGCAGTCCACCGCGTTGCTCTTCGGCCAGGGAGTGTCCAGGAGCGTCAGCACCTGAGTGCGGCCCTGCTGAAGCATCCGGTAGGTCTCGGCCTGCCCCTTCCCCCATGCCGCCGCCATGTCGCCGCCCCCGGACAGCTTCGCCGAGTTGGAGTTCGACGTGATGACGAGGTCGGGCTCCAGCTCGCGGATCTTGTCGAGTGTCACCGCCCGCCAGTCGTCACAGGTCGAGTACGGGCTGCCGTTGAGGTCGATGGTGATCTGGGAGACCTTGCAGGCGTTCTTGGTGTACGAGTACAGCCGCCAGTGGTGCTTGAGCGCGATCGCCTCGAGCGCCGGGAACCACTGCGCGACGTGTGAGTCACCGAAGAGGACCACAGAGCGGTCGGCGGTGGTGTCGCCGTACAGACAGGGCTTCGTCTGCACGGTGTCGGCCGTGGTCAGAGCGCAGTCGTCGGTGTAGACCGCGGTCCTGCCGTAGGCCACCTGTCGCATGCTCGGCGAGAGGTTGGACGGAAGCTTGTCCACCCGCTGCTCCAGCAGCTCCGTCAGTGCGTCACTCGGGTCCGACGCTCGTCCCACGGCCTCCCGGGTGCTCTGCTGCGAGGCGCCCGAGGACAGGGCCGGCGGGAACTGCGCTGCCACCACCGCGGCCGCCGCCGCCAGGGCCGACAGACTCAGGCCCAGCGAGAGCCCCCGACCGATACGGGCTTTGAGCGCGCGGTGGAAGCGCATCGGGTTCTCGACCAGGTGAAGGGTCAGCCAGGCGAGAACGAGGCCGCTCAGCGCGGCTGCCAGCCGCAGTGGCCCGTCGTGCTGGCCGAATCCGGCGGCGGCGGGAACGATCAGGATGAGCGGCCAGTGCCAGAGGTACCAGGCATAGGAGAGCCCGCCGACCCAGACGGCGGGGCGCAGCGAGAGGACCGCGCCCGCACCGTAGCGTCCGGCCGCGGCGCCGCCGGCCAGGACGGCGGCGGCGCCGAGGACCGGTATCAGGGCGTTGTGGCCGGGGAATCGGGTGCTCTCGTCGAAGACCACGGCCGCGTATCCGATGGCCGCCAGGCCGGCCCAGCTCATGACCGCCGCGACCGGGCGCGGAATGTCGTCCAGGCGGTGCGCGACCAGGGCGAGCAGGGCGCCGACGGCCAGCTCCCAGACCCGTGCCTGCGACCCGAAGTAGGCCCAGGAGGGGGAGTCCTCGGTGAGCTGAAGGTTCAGGGCGAAGGAGGCGGCGGCCAGGGCGAGCAGCGGAATCGTCAGCAGGGCCCGGCGCCTGAAGAGCTTCAGAGCGGCGATCAGGACGATGGGCCAGATCAGGTAGAACTGCTCCTCGACCGCCAGCGACCAGAAGTGCTGGAACGGCGAGGGGGGTATGTCCGCGTTGAAGTAGTCGGTGCCGCTCTCGGCCAGCCGGAAGTTCACGACGTACCAGGCGGAGGCGACGGCGTCCTTGGCGTACTCGGCGAAGCGCAGGGGCCCAAGGAAGAGCCAGGAGCCCGCCAGCGTCACCAGTACGACGAGGGTGGAGGCCGGCAGCAGGCGCAGCGCCCGGCGGGCGTAGAAGCGTCCCAGTGAGATCCGGCCGTCGCGGCTCCATTCGCGGAGCATCAGCGAGGTGATCAGGAACCCGGAGATCACGAAGAAGACGTCCACGCCGATGTATCCACCGGCCAGGCGTGACACCCCTGCGTGCGAGACCACTACGAGCAGGACCGCCACCGCGCGCAGCCCCTGGATGTCCAGCCTCAGTCCCGCGCTGCCCGCCGTCGTTCCGCTCCGGTGGTCGCGCTCTTCGGGAGCACCGTCGCGCGGCTTTGGCACGGGTCGGTTTTCACCGGAAGCGGACCGCGAGGGATAGGGGATGCGGAGGACGGGCACCGTGAAGATCTCCTTGTTCATGAGGCGTCGCCGCGACGTGCGCCGTCGCCTGCCCGGCACGCTCCGGGCTCGTCGCCACCGGGGCCGGCTTGTGCCGGACCGCCTGGAGCGGACGGCCAAACCTACCCTTGACCGGGCCGTACGGGATGACGAGGCCGTCACATCGTCATGGACAAACAACCCGAGATGGGCCTGAATCGGCTGAAGTTGCCATTGCCCCGGAATGGGCACGATCGGCGATGCGTTGCGGCCTTCCGGCGGCCGGGACGGGTGACGAACCTTCGGGCGTCGCCGGTCCTGCGCTTACGCGCTCTCTACGCGCCACCCGCTAATATGCCGCTGACCAGCGAAAAGGCCCTCCGGATCGGAGGGCCTGACGGTGGTGCGCGGTGTGCGCCCCCGGCAGGACTCGAACCTGCGGCCAAGCGCTTAGAAGGCGCCTGCTCTATCCACTGAGCTACGGGGGCCGGTGTGGCGGCCGGTGGCCTGGAGCCCCACTCGGGTGGTCCGTGACCTTGCCGGGTACAAGGATAGGGCTCCGATCCCCTTGGCCCGGTTGCTTCACCTGCGTGGCACGATGTGGAGGTTCGGTGAAGCGAACCGATAATCGCAGGCAGGCGCGATTCGTGCATCGCTTTTGACGTCTCACGCCGCGGGTGTTGTGCACTCGTTATGCCTGCGTCCCACTCGTCCTGTGTGTCCCGTATGCAAGATCGGCGCGCAGAGATCCCCATACGCTTCAAAAAGCCGCCAAAATTGGGCATTCTTCGCTTGTGGTGACCTTGGATGCACGGCCTCAGCTCATCGACGCACTTTCCGCCCTGCGCGACCGTGTCGCCGCCGTGCGTCTGCCGCTTCCCCTCGCGGGGGCGTCAAGAGCGCGGCAGACACGGGCCGAACTGCTCGCGCAGCTCGACGACTATTTGGTGCCCCGCCTCAAAGAGCCCGAAGCGCCCCTGCTCGCCGTCATCGGCGGGTCCACGGGGGCCGGGAAGTCCACGCTCGTCAACTCCCTTGTGGGGCGACGGGTCAGTGAGGCCGGGGTGCTGCGGCCCACCACCCGTACGCCGGTGCTGGTGTGCCATCCCGACGACCACCACTGGTTCGCGGGGATGCGGGTACTGCCCCGGCTGACCCGGATCTGGCTGCCGCCCCAGGAGGAGGCGGAGGAGGAACAACTGACGCGCAGAACGGGTGGCGGGGGCGCGGCCGACGAGAGGGCGCTGCGGATCGAGACGGCGTCCTCCCTGCCGCGCGGGCTCGCGCTGCTCGACGCGCCGGACATCGACTCCCTCGTCGTCGAGAACCGGCTGCTGGCGGGGGAGTTGATCTGCGCCGCCGACGTGTGGGTGATGGTGACGACGGCCTCCCGCTATGCCGACGCCGTGCCGTGGCACCTGCTGCGTACGGCCAAGGAGTACAACGCCACGCTGGTCACCGTGCTCGACCGGGTGCCGCACCAGGTGATCGAGGAGGTGTCGCGGCAGTACGCGGCGCTGCTGACGAAGGCGGGGCTCGGCGAGGTGCCGCGGTTCACGATCCCCGAACTCCCGGAGTCGGCCGGCGGTGCGCACGGGCTGCTGCCGAACACGGCCGTGGCGGGCCTGTTCTCCTGGCTCGCGCACCGGGCGCAGGATCCGGCGGCGCGTCAGCAGGCCATGGGACGTACGGCCGGTGGTGTGATCGATTCACTCAAGGTGCGGATGCCGGAGCTGGCGAGCGCCGTCGCCGCCCAGTACGCGGCGGCCGTACGGCTCACGGGCGCGGTGGAGGAGGCGTACGAGGCGGAGCGCGAGCGGGTGCGCAGGCAGCTGCGGGCCGGCGCGGTGCTGGCCGGCGACGCGCGGACGCGCTGGCGCGGCTATCCACGCGACAGTTCGGCCGGCGAGCTGCTGGACTCCCTCGTCGCCAGCCTGTCCGCCCTGCTGCAGTGCGCCGTCGCCGCCGCCGACGAGCAGGTCGAGAACGCCTGGCGGCGTGAGCCCGCGGCCGCCGCCGTCACGCCGGGCCGCCGGCGCGACCTGGAGGTGGGGGAGCGGATCGGCATGGCCGTACGGCGCTGGCGGCGGGTCCTGGAGGAGCTCGCGGAGGAAGAGGTGCGGGGCATGGAGCGCAACGCCGCTCCCGACCCGGAGACGGTGGCCGCACTGCTCGCGGCCTCGCTCCTGGGCGGCCGGCGGGCGCGCAGCGCGGGTGAGCGGCTCGCCGAGCGGATCGGCGCCCAGAGCGCGCTGCGGCTGCGCGACAAGGGCAGCGAGCTGGCGACGACGTACATCGACGACGTGCTGAACAGCGAGCGTGAGCGGCGCCTCGCGCCCCTCGACGGGCTCGAGGTGAGCCCGGAACCGCAGGCCGAGCTGATTGCCGCGCTGTCCCTACTGCAGAAGGAGAGGTGACCGCGGGTGACCGCCATCACCGACGACCAGAACGAGACCGGTGGCCGCTGGGACGACGGTCTGATCGCCCGCCGGGCCGGTGAGTCGCCGGAGACGGGCGACGGAGCGGGCGCGGCGGCGGAAGGGGAGGCCGACCGGGGGCTCGACGGGAGTGTCCAGGCCGGCGACGACAACCTGCCCATCGGCGGCACCTACGGTGGGCCGCTGCGCGACCGGCTCAACGCCCTGCGCGAGCTGCTGGGCCTGTCGCAGACCCGGCTCGACGGGAAGACCCTCGCGGAGGCGGGGCGCGTGCTCGACGAGGCCGCCGCGCGGCAGCGGCTGTCGTCCCGCCACACCGTCGTGGCCATCGCCGGAGCGACCGGGAGCGGCAAGTCGACGCTGTTCAACGCGCTCGCCGGGGTGCGCATCGCCGAGACCGGGCTGCGCAGGCCCACCACGTCCGCGCCGATCGCCTGCACCTGGTCGGAGGGGTCGGCGGGGCTGCTCGACCGGCTCGCCATCCCCGGCCGGCTGCGACGCAAGCCCCTCGCGGGCGGCGACGGCGACGAACAGCTGCACGGTCTCGTACTGGTCGACCTGCCGGACCATGATTCGGCCGCCGTGCGGCACCGGGAGCAGGTCGACCGGGTGCTCGCGCTGGTCGACGCGGTGATCTGGGTCGTCGACCCGGAGAAGTACGCCGACGCGGCCCTCCACGAACGCTATCTGCGGCCGCTCGCCGGACACGCCGAGATCACGTTCGTCGTGCTCAACCAGATCGACCGGCTGCCAGGCGAGGCCGCCGACCAGGTCCTGGACGACCTGCGGCGGCTCCTCGACGAGGACGGCATGGCGCTGGGGGAGCACGGCGATCCGGGCGCCACCGTCCTGGCGGTGTCGGCGCTCACCGGGGAGGGGGTGGGGGAACTGCGCGAGATGGTCGGCGCGTTCGTGCAGGAGCGGAGCGCCGCGGCGCGCAGGCTGTCCGCAGACGTGGACGCGGCGGCGGCGAAGCTGCGGTCCGTGTACGTCGCCGACGGGCGGACCGGTCTGGACGAGCGGGCCCGCGAGGACTTCTCGGCGCGCCTCGCGGAGGCGATCGGCGCGACGGCGGCCGGTGAGGCGGCGGAGCGCGAGTGGCGCAGGAACGCCGGGCGGGCGTGCGGCACTCCGTGGCTGCGGCTGTGGCGCTGGTACGAGTCCAAGCGCATGCCGGGGGCCGCGTCGGAGGAGCCCCCGGCGCCCACGGAGGAGGAGCCGACGGCACGCCAGCGGGTCGAGCAGGCGGTCCGCACCGTCGCCGACGAGGCGGCACGCGGTCTGCCCACGCCATGGGCGCAGGCGGTACGGGAGGCGGCCGCGCGGGGGGCCAAGGGGCTGCCGGAGGCGCTGGACGAACTGGCGGCGCGTGAGGCCGCGGAGACCAGGGGGCGGCCGCTGCGGCCCGCGTGGTGGCCGGCGGCGGTGCTCGCGCAGGCGTCGATGACGCTGCTGCAGATCTTCGGCGGGCTGTGGCTGGTGGGCCAGATCGTCGGCGTGCTGGAGCCGGGTCTCATTCCGCCGGTGCTGGTGATGCTCGCGGGAATCGTGGGCGGCCCGCTGGTCGAGTGGGCGTGCGCGGCGGCGACGAAGGGGCCCGCACGGCGGTACGGCCAGGACGCCCGGCGCCGCCTCCACGAGGCCGCGGCCGGCTGCGGGCGGGCCAAGGTGCTCGATCCGGTCGCGGCTGAGCTCATGCGCTACCGGGAGGTGCGGGAGCAGTACGCGGCGGTCTCCGGCTCGGCGAAGCCGGGGCCCGGGGCCGTGCCGGGGAGGGCGCGTACCCGTATCGGGTGACGGGGTTGTCCACAACGGCGCGCTCGTCCACAGGCGTCGGCGGGATTCTTCCGTCCGGTCCAGCATGGAGACCGGTCGACAGCGACCGGGAAAACGCAGCCGGACGGGGAGGTGACCGTCATGAACGACACCATGGTGACGGTAGTGGGGAATGTCGCCACGAATGTGGAGTACCGGGAAACGGCCACGGGAGGGATGGCCCGATTCCGTTTCGCGGTGCCGTCGCGGCGGTGGGACCGCCGAAGCGGTAACTGGACCGACGGGCCGACGAGCTTCTACACGGTCTTCGCCTGGCGCTCGCTCGCGCAGAATCTCACTGGCTCCGTTTCGGTGGGGGAACCGCTTCTCGTGCACGGCCGGCTGAAGGTGCGCGAGGAGGAAGTGGACGGCAGACGGCGGACGTTCGTCGACATCGACGCGCAGGCGGTGGGACACGATCTGACCCGCGGGACCTCGGCCTTCCGTCGGGTGGCCAGAAGCCGGCCGGACTCCGCGGAGGGGAGCCCGGCCCCGGAGGTTGGTGAGGCCGCAGCCCGTCGGGAGCCCGTAGGAGCCGTACGGTGAGGGGGAGTTGGGGTAACCGAGACGATTTCGCCGCGCGCCGGGGGCGGGGTGAAAGCGGCGATCAGGGGTGAACTGACCAGTCGGGATAACGATTTTGAGTCGGAACGGTTATCTGACGGCATGATCGGGGATCGGGCTGCGCGCCCTCCATAGGATTCCCGGGTACTCACGGGGCACTTGAGTCTGCTGGCGAGGCACTTCCCCCACGCGTCACCCGCGAAAGGTCTCGCCCGGAGGGGAATTCTGCTGTGTTTGCTGTGTTCTCTGCGTCTGTCGTACGCAGGCGGCGCGCTGTTCGACGCCTTGCCGCAGTGGCGGTGGCGTCAGGCCTGATGGCCGCCGGCTCCATGGCCGGCGCCGGGGCGGCCGTCGCCGACGACGCCATCCAGCACCAGGGCGGCGCCGTCGCCACGCTCGACGGTCTGCAGACGTACCACCAGGCGGTGCTGCACACCAATGGCAAGGACCAGGAGATCCTCGCGGGTCTCTTCGAGATGACGGTCGACGGTGGCGGTCAGCTGCAGACCTACTGCATCGACATCCACAACCCGACCCAGGAGCAGGCCAAGTACCTGGAGACCGCCTGGGACGAGACGTCACTGAACGACAACCCGAACGCGGGCAAGATCCGCTGGATCCTGCAGAACTCCTTCCCCCAGGTCAACGACCTCGCCGCACTGGCCAAGAGCGCAGAGCTCGACGGCACGCTGACGGACAGGACCGCGGCCGCGGGCACGCAGGTGGCCATCTGGCGCTTCTCCGACAAGGCGGACGTGACGGCCGCCGACCCGGCCGCCGAGCAGCTCGCCGACTGGCTGGAAAAGTCCGCCAAGGACCTGGCCGAGCCCAAGGCGTCGCTGAGCCTGGAGCCGAGGGCCGTCTCCGGCAAGCCGGGCGGCCCGCTCGGCCCGGTCACGGTCCGCACCGACGCCGGGGAGGTCGCGGTGACGCCGCCCGCCGACGCGGTGGCCAGCGGCATCAAGATCACGGACGAGGCCGGTAAGCCGGTCACCACCGCCACCGACGGCGCCAAGCTGTACTTCGACGTCCCCGAGGACGCCGCGGACGGCACGGCCGCACTGAGCGTCCAGGCGGGCATGTCCGTGCCGGTGGGCCGGGCCTTCGCCAGCGTGACCAAGAGCCAGACGCAGATCCTCGCCGGCTCCAGCGAGTCCACGGTCTCCGCGACGGCCACGGCGACCTGGGCGAAGCAGGGCGCGATACCGGCGGTCTCCGTCGAGAAGAACTGCGTCAAGGGCGGCGTCGACGTCACGGCGAGCAACAAGGGCGACGCCCCGTTCACCTTCTCGTTGGCCGGCTTCGAGCACACCATTGGGGCCGGGGAGTCCCGGACCGTGACGGTGCCGGTCGCCGAGGACCAGGCGTACGACTTCACGATCACCGGGCCGGGCGGCTTCAAGAAGAACTTCAAGGGCGTGCTCGACTGCGAGACCGCGAGCGCGCCGCAGGAGCCGGGCACCGAGACCCCGTCCTCCCAGCCCAGCCCCGCCTCCGCGGGCGGCACCTCCGGGGGCCTGCAGGGCGACCTCGCGGAGACGGGCGGCTCCGGCGCCACCCCGATGATCGCGGGCATCGCGATCGCCATGGTGCTGGCCGGTGGCGGCGCGGTGTTCCTCCTCCGTAAGAAGAAGGCGACCACCGGCGCGTGACGGCTGTGCCGCGCACAGTGACAACAGGTTGAGAAGAGGGCCCGGCACACCCGTGCCGGGCCCTCTGCCGTGCCCGGACCCGAGGTCCGGGCCGGTCGGCGCGCCCCCGGGCCTGCGCGTACGGCGGCGGGGCGCCGGGGGCCGCGGGCGCGGTTTCCGTCCGAGGGGCGGCGTACGGCAAGATGGGTGTATCTGCCCACCCACTTCCTGCCGGACGGTTTCTCTTGGCTGAGTACATCTACACGATGCGCAAGACGCGCAAGGCGCACGGCGACAAGGTCATCCTCGATGACGTGACGCTGAGCTTCCTGCCCGGTGCGAAGATCGGTGTGGTCGGCCCCAACGGCGCCGGTAAGTCCACCGTGCTGAAGATCATGGCCGGACTGGAGCAGCCCTCCAACGGCGATGCGTTCCTCTCGCCCGGCTACAGCGTCGGCATCCTCATGCAGGAGCCGAAGCTGGACGAGTCGAAGACCGTGCTGGAGAACGTCCAGGACGGCGCCGCGGAAATCATGGGCAAGCTCAAGCGCTTCAACGAGGTCGCTGAGCTCATGGCGACCGACTACTCGGACGCGCTCATGGAAGAGATGGGCAAGCTCCAGGAAGACCTCGACCACGCCAACGCCTGGGACCTCGACGCCCAGCTGGAGCAGGCCATGGACGCCCTGGGCTGCCCGCCCGGCGACTGGCCGGTCGTCAACCTCTCCGGTGGCGAGAAGCGCCGCGTCGCGCTCTGCAAGCTGCTGATCGAGGCCCCCGACCTGCTCCTCCTCGACGAGCCCACCAACCACCTCGATGCCGAGTCGGTGAACTGGCTTGAGCAGCACCTGTCGAAGTACGCGGGCGCCGTCGTCGCCGTCACTCACGACCGGTACTTCCTGAACAACGTCGCCGAGTGGATCCTCGAGCTCGACCGCGGCCGCGCGCTCCCCTACGAGGGCAACTACTCCACGTACCTCGACAAGAAGGCCACCCGCCTCAAGGTCGAGGGCCGCAAGGACGAGAAGCGCGCCAAGCGGCTCAAGGAAGAGCTGGAGTGGGTCCGGTCCAACGCCAAGGGCCGCCAGTCCAAGTCCAAGGCCCGTCTCGCCCGTTACGAGGAGATGGCGGCCGAGGCGGACAAGATGCGGAAGCTGGACTTCGAGGAGATCCAGATCCCGCCGGGCCCGCGGCTGGGCTCGGTCGTCGTCGAGGTCGAGAACCTCAGCAAGGCCTTCGGCGACAAGGTCCTCATCGACGACCTGTCCTTCACGCTGCCCCGCAACGGCATCGTCGGCATCATCGGCCCGAACGGCGCGGGAAAGACCACGCTGTTCAAGATGATCCAGGGCCTCGAGGAGCCGGACGCCGGCAAGATCAAGATCGGTGACACGGTCAAGATCTCCTACGTCGACCAGAGCCGCGCCAACATCGACCCCAAGAAGACCCTCTGGGCCGTCGTGTCGGACGAGTTGGACTACATCAACGTCGGCCAGGTCGAGATGCCGTCCCGCGCGTACGTCTCCGCGTTCGGCTTCAAGGGCCCGGACCAGCAGAAGCCGGCCGGTGTCCTCTCCGGTGGTGAGCGCAACCGCCTGAACCTCGCGCTGACGCTCAAGGAGGGCGGCAACCTGCTGCTCCTCGACGAGCCCACCAACGACCTGGACGTCGAGACGCTGTCCTCGCTCGAGAACGCGCTGCTCGAGTTCCCCGGCGCGGCCGTGGTCATCTCCCACGACCGCTGGTTCCTCGACCGGGTCGCCACGCACATCCTGGCGTACGAGGGCGACTCCAAGTGGTACTGGTTCGAGGGCAACTTCGAGTCGTACGAGAAGAACAAGATCGACCGTCTCGGCGCCGACGCGGCCCGTCCGCACCGCGCCACGTACAAGAAGCTCACCCGGGGCTGATGCCGCGCATGGCCCGTCACATCTACCGCTGCCCGCTCCGCTGGTCGGACATGGACGCCTTCGGGCACGTCAACAACGTCGTCTTCCTGCGTTATCTGGAAGAGGCGCGGATCGACTTCATGTTCCGGCTGGCGCCGGGGGACGGTTCGCCTTCGTTCTCCGGCGGCTCCGTGGTCGCGCGGCACGAGATCGATTACGTGCGGCCGCTGGTCCACCGGCACGACCCGGTGATCATCGAGTCGTGGGTGACGAAGATCAACGCCGCGTCCCTGACCATCGCGTACGAGGTCAAGGAGGCGGACGATCCCACGAAGGCGGATTCCGCGCAGGTGTATGTGCGGGCCTCGACCGTCGTCGTGCCGTTCGACCTCGAGGCGCAGCGGCCGCGGCGGATCACCGCAGAGGAGAAGTCCTTCCTCGAGCAGTACCTCGACGACGTGGGCAAGGCCGCCGAGGGCGCCCTCGTCGCATGAGCACGCCCATGTCCGTACCTGTGCAGAGTCTGCGGCTCGCCGACGAGAGGGAGGCGGAGGACCTCTCCGCCTTCCTCGCCCGGCTGATCCACTACGACCGCGCCGCCGCGGTGCGGCTGCAGGCGCAGGGGCCGGCGCTCGCGGTGTTCGGGCGTCCGCCGTCCTTCGAGGTCCTCGCCGTCCGCACGGCGCGGCTCGTGGAGGCGGCCCACCTGGACGTCACCGTTTCCGCGGGCGAACTGCTGGAGTCGCTGGGCGGCGCGGAGTTCGCCGTGCCCGGCGCGGTCACCGGCCCGCCGTGGGCGGGCGTCCTGCCGCCACGTGGCGGCTGGCGCGAAGTGCCCGGGCTGCCGGACGCCTCCGCGATGCGCGGCGCGGTCGCGGCGGCCGTCGCCGAGTTCCGCGAGCGGGACGAGGCGCTTCCGGCGGAACGGCGCACCCGTGCGGAGCGGGACCGCATCGGTCGCGAGATCTGGTCGCGCACGGTCGGTGGCACAGGCCTGCCGTTGCGCGCCGTGCACGCGGCGCAGTCGCTCGGGTTCCTGCGGGCCGGGGTGCCGGTGGAGCTGCTGTCGACCGGGACGTGGCTGAGGCTGCGCACGCCGTTCGGGTCGGTCGCGGTCCGCACGGGCGGGCCGCTCGGCGGGCTCACGCTCAGCCCGAGGCACGGGTAGCGGATCCGGTCGGGGCGTTTCCGGGCGGGGCCCGGTGGGTTCGGGTTGCGTGCCCGGTGCCGGACCCGAGCCGTGTCGCTCGGGATCCGGGTGCCGCCGGTGGGCAGGTGGCAGGCAGGTCAGTCGGGGGTGTTCACCATCGAGGCCGCGGCATACGTGAGGTAGTCCCACAGCTGCCGCTCGTGCTCCTCCGCGAGGCCCAGCTCGTCCAGCGCCGTACGCATGTGTCGCAGCCAGGCGTCGTGGGCGGCGCGGTCGACGGTGAAGGGGACGTGGCGCATCCGGAGCCGGGGATGCCCGCGGCGGTCGCTGTAGGTGCGCGGCCCGCCCCAGTACTGCATCAGAAAGAGCGCGAGCCGCTCCTCGGCCGGGCCCAGGTCCTCCTCCGGATACATCGGACGCAGCAGCGGATCACCGGCGACGCCCTCGTAGAAGCGGTGGACGAGGCGCCGGAAGGTCTCCTCGCCGCCGACCTGCTCGTAGAAGGTCTGCTCCTGAAGCGTCCCGCGCGGAATCTCATTCACGCACCCCATGCTCTCAGACCCACCGGCCGAGGACGGAGGGCCCTAGGGCCCTCCGTCCGTGCGGCACGGTGGCTCGCTTCCGGGGCGACTGCGCAGGAAAGTGAACATATGGGTCAGGTCGTGGACCGTTTCGCCGAGTCCGCCGCGAAGGCGCGGCGGTCGATGGTGCGTGAGATCGCGGCTAGGGGCGAGCTGACCGATCCGGCCTGGCGGGCGGCGTTCGAGGAGGTGCCCCGGCATCTGTTCGTGCCCTACTACTTCACCGCCCGCGCCGGCACCTACGAGCGTCTGTGGTGCGAGGACCCCGACCCGGGGCGCCGGGCCAGGTGGCTGCGCGGCGCGTACAAGGACGAGCCGCTGGCCACACGGCTGCGTGACGGCGATCTCGTCTCATCGAGCAGCCAGCCGTCCCTGATGGCCCTGATGCTGGACGTGCTCGAGGTCGCCGACGGGGACCGGGTGCTGGAGATCGGCGCGGGCACCGGCTACAACGCGGCACTGCTCGCGCACCGGCTCGGCGATGCGGCCGTCACGACCGTCGACCTGGACCCCGAGATCACCGAGTCCGCCCGTGTGCATCTGTCGGCCGCCGGATACCACCCCACCGTGGTCACCGGTGACGGGGCGCGCGGCTGTCCCGAGCGCGCCCCCTTCGACGGCGTCATCGCGACGTGCGCCCTGACGTCGGTGCCCTCCGCATGGCCCGCCCAGTGCACCGACGGCGCCCGTATCGTCACGCCGCTGTCCACCGGGATCATCGCCCTGCGGGTGCGCCACGACGCGGGCGGTCGCACCGCCGAGGGGCGTTTCCTGCCCACCTCGGCGTACTTCGTGCCGCTGCGCGGCCGAGCCCTGCCCGAGGAGGTCCGAACGGGCGGTCTGCCCAGGGGCGTGGCCGAGAACGACCTCTTCCGCTTCCTGCTGAGCCTGGGCGCGGGCTCGCTCGACCCGCGTGAGGCGTTGTCCCTGTGGGAGCGGGAACACCGGCCGGGGCGCGAGCGCTTCGGGGTCACGGTGCGCGGCGAGCGGCAGTGGGCGTGGCTGGACGATCCCGAGGGGCCCTACGTGTGGCCCCTCGGGCCGTCCGGCGTCTGAACGCTCACGGCACGCGCCGCGTACCCATGGTTGTCGGCAGCAGGATCGCCGCCGCCGCGGCTGGGGATCAGCCGCGGCGGACGGTGATCGTCGTCCAGGCGCCGACGTGCACCCGATCGCCGTCGTTCAACGGCACGGGGACATACGGCTGGATCGGCTCCTCGGCGCCGTTGAGCGTGGTGCCGTTGGTCGAGTTCTGGTCGACGACGGCCCAGGAGCCGTCCGGCTGCTGCACCAGCACCGCGTGCTGGTGCGAGACACCCGGGTCCTCCGGGGGCACCGACAGGTCGATGTCCGGCGACTCGCCCGTCGACTGCCGGCGGCGTCCGATGGTGATCTGCCCCCCGGTGAGCGGCAGATGCTGCTCGGGGGAGTACGCGGGCAGATTGAGCCCGGTCGCCTCGGGGCCGCTGCGCTGCATCATCGCCATGAAGTACTCGCGGTCCGGCCCGACCACGGCCGTCCAGCCCGCCGGCGCGATGTCGTGGCGGGGCGCCTGCGGCTGACCGGGATGCGCGCCCTGCATGCCAGGGCCCTGCTGGTGCCGGCCGGGCGCCGACTGCTGCGGGAACGGCGGCGGTCCCTGATGACTCTGCTGCCCCTGCTGCCCCTGGTATCCCTGTGGCGGCTGATGGCCCTGGCCCTGCGGACCCTGGCCCTGCGGACCCTGGCCGTGCTGTCCCTGTCCGTGCTGTCCGTGATCCTGCGGTCCCGGCGGGGGCGGGGGCGGGGGCGACTGGGTACGGGACGGCGGGGGCAGCATCCAGTCGTCGCCGCCGGTCTGCTGAGGCTGCGGCGGCGCGGGCGGCGCCGGCTGCTGGAAGGACGGCGGGGCCGGAGGGCCGGGCTGCTGCTGGAACGGTGACGGCGGAGGCGGCGGACCGCCCTGCGGCTGGAAGGCCCCGGGCTGTTGCTGCTGCCGGTGGTCGCCGGGCTGCTCCTGGCCCAGCGGCTCCGCGGGCCGGTTCATCTGCGAGGGCCGCGAACCCTGGTAGTCGAAAGGATCACGCTGCTGCTGGTGAGGCGGCGGCGGAGGAGGGCCCTGCTGCGCCGGCGGCGCGGGCGGACCCGGCTGCGACTGGAACCCCGGCGGGAGGTTGAGCCCGCCCTGCGGCTGGGGCGGCGCCACCGGTGTGTAGGACGTCGCCGTGTGCGTGAGGAAGTTGTACCGGCACTCCTCGCAGAACGGGGCCATGGCCTCGCGCGGGGTGCGGCACTGCGGGCAGAGCTCCGCCTGGGCCGTCGCGTTCGGATCGGCCGGGCCGGGATAGCCGTAGCCGGGCGGCGGCGGTGGAGGCGGCGGTACGGCTCCCGAGGGAGCGCCGGGAGGAGCCATGCGGTGGCCGCAGACCTCGCACCAGTCGTCGGAACCCGACTGGTGTCCGTTCGGGCAGGTCGGCATGTCGGCGCTTCCCCCTCTCCTCATCCGGCCCGAGGGCCGATCACTTCGTGTCCGTGCGTGGTTACTTCTTGACGCGAACGGTTTTGGTGGAGCGGGTCTCGAGAGTCATCTCGTCCGCGTCCGCGACCTTCGCCTTCAGTCGCACAGTACCCGTCGCCACATCGACGACGTCCACCACCTTCGAAAGCAGTTTCGCAGTGTCCTCGTTCCCGGAACGTGCCGCCAGCTGCACCGCGCGGCCCAGTTTCGCGGTCGCCCCGCCGAAATCACCGGACTTCCGGGCGTCGAGGCCCTGCTGGATCACCTGTGCCAGCTCCGCCTGGCCGGTGTAGTGCGCGACCTGCGGATTGATCGCTGTGGAGGCGACCGCGTCGTTCGTCCACACCGCCCGTACGAGCCCGTGCGACAGGACTTGTGGAGTGCCGCCGTCCGCGGCCGGAATGATCAGCGAGGCCCGGGCCGCCAGCATCTCCTGACCGATTCCGGCCTGCGGCACGTGCACACATATGTGGTAGTCCCGGGACTCGTCGCCCCAGGAGCCGGTCGGATAATCGCCTGCGCGCGGGCCCGCCTCCGTACGCCGCCCGGTGAGGTCCTCGACCGTCGGCGCGACCTGCTTGACGAAGGCGATCTCGACGCCGACCGGAGTCCACAGCCGCAGCGCGACATCCGCGACCTCCTTGCCCATCGCGTCCTCCATCATCCGCGTGAAGTCCGCGGACAGGCCGCCCGGATCGGCGACGATGTCCGCCGTGCCGAGCAGCGCGGAGGCGATGCCTGTGACTTCTTTCACCTCCCAGTCGGTGCCGACCCCGCGGGCGTCACAGGTGAAACGGCCCGCGCACGCGTCGAGAGCGGCGCGCAGATCCTGGGGCGACTCGTGCTCGTTGCGCCCGTCGGTGAGCAGGATGCCGTGCCGGATCGCCGGGTCGGCGGAGGACAGCAGCCGGTCGGCCAGGCGCAGCCAGGTGCCGATCGCGGTGCCGCCGCCGGCCGTGAGCCTCCGCAGCGCGTCCTTGGCCTGGGCCCGGGTGGCCGCGTCCGCGACGGCGAGCCGCCCGCCGCCCGGATACACCTCGAGCGCCTTGTGGGTGCCGGCGACCACCGCGAACGCGACACCGTCCCGCAGGGTGTCCACCGCCGCGGCCGTCGCATCCCGCGCGTTGCGCAGTTTCTCCGGCGGGTAGTCCATCGACCCCGAGCAGTCCACCATGATCACCACGCCGGCGGACGGCCCCCGGTCCGACCCGCCGGCCGGCGGTGCCGGCGCGTCCCGCAGCGGAGTACCGCCGCCGGTGGAGGTGACCGTGACGATCGCGTTGACCTCGCGGCCGCCCTCAGGGAGGTATTCGTTCTGGTACACCTCGACCGAGAACTGCGGCACCTGGGACTTGGAGAAAACGGCCATCCGATCGGCTCCTTGTGACTCCGCCCGGGCAGCGGGCAGCGACTGCGCGGGCGGGTTGACATGGTGGGCAGGTTCGCGGGCGGCGGACGAGAGCGGTCGCGGCGGGCGGCCGGACGAGAGGCCGGGGCCCCGACCGGAGTGCCGGGGCCGGCCCGTCGGACGGGTCAAGCCGTGTCGTAGGCCGATCCTGCCCCTTGCCGCGGTACGGCGAACGGCAGCACCGCCACTGTTACGTTGTCGTGGCCGCCGCCGTCGAGGGCATGGCCGACCAGCATCTGGGCGCTGTGCAGGGGCCGTTCGGACGCGTCCGCGGGGATGGCCCGGGCCATCTCCTCCGCCGCCTCCGCGTAGTTCCACAGCCCGTCCGTGCAGACCACGACCACGCCGGAACGGTCCGGCTTGAACGCGGCCGTGTGCGGCTCCAGTTCGTACGCGTCGGCGCCGAGCCAGCCCGTGATCGCGTGGGCCCGCTCGTCCGCGTACGCCTCCGCCTCGTTCATCAGGCCGGCCGCCACCATCTGCGCGGCCCACGAGTCGTCCTCGGTCAGCCGGGCGGGCGGCGCGGAGCGGTCGTCGGGGACCCAGTAGGCGCGGCTGTCGCCGACCCAGCCGACGATCAGCAGATCCCCGGCCGCCACCGCGCCGACGATGGTGCAGGCGGGCGCGTTCTGGTGCCGGTGCGGATCGTCGCCGGGGCCGGGCTCCGGCTCCTGTGCCAGGGCGTTGACCGCCTCCGCCGCCGCCACGATCGCCTCGTGCATGGCCTGCTGCGGGTGCGTGCCGCGGGGCAGCGCCTCCAGCAGCCGCTCGTTGGCCGCGGTCGCCGCGGCGGCCGACGCCTCGTCGGGGCGGGTCGCCGAGGACACGCCGTCGCAGACCACGGCGACGACGGCCGGGGAGCCGTCCGGCAGGGCGGTGGACGAGACGGCGAACGAGTCCTCGTTGCGGTGGTGCCGCAGCCCCCGGTCGCTGACCGCGGCGACGGGGCCGATCTCCGCCTCCATGTGGTCGCGTTCGCGGGGCTGGGCGTGGCCGCAGTTCTCGCAGTAGCCGTCCGTGTCGACACGGCCGGCCCGGCAGGCCACACAGACCTTGCTGCCGGGCGGAGCGGCGGCGGGCCCGGTCGTCACGGCCGCCGCGCGCGGATCGGCGCCGGGGGAGGGGGCGGGAGTGGAGACGGAGGAGGGAGCGGGGGAGGCCGCGGGGGTCGGCGCGGCGAGCTCGAAGTCTCCGGAGGGCGGGTTGTCGAACCGCACGACCGGGGCGGGCGGGTGGCCCGCGCCGGGACCGTCGGGGACGGCGGCGGGGCCGGTGCCGACGGTCACGCCCTCACCGGCCCGCCCGTGCTCGCCGTGGCCCGCCGGGCGCGCGGCCGGAACGTGCCCCGGCCTCGGCTCGGCGCCCCCGCCGGGAGCCGCAGGACCGGCGGGACCGGCGGGACCGGCGGGACCGGCGCCCCCGGCGGGACCGGTGTGCCCGGCTGGGCCGACATGGCCGGTCGGGCCGGCCGTGGCGGGCCCGGTCGTCGGAGGCAGGTCTCCGCCGTCGGAGTCGGTGCCGGGAACGTCGGCGGCACGCTGCGTCGGCGTAGGCGTGCCCGTCGTGTCGGTGCCGGTCGCCGCCGGCCAGTCGACCGGCGTGCCGATGGCCACGGTCGGGCGGTCCTGCGCCGCGGTGGGCACGGCCGACAGGTCGTATCCGCACGCCCCGCAGAACCGGTCACCGGGCTCCAGAGGTTCGTCGCAGCCGGGGCAGGTCGACCCGACGGCCGGCTGGTGCTGTTGCGCCATCAATCACACCCACGTCCGGGGGCGGTAGCGGTTGGCCCGCTCCACCAGCTCTATGCGCTCCTCGCCGCGCTGGGCGAGCCGGGCGAGCACCCGGAAGGAGCGTTCCAGCCCGAAGCGCAGACCGCGTTCGTCCAGCGCGCTCCCGAGCAGTGCGCTCGGTGCGTGCGGAACGGACGGCCCGCTTCCGGGACTTCCGGAGAGTACCCAGTCCAGCGCGGTGCCGAGTACCTCTGTGGACAACTGCTCGCGCCGCACCGCGTCGAGACCGAGCTGCTCGAGGGCGGCGACCTGCGCGGCAGCCGCCGACAGGTCCGCCAGCAGCGGCTCGTGCACGGCGCGTCGCCGCAACCTCGCCCGTACGGCCGCCACTCGCGCCGCCGTGTAGTGGATCGAGGCCTCCGGCACCGACTCCAGGGTCCGTACGGCTCCGGTGCGGTCGCCCGCCGCGAGCTGGACCCGGGCGAGGCCGAACGCCGCGCTCACATGGCTCGGGTCGGTCGTCCACACCAGGCGGTAGTAGTCCGCCGCGTTGTCCAGCTGGCCGAGCACCTCCGCGCACAGCCCGAGGGCCAGCTTCGGCGCGGGCTCGCCGGGAAACGCGTCGTAGACCGCGTCGAAGGACACGGCCGCGGCCGCGTGGTCGCCGGTCACCAGCGAGGTGACGCCCCGGTACCAGACCACCCGCCAGTCGTCGGGCTGCTGCGTCTCCATGGTGGCGAGCGCGGTCGTCGCGGACAGCAGGTCGCCCGCCTCCAGCCGGGCACGCAGTTCGCGCAGCCGGGTCTCGGGGGAGCTCGTGGCCACCGTGTGCAGTGCCGCGATCAGCTCGGCGGGCGCCGCGGCCATCAGCCCGGCCAGGAAGCCCGCGTGGGGGTCGCTCGGGTCGACCCTGGGCAGGGGCAGCGCCAGCGCGTGGGCCCGTGTGTCGAGTACGGCGAGGTACGGGGCGGGGGCCGGGCCCGCCGACGGCGCGTCCGGCGCGAGGGCGCCGGCCGTACGGGGCGCGGGCACCGCCCCGTACGCACCGGCGGCCGGCGACGCGGGAGGGGCCGGCGGGGCCGGGGTCTGCGGGGCGGCCGCGGCCGGGGCGCGGCGTCCACCGCGTCCCGTGGCGGTCCGGGCGCCGAGCCGGGAGACGTCCCCCGCGTGCTCGGCGAACAGGCCCGTGTCCGTCACCCGCAACTCCGGGCCGAACAGCGTCGACACGGCCGGGCGCGGGCGGCCCGTCTGCATGGCGACGACCTCCCTGAGCACGCCCGTCAGCTGCTCGCTCATCTCCTGCGCCGAGGCGAACCGCCGTGCCGGATCAGGGTCGGTCGCGCGCACCAGGAAGCGGTAGAACGACTCGTACGTCCGCAGGACCTCGATGTTCTCGGGGTCCGGCAGGCAGTCGACGAACACGTTCGTGTAGCCCTGGAAGTCGAACGTCAGCACGGCGAGCGTGCGCGCCACCGTGTAGAGGTCGGAGGCCACCGAGGGGCCGACGTCCGCGACCTCGGGGGCCTGGTAGCCCACCGTGCCGTAGATGGCGGACTCCTCGTCGTCCATCCTGCGGACCGCGCCCATGTCGATCAGCTTGAGCTGGTCCTGCTGCTGGATGGCGTTGTCGACCTTGAAGTCGCAGTACAGAAGGTTTCTGCTGTGCAGATGGCCGAGCGCCTCCAGCGCCTCGATGCCGTACGCGCAGGCCTGCTCGACCGGGAGCGGGTCGCGGCGCCCGTCCGGGCCGCGCCGCTCGTTGGCGAGCTCCTTGAGCGACTTACCGCCCACGTACTCCATGACGATGTACCCGTCGAGGGAGCCGGTGCGCTGGTCGAGATGCTCGACGAAGTTGTAGATCCGGACGATGTTGGAGTGCTCGATCTCGGCGAGGAAACGCCGTTCGGAGATCGCGGCCGCCATCGCGTCCTGGTCGCCCGTGTCCAGCAGGCCCTTCAGCACCACCCACCGGTCGGATACCGCCCGGTCCACGGCCAGATACACCCAGCCCAGACCGCCGTGGGCCAGACAGCCCACGACCTCGTACTGGCCGTGCACGATGTCGCCGCCGCCCAGCTTGGGCACGAACGAGTAGGGGTGGCCGCACTTGGTGCAGAAACCCTCCGTACGTCCGGGCCGGTCGCCGCGCGCCCGGCCCACCGGCGCGCCGCAGTCCGAGCGTGAGCAGAACCGCTTGCGCTCGGGCACCTCCGGGTTCGCCATGACGGCGGACCGCGGGTCGGGCCGCGGCACGTCCGGCACGGTCACCAGCCCGGCGCCCAGCCGGTTGCGCGCCGACGACCCCGTCGACGAGCCGGAGCTGCGGACCGACACCGACCGGGCGGCGGTGCTGCCGCCGGACAGCGAACGCGACAGCCGCCCCGACACCGACCGGCGTGACGAGGACGAACGCGCGGACGCCCGTGAGGAGCGCGAACTGCTGCGCGCCGACGACGAGTCCCGGCCGCCCGCGGCGATGCCGGTGGGCGGTGACGAGACCATGCCGGTGGGGGACACCACCGGGGCGAGGCCGCAGGTGCCGCAGTACAGCTCGCCGCCGCCCATGTCCTCGTACGCGCCGTCGCAGCCGGGGCGCTGGCAGTTTCTGATCTCGCTCATGAATCCTCTCCGCGGTCGGTGGGCCCCGACTCCGGCGCGGCCTGCCTCGGCACCAGGACTTCCGCCGCCGCGTGCTGGTACCGCAGCACGGCCTGCTCCGCGGCGCGCAGATCGCACGGCGCGCTCCACAGCATCCGGCGCGCCGCGTCGTACCGCTCGATCAGCAGGGAGTCCTCCGCCATGCCGTGGCGTGCGACCTTGGCCTTGTAGGCGTCCAGCCGGCCGCGCAGCTCGGCGCGGACCGCGAGGGGCGCGGTGACGGCCGTCAACGACTCCCGTGCGCGGCACAGTTCGTCCTCCGCCTCCTGCTCCAGGGACTCGAGCAGCGGCGAGAGCCGGTGCCACTTCGCGTGCCTGCGGTACTCGGCGGCCGTGGCGAGACGCTCCTGCAGTGCGGTCGGCGGGCCGCTGACGGCGGGCACCTCCGACGCGGCGATCTTGGCGAGGACCTCTCCGCGGGCCGCACGGGCCTCCGTCAGCGTCCGGTCGGCGCGGGAGAGCAGGTCGCGCAGCCGCATCAGCCGCTCCTCCGAGTCCTGCCGGACCTGGAGCACCGCCTCGATCTCGCGGCGCACGTCCTCAAGGGCACGCGCCGCCCGGTCGTAGCGGTCGGTGTCCGGCCGGCCGCCGCCGGGCGCGGCGCTACCGGGTCCCGGCCGCCAGAAGGCGAGCGGGTCGGACACCACCTGCTCCCGCAGGGTGGCCAGCTCGTGGGTGATGGACTCCAGTTCGTCGCCGGAGGGGTGCTCCCCGGGCCGTACGCCGACGGAGTGCGCGAGCGAGCGGGTGCGCCGCAGTTCGGCGGAGAGCAGGTCGATACGGGCGGGCAGCGCCGACCACACCGCGTCGGCGGCCACCACCATGTCCAGGGACGACGCGTAGAGCTCGTTCATCCGGCTGACGAGTTCCTCGAGGGTGAACTCCTCCGCCAGCTTGGCCGGTCCGGCGAGCTGCGGTCCCAGGTGGCCGGGCGGGCTCGCCACGGTGACACTGCGGCCGCGCAGCCGCTCCGTCAGCTCGGCCAGGTCCTCACGGCTGGACCAGCGCCTGCGGGCACGGAGCTCACGGATGTCGTTCAACGCGGCCGTGTAGGCGTCGAAGTAGAACCAGAGCAGGGTGATCTGCTGGTCCGCGGTGGCCCAGCGGTCCTTGGTCACACCGGTCAGCTCGGCACCTTCGAGCAGCCTGCGGCCCGCGTGGTCCTGGAGGGCCAGCAGCGACGTCTCCACCGCCTCGTGCTCGGCGCCGAGCCGTGCCAGCGCACGGTCCACCTCGTCCCGGTCCATCACCGGCCCGTGCGGACTCCCCGCCGAGCCGGGGAAGGGTCCCGCGACGCCCATCGATCACCTCTCCGTTCTTCTCGTCGCCCGAGTCGTGCTGAAAACCTGCTCGCCGTGGAAACCTGTCCGGCGCGTTGAACCTGTCCGCCTAGTCCGCCCGGTACTTGGGCTGCGGCGGCTCCGCCATGCCCGGCAGATCGGCCGCGAGCCAGTCGTTGTACGCCTTCTTCCAGGCGCTCTTGCGGTAGTCGACCAGGACCTTGTTGATCCGGCGCACCAGGTCGTCGTTGCCGAGCCTCGTGGCCACGCCGTAGTACTCGGTGGTGAAGGGCTTCTCGCCCTTGAGCTCCACCGCCGGGTCCTGCGCCGCCTGGCCGGCCGCCAGGGCGTTGTCGGTGACGATCGCGTCGACGAGGCCCTGCTGGAGCCTGACCAGGCAGTCGAGCTGGTTGGGCACCGTGTACAGGTCCTCGTCCTCGGGCAGGCCGTCGTGCTTGTCCTTGAACGTCGCGCCGAAGCTGTTCTTCTCCAGCGCCTCGTACGCGGTCGAGCCCTCCGCCGAGCAGACCCGCTTGCCCGTGAGCGACGCGTCGTACCCGGTGATCTTCGAGCTCTTGGGCGCCAGCACCTGCTGACCCGCATGGAAGTAGGCGGTGGAGAAGGCGACCTGCTCGATACGGCTGCAGCTGATCGTCATCGTGCGCACCACGATGTCCACCGTGCCGTTCTCGAGGGCCGGGATGCGCTGGTTGGTGGGTATGGCGCGGAAGATGACGGCGTCCGGGCTGCCGACGATCTCGTCCGCGATGGCGCGGGCGAGATCGATGTCGAAGCCCTCGAGGCTCTTGGTGACCGGGTCGCGGTAGCCCCAGCGGTAGCTGTTCTGGTCGACGCCGACGATCAGCTTGCCCCGCTTCTTGATCGCGTCGATGGTGGGCCCGTCGGCGCTCGACGGGGTGAGGGACGCCTCGGGGTCCTCGCAGCTGTCCGCCTTGGCGGACACGGGGGAGGTGACGGCCGGGCCGGTGCCCTCCGTCAGGGCGCCCGCGCCGCCGCGGGACAGCGGCAGCAGGGTCACGGCAGCGGTCAGCGTGCAGGCGGCGGCCATGGAGGCGACGCCGCCCCAGCCGCGCAGCCGGCGCGGAGCGCGCGGGCCGCGCCGGCCGCCCGGACGTGCCTTCGTGTCCGACATCGCTCCCCCTCTCACCGGTACTCCGAAAGCCTGCGGCTGATTCCCAGCACGGCACCCGCCGCGCCGAGCACACCCAGGGCGACGGCCCCGGCCGGCAGCCCGGTCAGTGCCCCGCGGCCGTCCTTCGCCGCCTCGGTGAACTCGCGCTGCTCGTGCGCCAGCGCCTTCTTCAGCGCGGCGTCGACCTTGTCGAAGGACTCGCCGGTGGAGCCCTCCGCGCCGATGACCTTGCGGAGCACACCGTCGTAGTCACCGGCCCGGTCGGTCCTGGTGACGTCCTTGTGACGCTCCTGCCACTCCGACACGGCCGACATCGCGGCCCTGACGGGCGCACGGCCGTCCTCGTCGTCGGCGAGCAGTTCCGCCCGGTGCAGCTGCTCGCCGAGCTGTTTCATTCCCGTGGCGTAGTCCGTCTCGTACTTGTCGCTCTTGCCGTCGTTGGTGAGCACCGCGCCGCGCGCCACCACGGTCAGGTTCTCGTTGGCCCGGGCCTTGAGCGAGTTGATCCGGGCGTCGCCGAGCACCTTGAGGGACTGCTGTCCGTGCAGGTCGGCGTCGTTGAGCTGGGCGCGGGCGACGGTGTGCCCCACCGCGAGCCAGAGCAGCAGGACCGTGGACCCCGCGGTCGCCGCGACCAGGCCGTGGTTGAACACGCGGTTGGTGCTGCGGTAGTTGCGCCGCTGCGCCCACACCAGGACCCCGATCGCCACCACGCCGCCCGCCAGGGAGAGGACGGGCCAGAACCGGGCGTCCTCGTCGTCCTGCTCGAGCCTCGCGGTCTCCGCGTCGTACAGCTTCTGGGCGGCGGGCAGCAGCTCCCTGGACATCCGGTCGTTGGCGAAGCGGAGATAGGCGCCACCCAGTGGCCGGCCGAGCCGGTTGTTGGCGCGGGCGCTCTCTATCAGACCCGTGTAGCGCGGCAGGGCCTCGTTCAGCAGGGCGATCTGCTGTCCCGATTCACTCGAACTGTCGGTGTTCGTCGCCGCCTTGACGAGCAGCCGGGACGCCAGTGCGATGTCGTCGTCGTACCTCTTCGCCACCTCGGGCGGCTCCTCGATGCCGGCCAGGAAGCCGCTGGAGGCCGCCGTGTCCGCGTCGGCCAGCGAGCGGTAGATCGAGGCGGCGTCGGCGCTCAGCGGCTGACTGCGGCTCACCACGTCGTCCGCGGCGTCCGCCCGGGCGGAGATCTCGAACGCCGTCACCGCACCGAACGCCACCACCAGCACCGCGAGAACGGCGCCGATGATCTGCAGCCGCCCCGGCTCCGTCGTCGCCGCGGCACGCAGCCTGCGTCGGCCCTCGTCCCAGGCGCCACGTGCCAGGGGCGGCTGGGCCGGCGGCTGCGCGGGCGGCGCAGGGTGCGGAGCCGGCTGAGGCGCTGTGCGCACAATCGGCGGGTGTGTCACGTGACCTCCCCCTTGGTCGCTGACGTCGGCCCGCCCCCCGGCGGGTCCTGGGACTGCTCCCGGCCAGAAGTATGGCCGCAGGGGACTCTCTCACACCACAATGGACGCGATCTTGCTACTGGCGCGGGCGCCAGGCCGCCGCCCTCTTCGCACATTCCCCACAGTGTCCCCACCATGAATACGTTTCCCGGCCTTGATCGGTTCCCTCGCGGGACACCGGTGTGAGGAGAGAGCCGTGACGGCACGACGCCGCCCGTTGCCCCGGAGGGCGCAGGCGGCGTCGTGTCCCCGAGACGTATCCCTTACGCGTAGTGCTCACGCAGCGCCGCCCGCGCCTCGGGCGGCGCCCCGACGCGGTCCAGTCCCAGCAGCGCTGCCCCCAGCACCGGCGCTGCCGTCACCACCTCGGCGACCGCCTTCGGCGCCCGGACCGCGAGGAGTTCGCGGATGCGCCCGTCCAGTTCGGGGTGGCGGGCGGCCAGCACGCTGCCGCCGAGCAGCACCGGCGTCTCCTCGTCGAGGAGTCCGAGCCGCTCCAGGGCGACGGTCGCCATCGCCACGACCTCCTCCGCCTGCCGGTGGACCAGCGACCGGGCCACCGGATCGCCGTCCGCGCTCGCCGCGAAGAGCACGGGAGCCATTTCGTGCCTGCGTCCAGCGGGGATACGGCCCAGATGCAGGGCCTCGATCAGCGCGTACACCGAGTCCACCCCGAAGTGCGCGGGCAGGGCCGTGGCCAGTGCCGTCGGCTGCCCGCGCCCGTCCTCGGCCCGCGCCGCGTGCCACAGGGCCTCGTCCGCGAGGCCCCCGCCGCCGCCCCAGTCCCCGGAGATCTTCCCCAGCGCGGGGAAGCGGGCGGTGCGGCCGTCGGGCAGAGTGCCGACGCAGTTGATGCCCGCGCCGCACACGACGGCCACGCCCCGCGGCTCGTCCACCCCGGCCCGCAGGATCGCGAACGTGTCGTTGTAGACCTGGGTGGTGCGCCCCCAGCCCCGCTCGCGCAGGGCGTCGGTCAACTGCCGCTCCTCCACCGGCAGGTCGGCGTTGGCGAGACACGCGGAGACATGCTCCACCGCGCCGGTGATCCCGCCCTTGGCCCTGGCCTTGCCGACCGTGGCCGCGAGGGCGTCGAGCGCCGCCGTGACACCGGCCTTCGACGGCTGGAAGCCCGGTCCCCGGGCCGAGGCCAGCACGGAGCCGTCGGCGCCGACGAAGGCCACGTCGGTCTTGCTGTTCCCCGCGTCGACGGCGAGGACGGCCGCCGCGGTCCTCTCCCGGTTCCCCCCGGAGGAGTCGGTCATACCCACGGGAGGTGCTCCCGGTTGTGCTCGATCAGGCGGTCGGTCAGCTTCTCGGCGTACTCGTACTGCCCGACCAGGGGATGCGCCAGCAGCGCCTTGAAGACCCGCTCGCGCCCACCGCGCAGTGCTGCCTCCAGCGCCAGGTCCTCGTAGGCGGTCACGTTCGCGATCAGCCCGGCGTACAGCGGGTCGAGGCCGCCCACCGGCAGCGGGGTCGCGCCCTTCGTCCCCACGGCCGCCTGCACCTCGATGACGGCGTCGTCCGGCAGGAAGTCGAGCGTGCCGTTGTTGTACGTGTTGACCACCTGGTACGGGGAGCCCGCACCGCTGAGCAGTGACGCGGCGAGGTCCACGGCCGCCTCCGAGTAGAAGGCGCCACCCCGCCGGGCGAGCAGCGCCGGCTTCTCGTCGAGCTGCGGGTCGCCGTACATCTCCAGGAGCCGGCGCTCCATCTCCGCGACCTCGGCGGCCCGTGACGGCTTGGTCCGCAGCTCCCGCACGACCTCGTCGTGGCCGTAGAAGTAGCGCAGGTAGTACGAGGGGACGACGCCGAGGCGCTCGATCAGCTCCCGCGGCATCCGCAGATCGCCCGCGACGGCGTCACCGTGGTCGGCGAGCAGCCGCGGCAGGACGTCCTCGCCCTCCGGGCCGCCGTGCCGGACGGCGGTCTCCCAGGTGAGGTGGTTGAGCCCGACGTGGTCGAGATGGACCTCGGCCGGCGCCACCTCCAGCAGCGCGGCGAACTTCCGCTGGAAGCCGATGGCGACGTTGCACAGCCCGACGGCCCGGTGCCCCGCCCGCAGCAGCGCACGGGTGACGATGCCCACCGGGTTGGTGAAGTCGATGATCCAGGCGTCGGGGTTGGCGCGGCGTACCCGCTCCGCGATGTCGAGAACGACCGGCACGGTCCGCAGCGCCTTGGCGAGACCGCCCGCGCCGGTGGTCTCCTGGCCGACGCAGCCGCACTCCAGCGGCCAGGTCTCGTCCTGCTGACGGGCGGCCTGCCCGCCCACACGCAGTTGCAGCAGGACGGCGTCGGCGCCCGCGACGCCGGCGTCGACGTCCGAAGTGGTGACGATCTTTCCTGGGTGGCTCTGTCTGGCGAAGATCCGCCGGGCGAGGCCGCCGACCAGTTCGAGCCGGTCGGCCGCGGGGTCGACGAGGACGAGTTCCTCGATCGGCAGGGTGTCGCGCATCCGCGCGAAACCGTCGATGAGTTCGGGGGTGTACGTGGAACCGCCCCCTACGACAGCGAGCTTCATGAACTGGCCTTTCTAGCCCTTCACTCCGGTCAGGGTGACGCCTTCGATGAAGGCTTTTTGCGCGAAGAAGAAGACCACGATCACCGGCGCCATGATCATCACCGTGGCGGCCATGGTCAGGTTCCAGTCGGTCTGATGGGCTCCCTTGAAGGACTCCAGGCCGTAGCTCAGGGTCCAGGCGGCCGGATTCTCCGAGGCGTAGATCTGCGGACCGAAGTAGTCGTTCCAGCAGTAGAAGAAGTGGAAGAGGGCCACGGCCGCGATGGCCGGCCTGGCCATCGGCAGCACGATCCGCACCATCGTGCGGAACTCGCCGCAGCCGTCGATCCTGGCCGCCTCCGTGTACTCCTTGGGGATCGTCAGCAGGAACTGGCGCAGCAGGAAGATCGTGAACGCGTTGCCGAAGGCGAACGGGATGATCAGCGGCCAGAGCGTGCCCGCGAGGTCCAGCTGCTTCGCCCAGAAGAGGTACATCGGCACGATGACGACCTGCGGCGGCAGCATCATCGTCGCGATGACGAGCATCATCGCCAGATTCCGGCCGCGGAAGCGGAACTTGGCCAGCGCGTACGCCACGGGGATGCTGGAGCCGACGGCGAGTACGGTGCCGAGCCCCGCGTAGAGCAGCGTGTTGCGCCACCAGACGAGGAACCCCGGGGTGTTCCACACGGTGGCGAAGTTTTCCCACTCCCAGGTGCGCGGCCACAGATCCCGGGTCAGGGCCTGGTCGTCGCTCATCACCGCGGTCAGGAACACGAAGACGAACGGCAACAGGAAGAACAGGGCGGCGGCGATCGCCAGCGAGTGGACCGCGATCCACTCCAGGGCGGCACGCCGCCGCGCGGCCCGCCGGGCAGCGGTGCTCCCGCGGCCGGGGGAGGTCGCTGCGGGAACGGAGGTGCGGGCGGGGCTCGGTGTCATGGTGGTCATCGGTCAGTCCTCCGCCGACATGAAGCCGGAACGCCGGCGCATCAGGAAAGCCGTGAACGCCATGGCCAGGACGAACAGCACCAGGGCCACCACACAGGCGGCGCCGGTGTCGAAGCGCTGGAAGCCGAGGTTGTAGACGGTCTGCGGGACGGTGAGCGTCGTCTTGTCCGGGTACCCGGGCTCGAACTGCTGCCCGGAGCCGCCGATCACCCCGCTCGCCACCTTCGCCGCCACCAGTGGTTCCGTGTAGTACTGCATCGTCGCGATCACTCCGGTGACCACGGCGAAGAGCACGATCGGCGAGATGTTCGGCAGCGTGATGTAGCGGAACCGGTGCCAGGCCCTGGCGCCGTCCAGCTCCGCCGCCTCGTACTGCTCCTTCGGCACGTCCAGCAGCGCCGCCATGAAGATCACCATCAGATCGCCGATGCCCCACAGGGCCAGGATCGTCAGGGACGGCTTGGACCAGGCCGGGTCGTTGAACCAGCCGGGGGCCGGCAGCCCCATCCCCTCCAGGATCGTGTTCGCCGGTCCCGTACCGGGGTTGAGCAGGAAGACGAACGCCATGGTGGCGGCGACCGGCGGGGCCAGGTACGGCAGGTAGAACAAGGTCCTGAAAATCCCCGGCCCTGTCTTGATCTTCGTGATCAGCAGCCCGATGCCGATGCCGAACAGGACCCGCAGCGACACCATGACGGCGACCAGCCACAGGGTGTTGCGCAGCGCCGGCCAGAGATGCGGGTAGTCGTTGAAGACGTACGACCAGTTCTTGAGGCCCACCCACGTCGGCTGGGCGAACCCGTCGTACTTCATGAAGGAGAAGTAGACGGTCGAGACCAGCGGGTAGGCGAAGAAGACCGTGAAGCCGATCAGCCAGGGAGAGAGGAACCCGAGCGTCCGCAGCGCGGACCTGCGGCGCTTGGACCGCAGCGCGCGGACGGCCGGGTGGACGGCGGTGGCTGACATCAGCGGGCCTGCTCGTTGTCCTTGTCGACCTGGGCGTCGGTCTTCCGCAGGCCGGCGTCGAGGTCCTTCTCCCGGCCGGCCTCGTAGCGCACCCCGAGGTCCTGCGCGGTCAGCAGGAACGCGCCGCCGTTGACGGAGGACGGGGCGTGGGCGCTCTCCGGGTGCTGGGCGATGTCCACGAACGTGCGGTACAGCGGGTCGTCGTTCAGCTTCGGCGACTCCAGCGCCGCCACGGTGGAGGGCACGTTGTGGATGGCGTTGGCGAAGGAGACGACCGCGTCGGTGTCGGTGGAGAGGTACTTCACCAGCTCCCAGGCCGCGTTCTGCTTCTTGCTGACCTGGGCGATGCCGAGGATCGTGCCGGACAGATAGCCCTTGCCGTAGTCGGCGGCCTGCTCGTCGGGGACGGGGAAGGGCGCCGCGCCGATCTCGAAGTCCAGACCGGCGTCCCTGGCCATCTTGCCGCGCCACTCGCCGTCGAGCTGCATGGCGACCTGGCCGGTGTGGAAGGGGTGCTTGGGGCCCCACTCGTCACCCAGGCCGGTGCGGAACTTCTCCAGCTTCTGGAACCCGCCGAGCTTGTCGGCCAGGTTCTTCTGCCAGGTGAACAGGGCCTTCGCGGCCGGGTCCTTCGACAGGTTCGACTTGCCCTGCGCGTCGAAGTACTGGACGCCGAACTGCGACGCGTAGTGCTCGAACGTCGTCTCGTAGCCCTGGAAGTTGGGCATGAATCCGAGCTGCTCGTAGCCGGCGCCCTTGGTCCTGGTGAGCTTCTCGGCGACCTCGTCGAACTCGGAGAGCGTCTTCGGCGGCGCGGTGATCCCGGCCTCCTTGAACGCCTTCTTGTTGTAGTAGAGGCCGTACGCGTCACCCAGCAGCGGCACCGCGCACCGGTCGCCCTCGTGCTCGGTGTACTTGGCCATCTGCGGCAGGAAGGTCTTCGCCGGGTCGATCCCCGACTTCGCCAGGAACGGCTTCAGGTCGGCGAGCGCGCCCGTGGTGCAGAACCGGCCCAGGTTGTCGGTGGCGAAGGAGGAGACGACGTCCGGCGCGTTCGAACCGCCCGCCCGCAGCGACTGGTTGAGCTTGTCGTCCGTGATGCCCTTGACGATCTTGACCTTGATGTTCGGGTGCTTCTTCTCGAACGACCTGATGTTCGCCTCGATCGCCTCGACCTCGCTGGGCGCGGACCAGCCGTGCCAGAAGGTGAGCGTGGTCCGCGCGTTCGGATCGTCGGTGGCACCGCTGTCGGTGGATCCCGTGCAGGCCGTGGCGAGAAGCGATATCGCGGCGGTCGCGGCCAGCGCGACACCCGTGGTCCGGCTGTTCTTGGGCATGACGATGTCTCCCTGTGACAAGGACGGGTCGGGGGAAGGGGAGAAACAGAACGCGGGGGAGGGCGTGGGGGCGCGGGGAGTCGGTGGATCAGTGGGAGGTGTCGAAGACCTCGTCGCGGGTGATGGCCAGGGCCCTTTCCAGCGCGCCGCGCAGTACCGGCTGCCGGCGTACGGACCCGAGCACGAGCCGCGGCCGGGACGCGGCCAGCTCGGTCAGTTCCGCCTGGACGCGCGCCCGCAGCGGCTCGCCGCCCGCGGCGATGGCCTCGCCGGACAGCACCACCAGCTCCGGGTCGAGCACGGCCACCATGGAGGCCAGACCGGTCGCGAGACCTGTCGCGTACGCGTCGAGCAGCTGCCCGTACGCCCCGGAGTCGTTCTCCGCGGCCCTGGCCACCAGCGCGATCGCGACCTCGGGGTGGGCGCCGCAGCCGACGTCCTCCGCGGCGAGACCCAGCTCGCGGGCCAGCCGGGGGAGTACCTGGGCTCCCGCCAGTTCCTGGAAGCCGCCGCTGTTCGCCTTGGTCACCTGGCGCACCAGCGGGGTGCCGGGCACGGGGAGGAAGCCGACCTCGCCGGCGCCGCCGGTGAAGCCGCGGTGCAGCCTGCCGCCGATGACGACGGCGGCGCCGAGACCTTCCTCGTTCCACAGCAGGACGAAGTCGTCGTGGCCGTGCGCCGCGCCGAGACGCTGCTCGGCGACGGCGGCGAGATTGACGTCGTTCTCGTACTCGACGGGCATCGGCAGAGCGGTCGCCAGCTCGTCGAGGAGCGTGGGGGAGTGCCAGCCGGGCAGGTGGGAGGCGTACCGCAGCCGTCCGGTGGACGGGTCGAAGGCGCCGGGCGTGCCGATGACGAGGCGGTGCACGTCCGCGCGGGTCAGACCGGCTGCCTTGACCGCCCCGTCGAGCGCGTCGGTCACCTGCCGTACGACGCCGTCGGCGCGGCGCCCCGGGGTGGGCAGCTCGAACTCTCCGACGGTCGCCCCTGCCAGGTCGGCGACGGCGGCCCGGATGCGCTCGGGGGTGACGTCCAGGCCGGCGGCGTGCGCCACGCGGCCGTTGATCGCGTAGAGCTGGGCGCTGGGGCCGGGCCGCCCCTCGGTGGTGCCGGTGGCGACGACGAGACCGGCGGCCTCCAGCCGGGCCAGCAGCTGGGAGGCGGTCGGCTTGGACAGCCCGGTCAGCTTGCCGATCCTGGTCCGGGAGAGCGGGCCGTGCTCCAGCAGGAGATCGAGCGCGGCACGGTCGTTCATGGCGCGCAGTACGCGGGGGGTACCGGGCGTGGTTCCGGCCACGACGGTTGCACCTGCCTCTCTGAGCGGCCTCTCGTGCACTGTTAGGAAAGTTTCCTATTTCCCTGGGGCGAAAGTAAGCCGCAGGTCGGGTGCCCGTCAATGGCAAACACCCCCTGGGCAACCAAAGCGTTACCCAAGGGGAGTGGTGTCATCCGTCCTGACCGGTCGACCCGACCGCGGCGGCCCGGGCGGGCCGGTGCCGGCCCGGGCTCACTTCGTGAGGTTGGCGGGCGGAGTTATCGGCGAGGCGGCGATCGACTGCGGCGACCGCTCCGACGCGAAGGCCGACGGAGCCGCCATCCCGGCGGTCGGGTCGGCGGGGGACTCCTCGGCCTGCTGCGGCAGCCCGCCGACGATACGGATGCCCCGCTCGTCGAACGCCCGCTTGATCCGCCACCGGATCTCCCGCTCCACGCCGAGCGCCTTGCCCGGCATCGTCTTCGCGGAGACCCGGAACGTCATGGAGTCCAGCAGCACCTCGGTCAGGCCCAGCGTCTCGAGCGGGCCCCACATCTGCTCGTTCCACGGCTCGTCCTTCGCCAGACCGTCCGCGACCTCGGCGATGACCGACTTGACGCGGTCCAGGTCCTCGGAGGGATGGACCGTGATGTCGACGGCCGCGGTCGCCCAGCCCTGGCTCAGATTGCCGATCCGCTTGATCTCGCCGTTGCGCACGTACCAGATCGCGCCGTTCTCGCCCCGCAGCTTGGTGACCCGCAGACCCACCTCGATCACCTCTCCGGATGCGACACCGGCGTCGATCGAGTCCCCGACGCCGTACTGGTCCTCCATGATCATGAACACGCCGGAAAGGAAGTCGGTCACGAGATTGCGCGCGCCGAAACCGATCGCGACACCCGCCACACCCGCGGAGGCCAGCAGCGGCGCCAGATCGATCTCGAACGCGCCGAGGATCATCAGACCCGCGGTGCCGAGGATCAGGAACGAGGCGGTCGAACGCAGCACCGACCCGATGGCCTCGGACCGCTGACGCCGCCGCTCGGCGTTGACCAGCAGACCCCCGAGCGTCGTGCCCTCCACGGCCTGCGCGGAACGGTTCATCCGTGCTATCAGCTTCGTCAGCGCCCGGCGCACCAGCATCCGCAGCACCAGGGCCACCACGAGGATCAGCGCGATACGCAGCCCGGTGTTCAGCCAGATGGACCAGTTCTCCTCCACCCAGCCGGCCGCGCTCTCCGCGCGCTTCGCGGCCTCGTCGAGGGTGACGGGGCTCGGCGAGGGGTCGTTCTCCAGCAGACGGGACGACCAGGAGGACCAGAAGGCGGTCACGGGAAGGAACCTCCAGCTTGCGGTGACAGACCAATAACATTAACCGGGCATCCGGGCTCCTCCGGCGTCTTCCGGACGCGAGAGACGCGGCTCACCACCGCCGGTTTCAAGGGGGCGCGTCACCCTTGTGGCGGAAAACACCTCGAGCCCGTTACGCATACGTGGTGGCGCAGAAAGCGGCGATGAGTAGAAACTGATGGCAGATCGTCCCGGCGCGAGCCACGCGCCGCCGGCGTACAAGGAGGCATCCACCGTGCCGCACGTCCTGGTCCTCAACGCGTCGTACGAGCCCCTCGGCGTCGTACCGCTCCGCCGCGCGCTCGTCCTCGTACTGGAGAACAAGGCTCTCTGCCTCGAGGAGTCCGGCGCCTTCCTGCATAGTGAGACCCGCGTCATCGCCGCGCCCAGCGTCGTGCGACTCAAACGTTTCGTGCGGGTCCCCTATCGGGGGCCCGTTCCTCTTACCCGCAAAGCGCTCTTCGCCCGCGACGGCGGGCGCTGTATGTACTGCGGTGGCATCGCAACCAGCGTCGACCACGTAGTCCCGCGCAGCCGCGGAGGGCAGCACGCCTGGGACAACGTGGTCGCCGCGTGCCGCCGCTGCAACCACGTCAAGGCCGACCGTCACCTGCGGGAACTCGGCTGGCGCCTGCGCCACCAGCCGGCCCCGCCGAGCGGGCTCGCCTGGCGCATCATCGGCACGGGGCACCGGGACCCGCGGTGGCTGCCGTACCTCCAGCCGTACGGGGCGGACGACGCGATCACCCGCATCGACGGCATCTCGGCGTGACGGGCCCGCCGGGCGGCGGAGTCCAACCGGGGTGCGTCGGTGGGCGACCGGGTCCGGTCCGCGCTCCGCGCGGTGGCCTCAATCTCCCCCTACGGCCTGGCGGCCGTGGGTGGTGCCCCAGGCCGGGCTGACAATGCCGCTGCGCGGCAAACAGCCCGCCGGCCGGGCCGGCTTTCGCTCCGCACAGCCGGCTGCGCCGGCCCGGGGAGCCGGCCAGGACGGGTACCCAGCCCCGCCGGTGTTGAGCGGCCGGAGTCTGGACCCAGGGGCCCCGTCAGGACGGGTGCCCAAGCCCCCGGCGTCTGAGGCGGGCGGCCGGTGGCCGGGCGTGTCCGTCAGGACGGGCAACGTCAGCCTCGCCGGCGATTGAGGCGTGGGGACCGGGAACGGGGCGAGCCCGGCCAGGGCAGGCGCCCCCAACCTCGCCGGCGTTTGAGGCGCGGGGTTCGGGGCGGAGCCCCGATGTGACCGGCAAGTTCCAGCCTCGCCGACGACAGACGCGCGGGGCCCAGAAACCGGGCGAGCCCGTCAGGACCGGCACCCCAGCCCCCGGCGATAGACGCGCGGAGCCCCCGCACGTCAGGCCGGTGGGGCCACCCCGTACGCCTCGACCGAGAACAGCGAGTACCCGAACTCCGTCGCCCGCTCGTCCCCCTGTATCCGGATGAACCGCGTGTCCTTCGCGTCCATGCCGACCGACTCGCGGCCGCCCCTGCCGTCCGTGACCGTTGCCGCCGTGCGCCAGACCTTGCCGTCGGCGGAGACCTGGACCCGGTAGCGCGTCGCGTACGCCTCCTGCCAGTGGAGTCGGACCTGGCCGACCCGGGCCGGGCGGGGGAGTTCGACCTGCCACCAGGCGCTCGGGCCGGTCGGGGACGACCAGCGGCTGCCGGCGTCGCCGTCGATCGCGGCGGCTGCCGGGAAGTCGGGCGTCTCGTCGCCGGACGAGGACGCCCGCGCGCCCGCCTGCCGCGCCAGGTCGCCGCCCGCGGTCGGCGGGACGGCGCGCACGGTCAGCGTGCGCTCCTGGCCGGCGAAGGTGAACGGCACCCGGTACTCGCCCGCGGGCGTGTCCTTGGGCACGGTGACCTCGACGGGCACCGTGGTGCGCTGCCCCCGCGGCACCGTCGTCCGCTCGGGGAGGGTGACCTTGATGCCCGCCGGCGCCTTCGCGGTGAGCTCGCCGCGGACCTCCCCGGGCCGCTGCGCGGTCAGCCGGACCCCGGCGGGCTGCGGCTTGCCGCCGATCTCGGCGTCGGTCGTCTCGCGGACCAGGTCCAGCCCGGCCGCCGGTTCGTCCGCGAACCACGGCACCAGGGAGCGCACGGCCGGCGGGTCGCCGCCCGCCGTGACGCGTACGGCGTCCACCCGCAGCCCCTCGGCGTCGGCCTGCGTCCAGCCGCCCGCCGACAGCGGTCCGAGCGAACGCCACCCCTCGCCCGGCACGTGCACCTCCAGCCGGCCCGCCGACTCGGCGGACCGGGAGGAGCCGCTGACGGGCGCGGTCATCGCGGTGACGGCGGTGAGCGGCCGGGGCCGCTCCAGGCGTACGACGTCCTCTCCGGGCCTGCCGGCCGCCGCCTGGGCGGCGCCCGTCCAGGCCTGCGACTCCTTCACGGCCCGGTCCAGGAACGGCGCCAGCACGCCCTTGCCGACCGTGGCCCGGCCGGCGGCGGCCTCGGCGCGCAGCGGCTCCAGGGCCAGCGAGGCGCGCCACGCGGCCTCGCCGTCGCCGCGGCTCTGCGCCTGGAGCATGTCGACCGCCAGCTCGCCGGAGCGTCCGTAACGGGCCAACTGGGCGAGCCACGGCCGTACTTCCGCCGCCAGCCGGCCGTCCGCGGTGTCCGCCAGCCGGTCCGGCGCCTGGCGCATCACCGTGAAGGCGGCGCGCAGGGCGGCCGCGGCACGGTCCCGCTCCTTGGCGTCGGACGCGGTACGGGAGCGCCAGAACCTGTCCAGCAGCGGCCGCAGGTACGCCGACTCCTCGTCGGGGCTCAGGATCGACGACGCGTCGTTGCCCGCGAGGGCGTGCAGCGCCTCCCGGACGTCCGCGTCGCCGCCGGACAGGTCGTCCAGCGCGGCCTGCCAGGACGGCTCGGGCCGGTAACCCTTCGGGTTCCAGGCGTAGTCGGCGGCGGTGAACAGCGGGATACGGGAGGCCGTGGCCTGCTCCATCGCGTTGGCGAGCAGCGCGGCGGAACCGGTGGCCACGGCGGGCTCCCGGCCGGTGTACGGGCCGAGGAATATCCGGTCCTGCGCGTAGTCGTTGACCGGATAGTTGTCCATGGTGACCAGCGGATGCTCGAAGGCGTCCCGCGCGCCCGCCAGTTCGCGGCCGGTGATGGTGCGCGGCACCACGCCGACGCCGGTCCAGGCCACGCTGACGCCGCCGTCCAACTGCTCGGCGAGCGCGCGCCGGTAGTCGGTGGCGCCCTCCTGGTAGAACTCGGTCGGCATCACCGACAGCGGCTCCGCCTCCGGGTGCCGCTCCGCCAGATGGCGTGCCACCACGCCCGCGACCCGCGCGTGCGCCCGCGCCGCCGCCCGAGGGCCGGACCCGAAGGTCTCCGCGTCCTTGGAGCAGTGCCACTCGCTGTAGCTGACGTCCTGGAACTGCAGCTGGAAGGCGCGGAAACCGAGCGCCCACATGGCGTCGATCTTCCGGGTGAGCGCCTTCATGTCCGCGTCGTCGGCCAGGCACATCGACTGCGCGGGCGCGACGGCCCAGGCGAGGGTGACGTGGTTGCGGCGCGCCCGTTCGGCCAGTTCGCGGAACTCGGTCCGCTGGGCCGCCGGATACGGGTCGCGCCAGCGGGCCTGCCGGAACGGGTCGTCGCCGGGGGCGTAGAGATAGCGGTTCTGCTTGGTGCGGCCCATGAAGTCGAGCTGCGACAGTCGCTGTTCGCGGTTCCAGGGCTGGCCGTAGAACCCCTCCGTGGTGCCGCGCACGGCGGTCCCGGGCCAGTCGCGGACGACGACGCCCGCGACGGTCCCCCGGTCGATGAGCTGGCGCAGGGTCTGCACCCCGTGGAAGAGGCCGTCGTCCCCGACGCCGTCGAGGGCGACGGTGTCGCGGCCCGCGACGCGGCCGACGGCGAGCCGGTAGCCGCCGGAGGGAAGGTCGGCGCGCTCCGGCGCGCGCAGGGCGCGCAGCGCCGACGCGGCCTCGCCGCCGCCGAGGTGCACCACGGGGCCGCGTCCCGGCAGCGCGGTGTGCACGGTCCGCACGCCCGCGGCGTGCAGCAGCTCCGTCAGCAGCGCGGCCGCGTACGGGTCGGCGGAGGGTCCGGCGGCGACGGTCACCTCGTCGCCGAGCCGTACCGCCTCTCCCTGGGCGCGCAGCGACTGCGGACGCGGCCACACCGCCGGGGGCGCGGCGGAGCCCTGAGGGTCCTGCGCGGCGCCTGCGGGGGAGCCGGGCTCCTGCGGCTGGAGGGTCGCGCCGTGTGCCGCTCCCGCCCCGCCGAGCAGGCCGCCGATGACGGCCACGGCGACGGCTGCCGCTGTACGTCTCCTGGCCCCGAGCCGCACGGCTCTCTCCCCTCGTCGCGCCACTGCCGTTCCGGTCGGCCCGAGCCCACCACCACCACCGTCGGAGTGTCAATGCGCGTGGCCGTTGTGGGCGTTTTGCCGGATGTGGTGAATGATCGGAGACAACTGCCGGACGGGGAGCGGAATGTGACACGGAACACGTCGGCCGATCGGGTACGTCTGCGGTTCCGCCCGCTGGGTAGGGCTGCTGTGACCTCTCATGTCTGCTTGGAGTGATTACCGTGGCCGCATCCGCGCACCTGCTGCTCTCCGCCCTGTCCAAACAGGTTCCGGGACAGCTTCCTGGCCCGTCGAAACCGGCACCGAGCGCCTGCCCGCTCGACCACGAGGTGCCGCTCACCAGCGAGCCGTCGCTCGCCTATGACGTCCCTCTCACGAGCGAGCCGCCGCTCGCTCACGCCGCCCCTCTCACCAGCGAGCCCCCGCTCGCCGACATCGCGCCCCTCACGAGTGAGCCGACCGCCCACGGAACGGCAGGCGGTGCGGAGTCGCCAGGGGCCTAAGGAGTCCGCATGGGCCTTGCCCGGCTTGCCGAGCTGCACGGAGTCGCCACCGCGTTCTCGCCCGCCAGGGGCGTCACCGCCGCAGTCCCGGATGCCACCGTCGTGGCCGTTCTCGCCGCGCTGGACATCGACGCGTCCACGCCGGAGGCGGTACGCGCCGCGCTGGAGCGCGCCGAGCGGGCCGCCGCGGAGCGGCTGCTGCCGCCGACGGTGGTCGTATGGCGGGGCCCCGACGGCGGACGGCCGGCGATCCCGCCGGCCCTGACCGGCCTTCCCGCCGGCACCAGGCTCCGTCTGACCATGGAGTCGGGCCAGGAACTCGACTGGACGGCCCTCACATCCCCGGACACGGCTCCCGCGCCCTCGGACACGGCCCCGGCCCGTCCACCGGCCGGACGGGACCGGACGGCCGCGACGACCCCTTCTCCACCGGGTGCCGCCGCCCCGGCCGGCCAGGACCGGACCGCGCGAGGAGCCGGGCCCGGTGACGGCGCGGGCACCGCGCCGTGGCGGCAACTGCCGCTGGGTGTGCACCGGTTGCACGCCGAGGCGCCGGACGGGCGCTCCGCCTCCGTCACCCTCGTCGTCGCCCCGGACCGCGCGCCGGTCCCGGAAGGGCGTTCGCACGGCTTCCTGGTGCAGCTCTACTCGCTCCTGACCGCCCGCTCCTGGGGCATGGGCGATCTCGCCGACCTCGCGGAGCTCGCCGCCTGGTCCGGGCGCTCCCTCGGCGCGTCCTTCGTCCAGGTGAATCCGTTGCACGCGGGAGTGCCGGGCGCCCCCACCGATCCGTCCCCGTACCGCCCTTCCTCCCGGCGCTTCCCCGACCCCGTCCATCTGCGCGTCGAGGACGTCCCCGAGTACGTGTACGCGGACCCGGCGGCCCGGCAGCGTCTGGAGGAGCTGCGCGACAAGGCGGCCGAGCTGCGTGAGTCGGTGCTCGCCAAGGGGGCGTTGATCGACCGGGACGCCGTCTGGGAGCTCAAGCGGGAGGCGCTGGAGATCCTGCACCGCGTCCCCCTCGGGCCCGGGCGTCACGCCGCCTACTGCGCCTTCCTCGCCGAACAGGGCCGGGCGCTGGAGGACCACGCCACCTGGTGCGCGCTCGCCGAGGTGCACGGCCCCCAGTGGCACGACTGGCCGGCCGCGCTGCGCGACCCCCGCTCACCGCTCACCGCCGCGGCCAGGACCGAGCTGACCGACCGGGTCGACTTCCACAGCCGGCTGGTCTGGCTGACCGACGAGCAGCTCGCCGCCGCCGGCCGCGCGGCGAGCGGGGCCGGCATGGAGATCGGGATCGTCCACGACCTCGCGGTCGGGGTGCACCCCGGCGGCGCCGACGCCTGGGCGCAGCAGGACGCGTTCGCCGCGGGGATGTCGGTGGGCGCCCCGCCCGACGCGTTCAACGCCCACGGCCAGGACTGGGGCCTGCCGCCCTGGCGGCCCGACGCTCTGGCCGCGTCGGGCTTCGCCCCGTACCGGGGCCTGCTGCGAGGCATCCTGCGGAACGCGGGCGCGCTGCGCATCGACCACGTGATGGGCCTGTTCCGGCTCTGGTGGGTGCCGGCCGGCAGCCCGCCCACCGAGGGCGCCTACGTCCGGTACGACGCGGAGGCGATGCTCGCGGTGCTCGTCCTGGAGGCGCACCGCGCCGGCGCCGTCGTCGTGGGCGAGGACCTGGGCACCGTGGAGCCCGGCGTACGGGAGGCCCTCTCCCGGCGGGGCGTGCTCGGCACCTCCGTGCTCTGGTTCGAACGGGACTGGGACCGCGACGGGCGCCCGCTGCCGCCCGGGAAGTGGCGCGAGGGCTGCGTCGCCACCGCCACCACGCACGACCTGCCCTCCACGGCGGCCCGGCTGACCGGCGGCCATGTGGAGCTGCGCCACCGGCTCGGCCTGCTGGCCCGCCCCCTGGAGGAGGAGCGCACCGAGGACGCGGCCGACGTGACCGAGTGGCTGGGCCTGCTCGGCGGCCTCGGCCTGCTCCCCGAGGGCCCGGACGACGAGGAGGGCGCGATCCGGGCCGTGTACCGCTACCTGCTGCGCACCCCGGCCCGGATGGTCGGCATCTGGCTGCCGGACGCCGTGGGTGACCGCCGCCCGCAGAACCTGCCGGGCACCTGGGACCAGTACCCGAACTGGCGGCTGCCCGTGTCCGACGCCGAGGGACGCCCGACGAGTCTGGAGGAGCTGGCCGCCTCGCCGCGGCTGCACCGCCTGCTGGAGGTCTTCACCTCCCGTACGGCACCCCCGGACGCGCGGCTGTCATAGCCGTTCGCTACGTTGGGGACCGTGGACAAGAAGAACGCCTTGCGCGCCGGCGCCGTCGCGGCCGGTACGACGCTGATGATGCTGCTCATGTCGTCCCCGGCCCTCGCGCTCACCCCGGACGACGGCGACGACCCGGGTCCCGGCCTGAGCGTGGCCGAGACTCTCGGCCTGTACGTGGTGGCGCCGATCGCCCTCTTCGTGCTGATCGCCGGTCTGGTGATGGTGCTCGACAAGTCCAAGAAGCAGAGCTGACACAGGACTGACCCGTCCTGAGGGCGCCCGGGGTGCACATCGCACCCGGGGCGCCTTTGTCATGCCTGCCGAGCGCCGCCGACGGGCGTACCGTTCAGTTCTCCTTCAAAGATCCGTCGAAAACATTCGATGGACCTGATGATTCCTCCCGTGTGACGGTTGATCCGACTGCCGACGAGGCCCACTGAGGGCGGAGGAGACACAGGATGGCCGTGACGACGAAGGCGCGAGACGCGGATCCGACCGAGGAGAGAGGGACGGCACGCTGGGCGCGCGGCGCCGTGGGACCGGGGCTGCTGCTCGCCGCCGTCGCGACCGTCGTCTGGTCGGGGAGCTTCGTCACCTCCCGTGCGCTGCACGACTCGGTGCCGCCGGTGCAGGCGGCGTTCTGGCGCTGGATCGTCGCGATCGCCGCCGTCGCCCCCTTCGCCCTGCGGCAGACCTGGCGGCAGCGGGCACTGATCCGCCGCCATCTCGGCTTTCTGGCCGTCGCCTCCCTCCTCGGCGTCACCGTCTACAACACCCTCGTCAACCAGGCCGGCCTCACCACCTCCGCGGGCAACATGGGCATGATCATGGCCGCCTCGCCCGTCGTGATGGCGGCGTACGAGCGCCTGGGCGGCGCCCGGCTCGGGATGCGCCGTACGTTCGGAACGGCCGTCGCCTGCTGTGGCGTCCTGCTCCTCGTCGGCGACGGCTCGCCGACGGTCGACTTCGCCCCCGGCGACCTGTGGATGTTCGGCGCCGCCCTCAGCTTCGCCTCGTACAGCGCGCTGCTGCGCCGCCGCCCGGCCGGACTCGGGGGACCGGTCCTGCTGTTCACCACGTTCCTGCTCGGGGCATTGATGCTGCTGCCCGCGCAGCTGGTGAGCGTGGCCGTGCAGGGCGGCTTCCCGGCGACGGCCGGCACCGTCGGACCGCTGGTGTACGTCGGCGTGTTCTCCTCGGCGCTCGCGTTCTTCGCCTGGAACAGGGCGATCGCCCTGATCGGCGCGGCCAGGGCGGGCATCGTGTACTACCTGCAGCCCGTCTGTGTCGCGCTGCTCTCCTACGCGCTGCTGGGCGAGACGACGGGCGCCGTCCAGGTCGGGTGCATGGCGCTGATCCTGGGCGGGGTGGCCCTGGCGTCGGTCCAGCGGGGCGGGGACCTGCCGACGCCGCGCGGGGGGCCGGCCGGATAGCGTGCGGCGCATGACCGACTGGGACATCAAGAAGCTCCGGATCCTGCGTGCGCTCGGCGAGCACGGGACCGTGACGGCAGCGGCCGAGGCGCTGCTGATGACCCCGTCGGCCGTCTCCCAGCAGCTCTCCAACCTGGCCAGGCAGCTCGGCGTGCCGCTGCTGGAGTCCCATGGACGGCGGGTGCGGCTCACGGACGCGGCGCATCTGGTGCTGCGGCACGCGGAGGCCGTGTTCGCCCAACTGGAGCGCGCCGAGGCCGAACTGGCGCAGTACGTCGGCGGGGAGACCGGCCTGGTGCGGGTCGGGGCGTTCTCGACGGCCGTGCCCGCGCTCGTCGTACCGGCCCTGCGGCGGCTGCGGGAGGGCCACCCGGGGCTCGACGTCCGCATCCGGGAGGCGGAGGCCGCGGAGGCGTACGAACTGCTGGCGTCGGGCCGGGTGGACCTGGCCCTGTCGCTCGCCGCGCACGCCCCGACGGCCCGCGATCCGCGGTTCGCCCTGGTGCCGCTGCTGGCCGACCCGCTGGACGTGGCGCTGCCCGCCGGTCACCGGCTGGCCCGCTCCCCGGAGTTGCGGCTGGCCGACCTGTCCGGCGAGCCGTGGATCTTCGGCGGCAGCGGGCCGTGGTCCGAGATCACCCGCACGGCCTGCGAAGCGGCCGGTTTCGTGCCCGAGCAGGCGCACTCCGCCGCGGGCTGGGCGGCGATCCTGGCGATGGTGGAGGCCGGGATGGGGGTGGCGCTGGTGCCCCGGATGGCGGCCGAGCGGCGCTCCGGAGTGGTGATGTGCGCCCTGGGGGCCGACCGGCCCCGCCGCCATGTGCTGGCGGCGGTCCGGCGCGGCTCGGAGTCGGCTCCCGGAGTCTCCAGGGTGCTGGCCGCCCTGCGGGAGGAGGCGGCGGAGCGGGCGGGGTGATGCCGCGGTGCGGGGCGCGGCGGGCGGTCAGGAGTCCCGGGGCAGCACTCGCATCGGCACCCAGTCCGGGTGGGGCATCGCCGAAGACGCCGCACGCGGCGTGTGGCCGGGCACGGGGCGCAGCCTCCAGCGGCGCAGGACCGTGGCGAGAACGATGGTCGCCTCCGTCCAGGCGAAGGCGTCCCCGATGCACTTCCTGTTTCCCGCGCCGAACGGAACGTACTCCTCCCGCCCCCGTCCCGCCCACCGCTCCGGCAGGAAGCGGTCCGGGGCGAAGCGGTCCGGTTCGTCGTACAGCTCCGGGTCGCGGTGCATCGCGTAGAGGCTGAAGGCGACCTCGGCCCCGGCGGGCAGGGCGTGGCCGCCGACCTCGACCTCCGCGGTCGTACGGCGCATCAGCAGGGTGACGCCGTACAGCCGAATCGTTTCGTCGAGGACCCGCCTGACACCGGGCAGCCGCGGGATGTCCTGGAGGGTCACCGGCCTGTCGCCGACGACCTCGTCGATCTCCGCGACGAGCTGCTTCTCCGCCTCGGGATTGCCGGCCAGTTCGTGGAAGGCCCAGGCCAGGGTCGAGGCGGTCGTCTCCGTGCCGGCGAAGAGGATCGTACGGAGCTCGTCCCGGACCTCTGTGTTCGTCAGGCCCTCGCCGGTCTCCGCGTCCCGCGCGGCGAGCAGCACCGACAGCAGGTCGGGCCGGTCGGTCCGGCCGGACTCACGGGTGCGGGCGATGACCTCGTCGATGACCTGGCTCATGCTCGCCGAAGCGATGCCGAACTCGCGGTTGGCCCGGATCGGCAGCCGGTCCAGGAGTTTGGGCGAAGCCGCTCGTATCAGCATGTACTTCAGGACGACGGGCAGGTTCCGGCGCACCGACTCCACCGCCGGCTTGCCGATGTCCTGCGAGAACATCGTCGCCGCCAGTGTCTCGATGGCGTAGTCGACCATCACCTGGTCGACGGCGATCTCCTGGCCGGGCGACCAGGATTCGGCGAGAGCCATGGCGCGGCTGCTCATGATCTCCGCGTAGCCGCCGATGCGCTCGTGGTGGAACGTCGGCTGCATCAGGCGCCGGTGCTTGCGGTGGGTCTCACCGTTCGAGTTCGCCAGGCCGTTGCCGACGAGGGGCCGCACACGGTCGAAGAGCCGGCCCTTCTCGAAGCTGCGGGCGTGCTTCACGGTCACCTCGTGCACCATCCGGGCGCTCGTGGCGACGTACACGGGCATGGTGCCCAGGTCGACCCGGACCAGTTCTCCCTCATGTCGCAGGGACGTCAGAAAGCCGAGCGGGTCGCGCCACAGCTTCAGGGCGTGGCCCAGAAGCGGCAGGCCCCCGGGGGCGCGTGGGACCGACTGCAACTCAACAGACACCGCGGGATCCTTTGCTTCAGGCGGAGTGCCCGGCAGGCACCGGGTGGCGGACCGGCGCTGGTGCTGCGGCGGGAAGGTCCCACCACCAGGCGATCGCGGGGATGTCCAGCGGTTCTTCGCTGTCGTCGGTCGGGATGTCGGTGAACACGGACGGCATGTTCGCCGGGTCTTCCGGGGTGGTGTACCGCACGGAGCTGATGCCCCAGTCCTGGGCGCCGCGGATGAAGCAGCGCAGGCTGTGGAGGTACTGCCGGAGCTGGGGGCTGCCGTGGTCGGCCAGGTGCTCGCTCACTCTTTCGAACAGGCACATCACCCGGTCCCGTTGGGAGATCGCCAGCTCCAGCGCCCGGGTGGGAGTGATGCCGTGCCCCTGCTCGAGCACCCGCAGCGCGTTGAGGTAGTAGCCCGACCCTCTCCGCTCCTTGTGGTGGGAGAGGATGTCGTTGTCCCAGGTGATGACGAAGGACGCCATCTCGGCCACGGCGCGCACCGCCGTGCGGTCGCGCTCATGGGGCTGGAGCTCGTAGCCGTGCCCCATTTCCAGCATGGGAAGCACCACTGAGGTGGCACCGTCGTAGAGGCGCATCAGGGTGTAGTCGTTGAGGTCGGGGACGCTGCCCGCGCGCCGGTGCGCGGCCTCCCACACGACGGAGAAGAAGTACTCGCGCAGGGCGTCCACCCAGCGGGCCGTCTGGCCGGCCGTCGCGTAGCGGTCCACCCGGAGGCGCAGGTCCCGCAGGCCGGCGGCCAGCGGGTCGTCCTCCAGCATCGGCGCCTCGGGGTTCTGCGCCACCCGGATCAGGCGGTGGAGCAGGCCCGCCAGGTCGCCCGGGCGGTGGCCCAGTTCGCCCTCCTCGCAGTGGCCGTCGTCGACGCCGAAGAGCCAGAGGACGAAGTCGGCGAGGAGGGAGACGACCTCCTCGCGGCCCTCGGGAAGTATTCGGGCGGAGAAGGTGCCTATGTCCTGCGTGACCAGTTTGGCGCGCAGTTGCTCGGAACCGATGCGAAACGTTTCCGCCCAGGCCGCCGTCTGGACGTCGATGTCCGCGTGCCGTGGGTGGATCGCCGGCGGGATGGGAGAGAAGAGCGGCGGAACAGTCAACTCGGGCTCCACAGCGGCCTGCCTCTCGAAGCAGGGTGCGTCGGTTCAACGCGTCTGCAACACGCGCCACTTGCACCTCAGAATGATCAACTATCGCGCATAGTACTCAGCCGACCCAGCCGTTCCAACAGGGCGATGTCGCGACAAAACCGGCCAGGTCGGCCTATTTATCGGTCGGAACGGAAGAGTGACCTCCACGTCCCGCCGGGGCGGCGTGCGGGCGGCTGCTCGGGTTCGGCCACCGCGGGGACGGTCGGCACCGTGTCGGGCAGTGGACCGGGCGTGGAGGCGAAGTCCGTCCCCCGCTGCTTCCCGCCGTCGCTCGCCGAGCGGGGCGGTGTGAAGACGACCGGCAGCGCCTCCAGCCGCTTGGACAGCCAGGCCGCCCGCGACCGCAGCTCGTCCTCCGGGACGGCGAGCCGCACGTCCGGGAGCCGGGCCAGCAGCGAGTCGATGCCGGTGTCGGCGATCGCGCGGCCGATCTCCTGCCCCGGACACTCGTGGGGCCCGCTGCAGAAGGAGAGATGGGCGCGATTGCCGTGCAGCGGCGCGGTCACGTCCGGCCGGATCTCCGGATCGGCGTTGCCGGCCTCGAGACCCAGCATCAGGATGTCGCCGGCCTTGATCTGCTGACCGCCGAGCACCGTGTCGCTGATGGCCCATCGGCCGGGGATCGTCGAGAGCGGAGGCTCGTCCCAGAGCACCTGCTCCAGAGCGTCGGGCAGCGTCATGTGCCCGCCGGCGAGATACGCCCGGAAACGGCGGTCGGTCAGCACCATCCGCAGGCTGTTGGCGATCAGATTGACCGTGGTCTCGTTGGCGGCGACGAGCACGAGCCGCAGGTGCGCCATCACCTCGTCGTCGGTCAGGTCCGCCCGGTGGCTCAGCAGCAGGCTCGCGAGATCGTGCCCCGGAGTCACCTTCTTGCGCTCGACCAGGTCCCGCAACTGGTCCACCACGAAGTCGTTGCTGGCCAGAGCCGTCTCCGTGCCCTTCATCAGGTCCAGGGCCGCATCGACCAGCTCGGGCCCGTACTCCTCGGCCATGCCCAGCAGCTGGGTCATCACCAGCATGGGCAGCTTCTCCGCGAACTGGCCGATCAGATCGGCCTGTCCGCCCGCGGCGAAGGAGTCGACCAGCTGGTTCGTGTACCGGATGACGAAGCGCCGGATGCCGCGGCGGTCGAACTGCTCCAGGCTCTCCGTCACCGCGGAACGCAGCCGCCGGTGCTCCTCGCCGTCCACGAAGATGCAGTTCGGCTGCCACTCGACCATGGGGCGCAGCGGCGAGTCCGCGGTGACCCTGCCCTCCGCGAACATCCGCCAGTGCCGCGAGTCGCGGGTGAACCGGGAGGGGGAGCGGGTGACTTCGAGGATCTCCCGGTACCCCAGTACGAGCCACGCCGGCAGGTCGCCGTGCAGCAGTACCGGTGCCACCGGGCCGTGCTCCTCGCGCAGCAGCTCGTACAGGGCGCGTGGGTCCGCCTCCGCCTGCGCGCCGTACAGCCGGCGCAGGGCCTCCGGCGCCATGCCGTGGGCGGGGCAGCCCGGCGGGGGGACGGGGCCGGCCGGACTGGGGGTGGTCGGGCTGGGGGTGGTCATGACGCCTCCTGCGTCGTGGCGAGAGTCTGGAGATAGCGCATCAGCGTCATCAGCACGTCCCGGCTGGAGCCGCGCAGCCGCGCGTCGCACTGCACGATCGGCACCGCCGCCGGCAGGTCCAGCGCGGCGCGCAGCTCCTCCAGCGGATGCTCGGGCGCGTCGGGGAAGGTGTTGACGGCGACCACGAAGGGCACGCCGCGCTCCTCGAGCCGGCCGATCACGTCGAAGCTGACTTCGAGCCGGCGGGTGTCGACGAGCACCACGGCGCCCAGCGCGCCCTCGAACAGGCCGCGCCACAGGAACCAGAAGCGCTCCTGGCCCGGGGTGCCGAACAGATACAGCACCAGCTCCTCGTTGATGCTGATGCGGCCGAAGTCCATCGCGACGGTCGTGGAGGTCTTGCGCTCCACGCCCTGGGTGTCGTCGACGCCGACCCCGGCCTGGGTCATCGTCTCTTCCGTCGTCAGCGGCCGGATCTCGCTCACCGAGCCGACCAGTGTCGTCTTGCCGACGCCGAAACCACCCACGACGACCACCTTGACGGCGGTCGTGGCCGTCCCGGGCAGCACGTCCTCGCTCCTCGGCCCGACGGCCTGTTCAGAGCTTTCGAAGTCCATCGATCACTGCCTCAATCAATGCGCGGTCGGGGAGACGGGCGGCCTGGACCGGTGCGCGGGCCAGCACCTTGTCCTGGGCCAGAAGGTCGCTGAGCAGCACGGTCACGACGCTCACCGGGAGGCCCAGGTAGGCGGAGATCTCGGCCACCGACAGCGGGGCCTGGCAGATGCGGATGATCGCCGCGTGCTCCGGCTGCATGCCGGGCGCGGGACCCGATCTGGCCACGATCAGCGTGACCAGATCGAGCGTGGCGGGCGCGGACGAGCCGCTGCGGCCGCCAGTGATGACGTAGAGCCGCTCGGGACTGCTCTCTTCCCAGTCCCCGCCCGCGTCGCTCACGCGGTCTGCCCGTCGTGCCGCGGCGGCGTGCTCAGATGCTCGCCGATCCGCAGCACGAGGTCCCGCATCCGCTGGCCCATCAGCCCGGCGTCGACTCCCTCGTCGGCCAGCACCGCGAGGTACGCGCCCTCGCCGGCCGCCATCAGATAGAAGAAGCCGCCGTCCATCTCGATGACGACCAGCCGCATCCGCCCGTCGCCCTGCGGGAGTTCGGAGGCCACCGCGGCCGCCAGGCTCTGCAGCCCCGCGCAGGCGGCGGCCAGCCGGTCCGCCGTGTCGGTGTCCGCACCGTACTGGGCCATGCGCAGACCGTCGGCGGACAGGACGACGACGTTACGGGTCTGCGGAACGCCCTCCGCGAGGTCCTTGAGCATCCAGTCCATGTTGGTCTGGTTGGACTGCCGCTGAATCATGGCTGCTTGTTCCCCTTGCTTGGCTGGGTGGTGTCACCGGACAGGCCACTCTGGAACGCGGCCAGCCACATCCCGGGCTGCACCGCCGGTGCGGACGCCGTCCCGGCGGCGGTCGCGGAGTCCGCCTCGCCGGTCTCGGGTGCGGCCTGCGCGGTCGGAGTGACGGTCGCGGCCGGTGCGGCGGGCGCGACCGCGCGGGCCTTGCGGCGCCGCTGCGGCAGACCGGTCGGGGTCCGCTCGGTCACCTCCGGCACGTCGTCGTCGGCCGGGCCCGCCGCCGGGGCCGTCGGGCCCGTGACCGGCCTCGGCAGCCGCTCGTGGGTCTCCGAACCGGCGGCGCGGGGACCCGAGGCGGTGCCGATGCCGTGCGCCAGGCCGGTCGCCGAGGAGACCGTGGTGATCAGGTCCTGCGGTACGACCAGCACGGCCCGCACGCCGCCGTACGCCGACGAGCGCAGCGAGACCTGGAAGCCGTACGCCTGCGACAGCCGGCCGACCACCGCGAGGCCCAGCCGGGGGGTCTCGCCGAGGTCGTTGACATCGATGCCCTGCTGCGCCTGCCGGAGCATTCGCTCGGCCCGCAGACGGGCCTCCTCGCTCATGCTGACGCCGCCGTCCTCGATCTCGATCGCGATCCCGGACTGCACGTCGACCGCGGTCAGATGGACCTTGGTCTGCGGCGGCGAGTAGCGGGTGGCGTTGTCGAGCAGCTCCGACAGCGCGTGGATCAGCGGCTCGACGGCCGTGCCGACGACGGCGACCTCGGAGACCGAGTGCAGCTCCACCCGCTGGTAGTCCAGGATCCGCGACATGGCGCCACGCATCACGCTGTACAGCGGCACCGCCCTGCTCCACTGACGGCCCGGACGGGCGCCGCCGAGCACCGCGATGGAGTCCGCGAGACGGCCGATCAGGGCCGTGCCGTGGTCGATCCGCAGCAGGTCGCCGAAGACGCTGGGGGTCTGGCCGTGCCGGTCCTCCATCTCGCGCAGCTCCTGCGCCTGCTGGTGGACGATGGCCTGCACACGGCGGGCGATGTTCACGAAGGCACGCTGGGCGGACTCGCGCAGATCCTCCTCGGCGCTGACCGCCTCGACGACCGAGCGGAGCACCGCGCGGTGCTCGGCCGGGGCGTCGATCGAGGCGAGCACGTCCTCGGGGAACTCGCCCTTGCGGAGCCGCTCCACCACCTCGGGCAGCAACTCACCGGCGAGACGGCTGGTCTCGGCGGCCTGGCGGGCGAGCGTCGCCTCCTGGTCGGCGACGGTACGGCGCAGCCTGGCCGCCACTCTGCCGCGCCGCACGACCTCGGCGCAGGCGGCGGCGACCGCGGCGACCGCGACCACGCCGATCAGGGCCACGGGGGTGCGGGCCGAAGTCGGGACCAGGAACACGGCCGCGGCCGCGGCCGCGAAGGTCGCCACTACGGGCAGCTGCCAGAGGCGGCCGGCCGGGGGCCGTGGACTTCCCGTCGACGTTCCCTGTCGAACCATCGGCATCCTCAGAATCGAACGTGCAAGATCATAAGACGAACGGGAGCATATCCCGGTTCCTCAGGGCAGTTTGACGGTAGGTCATAAAGTCGCCGTGACGTATACGACTGAAATGGCAATCCGACGCGCCGTGTTCACGGAGTGAACATGAACCCACCGCAGCGGGCCCACGCTGGTGGTATGGGCCGGGGGCCGTGCGGCACCCCACCCCACCTGCGGGGTGCCCTGGGCTCGCCCGCGCACGGTGGTGAACTCCGGGCGGTCCGCCGGCCACGGGGGCGTGCCGGGGCTGCGTCCCCGGCAGCAGGGGTCTGCGCCGCATTCGCGTGTCGGGAAGTTGTGGTCCGGCGACTGGCCGGACGCCCGCTGGTGGCATCGGCCGCCGGGCCGCGGGGCAGGGCGGCACCCGCCCGCCGTCGGGCGTCGGGGGTTGCGGTCCCGCGACGGGTCATGCCCGCACTGGGCGGCATCGGGGGGAGCGCGCGCGTGGGTCCGGGTCCTCGCGGGCTCCGTCCCTTGCCCGGGCGGGCGATCGGTTGCCTGCGCGGCCGTGCGGCATGGCCGCTGCCCCCGGGGCGCGGGCGCGCGGTGGGTTGCCGCGGGCGCGGGCGCGGGCGGGTGCCGGCAGCGGCAAGCCGGCCGGTACCGGGTGTGGGGTGGCCCGGCCCCGGCCGTGGCGGTGACGTGGGGGCCGGGGCTGACCACGCCCGGCCCCGTACTCGACGGGGCCGGGACCGGTCAGGGCGTCAGGCTGCCGCCGCGTCCGCAGACTGGGCGCGGAGGGCGCGTTCGACGCCCGCGCGGGACTCGGAGACGAGGCGGCGCAGAGCCGCGTTCGGCTCGGCGGACTCGAGCCACGCGTCCGTCGCGTCCAGCGTCTCCTGGGAGACGAGCAGCGACGGGTAGAGACCGATCGCCACCTGCTGCGCCATCTCGTGGCTGCGCGACTCCCAGACGTCCTTGACGGCCGCGAAGTACTTGTCCGCGTACGGCGCCAGCAGCTCGCGCTGGTCGGTCTGGACGAAGCCCGCGATCACCGACTCCTGCACGGCGTTCGGGAGCTTGTCGCTCTCGACGACGGAGGCCCACGCCTCCGCCTTCGCCTCCGGGGTCGGGCGCGCGGCCCGCGCGGTCGCCGCGTGGCGCTCGCCCGCGGCGGTCTTGTCCCGCTCGTACTCGCCCGCGATGTCGTCCTCGTCGAAGACGCCGGTCGCGGCGAGCCGCTCCACGAAGGCCCAGCGCAGCTCGGTGTCGACGGCCAGGCCCTCGATCGTCTCGGTGCCGTCCAGCAGCGCCTGGAGCAGGTCGAGCTGCTGCGGCGTGCGTGCCGTCGCGGCGAACGCCCGCGCCCAGGCGAGCTGGTGGTCGCTGCCCGGCGCCGCCGCCCGCAGGTGCGCCAGCGTGGCGTCCGTCCACCGGGTGAGGCCGGCCTCGCGCCACCCGGGTGCCGCGTACAGGTCGAGGGCGAGCTTGACCTGGCGGTGCAGCGACTGGACGACGCCGATGTCGGACTCCTTGCCGATCCCGGACAGGACCAGCGCCAGGTAGTCGCGGGCGGCGAGCTCGCCGTCGCGGGTCATGTCCCACGCGGAGGCCCAGCACAGCGCGCGCGGCAGGGACTCGGTGAAGTCGCCCAGGTGCGCGGTGACGTTGCGCAGGGACTCCTCGTCGAGGCGGACCTTCGCGTACGACAGGTCGTCGTCGTTGAGCAGCACGACCGCCGGACGCGCCGTGCCCACGAGCTGCGGTACGTCCGTCAGCCCGCCGTCGACGTCGAGCTCGATCCGCTCGCGGCGCACCAGCTTGCCGGAGCCGTCCAGGTCGTACAGGCCGATGGCGATCCGGTGCGGGCGGAGCACCGGCTCCCCCTTGGCGCCAGCCGGAAGCGCCGGGGCCTCCTGGCGTACCGCGAAGGCGGTGACGGTGCCGGAGCCGTCCGTGGTGATCTCGGGCCGCAGGATGTTGATACCGGCTGTTTCCAGCCACGCCTTCGACCAGGTCTTCAGGTCCCGGCCGCTGGTCTCCTCCAGCGCGCCGAGCAGGTCGGACAGGCGGGTGTTGCCGTACGCGTGCGCCTTGAAGTACGCCTGCACACCGCGGAAGAACTCGTCCATGCCGACATACGCGACGAGCTGCTTGAGGACCGACGCGCCCTTGGCGTACGTGATGCCGTCGAAGTTCACGAGAACGTCGTCGAGGTCACGGATTTCGGCCATGATCGGGTGCGTCGACGGCAGCTGGTCCTGCCGGTACGCCCACGTCTTCATGGAGTTCGCGAACGTGGTCCACGAGTGCGGCCACTTCGAGCCCGGCGCGTACGCCTGGCACGCGATCGAGGTGTAGGTGGCGAACGACTCGTTCAGCCACAGGTCGTTCCACCACTCCATGGTGACGAGGTCGCCGAACCACATGTGCGCGAGCTCGTGCAGGATCGTCTCCGCCCGCACCTCGTACGCCGCGTCCGTCACCTTCGAACGGAAGACGTACTGGTCGCGGATGGTGACGGCGCCCGCGTTCTCCATCGCGCCGGCGTTGAACTCCGGCACGAAGAGCTGGTCGTACTTGGCGAACGGGTACGCGTAGTCGAACTTCTCCTGGAACCACTCGAAGCCCTGCCGCGTGACGTCGAAGATCGCGTCCGCGTCCAGGAACTCCGCCAGCGACGGGCGGCAGTAGATGCCGAGCGGGACGGACTGGCCGTCCTTCTCGTACGAGCTGTGCACGGCGTGGTACGGACCGACGATCAGTGCCGTGATGTACGTGGAGATCCGCGGCGTCGGCTCGAAGCGCCAGACGTTGCCGTCGGGCTCCGGCGTCGGCGAGTTCGAGACGACCGTCCAGCCCTCGGGGGCCTTCACGGTGAAGGCGAACGTCGCCTTCAGGTCGGGCTGCTCGAAGCTGGCGAAGACCCGCCGCGCGTCCGGCACCTCGAACTGCGTGTACAGATAGGCCTGCTGGTCCACCGGGTCGACGAAGCGGTGCAGCCCCTCGCCGGTGTTGGTGTAGGAGCAGTCGGCGACGACCTTGAGCTCGTTGTCGCCCTCGCGCAGATGCTTCAGCGCGATCCGCGAGTCCCTGAAGACCGCGGCGACGTCCAGCGGCTTGCCGTTCAGTACGACGTCGTGCACGGCCGGTGCGACGAGGTCGATGAACGTCTCCGCGTTCGCCTCCGCGGACGCGAAACGCACTGTGGTCTCGGACCGGTAGGTCCCGCCTTCCTGCGCCCCGGAGAGATCGAGGTCGATCTCGTACGAGTCAACGGTGAGCAGGCGCGCGCGCTGCTGCGCCTCTTCACGGGTCAGGTTTGTGCCAGGCACCCGGTCATCTCCTCGGTATGTGATGGTTGCGGAACATCCTTCCACGCGGGGTACGCCACCCGCCCGGGAGAATTCGCCACGGCTGCCCGCCCCCGCGGGAACCTCGTGAACGCCGCAGGGGGCGGACGCCGCACCGGCGCCCGCCCCCCGTCGCGAGCCTGCTCAGCCGCGCAGCTCCTCCGCGACGAGCTCCGCGATCTGTACGGCGTTCAGCGCCGCGCCCTTGCGCAGGTTGTCGCCCGACAGGAACAGCGCCAGACCGTTGTCCACGGTCTCGTCCACCCGGATGCGGCCCACGTACGAGACGTCCTTGCCGGCCGCCTGCAGCGGCGTCGGGATCTCGGAGAGCTCGACGCCCGGGGCGTCCTTCAGCAGCTCGTAGGCGCGCTCCACGGCCAGCGGGTTCGCGAAGCGGGCGTTGACCTGCAGCGAGTGACCGGAGAACACGGGGACGCGGACACAGGTGCCGGAGACCTTGAGCTCCGGGATCTCGAGGATCTTGCGGGACTCGTTGCGGAGCTTCTGCTCCTCGTCGGTCTCGTGCGAGCCGTCGTCGACGATCGAGCCGGCCAGCGGCAGCACGTTGAAGGCGATCGGGCGCTTGTAGACGCCGGGCTCGGGGAAGGCGACGGCCTCGCCGTCGTGGGTGAGCTCCTTGGCGCGGTCCGCCGCGGCCCTGACCTGGTCGTCCAGCTCCGCGACGCCCGCGAGGCCCGAGCCGGAGACCGCCTGGTAGGTGGTGGCGACCAGCGCGAGCAGGCCCGCTTCCCGGTGCAGCGGCTTGAGGACCGGCATGGCGGCCATCGTGGTGCAGTTCGGGTTGGCGATGATCCCCTTGGGGCGGTCCTTGATCGCGTGCGGGTTGACCTCGGACACCACCAGCGGCACCTCGGGGTCACGGCGCCAGGCGGAGGAGTTGTCGATCACGACCGCGCCCTGGCCCGCCACCTTCTCGGCGAGCGCCCTGGAGGTCGCGCCGCCGGCGGAGAAGATCGCGATGTCCAGGCCGGTGTAGTCGGCGGTGGAGGCGTCCTCGACCGTGATCTCCCGGCCCTCCCACTCGATGGTGGAACCCGCGGACCGGGCCGAGGCGAACAGCCGCAGCTCGTCCACCGGGAACTTCCGTTCGGCAAGGATCTTGCGCATGACCGTGCCGACCTGCCCGGTGGCTCCGACGATTCCGACCTTCACGGGGACTCCTCCGTACGTTCTTGCGGCCCTGTGCCGCTCCATGATGCGTATGTCCGCACTCGGCTTGTCCAATCGGTTGTCCGAGTGGCGGGACATGTGAGACACCTCATGCCGTCTGACCTGCGCGGACAGAAAGAAGGGGCGGGGACCCGTATCGGATCCCCGCCCCCACACTGTGCAGCCGGGGTGCTACTCGGTGACCTTGCCGATCACCACGCTGCCCGCGCCCGCGACGGTGCCGCGGCCGTTCAGCAGCCGGACCTCACCGAAGAACTGACGTCCCTCGGGTGCCGCCCCGCTCACCACGACCTCTGCGCCGACCTGCGCCGACCCGCCGGCCGGGAGCTCGACCGGCTTGGTCGAGTCGACCTTCAGCGTGCCGAGCGCCGAGGAGAAGTACACGTCGCGGTAGTCGAACTCGGTGGTCCCGGCCGGGACCGAGTAACCGTCGACCCTGATCGTGTAGGTGCCGGCGGCCGGCTTGACCAGGCTCACCGCCTCCTCAGAGTCGCCGTCCGCGGCCTGGCCGACGACCACGCCGTCCTTGAGGACGAACAGGTCCAGGTCGGCGCCGTTGTCGGACGTCGAGCCGATCGCCACGTCGAGTCGCTCCACGCCCTCGCCGATGGTGAGCGTGGACTCCTGCTGCTCACGGTGCGCGATCGTCGGACGGGCGACCTTCGCCGAACCGAGCGAGCCGCCGGCCGGCTTGCCGTCGATGGCGGCGAACTGGTTGGTGACGTTCCACTCGACGGCCGTCGGCGTGCCGATCTTGGCCTCGGGGAGCGTCTTGACGGCCGGGTCGAAGGCGGCGCCCAGCACCGTCACGTCCAGCTTGAACGGGTTGTCCAGCAGCGGGGACGTACGGCGCGACTCGACCTCGATCTCCCACACGCCGGGCAGCGGGTTCTCGTAGGACCGGACGTCCGGACGGCAGACGTTCGCCGGGTTCTCGTAGTTCGGGTAGCAGTTGATCGTCGACGTCGGGTCGACCGGCAGACCGTACGGGTGGATGCCGATGAACCGGGTCTGGCTGCCCTCGTCGAGCCCGCCGATCGCGACCTCGAGGTTCTTGGCGCCCTCGGGGACCGTGACGAAGTACGACTTGTGGCTGTTGCGCTGCACCGAGTCGGACTTCGAGACGGTGTATCCGGGCTTCGCGAGCTCGTCGGAGACGACCACGGTGGCCAGGATCTGCTTGTCCACGCCGACGGTGCGGCGGTCGTTCGCCTCGAGGATCGCGCTGTGCACGCCGGCCGTCTTCGGCCGGGCCTGGACGGTGACCGTGACCGGCTGGTTCAGCGGGAGCCTGACCTTGGAGCCGCCGAGCAGTCGGAAGGTGCCGTCGTTGTTCTTCCAGCGCAGCCTGTGCTCGACCGCCCTGTCCGGGCCGGTCGTGCGCGTGACGGTGACGTCGTACGTACGGCTCTTGCCGACCTGCAGACCGCCCTCGCGGTCGTAGAGGCCGGTGCCGAAGCCCGGGGTCTTCAGCGCGAAGTCGATCGAGGTGTCGACCGGCGCCTTGACCGTGTACTCGTGGGCGGTGACGCCGCGCCGGATCTGCTTCCAGGCGTCCACGACGTCGATCAGGCCCGCGCCCTGCTCGTGCGCCGCCACACCGCTGATGCGGTCGGCGGTGCTGGTCAGGGCGGTGCGCAGCTGCGCCGGGGTGAGCTCGATGCCACGCTGCTTCGCCGCGGAGAGCAGCAGCGCGGCCGCACCGGCGGCCTGCGGCGAGGACATCGAGGTGCCCTGCATCATCGAGTAGCCGGGCGGCAGCGCGTAGCCGGCCTCCTTGACCGGTCCGCCGGCCGCCCAGGTCTGGGTGGTGTTGACGGCCGCGCCCGGGGCGGTCAGCGTCGGCGTGAAGCCGCCGTCCTCACGCGGGCCGCGCGAGGAGAAGGGCAGCATCGCGTACTTCTTCTCGACACCGGAGCCGTAGTTGGCGGCCCAGGTCTCCTTGGAGATGGACGCGCCGACGGAGATCACCTTGTCCGCGACGGCCGGGTCGCCGAGGGTGTTGATGCCGGGGCCGGAGTTGCCCGCGGAGATCACCAGCTGGACACCGTAGGTGTCGATGAGCCGGTTGTAGAGCGCGGCGCGCGCGTTGTTGCCGTCGTTCAGCGCCGGCAGACCGCCGATGGACATGTTGACGATGTCCACGCCGCGGTTGATGACCAGGTCGGCCATGCCCTCGGTGAGCGCGACGTTGGTGCAGCCGCCGCTCCAGGTGCAGGCGCGCGAGGAGACTATCTTCGCGCCGGGCGCGGCACCGTTCATCCGGCCGCCGAAGAGGCTGTTGGCGGCGGTGATACCGGCGACGTGCGTGCCGTGCGAGCCCTCGATGACGCCGATGTTGACGTAGTCGGCCGTCGCGCCCGCGCTGTTGTAGACGACGTCGGTGCGGACCTCGATGACGAACGGGATGCGCTCGGCGATCGCGGTCTTCGGGTCGTCCTCGCCGAAGTAGCCCACCTGGAAGCCGTTCTTGTACGGCTTCATCAGGGTGTCGTCGGTGAAGTCGGCGTTGTTGTCCAGGTCGACGCGCGCCGTGCGGGTGCCCTCGTCGTAGAGGACCGCCCAGACGTCGGTGGTGTCGCCGTCCCGGTTCAGGTCGCCCGCCATGTCGCCGCCCTTGGTGGCGGCCTCGGCGAACAGGTTGAAGCGGTAGTCGCCGGCCGGGGCGGTGTAGGTGCGCCCGTTCACGGCGAACGTCGGGCCGGAGACAGCCGTGTTCATCCGCAGCCAGGTGCGGTCGCCGTCGGACACCGGGTCCGTGGCGGTGACCCAGTCGACGATCTTGCGCTCGCCGGTGGTCGTCTTCTGCAGCGCCGGGTGGGCGACGTCGACACCGGAGTCGAGGACTCCGATGGTCACGCCGCGGCCGTCGGCCTTCGGGTTCTTCTTGACGAAGTCCACCGCTCCCGTCTCGAACGACGGGTTGTACGGGTTCTTGGCCGGCGTCCCCTCCCCGGGCGCCGGGTACTGCTCGACCTGGGCCTCGGCAGTCCCTGCGGACGCGACGGTGTCCGCTGCCGGGGTGGGGTCGTCCAGCTTGATCTCGTGCTTGAGGTCGATACCGTGCACGCTGGACAGCTTGGCGGCCGAGTTGAGGGCCGCCTCCGCCTTGTCCGTGGGCAGCGTGGCACTCACATAGCCGAGTTCGTCGAAGGTGCGGCCGACGACTGCGCCCTCGACGGCGTTCAGCCGGTCCGTGACCTGCTCGGTCTTGCCGGGGGCGGTGGCCACCATGACGGTGACGCTCTTCTCGCCCTTGGCCTCGGCCTCAGCCAGCAGTTCCTCGTCGGCCTTGCCGATCTTGTCGGAGGACTTGGCGGCCTTGATCTCCTTGGTGCCCGCCGGGTCGTCGGCGGGCGTGGAGGCGACAGCCGGGGCGACGCCGGCGGCGACGAGCGCGGCCACCATGGAGGCGGCGGCCGCGACGCGCGCCACGCGTCTGTGCCGTGGCGTCGAGCGTCCTGTTGCGGAGCTCTCGGGTTGGGGGGTCATCAGTATCCCTGTTCGTGAAAGAGAGGGTCCGGAATACGGTGCCGGATGACCGCTCAGCCTTTCGTAAATGACAGGGGTTTGTGGAGGGTTGATCGAGGCAGATCCGCGCATGGCGTACATCCGCCACCGCGCACAGTCCGCCACAGGGAACGAATCGGTGCGTACCTCCCTCGCCCGTTCGGCGCGCCGGTAATCTCACCGGATGAACAAGGAGTTGAGGGTCGCGGCGTACGCCGTGTGCGTCCGGGACGAGCAGATCCTGCTGGCCCGCTGGGTCGCGCGCGACGGAACCAAGAAGTGGACGCTCCCCGGCGGCGGCATGGACCACGGAGAGGACCCCCTCGACACCGTCGTTCGCGAGGTGGCGGAGGAGACCGGGTACGTCTCCGAGATGACGGCCCTGCTCGGACTCGACTCGCTGCGCCGCCGCTATCCGCGCAGACTCGGCGCGTTCGCCGACTTCCAGGGCCTGCGGATCGTGTACGAGGGCCGGATCACCGGCGGCGAGCTGCGCAACGAGGTCAACGGGTCGACGGACCTGGCCGCCTGGCACCCCCTGGCGGCGGTGCCGGGCCTCGAACGCGTGGAACTCGTCGACGTCGGCCTGGAACTGTGGCGCTCCAGGCCCGCGCTCGGCAGGGCGGTTCAGCGGGGCAGGACCACCACGTAGGCGGCGGGATCGCGGTCCGCCGCGGCCATCAGCGCCGTACGCACCACGGTCGCCTGCTGCTCCGGGGCGTCGCGCAGTTGGCGCGGCGTGAGGTGTACGACCGTGATGCCCAGCCGCTCCAAGTGGTCCCGCTTACGGGCGTACCGCGACCACTCCGCGTCCTCGTCCCGGCGCGGGGTCCGGCTGTCCAGCTCCACGGCGACGGCCTGCTCGGGCCAGTACGCGTCGACCCCGCCGAGCCGCGGCCCGCCGGGGAGGCGGAGCTCCACGTTCCACAACGGGTCCGGCAGACCGCCGTCGCTCACCAGCCGGTACAGCCGGCCCTCGGCGAGCGCGCGGCGCTCCACGAGCAGGTCGTCGACGGCGCTGACGACGTGCGGCCGGTCCAGCAGCCCGGCGTCGTTCAACTCGCGCACCAGCGCGGCCGGTTCGCAGTGCCCGCCGCGCACGGCCTCCGTCAGCAGCCGGCCGGCCAGCCGCGCGTCGTCCAGCTGTGCCACCGCGTCGGCGACCGCGCGGGTCGCGGGGGCGACGGGCAGGCCGCCGATCTCCTCCGCCGCCGGCAGCGCGTGCCCCCGCAGCAGCCGGGCGCACCCCGCCGACCGCAGCCGCCGCGTCCGCGGCACCAGCACGTCGATCACATCGAGCGCCGTCAGCGACGGCACGGCCGAGAACCCGTACAGCGCGAGCGCGGCGAGTCCGGTGACCATGGCGTCGCCGTACGGCGATGCGCCCTGCCGCTCCTGCCGCTGCGCCGGCAGGACGGGCCGGCCGGCGTACAGCAGCACGGCGTGCAGCCGCTCGGTCCCGGTGGGCGGCCCCGGATGCAGCAGATACACCCCCGGCAGCAGCATCTGCCACGCCCCACCGGGCCGGCACTGCTCCGCGACCCGCGAGGGCGGGACACCGTGCGTCCGCAACTGCGCGCCGGACACGACGCGGTGGGACGCGGAGGGGAGGGGGAGCGGAAGAGAGGAGAGGGAAGCGTCGGGCTGACTCATGCCGATGATGTGCCCGCGTCGCCGGACCGGCCTAACCGCTGTTACGAACCCGTCGACAATTCGGGACGACCCTGCCCTAAAGTACGCCCGTTCGACTACCGACACCGCGTCCTGCGTTTGGCGCTCTGGGAGCTCGGCGGTCTTGTCGGGGCGCTGGCCCCGAACCCCGCGCCTCAATCGCCGGCGGGGCTGGATGTGTCCGGTTCCGTGCCGGGTCCGGCGGCTTGAGCGCCCGGCGGGCTGGGAGCCTGCCGGTCTTGTCGGGGCGCTGCCCCGAACCCCGCGCCTCAATCGCCGGCGAGGCTTGAGCTGCCGGGCTCAAGCCCGGCCTGGGGGTACCTCCCACGGCCGCCAGGCCGTAGGGGGAGTTTGAGGCCACCGCGCGGAGCGCGGTACCGGGCCTGGGCGGAGCCCGGGTCGCCGCCCGGAGGGCGGTGCGGGGTCCGGGGCATGCCCCGGTTTCGGGAAGGGGCGGGGTGGAGAACAGGCGGCCCCCGCCCCGCGCCCCGTCACCCCCCGTCCCGCCCCTGCGCCCCCAACGCCCGCGCCAAGTCGTCGCGTGCCTCGGCCACCAGCCGCCGCAGCGCCGGCGCCGCCGACGGGTGCGCGGCGAGCCACTCGTCCGTCGCGGCGAGCGTCGCGGGGGAGTCCTGCAGGGACGGGTACAGGCCCCGCACCACGTCCATCCCGATCTGGATCGACCGCTGCGCCCACACGCGTTCGATCGCCTCGAAGTACTTCTCCGTGTACGGCGCGATCAGCGCACGCTGCGACGGCTGGACGAAGCCCGAGATCGTCGCCTCGACCAGCGCGTTGGAGAGCGCGTCCGACTCGACGACCGCCGCCCACGCCTGGTCCTTGACCGCCGCCGACGGCCGGGACGCCAGGCAGCGCACCTCGTGCCGCTTGCCCGACGCCGTGTCGTCGCGCGCCAGTTCCGCCGCGATCGCGGACTCGTCGGCGACGCCGTGCGCGGCCAGCGGTTCGAGGAACGACCAGCGCAGCTCCTGGTCGACGTCCAGGCCGTCGATCTTCGCGGTGCCGGCCAGCAGACCGCCCAGCAGCCCCAGGTCCGCGTCGGACGCGGCGACCGACGCGAAGAACCGCGCCCACGTCAGCTGGTGCTGGCTGCCCGGTTCCGCGTCCCGCAGCTCCCGCAGCGCGCCCTCGGCGGCCAGCCGGCCGCCCTCCTCGCGCCAGGAGGGCGCGACGTAGTGGACGAGGGCCGAGCGGGTCCACGCGTGCAGCATCTGCAGCACGCCGATGTCGGACTCGCGGCCGGCGAACTTCAGCACCAGACGGACGAAGTCCCGCGCCGGCATCAGCGCGTCCCGCGTCAGGTTCCACAGCGCCGACCAGCACAGCGCCCGCGCCAGCGGGTCGGTGATGGCGCCGAGGGACGCCCGCAGCGTCTCCAGCGACCCTTCGTCGAAGCGGAGCTTGCAGTACGTCAGGTCCTCGTCGTTGACCAGGACCAGCCCCGGCCGCTCCGCGCCCGCGAGCCCGGCGACGACCGTCCGAGCCCCGGTGACGTCCACCCCGGTCTGCGCGTACCGCACCAGTTCGCCGTCCTGGAGGCGGTACAGGCCGACCGCCACCCGGTGCGGCCGCAGCGTCGCGCCGTCCTGGGCGATCGCCAGCTCCGCGATCCGGCCGTCGTCCCCGAGGACGACCTCGGGGGTCAGCGAGTTGACGCCGGACGTCTCCAGCCAGGAGCGCGACCAGGTCTTCATGTCGCGCCCGGAGGTCTCCGCCAGCACGGACAGCAGGTCGCCGAGCCGGGTGTTCCCGTACGCGTGCCGCTTGAAGTAGCGCCGCGCGCCCTCCAGGAACGCGTCCCGCCCGACGTACGCGACGAGCTGCTTGAGCACCGACGCGCCCTTGGCGTACGTGATGCCGTCGAAGTTGAGCTTGGCGTCCTCGAGGTCACGGATGTCGGCCGTGATCGGATGCGTCGACGGCAACTGGTCGGCCCGGTACGCCCACGCCTTGCGGTTGTTGGCGAAGGTGACCCAGCCGTTGGTGAAGCGGGTGGCCTCCACCATCGAGAACGAGCCCATGAAGTCCGCGAAGGACTCCTTGAGCCACAGGTCGTCCCACCACTGCATGGTGACCAGGTCGCCGAACCACATGTGCGCCATCTCGTGCAGGATGACGTTGGCCCGGCGCTCGTACGACGCCTGCGTCACCTTGCCGCGGAAGACGAACTCCTCGCGGAAGGTGACACAGCCCGGGTTCTCCATCGCGCCGATGTTGTACTCGGGCACGAACGCCTGGTCGTACTTCCCGAAGGGGTACGGGTAGTCGAAGTGCTCGTGGAAGAAGTCCAGGCCCTGCTTGGTGACGAGGAAGATGTCGTCGGCGTCGAAGTGCCGGGCGAGTCCCTTGCGGCACATCGCGCCCAGCGGGATCCGCAGCACCGTGCCGTCGGCGAGCTCGCGCTCGTACAGATCGGTCTCGTAGTGGTACGGACCGGCGACGATCGCGGTGATGTACGTCGAGATCGGCGCGGTCTCTGCGAACCGCCACGTCCCGTTCTCGGCGCGCGCGCCCTCGCGGTTGCTCCACACCGTCCAGCCCTCGGGAGCCGTCACCTCGAAGCGGAACGGCGCCTTCAGGTCGGGCTGCTCGAAGTTGGCGAAGACCCGCCGCGCGTCGGCCGGTTCGTACTGGGTGTAGAGGTAGACCTCGCCGTCCTCGGGGTCGACGAAGCGGTGCAGGCCCTCGCCGGTGCGGCTGTAGGCGCACTGGGCGTCGACGACCAGCACGTTCTCCGCGGCCAGGCCGTCGAGCGCGATGCGCGAGCCGTCGAAGACGGCGGCCGGGTCCAGCCGCTCGCCGTTGAGGGTGACGGCCGTCACGGCCGGGGCCACCAGGTCGACGAACGTCGAGGCGCCCGGCTCCGCGGCGCGGAAGCGGATCGTGGTCACGGACCGGTACGTGCGCGTCCCGGAGGAGTTCTCGGGCTCCCCGACCGCGGAACGCACGTCGAGGGCCACCTCGTACCCGTCGACCGACAGCAGTCCGGCCCGGGACCGGGCCTCGTCGCGGGACAGATTCTCACCGGGCACAAGCACTCCTTCGTGTCTCGTTCGAACAGAAGTGATCCTCCCACGGGAATCGACGGGGCCCTCGGCGGCGTTGTCAGGGCAGGCGCGCAGGGCGCCGCCCCTTTCCGAGGAGTGATATGTCGCACGACGGCAAGACGCCCGTGGACTTCTGGTTCGACCCGCTGTGCCCCTGGGCCTGGATGACCTCCCGCTGGATGCTCGAGGTCGAGAAGGTCCGTGACGTAGAGGTGCGTTGGCATGTGATGAGCCTCGCCGTGCTCAACGAGGACAAGCTCGACCAGGTCTCGGCGGAGTACCGCGACATGCTGGAGAACCAGGCGTGGGGCCCGGTGCGGGTCGTCGTCGCCGCCCAGCAGGAGTACGGCGACGAGGTGGTCGGCAAGCTCTACACCGCCCTCGGCACCCGCTTCCACAACGAGGGCCAGGGCCCCGTCCGCGAGGCCGTGGTCGCCGCCCTCGAGGAAGTCGGTCTGCCGGCCTCCCTCGCCGACTTCGCGGACAAGGACACGTACGACGCCCAGCTGCGCGCCTCCCACAAGGAGGGCATCGACAAGGTCGGCCAGGAGGTCGGCACGCCGGTCATCGCGGTCCCGGGCGCCGACGGTGAGCAGATCGCCTTCTTCGGCCCGGTCGTCACTCCCGCCCCCAAGGGCGAGGAGGCGGCCAAGCTCTGGGACGGCACGCTGATGGTCGCCTCGATCCCGGGCTTCTACGAGATCAAGCGGACCCGGACGACGGGCCCGATCTTCGACTGAGCGGTTCCCGCACCCACCGAACGCCAGAGGGACCCCCGGGCCATGACGGCCCGGGGGTCCCTCCGTCGTCGTGCCGCGCCGGTCAGTCGAGCGGGGCGCGGGCGCCGCGGCTCCGCTGGATCAGGTAGCCGAGCGCCGCCAGCAGCAGCGTCAGGCCGCCCGTCCACAGCAGTTGGACCCGGGTGCCCTCCTCGCGCGCCATCAGCACGAACACGGCCGCCATGCCCGCCAGCGCCACCCAGGTCAGGCCCGGGAACAGCCACATCTTCACGACCAGCTTCTCGGGCGCCTCGCGCTCGGTGCGGCGGCGCAGGACGAGCTGGGAGACGGCGATGAAGAACCAGACGACCAGGATGATCGCGCCGATCGTGTTGAGCAGCCACATGAAAATGTCGTTCGGCCGCCAGTACGACAGCAGCACGCACAGGAACCCGAAGAGAGAGGAGACGACGACGGCGACACGGGGCACGCCGCCGAAGATCCGGCCCAGCGCCTTCGGACCCTGGTCGCGGGCGACCAGCGAGCAGGCCATGCGGGAGGCGCCGTAGATGTTGGCGTTCATCGCGGAGAGCAGGGCGACCAGCACGACGACGTTCATGATCCCGCCCGCGCCGGGGATGCCCAGGTGGTCCAGGGTCGCGACGTACGGGCCGTCCTTCTCGACCGCCGGGTCGTGCCAGGGCACCAGCGTGACGATGACCGCCATCGAGCCGATGTAGAAGACGGCGATCCGCCACATCGCGGTGCGCACGGCCTTCGCGACACCCCGCACCGGGTGCTCCGACTCGGCGGCGGCGATGGTGACCGTCTCCAGTCCGCCGTAGGCGAAGACGGAGGCGAGCAGACCCACGATCAGGCCTTCGGTGCCGTTGGGCATGAAGCCGCCGTCGCCGGTCAGATTGGTGGCGCCGGGGGCGTCGACGTCCGGCAGGCCGCCGACGATGGCGAGCACACCGATGCCGAGGAAGAGCACGATCGCGCCGACCTTGAGGGCGGCGAACCAGAACTCGAACTCGCCGAAGTTCTTCACCGCCGCCAGGTTGGTGCCGCAGAACACCATCATGAACAGCGCCACCCAGGCCCACTCGGGCGTGCCCGGGAACCAGCCCGTCATGATCCCGGCGGCGCCGATCGCCTCCAGGCCGACGGCCACGCAGAGCAGGAACCAGAACGCCCAGCCGGCGGTGAATCCCGCCCACGGCCCGATCGCGCGCTCGGCGTGCACCGAGAAGGAGCCGGAGGCCGGGTTCGCGGCCGACATCTCGCCCAGCATGCGCATCACCAGCATGACGAGCAGACCGGAGAGCGCATAGGCGACGACGATCGACGGGCCGGCCGCGGCGATGCCGGCTCCGGAGCCGACGAAGAGCCCGGCGCCGATGACACCGCCGAGGGCGATCATCGACAGATGGCGTTGCTTGAGGCCGTGCGTGAGCGTGGCGTCCGCAGCGGCGTCGGCCTGCTGGTCGGCCTTCGCGGGCGCGGTGGTCCGAGACATGGGCGTGCCCTGTTCTGAGCTGAGACGGGGGAGTGGCCAAGTGTGGTCATGGCACCGCTCGCAAGGAACGGATGTCCGCTATACGGTCACGATGCTCACACAAGGTCAGAGGCCGTGCACACGAGCTCCACCTCTCGGTGACGCCGGTCACGTGCCCCCTCGCGCCGAGGTCCCAGTGCACGGTTCACCCGGTACGAGTTATGGAGTCCCTACAGTCTCCCTGAGCGGGGGCCCGCTGCGCAAAACGCAGACTGTGCCCCGGACCTCAGTGAGAAGCATCACGTCATCCGTCGCATGGTCGCGGCTCTTTGTGTGAATCCCACCAAGCCGTCAACCGCCGCTTTGTGGGCGGCTGCTCGTGATCCGGTGCGCTCCCGTGGGCTACCGTCGCCGTGTCCCGAACCGCCCACACCCTCGCCGGAGTCCCGATGAGCACTGCTGCCGCCCCCGTCCGACCGGGGCTCGTCCTCGCCGACCTGCTCCCTGCCTCCCGTGTGCGGGACATCACCCTGGTCGTCGGCGGCGCCGCGCTCACCGGCATCGCGGCGCAGATCGCCCTCCCGGTCCCCGGCTCCCCGGTCCCCGTCTCCGGCCAGACCTTCGCCGCCCTCCTCGTGGGCACCGCGCTCGGCGCCCGCCGCGGCCTGCTGTCGCTCGCCCTCTACGCGGTGGTCGGCATGGCCGGCATGCCGTGGTTCGCCCAGGGCGCCTCCGGCTATGCGATGCCGTCCTTCGGCTACATCCTCGGGATGCTGCTCGCCGCGGGCGTCGTCGGACAGCTCGCCCGCCGCGGCGGCGACCGCTCGGTGCTGCGCATGGCGGGCACCATGGCGGCCGGTTCGGCGGTCGTCTACGCGGTCGGCGTGCCCTATCTGGCGCTGGCCACCGGCAGGTCCCTCGGTGAGGCGGTCGCCGCGGGCCTGGTGCCGTTCCTGATCGGTGACGCGCTGAAGGCCGCCCTGGCGATGGGCGTGCTGCCCACCGCCTGGAAGCTCCTCGGCCGCCGCGGCTGACGCTCAGTCCCGATCGTCCCGATTGTCCCGATCGCGGAAGAGGCTCGCCGGGTCGTACACCGACCGCAGACCGGCGAGCCTCTTCCGCGTCCCGGGCTCGTGCAGCCCCCGCGTACGGCTGCCGCAGCCGAAGGCGAAGTTGACCGAGCGGCCCAGCGTCAGCGGCTCCAGCACCTGGAACACCCGCGCGTGCAGGGCCTCCACGACCCCCGCCTCCGTGTCCGGGCCCAGCGGGTTGAGGATCCACAGCAGATACCGGGCAGCACGGAACGGCACCGCGTTCCGCTGCTCCTTCGCCGTCGCGCCGCCCAAGTGGTTGATCTGGACCACCGACATGACCGGCGCGTCCGGCCCGGTGAGCCGCAGCACCTCGCGCGCCCGGCCCGCGTCGACAGCTAGCAACCCCTGCCGCCGCCGACCCGCGCCGGCGGTTTTCCCGCCCCGAGCCGGATCGCCGCGGTCGCACATGCCACACTCGGACCATGCGCGTGTACCTCGGCTCCGACCATGCCGGCTTCGAACTCAAGAACCACCTCGTCGAGTGGCTCAAGGCCCACGGCCACGAGCCCGTGGACTGCGGTCCCCACATCTACGACGCACAGGACGACTACCCGCCGTTCTGCCTGCGCGCCGCCGAGCGGACGGCCGCGGACGAGGGCAGCCTCGGCATCGTGATCGGCGGCTCCGGGAACGGCGAGCAGATCGCCGCGAACAAGGTCAAGGGCGTGCGTGCCGCGCTCGCCTGGAGCGAGCAGACCGCGGCCCTCGGCCGCGAGCACAACAACGCCAACGTGGTGGCGATCGGCGGCCGGATGCACTCCCTGGAGGAGTCCACCAAGTTCGCCGAGATCTTCCTGAACACCCCGTACTCGGGCGAGGAGCGCCACACCCGCCGCATCGAGATGCTCTCCGCGTACGAGACCACCGGCGACCTGCCCCCGATCCCGGCCCACCACCCGCAGCAGGGCTGATGCCCGAGGGGCACACGATCCACCGACTGGCCGCCGACCACCGCGAGAGGTTCGGCGGCCGGTCCGTGCGTGCGACGAGCCCGCAGGGGAAGTTCTCCGACAGCGCGGCACTGATCGACGGCCAGGTGCTCGAGTACGCCGACGCCCACGGCAAGCACCTCTTCCTCGGGTTCGGGCCGCTCGGCTGGGTCCACATCCACCTCGGCCTGTTCGGCAAGGTCACCTTCGGCGACGCGCCGGCGCCGCCGCCCACCGACACGGTGCGGCTGCGTCTCGCCAACGCCACGTCCTACGTCGACCTGCGCGGCCCCACGGCCTGCGCGCTGCTCACCGACGGCGAGAAGCAGGCGATACACGACCGCCTCGGCCCGGACCCGCTCAGACCGTCCGACACCCCGGACCGGGCCTGGTCACGGATCTCCCGCTCCCGCACGACGATCGCCGCGCTCCTGATGGACCAGAAGATCGTCGCGGGTGTCGGCAACGTCTACCGCGCGGAGGTCCTCTTCCGCCACGGCATCGACCCCTACCGGCCCGGCAGGGACCTCACGCGCGCCCAATGGGACGCGATCTGGGACGACCTGGCCGCCCTGATGCGCGAGGGCGTACGCAACAACCGCATCGACACCGTCCGCCCGGAGCACCTGCCCGAGGCGATGGGCCGCCCGCCGCGCGTCGACGACCACGGCGGCGAGGTCTACGTCTACCGCCGGGCGAACATGCCGTGCCACGTCTGCACCACGCAGATCCGCACGGCGTCGCTCTCGGCCCGCAACCTCTTCTGGTGCCCGAACTGCCAGCTGCAGCGCTGACGGCTCCGGCGTCGGTCGGGCACATCCAGCCCCGCTGGGGCACCTCCCACGGCCGCCAGGCCGTAGGGGGAGTTTGAGGCGCGGGGGTCCGGGGGCGGAGCCCCCGATTACGGGAAGGTGGGGGTACCCCCGCGGCCGCCAGGCCGCAGGGGGAGGGTAGGGGAACGAGCCCGCCGCAGGCGCCTCCGCCCCTCCAACATGCCCCCGCTTAAAACCCGTGCGGCAACCACGGCGCCACGTCCGACCCGAACGCCACCGACGCCTCCCGCAGCGCCCCCTCCCGCACCTCCCGTACCCGCCCCGCCCCCGCCAGGGACGTCAGCGACACGCCCCCCAGATACGCGGCGCCCAACTCCCCCACCCCGAGCTCCAGATCCGCCGCGTCCCGCGTCCGCGCACACGTCGCGCCCTTCGCGTCCCCGGTGAGCCGCCACCGCCCCGTGTTCCACGGGCAGAACGCGTCGTCGACCTCGAACACCACGTCCACCGGCGCCGTGTACCGCCGCGCCTCCAGCGCCGCGCCGACGTCGACCAGCCGGACGTGCAGCGAGTCCCGGACCTGCACGTCGCAGCGGCGGATGTCGCTGACGAGGTGCAGCAGCGGGTCGTCGACCGGACGGCTGCGGGACCGGACGGCCGTCGTCAGGTCGATGTCGCACAGGAACCGCCACAGAACCGCGTACGCCACCGGGTCGAGCGCGTCGATGTGCCGTACCGAGATCGAGCCGTGGGGACCGGCCAGGGTCCAGTCCGGCTTGTTGTGGAACCGGGCGTAGCCCACGACCTGCCCGTCCCGCTCGGCGAGCACGCACTGCATCGGGGACGCGCCCTGCCGCTCGCTCGGCGGGTCGAGCAGCGGCAGCCGCTCCCACCCCGGACGGCGCGCGAGCATCCCGGGCCGCGCGCCGATCGTGCGCCGGTACACCTCCTCGCACGCCTCTGCGCCCTCGGCGACCGAGACGAACCGCAGCCGGACGTCCTCGCCGCCCGCCGGCACGGCGATGCGCACCCGTGAGGAGTCGATCTCCACGGACAGTTGACGGGTGGCGATGCCGTAGCCGAACCGGCCGTAGATCTCCGGCTCGGAGGCCGTCAGCACGGCGAGCGGCTCGCCCCACGAACGGACGTCGTCGAGCTGACGGCGCATCATCGACGTCAGAATGCCGCGCCGCCGGTGGGTGGCCGCGACGCTGACCATGGTCACTCCGGCCGCGGGCACGAACGTGCCGCCCGGCGCGGACACCGAGAAGGTGAACGCACCGGCGGTGCCCACGCACTCCTCGCCGTCCCAGACGCCGATCGAGCGCTCGGTCTCGGTCAGCGACTCCCACAGCTCGCGCTCCTGCCGGGCCTCCGCGACCCCTCCGAAGGCGCGTTCCAGACTCGCGTACCACCGGTCCCACTCGGACTGCCGCAGCACCCTCAGATCTGTCGTCATATGCCATCCCTACCAGCCGCCCACGGCGCGTCGCGACCCGATTTCGAACTAACTGTCGTGGGGTCCCCCTGCACGGCGGGGCGGCGGGTGGATAAGGTCCCCGCAATGGCCCACGGCTCTCAAGCAGACTCGTTCACGGCCCGGATGCGCAAAGCCGTGCACCGGGCCCGTACGACGCTGCGCCGATCCGCCGTCGACTACTTCCGCGGCGACGGCTCCGACTGGCTCGCGCTGGTCGGACTGCTGCTCACCGTCCCCGCGATCACCTGGGGAACGATCGCCGCACCGGTGTGGTGCTCACCGGTGGCGCTGGTCCTGCCGATCGTCGCCGGCGGGCTGCTGCTGCGCCCGGCGAGCCTGCTCGGTCTCTACGCGGCCGCAGCGGGCGCCCTCATCGTCGAGTCGATGGTGCTCGGCCCGTATCTGGAGGGCCCGGCCAGGGTCACCCCGGGCACGGTCCTCGTCGTCGCGGCATGTGGTCTTTTCGGGCTGCTCATCGCCCAGTTCAGGGCGAGGGTCGGCGTGCCGTGGCGGCGCGGCGGCACCATGCTCTTCGACCTGCGCGAGCGCATCCGCGTGCAGAGCGCCCTGCCGCGGCTGCCGAAGGGCTGGCACCAGGAGATGGCGCTCCGCCCGGCCGGCGGCCAGTCCTTCTCCGGCGACTTCACGGTCGCCGCCCGTACCAACGGCGGCCGCACCCTGGAGGTCGTCCTCACGGACGTCTCCGGCAAGGGGATGGACGCGGCGTCGCGGGCGCTGCTGCTGTCGGGGGCGTTCGGCGGACTGCTGGGCTCGCTGCCGCCGCACGGCTTCCTGCCCGCGGCCAACGGCTATCTGCTGCGCCAGGACTGGGACGAGGGCTTCGCCACGTCCATCCATCTCGTGCTCGACCTCGACTCGGGCGACTACGAACTGTTCTCCGCCGGGCATCTGCCCGCGCTCCAGCTCCACGCGGGCAGCGGGCGCTGGGAGGAGAAGTCCGCCGAGGGCCCGCTCCTCGGGGTCTACGACACGGCGCAGTTCGACCCGGTCAAGGGCTCCCTGCGCTCCGGCGACGTGCTGATGCTGTTCACCGACGGGCTGGTCGAGGCGTCCGGCCGCGACATCAGCGAGGGCATCGACCGGCTCACCGGCGAGGCCGACCGCTATGTGGCCTCCGGGTTCGAGGGCGCGGCCTGGCATCTGATCGAGGCGGTCGCCAAGGACGTCAACGACGACCGCGCGCTGCTGCTGCTGTGCCGCCAGGTCTGACACCGCTGCCACGCGCGTACAGTCGTCGCATGTCGGAGCAGATGCTGAGCCTGGCCGAGGTCGAGGCGATCGCCCGTGAGGCGCACGCCGCACAGCAGGACAAGGCGGGCCGCCCGTACGCGGAACACATCGCGGCCGTCGCCGAGGGCGTGCGCGCCCGGGGCGGCAGCGACGACCAGATCGCCGCGGGCTGGCTCCACGACGCGGTCGAGGACGGCGTGCTGAGCCGCGCCTGGCTCGAGGGCGCCGCCCTGCCCAGGCCCGTGAAAGACATGGTCCTCGCCCTCACCAAAGGGGAGGACGAGGACCTCGAGGTCTATACGCGGCGCATCCTGGACACTCCCGGCGCGCTGCTGGTCAAACAGGCCGACCTGGCCCACAACGCCGATCCCGCGCGCCTCGCCGTGCTCGACGAGGCGACGCGGAACAGACTGACCGCCAAGTACGCCAGGACCCGTGAACTGCTGGGCCTGACCGCCGACTAGAGCCGGTACTGCCGGGTACTCACCGGCGCGGGCCCGACTCGGCGGCGTCCTGGCGGAACGCCCACTTCATCTCGGGCTCCGTGACGAACCGCAGGGCCCGGCGTACGGGTGGCGAGCACATCAGGGTCACCATGACGCCCGTACCCAGCGTCAGCACCACCAGACCGACCGGACCGCCGAGCCACGGCCGGCTCTCGAACAGCCCCCAGTAGTCACCGGCCTTGACCGCGAAGCCGTGCAGCAGGTAGCCGCAGATGGTCCCGGCGCCCAGGGCCGTGAACCAGGCCCGGCGGCTCGGCACCAGCGCGAGGAACGCGGCGCTCAGCACCAGCGCGCACCCGAAGAGCGCGACGACCACCACCAGGCCCGACCACCACGGCCAGCCCCGCTCCTGCACGCTGCTGGAGCGGTAGAACCAGCTCAGGTTCATACGGGGGGCCACCCAGTACGCGAAGAGCAGCGCCCCCGCGAGGACGGGCACGGCCAGCAGCCGCGCCTGTGGCCGCCGCAGCAGCTGGAAGTGCTCCGGCTTCAGACACAGGCCCAGCACGAAGAAGGGCAGGAACTGCAGCACCCGCATGAGGTTGAGGTCGTCCCCGATGCCGTCGGAGAGCGACGCCAGCACACTGATGGAGAGCGCGATGGACATCGGCCACCGCACCGACTGCCACAGCGGGGCGGTCAGCCGCCAGATGAACAACGCGGCCAGGAACCAGGTCAGATAGAACGGGTCGAGCAGGCTGATCGGCCGCGACGGATCGTCGTTCGCGTACCGGGCGAACAGCGAGTAGGCCACCTCGAAGACGACGTACGGCAGAGCGATGCCCGTCAGTAGTCGTCTGAGCTGATGCGGTTTGCCCCGGTAACTCCGGGAGAAGTAGCCGGAGACGATGATGAAGGCCGGCATGTGGAAGGTGTAGATCACCATGTACAGGGCACGCGTTGCCCTGCTGCCCTCCATCACCGGCTCCCAGGCGTGCGCCACCGCCACCAGCACGATGGCCAGATACTTCGCGTTGTCGAAGTAGGCGTCCCGACCGGTGGCCTTGGCAGCCGCCCCAGGGGCGGACTTCAGGCCACTCGCGGCCGGGGCGGCAGCGGTCGCCGTCCGGTTCTCCGGGATGGTCTCCGACTCCTTGACCTCGGGCCCAGGCGTCCTCTCGTATCCCTGCGCAGCGTGGAACATTCAAGGCACCCTAGCCCCCGATATTCGCTGCGCAAAACACGCTGGACACCTGGCCCATTCGAATACGATGCTCGCGACGGTGAGCCGATATGTCCTGGTTGGACCCGCATGAACAGTGCATATCGCTCACGTGTCGCGGTCGCGTGAATTGACTCACGGAGATGCTTCGAATTTCTCGTGACAGAAGTGTGGGGACAGTGAAACGATCAAGGGTAATTCCTTTTCGTGTTTCACCCGGGCGGCCCCGCCGGGGCGGCAGCAACCGCCGCGCCCCGTATCCGTGATGGCGTGATCTTGTCCAGGACGGTTCGTCACCCGGCCACAGGGGCAAGGGGGTTGATGGCACGATGGTGCGGGCAGGGGCGTGCTGGGCCGCGCGCTCCGGGCCGGTAAGGCGGACCGACCGAGGGTGTGATCAGTTGTGGCCATTTCACTGTCAGTGGTGCTTCTGTTGGCGATCGTCCTCGTGGTGTTGATCCGCGGCGGCTCCATCAAGGCCGGACCCGCCATCGTGGCGGCCCTCTTCGGCTTCTTCGTCGCCTCGACGGGCATGGCGCCGTCGATCGAGAGGTTCATGAACTCGATAGCCGAGACGATCAACCGGATCAGCTTCTGAGCCGCCCCGCCGCCGGGCCGAGGCGCGCACCGGGCGGGTGACGGAAAGAGTGAGCCCAGGCACACGTGCGGGTGCGCGGACGACAGTGAAGATCGGAAACGCCTCAGGGCCAGGCCGGAGGATGAACCTCCGACCTGGCCCTGAGGCGTGTGGAGCGGGCGACGGGAATCGAACCCGCGTAGCTAGTTTGGAAGACTAGGGCTCTACCATTGAGCTACGCCCGCACGCTCGCACCGCAGGTCACGTGGCCCGCGGCACGAGAAGCATCGTAGCGGGTCCGGGGCGCTCGACGCACACCCCGTCCGTCGTGCGGTAAAACGCGCGGCGCCCGCCCGCCGGGCATGTACCCTACGGTTCGCACCGACGGGGTGTGGCGCAGCTTGGTAGCGCGTCCGCTTTGGGAGCGGAAGGTCGTCGGTTCGAATCCGGCCACCCCGACCACCAGCAAGATCACGTTGTGAGGCGCCTCCCGCTTGCCGTTACTATGCAAGCTGCGTGCCCGTGTGTCTGATGTGCCGGGCTCGATCCGCTGAATCGCCGTTTTCGGTGCAGCAGAACCCCCAAGATGTCAGCCACCAAGGAGACCGAACCGTGAAGAGCGCCGTGGAGAACCTGAACCCGACCCGGGTTCGGCTCACTGTCGAGGTGCCCTTCGAGGAGCTCAAGGCCAGCCTCGACGCGGCGTACAAGAAGATCAACCAGCAGGTCACGGTCAAGGGCTTCCGTAAGGGCAAGATCCCTGCCCGAGTGATCGATCAGCGGTTCGGCCGTGGTGCGGTGCTGGAGGAAGCGGTCAACGACGCGCTTCCCAAGCTCTACACCGAGGCGGTCAACGAGGCCGAGCTGAACCCGCTGGGCCAGCCCGAGGTGGACATCACCGAGCTGAAGGACGGCGAGACGCTGGCCTTCACGGCCGAGGTCGACGTCCGTCCCGAGATCGAGATCCCGGACTACTCCGGTATCGAGGTCACCGTCGACGCCGTCGAGGTCAGCGACGAGGACGTCGAGAAGGCGGTGGAGGAGCTGCGTGAGCGCTTCGCCTCCACCAACCCCGTCGAGCGCGCCGCCGCCGAGGGCGACGTCGTCACGCTCGACCTCGAGGCCAAGGTCGACGGCGAGGTCCTGCCCGACGGTGTCGCCGAGGGTGTCTCGTACACCATCGGTTCCGGCGAGCTTCTCGAGGGCATCGACGAGGCCGTCACCGGCCTGGAGGCCGGCGGCGAGGCCACCTTCACCTCGCAGCTGAGGGGCGGCTCCGCCGAGGGCAAGGACGCCGAGGTCAGCGTCAAGGTCACCGCCGTGGCCGCCAAGGAGCTCCCCGAGCTGGACGACGACTTCGCCCAGATGGCGAGCGAGTTCGACACTCTCGAGGAGCTGAAGGCGGACAGCCGCAAGCGCCTTGCGAACATGAAGCAGTACGACCAGGCCACGCAGGCCCAGGAGCGTGTTCTCGAGAAGCTGCTCGAGCTGGTCGAGGTCCCCGTCCCCGAGAAGCTGCTCGAGGACGAGATCAACACCCGCAAGCACAACCTGGTCAACCACCAGCTGGGCCAGATGGGCCTCGACCTCGCCAAGTACCTGGAGATCCAGGGCAAGACCGAGGAAGAGTTCGATGCCGAGACCAAGGAGCAGGCGGTCAAGGGCATCAAGACCCAGTTCGTGCTGGACGAGCTGGTCAACAAGGAGAAGCTGAACGTCAACCAGGAGGAGCTCACCGAGCACCTCATGCGGCGTGCGCAGTCCTCCGGCATGAGCCCGGACCAGTTCGCCCAGGCCGTCGTCGAGGGTGGCCAGGTGCCGATGCTCGTCGGCGAGGTCGCCCGCGGCAAGGCGCTGGCCGTGGTCGTCGAGGCCGCCAAGGTCCTCGACACCAACGGTGAGGTCGTCGACCTCGAGGACGAAGAGGAAGAGACCGAGACCGCCGCCGAGACGGTCGAGGCCGCCGTCGAGGGTGACGGCGAGGAGAAGACCGAGGCCTGAGCCTCGCGCTGACCCTGCTACGGGCTCCGGGTGCCACTGTGGTGCCCGGGGCCCGTACGCGTACCGCCGCAGCCCCACGGGCCCGTTCCCGGCCGCCGTGGACCCGCTGGGGGCGCCGGGGTGGACGGTGTGGACCTTGCGCTCCGAGCGAACAGTTCGGGAAGCGGGATGGCTCTGTCCGACCTGCGCGTTAGGGTCCATGAATACGAGGGCAGGGGAGTCCCCGCCCCCGGTACGAAGACGCTGAGACGGCCGAAGCCGTCAGAGACGAGCAGGTGGAATACGTGACGAATCTGATGCCTACAGCCGCCGGCGAGCCCTCCATCGGTGGTGGCCTCGGCGACCAGGTCTACAGCCGGCTGCTCGGCGAACGCATCATCTTCCTGGGCCAGCAGGTCGACGACGACATCGCCAACAAGATCACCGCGCAGATGCTGCTCCTCGCCGCCGACCCGGACAAGGACATCTACCTCTACATCAACAGCCCCGGCGGTTCGGTGACGGCCGGCATGGCGGTCTACGACACCATGCAGTACATCCCGAACGACGTGGTGACGATCGGCATGGGCATGGCCGCCTCCATGGGCCAGTTCCTGCTGACCGGCGGTGCGGTCGGCAAGCGGTTCGCGCTGCCGAACACCGACATCCTCATGCACCAGGGTTCGGCCGGCCTCGGCGGCACCGCCTCGGACATCAAGATCCAGGCCGAGTACCTGCTCCGCACGAAGAAGCGCATGGCGGAGATCACCGCCCAGCACTCCGGCCAGACCGTCGAGACGATCATCCGCGACGGCGACCGCGACCGCTGGTTCACCTCCGAAGAGGCCAAGGACTACGGCCTCATCGACGAGATCATCTCCGCCGCCTCGGGCGTCCCGGGCGGTGGCGGCACCGGCGCCTGAGCCGCACCGCACCGACCCCCTCCCGAGCCCGCAGAACGCCACCAGGATGGTGAACACCCACATGAGCAACTTCTCCGCGAGCGGCCTCTACACCGGCCCGCAGCCGGACAGCCGCTACGTCGTCCCGCGCTTCGTCGAGCGCACCTCGCAGGGCGTGCGCGAGTACGACCCGTACGCGAAGCTCTTCGAGGAGCGCGTGATCTTCCTCGGCGTGCAGATCGACGACGCGTCCGCGAACGACGTCATGGCGCAGCTGCTGTGCCTGGAGTCGATGGACCCGGACCGCGACATCTCGATCTACATCAACAGCCCCGGTGGCTCCTTCACCGCGCTGACGGCGATCTACGACACGATGCAGTTCGTGAAGCCGGACATCCAGACGGTCTGCATGGGCCAGGCGGCGTCCGCCGCGGCCGTGCTGCTCGCCGCCGGCACGCCCGGCAAGCGGATGGCCCTGCCGCACGCCCGCGTCCTGATCCACCAGCCGTCCTCGCAGACCGGCCGCGAGCAGCTCTCCGACCTGGAGATCGCGGCCAACGAGATCCTGCGGATGCGTGAGCAGCTGGAGGAGATGCTGGCGAAGCACTCCACCACGCCGCTGGAGAAGATCCGGGACGACATCGAGCGCGACAAGATCCTCACGGCCGACGGCGCGCTCGCGTACGGCCTCGTGGACCAGATCGTCTCGACCCGTAAGAGCACGGCCGGAGCGGCCGCCTGACGTACGACGGCCCTTGGCGCGGTACACGACAATGTGTGAACCGCGCCAAGGGGGGCCCGAACCGAGGGCTCGGCAAGGTACCGTCGAATATGAGGCACCAGGAGCCGGCTGAACCAAGCCGCTCCCAGGCGATTGGGGAAGCACCTCGTGGCACGCATCGGTGATGGCGGCGACCTGCTCAAGTGCTCGTTCTGCGGAAAGAGCCAGAAGCAGGTGAAGAAGCTCATCGCAGGCCCCGGGGTGTACATCTGCGACGAGTGCATCGACCTCTGCAACGAGATCATCGAGGAGGAGCTCGCCGAGACCTCCGAGGTGCGGTGGGAGGAGCTCCCCAAGCCGCGCGAGATCTGTGAGTTCCTCGAGGGGTACGTCGTCGGGCAGGAGCCCGCGAAGAAGGCCCTCTCGGTCGCGGTGTACAACCACTACAAGCGCGTCCAGGCCGGCGAGAACGGCGGAGCGCAGGGCCGGGACGACGCGATCGAGCTCGCCAAGTCCAACATCCTTCTGCTGGGCCCCACGGGCTCCGGCAAGACGCTCCTCGCGCAGACCCTCGCCCGCATGCTGAACGTCCCGTTCGCCATCGCGGACGCGACGGCGCTCACGGAGGCCGGCTACGTCGGCGAGGACGTCGAGAACATCCTGCTCAAGCTGATCCAGGCGGCCGACTACGACGTCAAGAAGGCCGAGACGGGGATCATCTACATCGACGAGATCGACAAGGTCGCCCGCAAGAGCGAGAACCCGTCGATCACCCGGGACGTCTCCGGCGAGGGCGTCCAGCAGGCGCTCCTCAAGATCCTTGAGGGCACCACCGCCTCGGTGCCCCCGCAGGGCGGCCGAAAGCACCCGCACCAGGAGTTCATCCAGATCGACACGACGAACGTGCTCTTCATCGTGGGCGGCGCCTTCGCCGGCCTCGAGAAGATCATCGAGTCGCGCGCAGGAGCGAAGGGCATCGGCTTCGGCGCGACGATCCGCTCCAAGCGCGAGATCGAGGCGAGCGACCAGTTCCAGGAGGTCATGCCGGAGGATCTGGTCAAGTTCGGCATGATCCCCGAGTTCATCGGCCGCCTCCCCGTCATCACCTCGGTCCACAACCTGGACCGCGAGGCCCTCCTCAAGATCCTCGTCGAGCCGCGCAACGCGCTGGTCAAGCAGTACCAGCGGCTGTTCGAACTCGACGGCGTCGAGCTGGACTTCGACCTCCCGGCCCTGGAGGCCATCGCCGACCAGGCCATCCTCCGCGGCACCGGCGCGCGCGGCCTGCGCGCCATCATGGAGGAGGTCCTCCAGTCGGTGATGTACGAGGTCCCGTCCCGCAAGGACGTTGCCCGCGTCGTCATCACCCGCGACGTCGTCCGCAACAACGTCAACCCGACGCTGGTCCCGCGCATCGTCAAGGACGACGGCAACGGCCGCCACGAGAAGAGCGCGTAGCGCTCACCGCGTGAACACGTAAGGGGCGCCCGGTCATCGACCGGGCGCCCCCTTACGCGTGACGGGCGGTGTTACGCCTTGACGCGGACGTCGTTGCGGACGTCGGCAGCGAGCTTCGCCGCCTCGTCGAGCGAGGTGCCGGCCGCACCCTGGATCGGCTCGACGATGCCGATCGTGCTGTAGTCCGCCCAGAGACACATGTGCGTGTTCTGCACGACCCCAGTGAGCTTGTTCTTGCTCTCGGCCTGCTGGCACTTCATCAGAGCACCGTCCAGACCGTCGGGTTCGACCTCCTTGGGGTCCCCGATCAGCTTCGTATCGGAACCCTTGGTGTTCTTCTTGAATTCGGCCATCGTGGCGTCGAGAACCTTCTCCGGGTCCTCGATCTTGCCGTAGACGCCGATGAAGACGATGTTCTTCGCCTTCGACACCTTCTCGGCAGCCTCCGGGTCGCCGGGGGTGATGCCGGTCAGATCGATGGTCGAGTAGGTGCTGGCGATCGACATGGGGTCGGTGACCCCGCCGGCGGCCAGGACCGCCTTGCTGTCCTTGTCCGCCGGCTGCGGCTTCGGCTCGTCCTTGACGGCGCGCTTGTACTCGCCGCCGATGATGGTCGCCGGCGCCGTCAGCTTGTGCGCACCGTCGTCCTCCAGGCCGCCACCGCCGCCCAGCAGGAGGTAACCGCCGCCGCCGATGACTGCCAGGGCCACGACCACGGCGCCGATGATCAGGCCGGTCTTCTTGCCGCCACCGCCCTGGGCCGGCGGCGGGGGCGGGTAGCCGCCCGGCTGCTGCGCGCCGTACTGGGGCTGCTGGCCGTACGGGGCGGGCTGGCCGGGCTGCTGCGGGTAGCCGTACGGCTGCTGCTGCTGCGGCGGCACGCCCTGCGGGGCCTGCTGCGGGTACCCGTAACCGGGCTGCGGGGTCTGCGGCTGCTGGCCGTAAGGGCCCGGCTGGCCCTGCGGCTGCTGGCCGTAGGGCCCCGGCTGGCCGTACGGTCCGGGCTGCTGCGGCTGCTGCCCGCCGTACGGGCCCGGCTGGTTGTAGCTCATTCCAGTCCTCCTCGGATGGCGGCCGATGTGGGGCGGAGCGGCCGTTCCCTGCTTGTGTTCGACAAAGTCCTGGCGGCCTGGCCCCCAGCAGGCCGAAGGGCGCCGGGTGGCCCCGGGCGCCCTTCCGTCGCGACCTCTGCGGGTCAGAGCTTGACGCGAACTTCCTTGCGGAGCTTGGCGGTGGTGGCCGCCGCCTCCTCCGGAGCAATGGCCTTGCCGGACGCCATGGACGCGACATCCATGGGCATGACCATGCCCATGGTGCTGTAGTCGCTCCACACGCACATGGTCATCGACATCTCCTTCGGACCGGCGGTCGCGCCGGAGGAGGAGCCACTGAGATCCATCTTGGCTTCCTGGCACTTCAGAACCGCGCCGTCGAGCTCGGCAGGCTTGTACTCCTTGGGGCTGCCCACGAGCGTCACCTCCTTGTCGTCCTCCTTCTCCGCCTCCTGCTTCGTGAAGGCGAAGAATGCGTCGACCACAGCCTCCGGGTTCTCGATCTCGCCGTAGGCGCCGCCGAAGGTCAGCATCTTCTGCGTGAACGGGTTTTCCTTGTCCCCCGCCTGGTAGTTCGCGTTGACCTGCTTGGCGCCCTTCACGCCCCACTGCTCGGCGTTCTTCATGTCCTCGTCGGAGGAGTTGCTGCTGGAGTCCTTCTTCTTGTACTCGCCCAGCACCGTCGCCGGTGTCGTCAGCTTGTGCGGCCCGTCGTCGGCGACGTCGCTGCCGCCGCCGCCCGCGAACCACCACACACCGCCGGCGACGACGGCGACCGCGACGACTGCGGCTGTGACGATCAGCCCGGTCTTCTTCTTCGGCGCGCCGGGCGGGGGCGGCGGGACCTGGCCGTACTGCGGCTGCGCGCCGTACTGGGGCTGCTGGCCGTACGGGGCGGGCTGGCCGGGCTGCTGCGGGTAGCCGTACGGCTGCTGCTGCGGCGGCACGCCCTGCGGGGCCTGCTGCGGGTACCCGTAACCGGGCTGCGGGGCCTGCGGCTGCTGGCCGTAGGGCCCCGGCTGGCCGTACGGTCCGGGCTGCTGCGGCTGCTGCCCGCCGTACGGGCCCGGCTGGTTGTAGCTCATTACGGGTGGTCCCCTCGTGATGTTTACGTGTTGCGAACATCCTGTCCCAAGGCCGCGTCCAGGTGGGCGGCGGGGCCCACACCGTTACGGAAGAATCGGGTTTCAGTACGGCACTGTGACACCTCTAAACTGGCCGGGTGACCGAGAAGACTCAGCAGCAGACAGCGCCCCCTTCCGAACTGCCGACCCAGTACGCGCCGGCCGAGGTGGAGAGGCCGCTGTACGAGCGCTGGGTAGAACGGGGTTACTTCGAGGCCGACGCGAAGAGCGACAAGCCTCCGTTCACGGTCGTCATCCCGCCGCCGAACGTCACGGGCAGCCTCCACCTGGGCCACGCCTTCGAGCACACGCTGATCGACGCCCTCACCCGCCGCAAGCGGATGCAGGGTTACGAGACGCTGTGGCAGCCCGGCATGGACCACGCCGGTATCGCCACCCAGAACGTCGTCGAGCGCGAGCTCGGCAAGGAGGGCAAGTCCCGCCACGATCTGGGCCGTGAGGCGTTCATCGAGCGGGTCTGGCAGTGGAAGGGCGAGTCCGGCGGCCAGATCTCGGGCCAGATGCGCCGCCTCGGCGACGGCGTCGCCTGGTCGCGCGAGCGCTTCACCATGGACGAGGGGCTCTCCCAGGCCGTCCAGACCATCTTCAAGAAGCTCTACGACGACGAACTGATCTACCGCGCCGAGCGCATCATCAACTGGTGCCCCCGCTGTCTGACCGCCATCTCCGACATCGAGGTCGAGTACCAGGACGACGACGGCGAGCTCGTCTCCATGACGTACGGCGAGGGCGACGAGACCATCGTCGTCGCCACAACTCGCGCCGAGACGATGCTCGGTGACACCGCCGTCGCCGTCCACCCCGACGACGAGCGCTACCGGCACCTGGTCGGCAAGCGGATCAGGCTGCCGCTGACGGACCGTACGATCCCGGTCGTCGCGGACACGCACGTCGACCCCGAGTTCGGGACCGGCGCCGTCAAGGTGACGCCCGCCCACGACCCGAACGACTTCGAGATCGGGCAGCGGCACAACCTGCCGTCGCTCGCGGTCATGGACGAGCGCGCCGTCATCACCGTCCCGGGCCCGTTCGAAGGGCTGGACCGGCTGGAGGCGCGCAGCGCCATCGTCGGCGCCCTGCGCGCCGAGGGCCGGATCGTCGCCGAGAAGCGCCCGTACGTCCACTCCGTCGGCCACTGCTCTCGCTGCAAGACCACCATCGAGCCGCGTCTTTCCATGCAGTGGTGGGTCAAGGTCGGTCCGCTGGCGAAGGCCGCCGGCGACGCCGTCCGCGACGGCCGGGTCAAGATCCACCCGCAGGAGATGGAGAAGCGGTACTTCGACTGGGTCGACAACCTCCACGACTGGTGCATCTCGCGCCAGCTGTGGTGGGGCCACCGCATCCCGGTCTGGTACGGCCCGAACGGCGAGACCGTCTGCGTCGGCCCCGACGAGCAGCCGCCGACGGGCGAGGGCTGGCACCAGGAGACCGATGTCCTCGACACCTGGTTCTCCTCCGGCCTGTGGCCGTTCTCCACGCTCGGCTGGCCCGAGCAGACCGAGAGCCTCGCGAAGTTCTATCCGAACTCCGTCCTGGTCACCGGCTACGACATCCTCTTCTTCTGGGTCGCCCGGATGATGATGTTCGGCCTGTACGCGATGGACGGCACCCCGCCGTTCCACACCATCGCCCTGCACGGCATGGTCCGCGACCAGTTCGGCAAGAAGATGTCCAAGTCCTTCGGCAACGCGGTCAACCCGCTGGACTGGATGGACAAGTACGGCTCCGACGCGCTGCGGTTCACGCTCGCGCGCGGTGCCAACCCGGGCGTCGACGTCCCGATCGGCGAGGACTGGGTCCAGGGCTCGCGGAACTTCGCGAACAAGATCTGGAACGCCACCCGCTTCGCGCTGATGAACGGCGCCACGGTCGAGGGCCCGCTGCCCACGCCCGAGGAGATGTCGTCCACCGACCGCTGGATCCTGTCGCGGCTGAACACGACGGTCGCCGAGGTCGACGCGTACTACGAGGACTACCAGTTCGCGAAGCTCTCGGAGACGCTGTTCCACTTCGCCTGGGACGAGGTCTTCGACTGGTACGTCGAGCTGTCCAAGACGACCTTCTTCGCGGGCGGCGAGCAGGCGAAGGTGTCCGGCCGGGTCCTCGGCGAGGTCCTGGACGTGATGCTGCGACTGCTGCACCCGGTCGTCCCCTTCGTCACCGACACGCTGTGGACGACGCTGACCGGCGGGGAGTCGCTGGTCGTCGCCGACTGGCCGGCCGACAGTGGTTTCCGTGACGAGGCCGCGGAGCGGGAGATCGAGCTCGTCCAGCAGGTCGTCACCGAGGTCCGCCGGTTCCGCAGCGACCAGGGTCTGCAGCCCGGCCAGAAGGTCCCGGCCAGGCTCATGCTGGACGGCACGGCGCTCGCGCCGCACGAGGCCGCGATCCGTCAGCTGCTGCGTCTGCAGCCGGAGGGCGAGGGCTTCCACGCCACCGCTTCCCTCCCGGTCGCCGGTGCGACCGTGGCGCTCGACCTGTCGGGCACGATCGACGTCGAGGCGGAGCGCAAGCGGCTGACGAAGGACCTGGGCGCGGCGCAGAAGGAGGTCGCGCAGGCGACCGCCAAGCTCGGCAACGAGGCGTTCCTCGCCAAGGCCCCGGACCAGGTGGTCGACAAGATCCGGACCCGGCTCGCCAAGGCCGAGAAGGACATCGCGCGGATCGACAGCCAGCTCGGCAGCCTGCCCGAGAGCTGACGGACGGCTGCGGCCGGGGCCCCGGGGGACTCCCCGGGGCCTCGGCCTTTTCTGTCGGTGCCCGTCCGTAGACTGGACCCGTGAGCGAGCACCCCGATCCCTTCGACGAGTCCGACGCCTTCGACGAGCAGGACGACCAGGACGAGTCCGCCGCGTCCGACACCTTCGACAAGATCGTCGACGCAGAGACCGACCGCGACCCCGACCTGGCGGTGATCGAGGCCGGCAGCCGCACGCTGCGCGCACAGGCCGGGATGCCGCAGGCCGACCATGTGCCCGCCCGGCCCGCGGACCCGGAGGTGGACAAGGCGCTCCGGGAGGTCGAGGCCGATCTGGCGACGCGCTGGGGCGAGACCAAGCTGGAGCCCTCCGTCGCCCGGATCGAGGCGCTGATGGACGTGCTGGGCGAGCCCCAGCGGGCGTACCCGTCGATCCACATCACGGGCACGAACGGCAAGACGTCCACGGCCCGGATGATCGAGGCCCTGCTCTCCGCGTTCGAACTGCGCACCGGCCGGTACACCTCGCCGCACGTGCAGTCGGTCACCGAGCGGATCAGCCTGGACGGCGCGCCCGTGTCCGCCGAGCGGTTCATCGAGACGTACCAGGACATCAAGCCGTACGTGGAGATGGTCGACGCGAGCCAGGACTATCGGCTCTCCTTCTTCGAGGTGCTCACCGGCATGGCGTACGCCGCATTCGCCGACGCGCCGGTGGACGTGGCCGTCGTCGAGGTCGGCATGGGCGGCAGCTGGGACGCGACGAACGTGATCGACGGCTCGGTCGCCGTGGTCACCCCCATCGACCTCGACCACACCGACCGGCTGGGCTCCACGCCCGCCGAGATCGCGGTGGAGAAGGCCGGGATCATCAAGCAGGGTGCGACGGTCGTACTGGCGCAGCAGCCGGTGGACGCGGCGCAGGTCATGCTGAAGAAGGCCGTCGAGGTCGACGCGACGGTCGCCCGCGAGGGCATGGAGTTCGGCGTCGCCGCGCGCGAGATCGCGGTCGGCGGGCAGCTCCTGACGCTGCGCGGCCTGGGCGGAGAGTACGACCAGATCTTCCTCCCGCTGTACGGCGCGCACCAGGCGCACAACGCCGCGGTGGCGCTCGCCGCGGTGGAGGCGTTCTTCGGTGTGGGCGCGGGGGAGTCCCGCACTCTGGACGTGGACACGGTCCGCAAGGCGTTCGCCGCCGTGTCGACGCCCGGCCGGCTCGAGGTCGTGCGCCGCAGTCCCACCGTCGTGCTGGACGCCGCGCACAACCCGGCGGGCGCGCGGGCGACGGCGGCGGGCGTCACGGAGTCGTTCGGCTTCTCGCGCCTCATCGGCGTGGTGGGGGCCAGCGACGACAAGGACGTCCGCGGCTTCCTGGAGGCGTTCGAGCCGATCTTCGCGGAGGTCGTCGTGACGCAGAATTCGAGCCACCGCGCGATGGACGCGGACGAGCTCGCCGCGGTCGCCGTGGAGGTCTTCGGCGACGAGCGGGTGGTCGTCGAGCCGCGGCTGGACGACGCGCTGGAGGCGGCGATCACGCTTGCTGAGGAGGAGTCCGAGTTCGCCGGCGCCGGTGTGCTGGTGACCGGTTCGGTGATCACGGTCGGCGAGGCCCGGCTGCTGCTGGGGAAGGGCTGACATCGACGTGCGTACGCTCTGTGCATCGACCCTGATCGGCGAGTTCTTCGTGATCGGCTTCGCCGGTCTGGTCGCCATGAAGTCGGACGACGTCTCGATGACGGCGGTCTGGACGGTCTGCGGCGTCCTGATGCTGGTGTCGCTGCTGCTGTGCGGCATGATCACCCGGCCGGGCGGGATCCAGCTCGGCTGGGCGCTGCAGATCGCGCTGATCGCCAGTGGGTTCGTGGTGCCGACGATGTTCTTCCTCGGCGCCCTCTTCGCCGGTCTGTGGTGGGCCTCCGTCCACTTCGGCCGCAAGGTCGACGAGGCGAAGGCGAAGTGGGCCGCGCAGGCGGACGCGGGGGCCGAGGCCGAGTAGGCGGCAAGGGCGGTCGTCGGGCCCGGGGCGGGTGACGCCCCGGGCGTCACACCCGGTAATCTCGCCCCAACCGCACACTTCCTGGCCTGCAAGGAGCCGCACACCATGACTCAGCGCACCCTCGTCCTTCTCAAGCCGGACGCTGTCCGTCGCGGACTCGTGGGCGAGGTCATCGGCCGCATCGAACGCAAGGCCGACTGGAAGATCGCCGCGCTGGAGCTGCGGCAGCTGGACCGCGCCACCCTGGAGCAGCACTACGGCGAGCACGTCGGCCGGCCGTTCTACGAGCCGCTGGTGGAGTTCATGCTCTCCGGTCCGGTCGTCGCCATGGTCGTCGACGGAGAGCGCGTCATTGAGGGCGTACGCCAACTGGCCGGTCCCACGGACCCGATCGCGGCCGCTCCCGGGTCCATTCGGGGCGACTTCGGCACAATCGTCCGGGAGAATCTGATCCACGCTTCGGACTCCGAGGAGTCCGCCATTCGGGAACTGAAGCTTTTCTTCCCCGGCCTTTCCTGACAGCGCATCAGCCGAAGCGCGCCGAGGGGCCTTCCGGGCGATCTTTTCCTGGCCGCAGGCTCTCGGCAGCGCGGTCCGGAAGGGGCCCGGTCACGGCGCTCTCCCCCTAACCACCGGGCCCGGGGCCCACTGGTCGGCGCCACTGGACGGATCCCCGCAGACAGCCCGCACAGGGCCCTGCCCTGGGGCGACCGATGGAATTTCGGTCGCCCTTCGGTATATGCAGGGGTATTGCGGGAACGCATCGCCCCAACGCATCGTCACCATTAACAAGAGGTGGACCACCGCGCGGTGTCGCTGCAGGCGGCACTACGATGTAAGCCTCCACGCCACACGCACCCACCTCGCCATCCTGAAAAGCCGTCAACGCTCGATTGGGAAGGCCAGACGCATCCTCATGGGGAACAACATGTCGTTCATCGGCCGTGACATGGCTGTTGACCTCGGGACCGCCAACACGCTGGTGTACGTCAGAGGCCGGGGGATCGTTCTCAACGAGCCGTCCGTCGTCGCCATCAACACCAACACGGGCGGCATTCTCGCGGTCGGCGCCGAGGCGAAGAAGATGATCGGCCGGACGCCGGGGAACATCGTTGCCGTCCGGCCGCTGAAGGACGGCGTGATCGCCGACTTCGAGATCACCGAGCGGATGCTCCGCTACTTCATCCTGAAGATCCACAAGCGCCGGTACCTCGCCCGGCCCCGTGTCGTCGTCTGCGTGCCCTCCGGGATCACGGGAGTCGAGCGCCGCGCGGTCATCGAGGCGTCGACGCAGGCGGGTGCGCGGCAGGTCCACATCATCGAAGAGCCCATGGCCGCCGCCATCGGCTCCGGACTCCCCGTCCACGAGGCCACCGGCAACATGGTCGTGGACATCGGCGGCGGCACCACGGAGGTCGCCGTGATCTCGCTCGGAGGAATCGTCACGGCACAGTCCATCCGTGTCGCCGGCGACGAGCTGGACAACGCGATCATCCAGCACATCAAGAAGGAGTACTCGCTCCTCCTCGGTGAGCGGACCGCGGAGAACATCAAGATCACCATCGGTTCCGCGTACGAGATGGAGACGGAGGAACACACGGAGATCCGCGGCCGCGACCTGGTGTCCGGGCTGCCCAAGACCGTGGTCATCTCCGCCGCCGAGGTCCGCAAGGCCATCGAGGAGCCGGTCAACGCGATCGTCGACGCGGTGAAGACCACGCTCGACAAGTGCCCGCCCGAGCTGTCCGGCGACGTCATGGACCGCGGCATCGTCCTCACCGGCGGCGGTGCGCTGCTGCGCGGACTGGACGAGCGGCTGCGCCGCGAGACGGGCATGCCGATCCACATCGCGGAGAACCCGCTGGACTCGGTGGCGCTCGGGTCCGGCAAGTGCGTCGAGGAATTCGAGGCGCTCCAGCAGGTGCTGGACTCCCAGCCGCGTCGTTAGCCGGTCGGGCCGGTCCGTCCGACGGCCCGGCCATGCGCCGTACGGGGGTCGGCAGGCCACCACTTGGGGTCCTCCCCGCGCCGAGGCGGGGGGAGGATCGTTGCTCCACACGACACGACCATTCCTACGAGGAAGGCACGGCCGCCGCACGTGAGGGACACAAAGGAGAGCCGGCTGCTCCTGGTGCTGCTGATCGCCATCGCTTTCGCCTTGATCACGGTGGACATCCGCGGCGGTGAGGAGTCACCGGTCGACGGTGCCCGACAGGCCGCGGCGTCGGTCTTCGGCCCCGTCGAGAACGGTGTCGCGGCGGCCGTCGATCCGATCGGCAACGCGATCGGGGCGGTCCGGGACTCCGGTGACCGCCACGACCGCATCAAGCAGCTCCAGCTGGAGAACGCCCAGCTCAAGCAGCGGCTCGGCAGCGACGAGCGCAAAGAGAGCAGACTGCGCCAGCTGGACGGCCTGATCAGAACGGCCGCCGCCGGGCAGTACGGCATCAAGGGCGCGGAGGTCATCGCCATAGGAGCGGCCCAGGGCTTCTCCTGGACGGTGACCATCGACATCGGCTCCGACGACGGCATCCGGCGCGACATGACCGTCATCAACAACGACGGACTCGTCGGCCGGGTGACCACCGTCGGCCCGCGCACCTCGACCGTGCTGCTCGCCAACGACCCCGACTTCACCGTCGGCACCCGTATGGAGAAGACCGACGAACTGGGCTTCGCGACCGGCCAGGGCGACCGGCCGCTGCTGGTCCAGCTCCTCAACGGCAAGTCGAAGGTCAAGAAGGGCGACCGGCTCGTCACCTTCGGCTCGCAGGCCAACAAGCCCTTCGTGCCGGGCGTCCCGGTCGGCGAGGTCGTCCGCGTGGATCCCGCCCGCGGCGACCTCACCCGCAACGTGTATGTGCGGCCGTACGTCGGCTTCAGCAAGCTCGACATCATCGGCGTCGTCGTCCAGGCCCCGCGCAGCGATCCGCGCGACACGGTCCTGCCGTCGAAGCCGGTCGCGCCGGAGCCCACGCCCACGGTCACCGTGACGGTCACCCCGGGAGCGATCCCGCCGGAGGGCGAAGGACAGGCACAGGGCGACGGCCAGGCGCAGGGCGACAGTCTGCCGCAGGACGGCGGCCTCGATCCCGGCGCGGGTGACGGCGGCGACGCCACAGGCCAGAACGACGACCAGTAGGAGCTGATCCGTCATGCGTTTCAACCGGATGCTGCTCTCCACGGCGCTGGTCGTGGTCGCCCTCGTCCTCCAGGTCTCCGTCCTCTCCCGACTCCAACTGCCCGGCGCGGTACCCGACCTGATGCTGCTCACCGTGCTCGGACTGGCGATGGTGTACGGGCATGTGGCCGGCGCGTTCGTCGGCTTCGGCGCCGGTCTGCTCGCCGACCTCGCCCCGCCCGCCGACCACGCCGCCGGCCGCTACGCCCTCGTGCTGTGCGTCATCGGCTATCTCGCCGGTCTGGTCCGCCCGGAGAACGGCAAGCCGCTGCGGTCGGCCACCGGCCCCATGGCCGTGGTCGTCGCGGCGGCCGTCGGCTCCACGCTGCTGTACGCACTGGTCGGCGCCCTGGTGGGCGACGACGCGGCCCGCCACGTGGGCCTGACGAGCCTGCTGTTCACCGCCGTGATCTACGACCTGATCCTCGCGCCGTTCACGGTCCCGCTGATCATGTGGCTCGCCAGACGCAGCGACAACGATCCGCTCGCCGAGAGCCAGAGCCCGGCCGGCACCGACGTCGCCGCGGGCTGGCTGTCCTCCGGCACGGGACTGCGCATCGGAAGCCAGCGCGGCGGCCTGCGGCTCAGGGCGGCGAAGACACGCGCCGCACGGGCCGGACGCATCAAGGGAGTCAAGCGACTGTGACCGAGGGGGCAGCAGCGTGAGCAACATTCCGGAGACGGGACGGACCGCCCGGGTCCAGATCCGCCTCGTCATCATCCAGGTACTCGTCTTCTCCCTCCTCTTCACCCTCGGCGGCCGGCTCTGGTACCTCCAGATCCGCAACGGCGAGGAGTACACCGACGAGGCGAAGAGTAACCATGTGCAGCGGGTCGTCCAGCCCGCGATCCGGGGCTCGATCCTCGACGCCCGCGGCGTGCCGCTCGCCGACAACGAGACCCGCCTCGTGGTCTCCGCCTCCCGCACCGAACTGATGAAGATGAAGGACGACGGAAAGGCCGTCCTCACCCGGCTCGCCGGCGTCCTCGGCATGAAGCCGAAGGACGTCATCGACAAGGTCCGGCTCTGCGACTCCAAGACGCCCCAGCCCTGCTGGAACGGCTCCCCGTACCAGCCGATCCCGGTCACCGACGAGGCCACCACCCAGCAGGCGCTGCAGATCCGCGAACAGGCCGAGCACTTCCCCGGCATCACCGCGGAGCCCACCGCCGTCCGCCGCTACCCGGCCCCCGGCAAGGCCCGTACCGCGCAGGTGCTCGGCTATCTGTCCCCCGTCACCGACGAGGAGATCCAGAAGGCCAAGGACAGCCCCTCGCCCTATCTGCGCTCCGACCAGGTCGGCCGCAGCGGCCTGGAGCGCAACTACGACAAGGAACTGCGCGGCCAGGCGGGGGTCACGTCCTACGAGGTGGACAAGCTCGGCCGGGTCATGGGCCAGACCGAGGCGGACCCGGGCGTGCCCGGCTCCCACCTCGTGACGAGCATCGACGCCCGTGTCCAGGGCGTCGCCGAGTACGAGCTGAACCAGGCGATGAAGATCGTACGGAAAGAGACCGACAAGATCACCGGTCGCCCGTACGAGGCCGACGCGGGCGCCGTCGTCGTCATGGAGGCCAAGACCGGCCGGGTCGTCGCCATGGCCTCCCAGCCCGACTACGACCCCAACGCATGGGTCGGCGGCATCTCCGCCAAGGACTACGCCAAGCTCACCGGCAAGGAGTCCAACCACCCGCTGCTGAACCGGGCCACCCAGGGCCAGGCGCCCGCCGGCTCCGTCTTCAAGGTGGTCTCGGCGAGCGCGGCCGTGCGGGCCGGCCACCCCTTCAACGACCTCTACAACTGCAGCAGCTCCTACAGCATGGGCAACCGGAGCTTCGCCAACTTCGAGTCCCAGGGGCATGGCCCCATCACTCTCGGCGATGCTCTCAAGTACTCCTGCAACACCGTCTTCTACCGTCTCGGCCACGAGGAGTGGCAGCGCGACGGCGGCCTCAAGCCCAAGAAGGACGCCAAGGACTGGTTCTACCGGACCGCCCGTGACTTCGGGTTCGGCGCCGAGACCGGCATCGACCTGCCGAACGAGGTCAAGGGCCGCGTCCCCGACCGCCAGTGGAAGCAGGACTTCTGGGAGGCGAACAAGGACGCCTGGTGCAAGCAGGGCAAGAAGGGCGGCACCTATGTCCAGCAGATCGCCTATGAGAACTGCCTCGAAGGCAACCAGCTGAAGGCCTTCGACAGCATCAACTTCGCCATCGGCCAGGGGGACGTGCTCATCACGCCCATCCAGTTGGCCACCACCTACGCCGCCATCAGCAACGGCGGCACCCTCTACAACCCCACCATCGGCAAGGCCGTGATCAGCCCCGACGGCAAGCGGATCGAGGAGATCAAGCCCCAGTCCCACGGCAAGCTGCCCGTGGACGCCCAGACCATCAAGGACCTCGACAAGGGCCTGCGCTCCGTCGTCGGGCCCGGCGGCACCGCCTCCTGGAGGTTCGGCGGCTGGCCGCAGGACAAGATCCCGATGCGGGCCAAGACCGGTACCGCGCAGGTCTACGGCAAGCAGACCACCTCGTGGTTCGCCACCTACACCGACGACTACACGATCGTCATGACGATCTCCCAGGGCGGCACCGGCTCCGGCGCCTCCGGACCCGCGGTGCGCAACATCTACGAAGCGATGTACGGCCTGGACAAGGAGGGCAACCAGGACCTGAAGAGGGCCCTGCTCCCCAAGCCGCAGAAGAAGCTGCCCAAGATCCTGCCGGACGGCTCGATCGAGACCCCGGAGATCAAGCCCTACGTGCCCCCGAAGCCGAAGGACACCGAACAACTGCTCGCGGGCGCACCCGCGCGGAGGGACTGAGCCATGACCACCGGTGGCTTCTCCGTCTCCGGCTACGGGCCGGAGCGCGGCGGGATCTGGAGCCGGCTCAGCGCCCGTGACTCGGTGGTGCGCAGGCTCGACTGGCCGATCCTGTTCTCCTCCGTCGCGCTGTCCCTGCTCGGCGCGCTGCTCGTGTGGTCCGCGACCCGCGGACGCACCGAGCTCAACCAGGGCGACCCGTACTACTTCCTGGTCCGGCACCTGCTCAACACCGGCATCGGCGTGGTGCTGATGATCGGCACCATCTGGCTCGGGCACCGCACCCTGCGCGGCGCGGTGCCGGTGCTGTACGGGCTGTCCGTGGTGCTCGTGCTGCTCGTCCTCACCCCGCTGGGCGCCACCATCAACGGGGCGCACGCATGGATCCAGCTCGGCGGCGGATTCTCCCTGCAGCCCTCCGAGTTCGTGAAGATCACGATCATCCTCGGGATGGCGATGCTGCTCGGCGCCCGGGTCGACGCCGGCGACCAGGCGTATCCCGACCACCGCACCGTCGCCAAGTCGCTGGGGATCGCCGTCATTCCGATGGTGATCGTCATGATGATGCCGGACCTCGGCTCGGTCATGGTCATGGTGGTGATCGTCCTCGGCGTACTGCTCGCCTCCGGCGCGTCCAACCGCTGGGTCTTCGGCCTCATCGGCGCCGGCGCGGCGGGCGCGGTGGCGGTCACCGCGCTCGGACTGCTCGACGAGTACCAGCTCAACCGCTTCGCCGCCTTCGCCAACCCCGAACTGGACCCGTCCGGCGTCGGCTACAACACCAACCAGGCGCGGATCGCGATCGGCTCCGGCGGGCTGTACGGCGAGGGCCTGTTCAACGGCCACCAGACCACGGGCCAGTTCGTGCCCGAGCAGCAGACCGACTTCATCTTCACCGTCGCCGGGGAGGAACTCGGCTTCCTGGGAGCCGGGCTGATCATCTTCCTGCTGGGTGTGGTGCTGTGGCGCGCCTGCCGGATCGCACGCGAGACGACCGAGCTGTACGGCACGATCGTGGCCGCCGGGATAATCGCCTGGTTCGCCTTCCAGTCCTTCGAGAACATCGGCATGACCCTCGGCATCATGCCGGTCGCCGGCCTGCCGCTGCCGTTCGTCTCCTACGGAGGCACGTCGATGTTCGCCGTGTGGATCGCGATCGGGCTGCTCCAGTCGATCCGGGTCCAGCGCCCCATAAGCGCGTAGCCCCCGGGGGCGTCGTCTCCGGGCCCGGAGGGCTGCCGCTCGGGGAGAGGGCGGGCTAGATTCATGGAATGGCGGACACCAAGCGCGAGATCGAGCGTAAGTACGAAGCCACCCCCGACACCCCGATGCCCGACCTGAGAGAAGTGCCCGGCGTGGCCGACGTCGTGGGGAAGGGGGTCGCCGAGCTCGACGCCGTGTACTACGACACGGCCGACCTGCGGCTGGCAGCCGCGTCCGTCACCCTGCGCCGCCGGACCGGCGGCGCGGACGCCGGGTGGCATCTCAAGCTGCCGGTGTCGCCCGGGGTGCGGGACGAGATCACCGCGCCCCTGTCCGACGGGGTTCCGGCCGGACTCGCCGCCCTGGTACGGGCGTACGCACGGGGCGAGGAACTCGTCCCCGTGATGCGGCTGCTGTCCTCCCGGGACGTGCACCACCTCGTCGACGCCGACAGCGCGCTCCTCGCCGAACTCAGCCGGGACGCCGTCGTCGCCGAGCGGCTCCACGGCGGGGACGGCACCGCCCAGTGGGACGAGATCGAGGTGGAGCTGGCGGACGGCGGCGACCCGGCCTTCCTGGACGCCGTCGACAAGCGGCTCCGCAAGGCAAAGGTGCGCGCGGCCGCAGCCCCGTCGAAGCTCGCCAGGGCGCTCACCGAGACCGGTGCGGGTCCGGCCCGCCCGTCCGAGCCGCCCAGGGCGCGCACCGCCGGGGACCATGTCCTCGCGTATCTGCGCGAGCAGACGGCCGCGATCGTCGCGTACGACCCCGGTGTGCGGCGCGACATGCCCGACGCCGTGCACCAGATGCGGGTCGCGACCCGGCGGCTGCGCAGTGCGCTGCGCACGTACCGCAAGGTCCTCGACCGGCATGCCACGCAGCCGGTGATCGACGAGCTCAAGTGGCTCGCGGGGGAGCTGGGCGTGGCCCGTGACCAGGAGGTGCTCGCCGAGCGCCTGCACAGCCGGGTCGACGCCGTACCGGCGACACTGCTGCTGGGCCCGGTCGCCGCACGGCTGCGGCTGTGGTCCGTCCAGGGGGCGGTGGAGGCGCGCAGGACCGCCGTCGCCGCGCTCGACAGCGACCGGTATCTGGCGCTGCTCGACGCGCTGGACGCGCTGCTCGCCGACCCGCCGCTGCTGAAGGCCGCGGCACACGCGGCCGAGGGCGTCCTCGCCGCGGCGGTGCTGAAGGAGTACGACCGGCTGGCCGACCGCATGGACATGGCGCTGTCGCTGCCCGTGGGCGAGGAACGGGACCTCGCCATGCACGACGCCCGCAAGGCCGCCAAGCGCGCACGGTACGCGGCCGAGGTGGCGCGGCCCGCGCTCGGGAAGGCGGCGAAGCGCTTCGGGAAGCGGGTGAAGGCGGTGCAGCAGGTCCTCGGCGACCACCAGGACAGCGTGGTCGCACGCGAGGCGCTGCGGGACCTCGCGGTCCGCGCGGACGCGGCGGGCGAGAACGCCTTCGTCTGGGGGCTGCTCCACGGCCGGGAGGAGGCCCGCGCCGGGGCCCGGGAGACGGAGCTCCCCGGGGTCTGGGCAGCGGCGTCGGCCCCGGAAATCCGGGCGGCGCTCGACGGCTGAGGGTACGGGTACGCTTGAGAGTCGCCCCCTTGTCAGCCCAGATAGGTTTCCATGTCTGCCGAGTCGGTCTTCCCACAGCTCGAAGCGCTGCTTCCGCATGTGCAGAAGCCCATCCAGTACGTCGGCGGTGAGCTCAACTCCACCGTCAAGCCCTGGGAGTCCTGCGACGTCCGCTGGGCCCTCATGTACCCGGACGCCTACGAGGTCGGTCTGCCCAACCAGGGCGTCATGATCCTCTACGAGGTGCTGAACGAGCGCGAGGGCGTGCTCGCCGAGCGCACGTACAGCGTGTGGCCGGACCTCGAGGAGCTGATGCGCGAGCACAAGGTGCCGCAGTTCACCGTGGACAGCCACCGGCCCGTCGGCGCGTTCGACGTGTTCGGCCTCAGCTTCTCCACCGAGCTCGGCTACACCAACATGCTCACGGCCCTCGACCTCGCGGGCATCCCGCTGGAGTCGAAGGACCGCACGGTCGACCATCCGATCGTGCTGGCCGGCGGGCACGCCGCGTTCAACCCCGAGCCGATCGCGGACTTCATCGACTGCGCGGTCATCGGCGACGGCGAGCAGGCCGTGCTCGACATGACCGCGATCATCCGCGCCTGGAAGGCCGAGGGCCGCCCGGGCGGGCGCGAGGAGGTCCTCTTCCGCCTCGCGAGGACCGGCAACGTGTACGTGCCGCGCTTCTACGACGTGGAGTACCTGCCCGACGGCCGCATCGGCCGCGTCGTGCCCAACAAGTCGGGCGTGCCGTGGCGGGTCTCGAAGCACACCGTCATGGACCTCGACGAGTGGCCCTACCCGAAGCAGCCGCTGGTCCCGCTCGCGGAGACCGTCCACGAGCGGATGTCCGTCGAGATCTTCCGCGGCTGCACCCGCGGCTGCCGTTTCTGCCAGGCCGGCATGATCACGCGCCCCGTACGGGAGCGAAGCATCACCGGCATCGGCGACATGGTCGACAAGGGTCTCAAGGCCACCGGCTTCGAGGAGGTCGGCCTGCTGTCGCTGTCCTCCGCGGACCACAGCGAGATCGGCGACATCGCGAAGGGCCTCGCGGACCGGTACGAAGAGGACAAGATCGGCCTCTCGCTGCCCTCGACCCGCGTCGACGCGTTCAACGTCGACCTGGCCAACGAGCTGACCAGGAACGGGCGTCGCTCGGGCCTGACCTTCGCCCCCGAGGGCGGCTCCGAGCGCCTGCGCAAGGTCATCAACAAGATGGTCTCCGAAGAGGACCTGATCCGTACGGTCTCCACCGCGTACGGCAACGGCTGGCGTCAGGTGAAGCTGTACTTCATGTGCGGTCTGCCCACCGAGACCGACGAGGACGTCCTCCAGATCGGCGACATGGCGGTCAAGGTCATCGCCGAGGGCCGCAAGGTCTCCGGGCAGAACGACATCCGCTGCACCGTGTCCATCGGCGGCTTCGTGCCCAAGCCGCACACGCCGTTCCAGTGGGCGCCGCAGCTGAGTGCCGAGGAGACCGACGCGCGGCTGGAGAAGCTGCGCGACAAGATCCGCGCGGACAAGAAGTACGGCCGGTCGATCGGCTTCCGCTACCACGACGGCAAGCCCGGCATCGTCGAGGGCCTGCTCTCGCGCGGTGACCGCCGCATCGGCGCGGTCATCCGCGCCGTCTACGAGGACGGCGGCCGCTTCGACGGCTGGCGTGAGCACTTCTCGTACGACCGCTGGATGGCGTGCGCCGCCAAGACGCTGCCGGACTTCGGCGTCGACGTCGACTGGTACACCACGCGTGAGCGTACGTACGAAGAGGTCCTGCCGTGGGACCACCTGGACTCCGGTCTCGACAAGGACTGGCTCTGGGAGGACTGGCAGGACGCGCTCGACGAGACCGAGGTCGAGGACTGCCGCTGGACGCCGTGCTTCGACTGCGGCGTCTGCCCGCAGATGGACACGCAGATCCAGATCGGCCCGACGGGCAAGAAGCTGCTTCCGCTGACCGTCGTCAAGTAGCGCCCGCCACCCGGCTCGGGGGACGGCCCGGCCACAGGGAGACCTGTGGCCGGGCCGTCGTCCGTTTCGGCGACAATGGGACGGTGCCGCAGCTCATCGCCCCTCATACCCGGGTCCACGCCTCGCTCCTCGACGCGCTCGCGGAGTTCGCCGCGGACGGGACCGAGGCGCACGTCGTACACCCGCACGAGGTCGCGGAGTTCGGCGGCGTCTGGCACCGGCCGGACGGCTTCGCCGGCTATGTCGCACGGCTGCGGGCGGAGGCCCTTGAGGACGGCCCGCGGCCCGAGCACTGGGTGCCGCACACCGTGCTCTGGTACGTCGACGGCGACACCTTCCTCGGCCGGCTCTCCATACGGCACCGGCTCTCCCCGTTCCTGCTCGAGTTCGGCGGCCACATCGGCTACGCCGTGCGGCCCGGCGCCAGACGGCAGGGACACGCCACGGCGATGCTGCACGACGCCCTTCCGCACGCCCGGCGGCTCGGGCTCGGGTCCGTCCTGCTCACCTGCGACCACGACAACATCGGATCCCGCCGGGTCATCGAGGCGAACGGCGGTGTGTTCGAGGACCGGCGGGGCGAAAAGCGCAGGTACTGGATCCGAACAGGCCTCTGACGCGTCCTTCCTGGCATGGACTCGGAGAAACCGTCGCAGGCGACCGTGGAGCGGCGCCACGGTGCGCACCCCGCACCGCAGGGGTACGAGCCGGGTGACGGCTGCCTCGCGCAGGTCATCCGCATTCCGGTGCGCGTCGTGGTGGTGCTCGTCGTCATCCCCGTACGGATGGTGTGGGACGTCCTCGCGCTCTGCGGCCGGGCCGTCGAGCGGGTGCTGCTGAGGCCGCTGGGGCGGGCGCTGGCGTGGGTCTTCGAAGAGGTGATCACCCCCGTCGCGCTCGCCGTGGCCTGGCTGGCGGTCGTCGTCGGCAAGGCGCTCTTCTACTGGCCGTGGGTGGGGTTGTGGCGGTATGTGGTGGTGCCGGTGGTGCGGTACGGGCTGGTGGTGCCGGTGGTGTGGGTGTACCGGCAGTTGCTCACCCCGCTGGGGCACGGCGTCGCGTGGCTCATCGAGCGTCTGCTCGTCGCGCCGGCGCGGTGGGCCTGGGCCACGCTGCTCGTCCCGCTCGGCCGCGGAATCGCGGTGGTGTTGGGGTGGCTGGTCACGGCGTTGTTCTACTGGCCGTGGGTGGCGCTGTGGCGGTATGTGGTGGTGCCGGTGGTCCGGTACGGGCTGGTGGTGCCGGTGGTGTGGGCGTACCGGCAGTTGCTCACCCCGCTGGGGCATGGCGTCGCGTGGGTGGTGCGGGCCCTGGGGCACGGCCTCGCCTGGCTGGTCAGGACGCTGCTCGTCGCTCCCGTGGTCTGGCTGTACCGGTACGTCCTCGCCCCCGTCGGCCGGGAGATCGCGGCGGCGGTCGGCGTGGCCTGGCGTATCGCCGGATACGTCTCCCGCGCGGTCGGCCGGGGGCTGAAGTGGCTCGCGTGGCACCTGGTGGGCCGCCCGGTGCGCTGGGCCTACCGCGAGGTGTGCACTCCGGTCGGACACTTCGTGCGCGACGCGGTGTGGCGACCGGTCGCCGAGGCCGCCGTGCAGGCCGGCCGCGCGGCCCGGGCGGCGCTCGCGACGGCCGGCGAAACGGTGCGCCAGGCACGGCGTGACGCCTGGCGCGCGCTGATCGGCGCGCCCCGCCATCAGCGTCCCCTGGTGGGTACGGCCGCTCAGGCGCGTAACCTGGGTGGCAGACAACAAGCACAGACCGTTCCCGGCGCGGCGGCCGAACCCGAGATCTCCCTGCACAAGCAGGGGTGAACCGGTCCGGCCCCCGGGGAGCACCCCACACGTTGAGGGCGGCGCGCCACCCGCGCCCGCTCCACACCGAGGAGAAGAACCACTGGGCAAGCGACAGCCCGAAGGCCCGCCGCCCGCACCTGCGGTGCAGCGCATCCGACTGCGCTACACCAAGCGCGGCCGCCTCCGGTTCACCAGCCACCGTGACTTCCAGCGCGCCTTCGAGCGGGCGTTGCGCCGTGCCGAGGTGCCCATGGCGTACTCGGCGGGCTTCACCCCGCACCCGAAGGTGTCGTACGCCAATGCCGCACCCACCGGCACGGGCAGCGAGGCCGAATTCCTGGAGATCGCCCTCACCGACCACCGCGACCCGGACAAGCTGCGCGAGCTGCTCGACGAGTCGCTGCCGGCCGGTCTTGACATCACCGACGCCGTCGAGGCTCGTGTTCCGGGCCTCGCCGACCGGCTCACCGCCTCCGTGTGGGAGCTGCGTCTGGAGGGTGTCGAGCCCCGGGACGCCGAGAGCGCCGTGGCCGCCTTCCTCGCCGCCGAGACCGTCGAGGTCCAGCGGAAGACGAAGAACGGCATGCGAACCTTCGACGCCCGTGGCGCCGTGGCCGGCCTCGAGGCTGGTCCCGCGGCGTCCGATAGGAGCGGGGACGGGCCCTGTGCGATACTGCGCCTGGTTGTTCGGCACGTGACACCTGCCGTACGACCCGACGACGTCCTGTCCGGTCTCCGAGCTGTGGCCGACCTGGCGCCGCCGGTCCCCGCAGCGGTGACCAGGCTGGCGCAGGGGCTCTTCGACGAGGAGTCCGGCACGGTGACCGACCCGCTCGCGCCCGACCGCGAGGCAGCCCCGGCCGCTACACCCACGGCCGTCGGGACCGCTTCTGCGACGGCGCCGGAAGGTCCCGCCGCGTAAGGACGGTCGTCGTAGCGCGGCTCTTGCACTCGGGAGCCACCAGGGTCGGGCCGCGCGATGACACAGGAGACTTTCGCCAGGCCGTACGTACATCGCGTACGGAACCGGCGAGCCAGACATCAGCTCCCGTGCGGCGCCCGCGCCCCGGACGGCGGCACCGCGCACATGACGCGGGCCGCGGCCGGACCGGATTCAGGCGCGGCGCCCGGGAGCGTGACGGGAGAACCGCCCGCATGCTCGAGCCGAACGAAACCGGCACTGCCGGTAACAACGACAACAACGAAGACAACAACAGCCCCAGCGACACGCTGCCGCCGCGCCGCAGGCGCCGCGCCGCGTCGCGTCCGGCGGGCGCGCCGAAGGCGGTCGAGACCGCGGAGGGCGTCGACCAGGTGCAGGCCGCCGAGGCCGTGATTCCGGCCGTGGCCGCCGTGGGCGCCGTGGTGGAAGCCTCCGACGAGGCTGCCGAAGAGGCGACGCCCGCAGAGCCGGAGGCCGCGGAGGCGGCCCAGGTGGCGCAGGCCGTGACCGACGCGCCGCGTGCACGTCGTCGTGCGACGCGTAAGGCGACGGCTCCGGCCGGTTCGCCGCAGGTGGCGGCCGAGGGTGTTGAGCCGGATGCGGCCGAGGCTGCTGAGGTTTCGGCGCCGCGGCGTCGTCGTCGGGCGTCCGCCCCTGCGGGAGCGCCGGTTGCTGCTGAGGCCGAGGCGCCTGAGGTGGTCGCGGAGGCGGCTGCCGAGGAGGTGCCCGCGCCGCGTACCCGTCGTCGTGCGACCCGTAAGGCGACGGCTCCGGCCGGTTCGCCGCAGGTGGCGGCCGAGGGTGTTGAGCCGGATGCGGCCGAGGCTGCTGAGGTTTCGGCGCCGCGGCGTCGTCGTCGGGCGTCCGCCCCTGCGGGAGCGCCGGTTGCTGCTGAGGCCGAGGCGCCTGAGGTGGTCGCGGAGGCGGCTGCCGAGGAGGTGCCCGCGCCGCGTACCCGTCGTCGTGCGACCCGTAAGGCCACGGCTCCGGCCGGCGAGCCGAACGTGACCGAGGCCCGCGGTGACGAGGCCGAGCCCGCCGGAGCTGCGGCCGAGGAGACCCCCGCGCCCGCCACGACGGAGAGCGCCGCCCCCCGCCGCGCCCGTCGCCGTGCGTCCGCCCCGGCCGGTGCGCCGAAGGCCGTCGAGGTCGAGACTGTCGAGCCCGAGGCCGTAGAGCCCGAGCTCACCGAGGCCGAGGCCGACGAGGAGGAGGCCGCCGTGGCCGCTGTCAGCGAGGAGCCCGAGGCCGCAGCCGACGAGGAGACGCCCGCACGCCGCCGTACGCGGCGACGTGCCTCCGCGCCCGCCGGCGCCCCCAGGGCCGGCGCCGCAGAGGCCGAGGCCCCCGAGGCCGAGGCCGACGAGGAGGAGGCGCCCGCGCCGCGCACCCGCCGCCGGGCCGCCCGTAAGGCCACCGCCGCCGCAGGCGCGCCCAGGGCGGCCGACGAGGAGACGGCGGACGCGGGCGAGAGTCTGCCCGAGAGCGCCGTCGCCCAGATCGCTGCCGAAGGCGCAGAGGTCGAGGCCGCCGAGAAGGCCGCGACCCGTGGCCGCACGCGCCGCCGTGCCGTGTCGCCCCAGTTCACCGCGCAGCAGGCCGAGGAGACCGAGGAGACGGCCGCCAAGGGCGGTCGCGCCGGCCGGCCGGCCGTACCGACCTTCCGTGCGCCCGTCTTCACCGAGCCGATGTTCCAGACCCCGGAGACGGCCGCCGCGGCTGCCGCCGCCGAGAGCGGTCCGGAGCCGCAGGAGGAAGAGGAGCCCGTCGTCGAGGCGGCCGCTCCCGAGCCCGCGGGCCGTCGTCGCCGCCGCCGTCGCGGCGAGCCGGCGGAGCCCGTAGAGGCCCCGGCGCCCGTGGCCGAGACCGCCCCGGCCGAGGACGAGACCGAGCCCGAGCAGGAGGAGGCCGCCGAGGGCGAGGAGCAGGACGAGTACGAGGACCGCCCCTCGCGCCGCCGTCGCCGTGGAGGCCGTCGCCGTCGCCGTGGCGAGGCCGCGGAGGCCGACGAGAACGCGGACGAGCGGGCCGACGAGACCGGCACCGAGACCGAGGCCGCCCACGAGGAGGGCGACGAGGAGGACGAGGACGAGTCGGGCACCCCGTCCGCCGCCGGCACCAGCAGCACCCGTCGCCGCCGGCGTCGTCGCCGTCGCAGTGGTGACGGTGGCGCCGCGGAGGGCGAGACGGGCGCCGACGACCCCGAGCGCACGGTCGTCAAGGTCCGCGAGCCCCGCAAGAAGGAAGAGCTCGGCACCGGCGCGGACGAGGTCCAGTCCATCAAGGGCTCGACCCGTCTCGAGGCGAAGAAGCAGCGCCGCCGCGAAGGCCGCGAGCAGGGCCGCCGCCGGGTGCCGATCATCACCGAGGCCGAGTTCCTGGCGCGCCGCGAGGCCGTCGAGCGTGTGATGGTCGTCCGCCAGAGCGGCGAGCGCACCCAGATCGGCGTCCTCGAGGACAACGTGCTCGTCGAGCACTACGTCAACAAGGAGCAGGCCACCAGCTACGTCGGCAACGTCTACCTGGGCAAGGTCCAGAACGTGCTGCCGTCCATGGAGGCCGCGTTCGTCGACATCGGCAAGGGCCGCAATGCGGTCCTGTACGCCGGTGAGGTGAACTTCGAGGCCCTGGGCATGGCGGGCGGCCCCCGCCGTATCGAGGCCGCCCTCAAGTCCGGCCAGTCGGTCCTGGTCCAGGTGACCAAGGACCCGATCGGCCACAAGGGCGCCCGCCTCACCAGCCAGGTGTCCCTGCCCGGCCGCTACCTGGTCTACGTGCCCGAGGGCTCGATGACCGGCATCAGCCGCAAGCTGCCCGACACCGAGCGCGCACGGCTGAAGACCATCCTCAAGAAGATCGTCCCCGAGGACGCGGGCGTCATCGTGCGCACCGCCGCCGAGGGCGCGAGCGAGGACGAGCTGCGCCGCGACGTCGAGCGTCTGCAGGCCCAGTGGGAGGACATCCAGAAGAAGGCCAAGGGCGGCGGCAGCTCGAACGCGCCTTCGCTGCTCTACGGCGAGCCGGACATGACCGTCCGTGTCGTCCGCGACATCTTCAACGAGGACTTCACCAAGGTCGTCGTCAGCGGTGACGAGGCGTGGGAGACCATCCACGGCTACGTCGCGCACGTGGCGCCCGATCTCGCGGACCGGCTGCAGCGCTGGACCAGCGAGACCGACGTCTTCGCGGTCCACCGGATCGACGAGCAGCTGATGAAGGCGCTGGACCGCAAGGTCTGGCTGCCGAGCGGCGGTTCGCTGGTGATCGACAAGACTGAGGCCATGGTCGTGGTCGACGTCAACACCGGCAAGTTCACCGGCCAGGGCGGCAACCTCGAGGAGACCGTCACCAGGAACAACCTGGAGGCGGCCGAGGAGATCGTGCGTCAGCTCCGGCTGCGCGACCTGGGCGGCATCGTCGTCGTCGACTTCATCGACATGGTGCTGGAGTCCAACCGGGACCTGGTCATGCGCCGGCTCCTGGAGTGCCTGGGCCGCGACCGGACCAAGCACCAGGTCGCCGAGGTGACGTCGCTGGGTCTGGTCCAGATGACCCGCAAGCGGGTCGGTCAGGGGCTGCTGGAGTCCTTCTCCGAGACCTGCGTCCACTGCAACGGCCGCGGCGTGATCGTGCACATGGAGCAGCCGACGTCGGTCGGCGGCGGTGGCGGCAAGCGCGCGAAGAAGCGCGGCCGTGGCGGCGCGCAGGAGCAGGCGGAGCCGCAGCCGGAGACCACCGAGACCGAGAGCGAGGCCGAGGTCGCCGCCGAGGTGGCGGAGCCGGTGGCGCTCGCCGAGCCCGAGTTCATCCCGGACGAGGAGCTGTACAGCAGCGCGGCGGAGGCCGAGGCGGCAGCCACCCGCGGCCGTGGCCGCCGCCGGGCCACCCGCAAGGTGTCCGCCCCGGTCGGCACGCCCAGGGCGGCGGAGCCGCAGGAGCCCGCGGAGCGGGCTGTGGAGCCGCAGGCCGAGGTCCCCGCGCCCGAGGAGGCCGCGCCGGCGGAGGAGGCGGCCCCCACGGGCCGTACCCGCCGCCGCGCGACGCGGAAGGCGTCCGCTCCGGCGGGCCCGCCCGTGACGTCCGAGCCGACCGTCGTGGAGACGACCGTCACCGCGCCGGCCGAGCCGCAGCCCGAGCCCGCGGAGGCGGCCCCCGCCCCCGCCGCCGAGGAGGCGCCGGTCGTGGCGCCGCCGCGTGCGCGCCGCCGGGTGACCCGCAAGGTGACGGCTCCGGCCGGTTCGCCGTCGGGCGCCGAGGAGGCCGCGGTCGTCGTGGTCGAGGCTGAGCCGAAGGCGGCCGAGCCGGAGGATGTGGCCGCGAAGGCCGACGAGACCGGAACCGAGGCCGAGACCGAGGCCGCGGCCCCGGCGGCCAAGAAGGCGGCCCGCAAGACCGCCAAGAAGGCCACGGCGAAGAAGGCGGCGGCGAAGAAGACGACCACCGCCAAGAAGACGGCTGCGAAGAAGACGACGGCGAAGAAGGCTGCCAAGAAGACCGTCGCCGCCGAGCAGACGTCCACGCCGGGCGTCTCGTCCACCGCGTCGGACGAGTAGGGCGGGGCAGCACGACACACGGCCGGCGGTGGGCCTCCCGAGGGGGAGGTCCACCGCCGGCCGTGTGTCCGGGTTCCGTCAGCGCCGCCCGAGCGCCCTGCGGACCTTGCGGCATGCCCGGTCGGCGAAGAACGGGAGCGGTGCGAGAGCCCCGGGCCTCCGGAGGCGCACGACGCGGCAGCAGGGCGCCGGCGAACGGGCGGCGTCTTGGCCCTCGGGGCCGTGGCGGTGACCCGGGTGACCGGACCTTGCCCACGCGGACCTCGAGCACGAGCCGGCACTCAACCCCGGCCGGCGCCCCGGGCAGCGGCGGCGCTGCCCGGCCGTCGCACGGACGCGGTCCGGCGGCGGCACCCGCACGCGCGGCCGGATCGGTGCCGGGGCGGCCGCGGCCGCTCCTCCGCGTCGAGACCTACGATGCGCGCCGACGGGACCCGGGGTGAGCCCGTGGGGCCGTACCGGCCCGGGCCGGGCCGGCCGGTTTGACCCGCCGCGACGCGGTCCGTAACCTGGACCCTCGGCGTGTTTCCTTCATTGCGCCCACTCCTGAGCACCTCCCTCCCGGTCCGCCGGGAGAGGCCGCTCGTCCATTCGGATCACACGGGCCCCGGCCCGTTCGAACGGCTGGCATCAGGAGTTTCGTTCCGAGCGAGAGAGAGATCCGCGTGTACGCCATCGTGCGCAGCGGTGGTCGCCAGCACAAGGTTGCTGTCGGCGACATCGTTGAAGTTGACAAGATTTCCACTGCCCAGGTTGGCGACACGGTCGAGCTCTCGACCCTGCTCGTTGTCGACGGCGACGCCGTGACCAGCGACCCGTGGGTGCTGGCCGGCATCAAGGTCACGGCCGAGGTCGTGGACCACCACAAGGGCGCGAAGATCGACATCCTTCGCTACAAGAACAAGACCGGCTACCGCCGCCGCCAGGGTCACCGTCAGCAGTACACGGCGATCAAGGTCACCGGCATCCCCGCGGCTGCGAAGTAAGGGACTGAGGAGAGATGGCACACAAGAAGGGCGCATCGTCCACCCGGAACGGTCGCGACTCCAATGCTCAGCGGCTCGGCGTGAAGCGCTTCGGCGGTCAGGTCGTGCTCGCCGGTGAGATCCTGGTCCGCCAGCGCGGTACCCACTTCCACCCCGGGGCCGGCGTCGGCCGCGGCGGCGACGACACGCTGTTCGCGCTGCAGCCGGGTGCGGTGGAGTTCGGTACCCATCGTGGCCGCAAGGTCGTGAACATCGTTCCGGTCGCCTGACCGAACGTATCCGAGGGGCGGACCTCACTTCCCGTACGGGAAGCGGGTCCGCCTTTCGTGTGTTGTAGAGACAGACATTACGTACACATCACCCCTCATCACTGGAGGCACTTCCATGACAACCTTCGTGGACCGCGTCGAGCTGCATGTCGCCGCGGGTAACGGAGGCCACGGCTGTGCCTCCGTTCACCGGGAGAAGTTCAAGCCGCTCGGCGGCCCCGACGGCGGCAACGGCGGCCGTGGCGGAGACGTGATCCTGGTCGTCGACCAGTCGGTCACCACACTGCTCGACTACCACCACAGCCCGCACCGCAAGGCCACCAACGGCAAACCGGGCGAGGGCGGCAACCGCTCGGGCAAGGACGGTCAGGACCTGGTCCTGCCGGTCCCCGACGGCACCGTCGTCCTCGACGGACAGGGCAACGTCCTCGCCGACCTGGTCGGTCAGGGCACCACCTTCGTGGCCGCGGAGGGCGGCCGCGGCGGCCTCGGCAACGCGGCCCTCGCGTCGGCGCGCCGCAAGGCGCCCGGATTCGCGCTGCTCGGCGTGCCCGGGCAGGCCGGCGACGTGGTGCTGGAGCTCAAGACGGTCGCGGACGTCGCGCTGGTGGGGTACCCCAGCGCCGGCAAGTCGTCGCTGATCTCCGTGCTCAGCGCCGCCAAGCCCAAGATCGCGGACTATCCGTTCACCACCCTCGTACCGAACCTGGGCGTCGTCACCGCGGGCTCGACCGTCTACACCGTCGCGGACGTCCCCGGCCTGATCCCGGGCGCCAGCCAGGGCCGCGGCCTGGGCCTGGAGTTCCTGCGCCACGTCGAGCGCTGCTCGGTGCTGGTGCACGTCCTGGACACCGCGACGCTGGAGTCCGACCGTGACCCGGTCTCCGACCTCGACGTCATCGAGGAGGAGCTGCGGCAGTACGGCGGCCTCGACGACCGGCCGCGGATCGTCGTCCTCAACAAGATCGACATCCCGGACGGCCAGGACCTCGCCGACATGATCCGCCCGGACCTGGAGGCGCGCGGCTACCGCGTGTTCGAGGTGTCCGCGGTGGCCCACAAGGGTCTGAAGGAACTGTCCTTCGCGCTGGCCGAGATCATCTCCGAGGCGCGGGCGGCCAGGCCCGTGGAGGAGGCGACCCGGATCGTCATCCGGCCCAAGGCGGTCGACGACGCCGGCTTCACGGTCCGGCAGGAGGAGGACCGCCTCTTCCGCGTGCGCGGCGAGAAGCCGGAGCGCTGGGTGCGACAGACCGACTTCAGCAACGACGAGGCCGTCGGCTATCTCGCCGACCGGCTGGCCCGCCTCGGTGTCGAGGCGGAGCTGATGAAGGCCGGGGCCCACGCGGGCGACGGTGTGGCCATCGGTCCCGAGGACAACGCGGTCGTCTTCGACTGGGAGCCGACGGTGATGGCGGGTGCGGAGATGCTCGGCCGCCGCGGCGAGGACCACCGCTTCGACGCGCCGCGCCCGGCGGCTCAGCGGCGACGCGACCGCGACGCGGAGCACGACGAGGCGCTGCAGGAGTACGAGGGCTTCAACCCCTTCTAGCCTGCGGACGCTTCACTGACATTGGCCCGGAGATCGTCTCCGGGCCAATCTCATTCACACCGTCCACGGCATCGGCGGCACCATCCGCACGACGTACCGTGCTGCACGCGGTGCGGGGCCGGGCTCCCGCCGCCGTGCGGATCGGGCCGGAGCGCGTGACTCACCGTCACCACAGGGCGGCGCTGCGGGAGAAGCGGTGCGCGCCGGATGAGAAGACCATGAGAATCGGGCCGGTGCCGGACGACGCGGCACAGGTGAAGAAGACCGGCCCTGAACGTAGTTGACCTCCCACGACCCGCTCTTGGGTGATTCATGCCACTCAGTTGTGTGGTGTCCGTCACTCCCGGGTGGCCGTCCGGCCCGGTCAATTCCCCTGATCACCCGGTGAACAGCCGGTTTCTCGGAGCAGTTACCCGGGCGACACCTGCCTTGCGGTTCGGTAACGGAGGGTGCAACCATCGGATTTGTTCCCCAGCCCTCGCAAGGTAGGTCGTCTGTGTCTGTGCAGCACATAGCCAAACCCCGAACCACAGCAGTCGTGCTCGCCGGCGGGACCGGTCAGCGCGTGGGCCTGTCCATCCCCAAGCAGCTGCTGAAGATCGCAGGCAAGGCTGTCATCGAGCACACGCTGTCGATCTTCGAACGGGCCGACTCCGTCGACGACATCATCGTGCTGATGGCTCCCGGTTATGTGCCGGACGTCGAGAAGATCGTGGCCAAGGCGGGGCTGACCAAGGTCGTCAAGATCATCGAGGGCGGCTCGACGCGCAACGAGACCACCGAGCGCGCCATCGCGGCACTGGGTGAGGGCCTGGGCGAGGGCGAGGACTGCAACGTCCTGTTCCACGACGCCGTGCGACCGCTGCTCTCCGACCGGGTCATCAAGGACTGCGTCGACGCGCTGGACCGCTACCAGGCCGTGGACGTCGCCATCCCGTCCGCGGACACGATCATCGTGACCCGGACCCACGGCGAGGACGGCGAGTTCATCACCGACGTCCCGGACCGCTCCCGGCTCCGCCGCGGCCAGACGCCCCAGGCGTTCAAGCTGTCCACGATCCGCAGGGCGTACGAGGTGGCCGCGGGCGACCCGAACTTCCAGGCCACCGACGACTGCTCGGTGGTGCTCAAGTACCTGCCGGACGTGCCGATCTACGTCGTCGCGGGCGACGAGTACAACATGAAGGTCACGCAGCCGGTCGACGTCTTCATCGCGGACAAGCTCTTCCAGCTGGCCTCCACCGCCGCCCCGCGCCAGGCCGACGAGGCCGCCTACCGCGAACTGCTGGCGGGCAAGACCTTCGTCGTCTTCGGCGGCTCCTACGGCATCGGTGCCGACATCGCCAGGCTCGCCGAGTCCTACGGCGCCAAGGTGTACGCGCTGGGCCGCTCCACCACGGGCACCCACGTCGAGAACCCGGAGCACGTCGACGAGGCCCTCGCCACGGCGTACGCCGAGAGCGGCCGCATCGACTACGTGGTCAACACCGCGGGCGTCCTGCGCATCGGCAAGCTCGCGGAGACGGACAACGCGACCATTCAGGAAGCGCTGAACGTCAACTACCTGGCACCCGTCCAGATCGCCCGGGCGTCGCACAAGTACCTCGCGGAGACCCAGGGCCAGCTGCTCCTCTACACCTCCAGCAGTTACACCCGAGGCCGGGCCGAATACAGTCTGTACTCCTCCACCAAGGCCGCCATGGTGAACCTCACCCAGGCCCTGTCGGACGAGTGGGCCGCCGACGGCATCCGCGTGAACTGCGTGAACCCGGAGCGCACCGCGACTCCCATGCGCACCAAGGCGTTCGGCGCGGAGCCGGCCGGTTCGCTGCTGTCCTCGGAGGCTGTCGCGCGGACCTCGCTCGACGTACTGCTCTCCGAACTGACGGGGCATGTCATCGACGTCCGTCAGCAGGATCCGACCCGTGGAGCCTCCGCGGCGTCGGGCTTCGAGCAGGCCCTGGCATCCGTCCTGGACCGCCAGGAAGATGTGTAATAATTCTTGATAATCATTTCTCTGGGCCTCTGTAGTCGCCGCGTTTCGCGCAGCACTTCGGGGGCCCGAGTTCGTGGAGGTTTGCCTTCACACCTTCTTCGCAAGGCGAAACTGTCGGTACCCCCAGGAGCAGGTGCTTCGTGATTTCGAAAGCCATTCGCTTGGCTCGCGTGGGTAGCGGATCCGAGCTGGCCGCGGCATTCCTGCTGGCGCTGGGATTCCCGTGCGTCATGCTCGCCGCGATAATTCCCGATCTCTGGTTCTTCACGGCGGCCGTGGCAGTGACGTATCTGTCCGACCGGTTTCTGCACCAGCGTTCCAGCTATCTGATCAACCGTCTCGCCAAGGTGCGGGCCGGTCTGTCCATCAGATTCCTGCTGCGCCAGCTGCTTCTCGTGCTGCTGATGGCCCGGACGGGGCTCGCGGACCAGCGGGTCTTCTACGTGGCCGTCGCCTGCCTGCTGGTCTTCTACGGCCTCCAGGCGCCGCACGGCGCGATGGTCACGCTGCTGCGGCTGCGCCGCAAGCTGCCGGTCGTCACGCGTAACGTCGATCTCTCGGGATACGTGCACATCCCCGACGCCCCGCCGCGGCGGCTGCTCGACCGGTCCGCGGAGAAGATGCTTCACCTGGACGTCTTCGCGCTGCTGGGCGTGCTCGCGGCGATCGAGGCCGACGTCCCCGCGTTCGCCTACGCGGGCCTGGCGCTCACCCTCGCCCTCGCCGTCGGGTACCTGGCCCTGCTCCTGCCGTATCTGCGGCCCAGCAGGCTCGTGCCGCCGGCGGACGAGGTCCTGAAGGGCGTCGACAAGTGGCTGACCGACTACCGGCCTACCGTGATGATGTACTTCTCGGGTTCCGCCGACTCCGCGTACCAGATCAATATGTGGCTGGAGACGATGTCCCAGCTCCAGGGCCGGCCGATCATCTTCCTGCGTGAGCGCAACATCGTGCCGCAGCTCGCCCCCACGTCGGTGCCGGTGGTCTGCGTGCCCGGCAGTGTGCACCTGATGAACCTGGACCTGTCCTCCGTGCGGGTCGCGCTGTACGCCGCCAACGTCGGCAAGAACATCCACATGCTGCGGGTGCCGACCATGAAGCACGTCTTCATCGGCCACGGCGACAGCGACAAGCTCGCCAGCGTCAACCCGTTCAGCAAGGCGTACGACGAGGTCTGGACCGCCGGCCGCGCGGGACGCGACCGGTACGCGCTGGCCGACGTCGGAGTGCGCAGCGAGGACATCGTCGAGGTGGGCCGCCCGCAGCTCGCCCCGATCAGGACGGGCAACACGAGGACCGGAAACCCCATTCCGACCGTGCTGTACGCCCCCACCTGGGAGGGCTGGGACGACAACCCGGGCAACACCTCCCTGCTGCTGGCCGGCGAGAACATCGTCAGGAAGCTCCTCGAAGCGCCGGAGCCCGTGCGGGTCGTCTACAAGCCGCACCCCTTCACCGGCACCCGCAGCTTCAAGGCCAAGGCCGTCAACGCCCGGATCGTCGAGATGATCGAGCGGGCCGCGGCGGCACGCGCCGCTGAACCCCGCTGGGTGAAGGAGGCTTCCTCGCACCTCGCGGAACAGGCCGAGGCGGCTGACGAACTGCGGCGCATCGAGGCCCGGCTCGCGGAACTGACCATCGGGACCGGCGAGGGCCAGGACGAGGCGGAGGGGTCCCGCGACTCGCTGCCGGACCCGGCGCGCGAGGCGGAGGCGGCACGGCTGCGGGACGAGTGGAACACCGCTTACTGGCGCTCCTTCGGATGGTGGGAGCACAGGGTCGTCACCGGGCCCGCCCCGCGGCTGTACGACTGCTTCAACGAGTCGGACGGCATGGTCTCCGACATCTCCAGCGTCGTGTCCGACTTCATCGCCAGCGGCAAACCGTACGCGGTCACCGACTCGGCGGGCCTCGGCAAGGACGAGTTCAAGCGGCAGAACACGGCCGTACGGGCCGCGGTGATCCTCTCCAACAGCGCCGAAGAACTCGACGAGTTGCTGGCCGCGGTCGCCGACCCCGCCGCCGACCCCCTCGCCGAGGAGCGCCGGATCCTCAAGGAGTACCTGCTCGGACCCGACGAGCCGTCGTCGATGGAGCAGTTCGACACCGCGGTGCAGAACCTGGCCGCGAAGTCACTGGCCCGCAACACGGGTGTCGAGCAGCGGCTGGCCGAGCCCGAGCAGGCGCCCGGTTTCGACGACACGCCGGTGGGCGGCTGAGAGAAGTTCCCGGCCCGGCGGCCGGCTCCTGAACGGGGGTGGCCGCCGGGCCGGTTTTCGCTCCGGCCGGCGTATGCGGATGCGTCGTTCCGTACAGGCCGCGGGCGTTGTGTCTCCGGGGCTGTCGCGGCCGGCTGCGACTGCTACCGCCTCGTCGCCGGGGGCGCCGGTAAGCACGCGGCGCGGCGGGGAAGTTGTTCGCCGCGTCTCCGTGCCCGACTCGTCGGGCAGTCGGCGCATCATGCCCGCCCGTCACTGTTTTCTCACGTGCGCAACCGACTGTGGGAAGGGCTCGGCGGAATCCGCGAAAGCCGGGTGTCCGCAGACCCCGCCGACGGCGGGTCAAGCTTGACAATGGGTAAAATCGAGCGGCCGGGGCGATGGCCGCTCGGGAAACAAGACCCAATCGAGGACAGAAATCGTGAAGGCACTCGTACTCTCTGGTGGAGCGGGCACACGTCTGCGCCCCATCACCCACACCTCGGCCAAGCAGCTCGTTCCCGTCGCCAACAAGCCGGTGCTCTTCTACGGTCTGGAGGCGATCGCCGAGGCCGGGATCACCGAGGTCGGTGTGATCGTGGGCGACACCGCCGAAGAGATCCGCGAAGCTGTCGGCGACGGCTCCCAGTTCGGGATCAAGGTCACCTATATCCCGCAGGACCAGCCGCTGGGCCTCGCGCACGCCGTGCTGATCGCCCAGGAATTCCTCGGCGACGACGACTTCGTGATGTACCTCGGCGACAACTTCATCGTCGGCGGCATCAGCGGTCTGGTCGACGAGTTCCGCGCCGAGCGCCCCGACGCGCAGATCCTGCTCACCAAGGTGCCGAACCCGACCTCGTTCGGTGTCGCCGAGCTGGACGACGCCGGGCGCGTCGTGGGGCTGGAGGAGAAGCCGAAGGAGCCCAAGAGCGACCTGGCGCTGGTCGGTGTCTACCTCTTCACCCCGGCCGTGCACGAGGCGGTGCGCTCCATCGAGCCGTCCTGGCGCGGCGAGCTGGAGATCACGCACGCCATCCAGTGGCTCATCGACGAGCGGCGCGACGTCCGTTCCACGACGATCGCCGGCTACTGGAAGGACACCGGCAACGTCACCGACATGCTGGAGGTCAACCGCTCGGTGCTGGAGGGCGTCGAGCCGGTCGTCGAGGGCACGGTCGACGAGAGCAGCGAGATCATCGGCCGGGTCAGGATCGAGGCGGGCGCCGAGGTGACCGGCAGCCGTATCGTGGGTCCGGCGATCATCGGCGCCGGCACCGTGATCAGCGACGCCTACGTCGGCCCGTTCACCTCGGTCTCCGAGGGGTGTCGGATCGAGGACAGCGAGATCGAGTACTCCATCGTGCTGCGCGGCTCCTCGATCACCGGTGTGCGCCGCGTGGAGGCGTCCCTCATCGGCCGTGACGTCGTGGTCACGCCCGCTCCCCGCAACCCGTCCGCCCACCGGCTCGTGCTCGGTGACCACAGCAAGGTGCAGATTTCCTCATGACCACGAAGATCCTGGTGACCGGCGGAGCCGGCTTCATCGGTTCCCACTACGTCCGCACCGTCCTCGGCCCCGGAGGGCCCGGTGACGTCGCCGTCACCGTGCTCGACAAGCTGACGTACGCGGGCAACCCGGCCAACCTCGACGAGGTCCGTGAGCACCCCGGCTTCGCCTTCGTGCAGGGCGACATCTGCGACCCCGAGCTGGTCGGCAAGCTGATGGCCGAGCACGACCAGGTGGTGCACTTCGCGGCCGAGTCGCACGTGGACCGGTCCATCGACGGCGGCGCCGAGTTCGTCCGCACCAACGTCGTGGGCACCCACACGCTGATCGACGCCGCGCACCGCGCGGGCGTGCAGACCTTCGTACACATCTCCACCGACGAGGTCTACGGCTCGATCGACGAGGGCTCCTGGCCGGAGACCCACCCGCTGGAGCCGAACTCCCCGTACTCCTCCGCCAAGGCGTCCAGCGACCTGATCGCCCTGTCGTACCACCGCACCCACGGCCTGGACGTGCGCGTGACCCGGTGCTCCAACAACTACGGGCACCACCACTTCCCGGAGAAGGTCATCCCGCTGTTCATCACGAACCTGCTCGACGGCAAGAAGGTCCCGCTGTACGGCGACGGCGGCAACGTGCGCGACTGGCTGCACATCGACGACCACGTCCAGGGCATCGAGCTGGTCCGCACCAAGGGCCGCGCGGGCGAGGTCTACAACATCGGCGGCGGCACCGAGCTCTCCAACAAGGAGCTCACCGGGCTGCTGCTCGAGGCGTGCGGCGCCGACTGGGACACCAGCGTCGAGTACGTCACCGACCGCAAGGGCCACGACCGCCGCTACTCGGTCGACTGCGCGAAGATCCGCGAGGAGCTCGGCTACGTGCCCCGCAAGGACTTCGCCAAGGGCCTCGCGGAGACGGTCCAGTGGTATCGCGACAACCGCGCCTGGTGGGAGCCCCTGAAGGAGCGTGCGGCGCTGTGAGCGCGTGGCTCGTGACCGGCGCCGGCGGGATGCTGGCGCCGGACGTCCTGGAGCGGCTGGCCGCCGACGGCATCGAGGCCGTCGCCGCCGGCCGTGCCGACCTGGACATCACCGACGCGGATTCGGTCCGCGCGGCCATGGCCGCGCACCGGCCGGCCGTCGTGGTCAACTGCGCCGCGTGGACGGACGTCGACGGCGCGGAGACCCAGGAGGAGGCCGCCCTCGCGGTCAACGGCGCCGGCCCCCGGGTGCTGGCCGAGGCGTGCAAGGAGGCGGGAGCGGTCCTGCTCCACGTCTCCACGGACTACGTCTTCGCCGGCGACGGGACCGAGCCCTACGCCGAGGACGCCCTCACCGGGCCCCGCAGCGCGTACGGGCGCACCAAGCTGGCGGGCGAGCGGGCCGTGCTGGAGCTGCTTCCCGACACGGGCCACGTGGTCCGGACGGCGTGGCTGTACGGCGCGCGAGGTGGGAACTTCGTCCGCACCATGATCAGGCTGGAGGCGGTCAAGGACACCCTCGACGTCGTCGACGACCAGCGGGGCCAGCCCACCTGGACCGCCGATCTGGCCGACCGGCTGGTCCGGCTCGGAAAGGGCGCGCTGGACGGCACCGTCAAGGCGGGCGTCCACCACGGCACGAGCAGTGGTGAGACGACCTGGTTCGGGTTCACCCGGGAGATCTTCCGGCTGCTGGGCGCGGATCCCGAGCGGGTGCGGCCGACGACGAGCGCGGCCTTCGTCCGGCCCGCGCCCCGGCCTTCGTACAGCGTGCTGGGCCACGAGGGATGGCGGGAGACGGGAATCGAGCCCATCCGCGACTGGCGCGAGGCGCTCGCGGAGGCGTTCCCCGCGCTGGTCGCGGCGGAACGAGGGAGTGACACACACTAGGTTACTCATCGGTAGATGTTTACCTGCAGGCCAGGTACCGGCTAACTTCGCTGGGAATCAATCAAGTTGAGATTCCCAGCGAAGGGCACCACCAGGTGGACCGCCATACTTTCCTCCGCCAGCTGCACCGTATTTACAAGCCCCGGACATATCTGGAGATCGGGGTCAACGACGGCCGTAGCCTGACGCTGTCCCGCGTTCCCTCGATCGCGGTGGACCCGGCCTTCCGGGTCGTCTCGGAGCTCAGTTGCGACGTGCACCTGGTGAGGGCCACGAGCGACGACTTCTTCGCGCGTCGGGACCCTTTGCTGCATTTGCGCAACGGGCGCAATCCGTTCCGCGCGCTCGCCCGCAGGGATCCGTTCAATCTGATGGGCGCCGATCCGAAGCTGGAGCTGTCCTTCATCGACGGCATGCATCTGTTCGAGTTCGCGCTGCGCGATTTCATGAACGTCGAGAAGCACTCCCGCTGGTCGAGCGTCATCGTTCTTGACGACATGCTGCCCCGCAACGTCGACGAGGCCGCACGCGACCGGCACACCAGTGACTGGACCGGTGACGTCTTCAAGGTCGCGACGGTGCTGCGCAAGTACCGCCCCGACCTCCTGGTGGTCGAGGTGGACACCCAGCCCACCGGTGTCGTCGCGATCTTCGGCGCGGACCCGGAGAGCACCGTGCTCCAACGCTCGTACGACGAGATCGTCAAGGAGTACATCACTCCCGACCCCCAGGAGATTCCGGAGGAGGTGCTGGTCCGCAAGAGGGCTGTGCAGCCCGAGGAACTGCTCGGAGCGGCGTTCTGGTCGGACCTGGTCCGCGCCCGGAACCTGCGCCGGCCCCGGTCGGCCTTCACCTCGCTGCGCGGCAGGATTCCTGGCTCCGGCAACTGATCGGCTCGCTCTCGGGGCAGTCGCCGGGGCTTCGGCGGCTGCCCTCTGCTGCCTGATCGGACTCTTCGGGGCGCGATAGTCTGTCTCTCCTGTGCTCCCGCAAAGTAGGATGCCGGAGCTTTGTGAGGGTCGTCGGGAGCTTGTGCGTGTCGGTCGAGGTCAGTGTGGTCATACCCCAGCGTGCGGCGCCGTGAGCGGTACGCGCGGCTGGCTGGTGACCGGTGCGGGCGGGATGCTCGCGCAGGGCGTCCCGGCCCGGCTCGCGACCGCCCGAATCCCGGCGCTCGCCGTCACCCGTGCCCCGGCGGACATCACCGACCTCGCGGCGGTACGCGAAATCCTCGAGCACCGGGCCGCAGTCGTGGTCGACCGCGCCGCCGGGACCGCCGCCGACGCCGCCGGGACCCGCGAGGACGACGCCCCGCGCCACCCGGCCGAGGCCCGCCGCGAGCCGGCCGCCGTACTGCTGCACGTCTCCACGGATCACGGCTTCCCCGGCGACGCGGAGAAGCCGTACGCGCAGGACGCTCCCACGGGCCCGCGCGGGACGGCATCGAACCGATACGCGACTGGTCCGAGGCGCTCAGCTGCGCGAGGCCCGTGTTGGTCGCAGAGTCCCAGGAGGGGAACCCATGACCGTGAAGGTCAGCATCATCATCCCGGTCTACAACGCGGGGATCTACATCGAGCGCCCGATCAACTCGATCCTGAAGCAGTCACTGCCGCAGGACGAGCTCGAGGTGATCTTCGTCGACGACGGGTCGACCGATGATTCCGCGGCGCGGCTGAAGGAAATGGCCGACAAGACGGAGAACTTCCGGGTGCTCTCCATGCCGAACTCGGGCTGGCCCGGGCGTCCCCGCAACGTCGGTGTCGCCAACGCGTCCGGCGAGTACATACATTTCCTCGACCAGGACGACGCCCTGGGCCCGAAGGCGCTGCAGGTGATGTACGAGCGGGCGCAGCAGAACAATTCCGACATCGTGGTCGGCAAGGTCAAGGGCAATATGCGCGGCCCCATTCGCCTTTTCCGCGAATCGGTCGACAGCACCGGTCCGGAGCTCGCCGAGCTGTACGAGACGCTGACTCCGCACAAGATGTTCCGGCGTCAGTTCCTGCTCGACAACGACATCACCTTCCAGGAGGGGCGCTGCCGTCTCGAGGACCAGATGTTCCTGGCTAAGGCCTATCCGCTCGCCAAGAGCATCACGGTCGTCGGCGACGTCGTCTGCTACGACTGGAGCAAGCGCGACGACGGCAGCAACAACAGCAAGAGCCGGACCGAGCCGGGGGACTACTACCCGTGGCTCGCCAAGACCGCGCAGATCGTCAAGGCCAACACGGTTCCGGGACCGGCGCGCGACGCCTTCCTGACGCGCAACTACCGGGTCGAAGTCCTGCGGAACACCGCCACACAGGGATTCCTGAAGGGCGATCCCTTCAGCATGGGGCACTACGAGGCCGCCCGTAAGGTGGCGGTGGAAGAGTACTCGGACTCCGTCCGTGAGGGACTGCCGCCGCTCTGGCGGTTCCGCGCCGAACTGCTCGAGGCCGACCGTGTCGAGGACCTGCGCCTGGTGGCCCAGCGCTACCGCGACGTCATCAGCGAGGTCGAGTTCAGCGGCCCGGTGCGCTGGCAGCAGGGTGTGCTGGTGGCTCCGTTCCGTGCCCGGCTGCGGTACCAGGACGGTGCCACGGTGAAGGTCAGGAAGCTGGGCGACGCCTACGGCCTCGACCTCGCCGTGGTCCATGGGATCGACGGCGGGCCGGAGTGGTCCTTCAAGGACATCGAGAACCGGGCGGTCGTGGATTTCCAGCTGCGTCAGCGCAACAAGGCGCAGGCCTGGTTCCCCGAGATCGACTCCAAGCTGACGGTGGCCACCGACGGGACCGTGGAGATCGCGGGAACCGTCTCCGTCGACCCTGACACCGCAGCATGTGGAGGCCGGCTCCCCAAGGGGCTCTACGACGTCCACGTCAATGTCCAGATCCTCGGGATCGAGCGCATGGCCCGTGTCGAGGGCGGTCCCGTGAGCGAGCTGCTTCCCTGCGGTGGTGAGCGGTCGCGGCGCCTGAACATCCAGGCTGCTCCCTACTGGACCAGGGACGGGCGGCTTGCTCTCGACATCGGCGGAAACATGCACAAGGTCCCGGCGAAGCCCGAGGCGCCCCAGCCCACTTGGCGAAGGATTGCCAAGAAGGTCAAAAGAGTTTTCGCTTCCTGACCCCGGAGGTCCCGCTACATCATGAAACCCCTTTCGATCGAAGGCGCCTGGCTCCATGAGCCCAGCGTCTTCCCCGACGAGCGCGGCAGCTTCCACGAGTGGTTCCGGGGCAACGACTTCCGCGAGGCCACCGGGCAGGACCTCAGCCTTGCCCAGGCGAACTGCTCGGTCTCCAGGCGTGGCACCCTGCGCGGCATCCACTTCGCGGACGTGCCGCCCAGCCAGGCGAAGTACGTCAAGTGCGTGCGCGGCGCCGTGCTGGACGTCATCGTCGACATCCGCACCGGCTCGCCCACGTACAAGCAGTGGGAGATCGTCCGGCTGGACGACGAGAGCCACCACGCCGTGTATCTGTCCGAGGGCCTCGGACACGCCTTCCTGGCTCTCACCGACGACGCCACCGTCGTCTACCTGTGCTCCGAGGGCTACGCACCCGAGCGCGAGCACGGGATCCACCCGCTCGATCCGGATCTCGCCATCGCCTGGCCGGCAGACGTCCAGCCGCTGCTCTCGCCGAAGGACGACCAGGCGCCGTCCCTGGCGGAGGCCGAGCAGCAGGGGCTGCTGCCCTCCTACGCGGACTGCGTCTCCTTCCGCGAGCAGCTGCGCACCCGCTGATCAGCGGACCGGCGTAGCGGGCGCCTCAGCCGCCGCGTGACGCCGGCCCGGCGCGGCTTCTTGCGCCCGGCGGACGGCAGACGCCGGACGACCGGGCCCACGACCGTGCGTCTGGGCACGCCGCAGCCCTGCTCTGCGGCGTGCCGAGGCGGCGGGGGTCCAATAGGCCCGCGCGGGCCTAGGGCGGGTGCCCGGTTGTCCAGCGGACGGAATGCCAGCGCGCACGGTGCGCGCGCTGGCATACATTCGGCGTTGTGACAGAGGCGAGGCAGAGCGTGGCAGGACAGGCCGCAGGGCAGGCGGAAGCACGGCGGACGGCCGTGGTGCGGGAGCAGGTGACCGGGGCCCGCAGGATCGTCGTGAAGGTCGGCTCGTCGTCGCTGACCACCGCCTCCGGCGGGCTGGACGCGGACCGGGTGGACGCCCTCGTCGACGTACTCGCCAAGATCCGCAGCGGCGGCGAGAAGGAGATAGTGCTCGTCTCCTCGGGCGCCATCGCCGCCGGACTGGCGCCGTTGGGCCTGGCCCGCCGCCCCAAGGACCTCGCCCGCCAGCAGGCCGCCGCCAGCGTCGGCCAGGGACTGCTCGTCGCCCGCTACACCGCTTCCTTCGCCCGCTACGGCGTCCGCGTCGGCCAGGTGCTGCTCACCGGCGACGACACCAGCCGCCGCGCCCACTACCGCAACGCCTACCGGACCCTGGACCAGCTGCTCGCCATGGGCGCGGTCCCGGTCGTCAACGAGAACGACACCGTCGCCACCGACGAGATCCGCTTCGGCGACAACGACCGGCTCGCCGCGCTCGTCGCCCACCTCGTACGGGCCGACCTGCTGGTCCTGCTCTCCGACGTCGACGGGCTCTACGACGGGGACCCGGCGCTGCCCGCCAGCTCCCGGATCGAGGAGGTGCACGGCCCCGAGGACATCGCCCATGTGCAGATCGGCAGCGCGGGCAAGGCGGGCGTCGGCACCGGCGGCATGGTCACCAAGGTCGAGGCGGCCCGGATCGCCGCCGCCGCCGGTGTCCCCGTGGTCCTCACCTCGGCGAGCCGCGCGGCCGACGCGCTCTCCGGCCGTGCGACGGGCACGTACTTCCACGCGACCGGCCGCCGGTCGGCCGACCGGCTGCTGTGGCTGGCGCACGCCTCGGCCCCGCAGGGCTCGCTGACGCTCGACGACGGTGCCGTACGGGCCGTGGTGGTGGGCAGGAAGTCGCTGCTGCCCGCCGGTATCGCCGCGGTGGACGGCGAGTTCAGCGCCGGGGACCCGGTGGAGCTGCGTGACGCCTCCGGCCGGGCGGTGGCCCGCGGACTGGTCAACTTCGACGCCAAGGAGATCCCGCAGCTGCTCGGGCGCTCCACCAAGGACCTGGCGAAGGAACTCGGCCCGGAGTACGAGCGGGAAGTCGTACACAGGGACGATCTCGTCGTCCTCCAGTCCTGAAAAGGCGGAAAGTCCGCCCATCAGGCACAGACCTTTGCCAAAACCGCCACACGGCCCGCCGTGGGCTGGTCAACTTTGTTGCGGGGACGGGGATCGGCTCGACGACCAAGCACGACGCTGCAACAGGGAGGCCGCCGGTGAGACGAGCGCGCCCAGGGGATGCGCCCCGAGGGAACGGGAGGCCGCCCACCGCCCGCCGGGCGGTGGGCGAGGAGCGGGCCCTGACCAGCGTCGGGGCGGGCACCGACTTCGGTGACGGACCCGGCGACAGAGGCCACGACGGGCCCGGCGACGGAAGTGCGGAAGGACGCGCCGACGTGGTCGTGGAGGACCGTGCCGACACGGCCGTGGACGGGCGCGTCCGCGGGCTCGGGGAGGTGCGTCGCGAGGCATTCGCCGGCCGGCCCGGCGACGGTACGGCCCGCCCGGGGACCGGGACACGGCCCGGCGCCGTCGACGAGGAGCGGACGCTGTCCCGGCTGTGGCACATCACGCTCAGCGTCTCCGGCCCGGACGCCCCGCTGAAGGACGTCCGCCGCGGCCTGGAGCAGCTGGCCCACGACCATCCCTTCCTCCTCACCAGCCGGTACGCGGGCGACCACGCCGAGATCCGCTACTGGGAGGAGGCGCGTGATCTGCACGACGCGGCCGCCGTCGCCCTCAGGCTGTGGGGCGAGCACCGGTCGACGGCCAAACTGCCGCCATGGGAGATCGTCGGCCTGGAGGTCATCGACCGGCAGACCTATCACCAGCGCGTCGCCGAGGGTTACGGACCGCCGCCCGCCGCGAGGGTCGGTGTGCACCCCTTCTGAGCTGCCCGTCCGGCCACGGGCCGGCCCCGGCCGTCTCGGAGTGCGGAATCCGTGCCAGGTGCCAGCCAAAGGCGCATTACGCTGCACGTATGACGTCGCTCTCTTCGGTCTCGCCGTACGACAACATGTCCCCGGTCGCCCAGGCGGCCTACCGGGCCCGCGCCGCCGCCGCCGACCTCGCGCCACTGCCGAGGTCGGCCAAGGACGACGCACTGCTGGCGATGGCGGACGCCCTCGAGGTACGTACGAGCGAGATCGTCGAGGCCAACGCAGAGGACGTCGCTCGCGCCCGCGAGGCGGGGACCAGCGAGGCGATCGTCGACCGGCTCACGCTCACCCCCGAGCGGGTGCGCGCCATCGCGGCCGACGTGCGCGACGTCGCCGCGCTGCCGGACCCGGTCGGCGAGGTCGTGCGCGGCCAGACGCTGCCCAACGGCATCGACCTGCGCCAGGTGCGGGTGCCGCTCGGCGTGGTCGGCATCATCTACGAGGCCCGGCCGAACGTCACCGTGGACGCCGCCGCGCTCTGCCTGAAGTCGGGCAACGCGGTGCTGCTGCGCGGTTCGTCCTCCGCGTACTCCTCCAACACCGCCCTGGTGCGGGTGCTGCGGGACGCGGTCGGCGGCTCGGGGCTCCCGGCCGATGCCGTGCAGCTGGTGCCGGGCGAGAGCCGGGACTCCGTACGGGAGCTGATGCGGGCCCGCGGCATGGTCGACGTGCTGATCCCGCGGGGCGGGGCCTCCCTGATCCGCACGGTCGTGGAGGAGTCCACCGTCCCCGTCATCGAGACGGGCACCGGCAACTGCCACGTTTATGTGGACGCCGAGACCGACATCGAGATGGCCGTGGCCATCCTGCTCAACTCCAAGGCGCAGCGGCCGAGCGTCTGCAACGCCGCGGAGACCCTGCTCGTCCACAAGGACGTCGCGGCCGCCTTCCTGCCGCGCGCCCTGGACGCCCTCGCAGAGGCGGGGGTGACCGTGCACGGCGACGAGCGGGTCGTGGAGTACGCGGACGCGACGAAGGCCACGATCGTGCCCGCCACCCCCGAGGACTGGGAGACCGAGTACCTCTCGTACGACATCGCGGCAGCCGTCGTGGAGTCGCTGGAGGCGGCGGTCGCCCACATCCGGCTCTGGTCGTCGGGCCACACCGAGGCGATCGTCACGACCTCGCAGGCGGCGGCCCGGCGGTTCACCCAGTTGGTGGACTCCACGACGGTCGCCGTGAACGCGTCCACGCGTTTCACCGACGGAGGCCAGTTCGGATTCGGCGCCGAGATCGGGATCTCGACGCAGAAGCTCCACGCGCGGGGCCCGATGGGGCTGCCCGAGCTGACCTCGACGAAGTACATCGTGACGGGCGACGGTCACACGCGGTGACCGTCGGCGGGGCTTCGCACCGGGTCACCCGGGCGGGGAGATTCTGCACTCTCCCTGCCCAAACAGGTCTCCCAGGTCTACGCTGAAGGCGTGCCGGACGACGTGGGGGGCAAGCCGTTCCAGGACGGCGGGGACCCCGATGACTCTGTCGACCGCGGGGGCGCGGACGAGGACTTCGCCACCGTGGTGTTCGACGAGGACTTCGTACGGGCCGCCAAGATCCACGAACCGACCGCGGTGGAGCGGCTGCTTGCCGCGGCCGAGGCACGCGCGGAGGCGGACGCCGCCCGCTCCGGCCTGCGGGGCCACTCCGCCGACGACGAGCTCTACGACGGGCGCGGCTCCCGGCACCGCCGACGTGCTCACGACGATGACGAGGACGACGAGGACACCGGCCCCGACGGCGACTGTGCGGGCCCCTACGGACCGCACGGCGGGGCGCTGCGCCCCTACCGGGGCAGCGCGCGCTGGCACCGGCCGGTCGCCTGGCTCCTGGCGCTGCTGATGGGCATCGGAATGGTCGCGCTCGCCTTCACGGCCGTCTACCGCGGAGCCTCGAACGGCAACCGGCAGGACCCCGGGCCGCAGCCCGCGCGGACCGGTGTCGACGCGCCGCCGACGGGAGCCACGGTCAGCGGACACGGTGACGGCCCGCCCGCTCTGCTCGAGCGCTCCCCCTCAGCGGCCTCCGCGGTCCCGCCCGCCCACTGAGCGGCGACCCCGCGCGGCCCCTCCCCTTAACCCGGGCGCGGCGCGTGCGCAACTTGCTGATGGCATGTCAGAAGTTGTGGCGTACCAGCGCGTTTACGGTCAGCCCGCCGGACCTACCCTCAAAGTATGGCTGGGCGTGGAGACCCGCCCGAGGGGACTCCCGAGGGGCTCCCCGGCGGTGGAGAGGACGAGTACGGACCGGTCGTCTTCGACGAGTCGTTCGTCCGTGCTGCCCGCGTCCAGGAATTCTCGGCCATGGAGCGGATGGGCGAGCACGCCCCCGCCGTACGAACTCTGCCCACCTGGGACGCCAAGCGGGCGCCCGCACAGATCCTGGTGCTCGTCCTCCTGGTCGTCATCGCCTTCGGCACCGCGATCTACCTCGGCGTCCGGCACCCCTACCAGCCCGCCCCCGCCAGGCAGGCGGAGCCGCTGCGCATCACCGTCGTCCCGCTCGCCCCGCGGGGCCCGGTGCCGGGCGGCACCCCGGCCGCGCTGTACGCGCACAGCCCGGCGGAGCAGTTCCGCACCGGCGCCGCCGGAATCACCATGCCCCCGGTCCGCCGGACCCAGCACTTCACGGAGGGGCAGGTGACGACGGCGCTGGCGATCGTCAAGGACTACCTCGTGACGTCCTCACTGGACCCGGACGTGCTCACCGGGGGGGCCGTGCAGCCCGTGCGCATGCTGCTCCACCCGGACCAGATGGACCAGTTCGAGGGGGGCGTCGCCGCACCGGCCGGCGACGGACGCGGGGCCGCGATCGGCTGGCTGGTGCGCTTCGACCCGGCGAAGGTCGCGCTGGCCGACCCCGAGGTGCGGGTGCAGGGCACGCTGGAGGTCCTGGAGACCGGGCCGGCGGCGCTGGAGATCACCTCCGACCACACCTTCGTCTACGCGCTGCGGCGGGCCGACGCCGCCGACCGGCCGGCCGCCGGCGACGCCTCCCTCTTCACCGTCCGCCGCGAGCTGCACTTCCGCTTCGACCGGGACGATCTGGTGCACCACCGCCTGGAGGTGCGGTCCAGCCATCTCCAGGCCGGGCCGCAGTCCTGCTCGGCGGGAGCGTCGGACGTCCTGCGGCCGCTGCTGGCCGGACAGCGGCCGGACTCCGACGGCCCGGCCGCCACCGATCCGTACGCGACGGGACGGCCCACCACGGCTGTGTGCGGGTCGCTCACCCCCGGTGCTCAGCCCTCGCTGCCCTGAGCACCGCCCGTGGTCCCGCCGTCGGCCGTACCTCCGCCGGCGGCGCCGCCGCCCGCGGTCCCTCCCGCCGGACCCGAGCCGTTGCCCGCGCCGGCCGGGCCGCCGTTGCCCATGAACTTGTCACGCAGCTTGCCGCCGAGGTCGCCGGCGCCGCCCGCTATGTCGCCGACCAGCTTCATCAGTGGGTCCTTGCTGGTGCGCACCGAGTCGGCGTAGTGCGCGGCGGACTCGCGCAGGGAGTCGCTGACCGAGGTGTCCTTGTCCGTGGTGCGGCGTGGGTAGTGGCCGTCCAGGATCCGCTGGTAGTCGCGGCTCTCCGCCCACAGCTTCAGCTCGGCGGCGCGCACCGTGGTGAAGGGGTGGGAGCGGGGGAGCACGTTCAGAATCTTGAGTACGGAGTCGCGGAGGTCGCCCCCGGCCTCGTACTCCTCCGCCTGCTTGAGGAACGCGTCCACGTTCATCTCGTGCAGGTGGTTGCCGCCGGCGATCTTCATCAGACCGCGCATCGACGCCTGAAGATCCTGGCCGACCAGCAGCCCCGCGCGGTCGGCGGACAGCTCCGACTTGCGGAACCACTCGCGCAGCGCCGTGACGATCGCCATGATCGCCACATTGCCAAGCGGGATCCAGGCCACCTTCAGGGCGAGGCCGGTCAGGAAGAGCAGAATCGTGCGGTAGACGGAGTGGCCCGAGAGGGCATGGCCCACCTCGTGGCCCACGACCGCCCGCATCTCCTCCTCGTCGAGCAGCTCCACGAGCCCGGTGGTGAGGACGATGATCGGCTCGTCGAGGCCGATGCACATGGCGTTGGGACGGGGGTCCTGCGTCACGTACATCGCGGGGACCTTGTCCAGGTCCAGGATGTAGCAGGCGTCCCGCAGCATGTCGTTGAGGTGCGCGAACTGGGCGTCGCTCACCCGCACCGAGTCGGAGAGGAACAGCAGTCGCAGGCTGCGCTCCGGAAGTAGCGCGCTGAGCGCCTTGAAGACGGTGTCGAAGCCGCTGAGCTTGCGCAGTGCGACGAGCGCCGAGCGGTCCGCCGGGTGTTCGTAGGCACGTGAGGAGATCTCCGGAAAGCGCTTGCGCTGCCTGCTCGGGACCTGCTCGTGGCTGTTGGTCATCATGCCCCCTGTGTGGTGCGAGTCCTCGCTCGTCCCCCTGACGGACCCCAGCCTAGGTGGTGGGACCGCGGCACGGTGGGGCCTGTGGACAACTCCGGATGCCCCGGTGACGGCGCCTGCGGACTGCACAACGACTGAGTCGGCGTGAGCGTGCCCGGACCGCCCGCATACGATGTCCGCGAAGTCCCCGCACCCGTTCCCGATCGATAGGTTCTGTTGAAGATGAGCTTCACCGGCACCGCCGCCAACCTGGTCACTCTCGCCGAAGGCGCCGAGCACGGCGGCAACCACGCAAGCCTGAACCCGTATGTCACCGGCGTCGGCGCCTTCGTCGCGCTGATGCTGCTGCTGTGGATCACCACCCGCTTCAACCGCGACCGCTGAGCCGTGGCCGGCGGCCGGTGCCAGTAGGCTCTGCACGCATGGGAGAGCAGACAGCGGCCGCGGGCACCCGCACCCGCTCCGGTGCGGGCAAGCGCAGACTCGGCGTGATGGGCGGCACGTTCGACCCGATCCACCACGGGCACCTGGTGGCCGCCAGCGAGGTGGCCGCCCTCTTCCACCTCGACGAGGTGGTGTTCGTGCCGACCGGGCAGCCGTGGCAGAAGAGCCACAAGAACGTGTCACCGGCCGAGGACCGCTATCTGATGACGGTCATCGCCACGGCGTCGAACCCGCAGTTCTCCGTGAGCCGTATCGACATCGACCGCGGCGGACCGACGTACACGATAGACACGCTGCGGGATCTGCACGCCCTCAACGAGGACTCGGACCTGTACTTCATCACGGGTGCCGACGCGCTCTCCCAGATCCTCGGCTGGCGGAACGCGGAGGAACTGTTCTCGCTCGCCCACTTCATCGGAGTGACCCGGCCGGGCCATGATCTGACGGACGACGGGTTGCCCGAGGGCGGGGTCTCCCTGGTGGAGGTGCCGGCTCTGGCCATCTCCTCCACCGACTGCAGGAAGAGAGTCGCCCAGGGGGACCCGGTCTGGTACCTGGTGCCGGACGGTGTGGTGCGCTACATCGACAAGCGCCAGTTGTACCGCGGCGAGTGAGCCGCGGAGAGGGGCACCGTTGAACGACCAGCAGAGTCCGTACGACCCGTACTACCAGCCGCAGATCGTCGGCTACGACGAGTACGGGCAGCCGGTCTATCAGCAGCCCCAGCAGTACGACCCCTACGCACAGCAGCAGGGTGGCCACCCTCCGCAGCAGCAGAGCCAGCAGAGCCAGCAGCAGGACGGCCAGAGCACGCAGGGCTACGGCTCCGGGCAGGGTTACGCCTCCGGCCAGGGGTACGGCGCGGACCAGGGCTACGGCCAGGCGGAGGGGTACGGCTACGACCAGTACGCGCCCCAGGAGCAGGGCGGCCAGTACGACCCGTACGCCACTCAGGCTGGCTACGGATACGACACCGGCATACAGCCCGCCGTCGACACCACCGCGCAGTGGAACATCCCGCAGCAACAGCAACAGCAACAGCAACAGCAACAGCAACAGCAGGCCCCGCAGTACCAGGGACAGCAGCCTCCCGCCCCGGTGGCATCTCCCGAGCCGGCCGCCGTGCCGGGTCAGCGCCGGCCGGAGAGCGGCGAGCGGCCGTACCAGACGGAGCAGTTCGCGTTCATCGAGGAGCCCGACGACGACTCCGAAGACGTCATCGACTGGCTGAAGTTCACCGAGAGCCGCTCGGAGCGGCGCGAGGAGGCCAAGCGCCGCGGTCGCAACCGTGTCGTCGCCCTCATGGTCACGATGGCGCTCGTCCTCGTCGGCGGCGTCGGCTACCTCTGGTACGCGGGCAAGCTGCCCGGCCTCTCCGGTTCGGACACCAAGTCCGACACGGCGGCCGGCCCGCAGAAGCGCGACGTCATCGTGGTGCATCTGCACAACACCAAGAAGGAGGGCACCTCCACCGCCCTCCTGGTCGACAACGCCACCACCCGGCAGGGCACCACGGTCCTGCTCCCCAACAGCCTCTCCGTCGCCAACGACGACGGCACCGCCACGACCCTCGGCAAGTCCGTCGAGGACGACGGCTCCACCGGTACGCGTGAGGCCGTCGGCACTCTGCTCGGCGCCGACATCTCCGGGACCTGGCGGCTCGACACACCCTTCCTGGAGAACCTCGTCGAACTGGTCGGCACGATCGACCTGACCACCGACACCGAGGTGCCCGGCGCGAAGAAGGGTGACCCGCCCCTCGTGAAGAAGGGGGAGAGCCAGACCCTCGACGGCCGGGCGGCCGTCGCGTACGCCACCCACCTCGGGCCCGACGAGGCCGAGGAGAAGCAGCTGCTGCGCTTCGGCCAGGTCATGCAGGGCGTGCTCAAGAAGCTCCCGGACGACCCGAAGTCGGCGACGGTCATCGTGGAGACGCTGGGGCAGATCCTCGACCCGTCGCTGAAGGAACCCGACCTCGGCGCCTCCCTCGCCAAGCTCGCCGAGCGTGCCAAGGGCGGCGACTACCGGACCGCGGTACTGCCCGTCCAGGAGGACGGCACGCTCAGCGACAAGGCCGCGAGCAGTGTGGTCAAGGACGTCCTGGGCGGCTCGGTCAGCGCTCCCGAACCCGGCGACACGGTCCGCGTGGGCATCAGGAACGGCAGCGGGAAGGCCGACGCCCTGGAGAGCGCCAGGGTCACCCTCATCAACGGCGGCTACAGCGTGGTGAGCGGCGGCAAGACCGACTCCGTCGACGCCTCGCAGGTCACCTACGCCGACGACGGGCAGAAGGCCAAGGCACAGGAGGTCGCCAAGACGCTGGGCCTGCCGGCCGGTGCGGTGATGAAGGGCAAGGCCGCCGCCAACGCCGACATCTCGGTCGTGCTCGGGCCCGATTTCGAGACGGGGAACGCGGGCTGACCGGGGCGGCGGCGCCGCCGCGAGCAAGGGCTGCGAGGAGTGTCGGCGGTCCGTGAGACCCTTGAAGGGTTCTTGACCGCCGACGAAAGCCTGCTTGTGACCGCCACTGATCGCTCCATCGAGCTCGTCACCGTCGCCGCCCAGGCGGCGGCCGACCGGCTCGCGCACGACATCATCGCGTACGACGTCAGCGATGTGCTTTCCATCACCGATGCCTTCCTGCTCGCCTCCGCCCCCAACGACCGCCAGGTCAAGTCGATCGTCGACGAGATCGAGGAGCGGCTGAACAAGCAGCTCGGCGCCAAGCCGGTGCGCCGCGAGGGGGACCGCGACGCCCGCTGGATCCTGCTCGACTACGTCGACATCGTGGTGCACGTGCAGCACAGCGAGGAGCGGGTCTTCTACGCCCTCGAGCGGCTCTGGAAGGACTGCCCCGAGCTCGCGCTCCCCGAGGACGCCCGGAACACCCGCGGCAAGGCGGAGGAGCACGCCAAGCTCACCGGCGGTGACACGGAAGGGGAGCAGCGCTGAACGGCATCGTCTCCGGCACCGGGGTGACCAGGCGGCCGGCGCGCGGCCGGCGCATCGTGCTGTGGCGCCACGGCCAGACCGCCTGGAATCTGGAGCGCCGCTTCCAGGGCTCCACGGACATCGAGCTGACCGAGGCCGGCGTCATTCAGGCACGCCGTGCCGCGCGGCTGCTCGCATCGCTGAATCCGGACGCGATCGTCGCGTCCGACCTGAAGCGGGCCGCGGCCACGGCAGGCGAGCTGGCCGCCGTCACGGGACTCGACGTGTCCTACGACGCCGCCCTGCGCGAGACCTACGCCGGCGCCTGGCAGGGTCTGACCCACGAGGAGATCGTCGAGCGGTACGGCGAGCAGTACGCGGCCTGGAAGCGCGGCGAGCCGGTCCGGCGCGGCGGCGGCGAGCTCGAGACCGAGGTCGCCGACCGGGCCGCCCCGGTGGTGCTCCACCACACGGAGAAGCTGCCCGACGACGGCACCCTCGTCGTCGTCAGCCACGGCGGCACCATCCGTACGACCATCGGCCGGCTGCTGGGTCTCGACGCACACCACTGGGAGAGCCTCGGCGGCCTCACGAACTGCTGCTGGTCGGTGGTGGGCGAAGGCGCGCGTGGCTGGCGTCTGCTCGAGCACAACGCCGGCACCCTCCCGGAGCCGGTCCTCGGCGACGACACCTGAGCGGGGCGCCGCGCGGGGGTTCTGAGCCGGGCCGGGTCCGGCCCCGGCGCCCGAGCGGACTCCGGACCCGGATTTCACTTTCCGGCAGGTCGCAGGCTAGAGTTCTTCTTGTTCGCAGCGCCGAGCGCGAAGAACACGCGGGGCTATAGCTCAGTTGGTAGAGCGCCTGCATGGCATGCAGGAGGTCAGGAGTTCAATTCTCCTTAGCTCCACAATCCGGATCCCGTCCCCTTCGAGGGGGCGGGATTCTGCGTTCTCCCGGGACGGCCCGCACTGCCGCGGCGCCATGGCCGATCTCGTACGCGAACGCCGCTGACCGGTGTGCGTGGTCATGGCAGAATCGGACGGCCGGAGGGGACACCGGCGGTACGGGAGGGAGCGCACGATGTCCGCCAGCGGCGAGGAAGCCGGGGAGGCTGCCGATGACCTGCTTGCCACGGCGGAGGCCGGCGCGCGCCTCAGCTGTCCTTCCTGCGGTTCTGCCCATGTCGCTCAGGTCCTCGGGGACAACGGCGGCGTTTCCTACGTGTGCACGGCCTGCGGCCACAGCTGGAGCTGAGTGATGGGTGCCCACAGGCGGAAATGCGACTGGTGCGGCAGCGGTACGCCGATCGTCCGGGACATGGATCCGGTCAATGCCGAGTTCCAGTACTGGTGCGAGGAGTGCGCGCGGGCGCTGATCATAAAAGGCGACCCGATCGAGACGTACCGCGAGCTGGAGGGCGAGCCGATCTACGGCCGGCTCCTGGACGAGCACTGCACACTCAAACGTTTCTACTCGTTCGCGACGGCCTGACGGCCCGTCCGGCGCTCTGCGCCGCCCGACGGGCGACCCGGCGCCCCAGGGCCCTCCGGGGCGTTCCGCGGGGGCGTGGAATCGATTTGGAGATGCGGCGGCGGGCGCGTTAATGTTCTCTACGTCGCCGCCGCGGGGGAGACCCGGAGCGGTCGGCACACGGCAAGGGGCTATAGCTCAGTTGGTAGAGCGCCTGCATGGCATGCAGGAGGTCAGGAGTTCAATTCTCCTTAGCTCCACAGAAGACAGTGAAGCGGGCCACCCGATCCGGGTGGCCCGTTTCACTTTTGGGGCGTCCGCCGTCAACCGCGGCCGCTGCCAAGCGCCTTGCGGTTGCTGCTCGGCAGCGCGGCGCGCGCGGGCGGCGGCGTCGGGCCCGGGGAGGCGACCCGCTCGATCCGCATGGCGAGCGCGGGGCAGCGCCGCACGGCCCGCTGCGCGCGTCCCTGCATGTGCACCGGAACCATGGCGTCGGCCACCGACGGATAGCCGTCGGGGTTGAGCCGGATCAGCTCCGGGATGATGTCCGCGCAGAGCCCGTGGCCCTGACAGAGCGTCCAGTCGACGAAGATCTTCTCGCCGCTCGGGATCGACTCCTCCGCCTCCTCGTAGCCGGGCAGCGGCAGCGGCAGCACACCCGTCGTGTCACGCCCGCAGCCGCCGTGCAGGACGTGCGCGGCGAGGTCGTCGGTGAACGCGGACAGGGTGGACGCGAAGAAGCGGGCGGAGCCGTCCGGGTGCTTGCACGCGCCACGGCCCTTGACGGCCTGGGTGACCTCGCGCAGCGCCTCCAGGGCCGCGGGCCCGCCGCCGTTCATCACATCGGCCAGCCCGCCGGCCGCGGCGGGCAGCCCGAGCTTGCAGGGGCCGCACTGTCCGGCGGTCTCCGCGGCCAGCCAGTTCGCCACCCGCAGCGCCTCGCCGAGCGGGCAGGTCTCCGGACCGATCGGCAGGATCGCGCCCGCTCCCAGCGCGCCGCCCACGGAGGCCAGGGACTCCTTGGACACCACCGCTTCATGGACGGCGGCCGCGTCGATCCAGTTGCCGTGGTAGCCGCCCGTCAGGACGCCCTGCGGCTCGGGCGGCGCACCGGCCAGCTGGAGCACGTAGCGCAGCGGCACGCCCGTCGGCACCTCGACGACCATCGGGCGGGCGACCGCCCCGGAGATCGTCAGCATGACGGTGCCGGGCTCGGTGTCGAGACCGGTGTGGCTGTAGCGGCGGGCGCCGATCCGGGCGGCGACGGCGAGCTGCGCGAACGTCTCCGCGTTGGACAGCAGCGTCGGAGCCCCGCCGACACCGGTCTCCGCGGCGCGCACACGGCGGCCGGGCGGCAGCGCGGGACCGCCGTTGACGGCCCGGATGACGGAGGATGCCTCGCCGGAGACCATGCGCTCCGGTGTGCGGACCACTCTGGCCCGCAGGGCCTGGCCGCGGCGGTCCGAGAGACCGCGTTCGGCGAGCGCTGCGCGCATGGAGACCTCGGTCGAGTTGCGGGTGACCGCGACGACGAGGGTCCGTGCGCCGAGCGCCTCCGCGGCGAGCAGCGCGCCGTCGAGGATCAGATGCGGCGCGCGGTTGAGCAGCACCGTGTCCTTGCGGCAGGCGGGCTCGCCCTCGCTGCCGTTGACGACGACCACCGGCCGGATGCCGCGCCGGATCGCGGACTTGGCGACGGCCCGCAGCTTCTTGCCGAAGGGGAAGCCCGCGCCGCCGCGGCCGGTGAGGGATATGTCCTCCGCGAGCTGTGCGAGCCGTTCGCCGCTCACCGGCTCCAGCGGTCCGTGCACCTTCAGGTGCATGGGCAGGTCGAGGCGTTCGACCAGGTCGAACCCCTGGGTCAGCTGGGGAAGGCCGACGACGCGGACCTCGGGGACGTCGGGGAGGGGCGCGTTCACGGTCGTTCTCCTGCTGGTGCGTGCCAGGGCTCTCCGGCCGGGGGCTGGAAGAGGGGGCCTGGCAGTGGTGCTGTCTCGTCGTACGGGGGGAGGGCGCCGGTGTCGTAGGACGGCCGGTCGTCGTAGGGGGCCGGCGGGTCGGACGGCGAGGCGCCGTAGCCGGGGCCGTAGGTGGTGTCGTAGGCCGGGACGCTGCCCGTGTCGTACGGAGGGATCGCGCCGGTGTCGTACGGGGAGGGCGCGTCGTACGCGGCGGAGCCGCCGTACGGGGCCGCGGGCGAGTCGTACGAGGGGGCCGCGTCGAAGAGCGGCGGGGGTGGGGTGTCGTGGAGGGGCGCCGCCGGGTCGGGCCGTACGGACTGCGCCGGCGGCGGCGGCGAAGGCGTCGGCCAGTTGCCCGTCATCGGGCCCGTCTCCGACACCACGGGTATCTCCTCGGTCATCGGCACCCGCTCGGCGAGCGGGGGCTGCGGGTCGCCGGCCAGCGATACGGCGCGGTAGGCGGCGGCCATGCCGGTGCCGCGGCCGGCGGCGGCGCCGTCCGGCACGGCGGCCGGCTTCTCCTCCTGCGGCCTGGGCGCCTCGTAGAGCTGCGGGGAGGGCGCGGCGAGCCTCGGGGGCTGGGCACGCGCCTGGCCGAGGGGCGGCTGGAAGTCCTGCTCGTACGGGCGCTGCGGCGGCACGCCGTTCCCGGTCATGCGCTCCATACGGTCCATGCGGTCCATGCCTGCGGGTACGGTCGGGCGGCCCGTCCCGTTCATCGCACCGATGCCGGGGAGCGGCGCGGTGCTGAGGTCCCGCTGTGCCTGCTCGTCCGCGGCCGCGGGCCGGCCGGCTCCGTCGCCGCCGGTCAGCTGCATGATCCTTTCTGCGATGCGGCGCTGCACGGGGCGCGGCATCAGCCGGACGGCGAGCGCGGCGGCGACTCCGGCGAGGGCCAGGCAGTACATGGTCACGACCCAGGTCGCGGCCGGGCGGCCGGTGTAGAGGCCGTGGACCAGGGCGAAGCACCAGGCCGGGTACGCCAGCATGTGCAGCGGCCGCCAGCGGCCGGCGACCTTGATGTTGCCGGCCAGTGCGCTGCGCAGGGCGCCGGTCGTGCCGGCGACCACCATCAGGATCCCCGCCAGTGAGCCGAAGCCGATCAGCGCCTCCGTGCCGGTCACGCCCAGGCCGAAGGGGATCAGCGCTCCGAGCAGCGACACGTGCCCGAGCGACACCTTCACCGTGGCGTGCAGAAGGAGGAAGCCGAGCGAGGCAATGGCGGTCGCCCGGTGGATGCCCTGGGCGAGCAGGCGGTGGCGCGGGGAGAACAGCAGTCTGTCGGTGGCGAGGAGACCCCAGGCGACGGACGCGGTGAGCGACACCAGGGAGAGGACCCCGGTGGTGAAGTCGAGCATGGCGCGGAAGCTGTCGCCGCCTCCGACGGCGAGCAGAGGTAGGAGCACCAACGCGGCCACGGAGACGCCGCCTTGCACCTGGCGGCTGACTCCGCGGTCCGGACCGGACGGCAAACGCATCTTGAGACGAGGGTTCATGGGGCGACTCCGAATGGTGCGGGAAAGCTGTCCCGTTGACGCACTCTAGGTCGACCCATACCAAGTGGTACGAGGTTTCGAGGTTTATCGCGGTGAAGTGAGCACAACTGACTTGGGGGTTGCCCTGGATGGGGTCGATACGCGGAGTAACCCGGACGGCTTGATCACCCGCGACGGCCGAAACTCGCCGCTGGGGCATCGGGCGGCGCGATGGGAGCGGTCGGCATCGGTCCCGAATCGGCCGTAATCGCTCGGACACGGTCGGGAAGTGGCTCGGCGTGGACACCTCTGCGGACGGTTCCTCCGCTGCGGTACCCTGACGCCATGCGTGCCGTACGCCTTCTGCTTAGCGAGCCGCGCTGATCAGTCCCGACGGATGAGAAATCCGGTCGGAATCGGCGCGGCGTCCCCTCCTGTGCGAGGGGATTTTTCATTTCCCCTGGTACGTGAATCGGCTGGCAGTCGGCGAAGACGATCGATGGAGCTTTAAGGATCATGAGCGAGATGAACTCGGCTGCTGAGACAGCGGCCCCGCATCGTTACACGGCCGCCATGGCGGCCGACATCGAGGCACGCTGGCAGGACTTCTGGGACGCGGAGGGCACCTACGAGGCGCCCAACCCGAGCGGCGACCTGGCGGGGGACCCCGCCCAGGTGGCGAAGCCCAAGAAGTTCATCATGGACATGTTCCCGTACCCGTCGGGTGCGGGCCTGCACGTCGGTCACCCCCTGGGGTACATCGCGACCGACGTCTTCGCCCGCCACCAGCGCATGAGCGGGCACAACGTCCTGCACACCCTGGGCTTCGACGCCTTCGGCCTGCCGGCCGAGCAGTACGCCGTGCAGACCGGCACGCACCCGCGCGTGTCGACCGAGGCGAACATCGAGAACATGAAGGCGCAGCTGCGCCGGCTGGGCCTGGGCCACGACAACCGCAGGTCGTTCGCGACGATCGACCCGGACTACTACAAGTGGACCCAGTGGATCTTCGTGCAGATCTTCAACTCCTGGTACGACCAGGAGGCGGAGAGGGCCCGCCCGATCCGCGAGCTGGTCGCCCAGTTCGAGAGCGGGGAGCGCGCCGTTCCCTCCGGGCAGTCCTGGACCGACCTGAGCGCCGTCGAGCGCGCCGGCGTCCTGAGCGACTACCGCCTGGCGTACGCCTCCGACGCGCCGGTCAACTGGTGCCCCGGCCTGGGCACCGTCCTGGCCAACGAGGAGGTCACCTCCGACGGCCGCTCCGAGCGCGGCAACTTCCCCGTCTTCAAGGCCAAGCTGCGCCAGTGGAACATGCGCATCACCGCCTACGCCGACCGGCTGCTGGACGACCTGGACGCGCTGGACTGGCCGGAGGCCATCAAGCTGCAGCAGCGCAACTGGATCGGCCGCTCCGAGGGCGCCCGCGTCGACTTCGCGGTCGACGGTAACGACGGCGCACGGATCACCGTGTTCACGACCCGCCCCGACACCCTGTTCGGCGCCACCTACATGGTGCTGGCGCCCGAGCACGGCCTGATCGACTCCATCGTCCCGGCCGAGTGGCCCGAAGGCGTCAAGGAGGCGTGGACCGGCGGGGCCGCGACCCCCGCCGAGGCCGTCGCCGCCTACCGCAAGCAGGCCCAGACGAAGAGCGACGTCGAGCGCCAGACCGAGCACAAGGACAAGACCGGCGTCTTCACCGGCTCGTACGCCGTGAACCCGGTCACCGGCGAGCGGATCCCCGTCTTCGTCGCCGACTACGTCCTGATGGGCTACGGCACCGGCGCCATCATGGCCGTCCCCGGACAGGACGAGCGCGACTGGGAGTTCGCGGAGGCATTCGAGCTGCCCATCGTCCGCACCGTGCGGCCGCCTGAGGGCTGGGAGGGCGAGGCGTACACCGGGCAGGGCCCCGCCATCAACTCCGCCAACGACGAGATCTCCCTGGACGGTCTGGACGTCACCGAGGCCAAGGCGAGGATCACCGCCTGGCTGACGGACAAGGGCATCGGCGAGGGCACGGTCAACTTCCGGCTGCGCGACTGGCTGTTCAGCCGCCAGCGCTACTGGGGCGAGCCCTTCCCGATCGTCTACGACGAGGACGGCGTCGCGCACGCGCTGCCCGAGTCGATGCTGCCCCTGGAGTTGCCGGAGGTCGACGACTACTCGCCGCGCACCTTCGACCCCGACGACGCGGACACCCAGCCCGAGACGCCGCTGTCCCGCAACGAGGACTGGGTCAACGTCGAGCTGGACCTGGGCGACGGCCCCAAGCGCTACCGCCGCGAGACCAACACCATGCCCAACTGGGCCGGTTCGTGCTGGTACGAACTGCGCTACCTGGACCCGCACAACAGCGAGCGGCTGGTCGCCCCCGACATCGAGCAGTACTGGATGGGGCCGCGCGAAGGACAGCCGCACGGCGGCGTCGACCTGTACGTCGGCGGCGCCGAGCACGCGGTGCTGCACCTGCTGTACGCCCGTTTCTGGTCCAAGGTCCTGTTCGACCTGGGGCACGTCTCCTCCGTCGAGCCGTTCCACAAGCTGTACAACCAGGGCATGATCCAGGCGTACGTCTACCGCGACGAGCGCGGCTTCCCCGTCACCGCCACCGAGGTGGAGGAGCGCGACGGCAAGTTCTACTTCGACGGCGAGCCGGTCAAGCGCGAGCTGGGCAAGATGGGCAAGTCCCTGAAGAACGCCGTCACCCCTGACGAGATCTGCGCCGAGTACGGTGCCGACACGCTGCGTCTGTACGAGATGGCGATGGGCCCGCTCGACGTCTCCCGGCCGTGGGACACCCGCGCCGTCGTCGGCCAGTACCGGCTGCTGCAGCGGCTGTGGCGCAATGTCGTCGACGAGGCGACCGGCGAGGTCACGGTCGTCGACGGCGAGCCGGACGCGGCGACGCTGCGCGCCCTGCACAAGGCCATCGACGGGGTCTCGCAGGACATGGCGGCCATGCGGTTCAACACCGCCATCGCCAAGATCACCGAGCTGAACAACCACCTGACGAAGACGGGCGGCCCGGTGTCGCGGTCCGTGGCCGAGCGCCTTGTGCTGCTGGTGGCACCGCTGGCCCCGCACGTCGCGGAGGAGCTGTGGCGCAGGCTGGGCCACACCGAGTCGGTCGTCCACCAGGACTTCCCGGTCGCCGACCCGGCGTACGTGGTGGACGAGACCGTCACCTGCGTCGTACAGATCAAGGGCAAGGTCAAGGCCCGCCTGGAGGTCGCCCCGTCGATCACCGACGAGGAGCTGGAGGCACTGGCGCTGGGCGCCGAGCCCGTCGTCACCGCCCTGGGCGGCGCGGGGATCCGCAAGGTGATCGTGCGGGCTCCCAAGCTGGTCAACATCGTGCCCGCGTAGCGGACAGGGCTGTCGGGGGCTTCCCCTACGGGCAGGTTGGGGGTTCCGCCGGAACCTACGGCCTGCCCGTTCCGTTTACGGTGGAAGGACACACACGACGCCGGAGGGCGCACATGGAAGCCGTGATCACGATTCTCGCGCTGCTCTTCTTCGCCTTCGTGGCGCTGGGGGTGTACGTGAGCGTGAAGGCCGTGCGTGCCGCCAAGCGCGGCGTCGAGCGCACCGTCACCCAGGCGCGGCGGACGGTGGAGGAGACCGCGCTGCGCGCCAAGAGCTACGGGCAGACCGGCGTCGTCGGCGAGCTCGCCCAGCTGCGGCTGAAGCTGCGTACGTCGATGCGGGCGACCCAGGACACGCTGAACGCGGGGGTCGCGGAGGACGCTTCGCTCTCCGAGTCCCTGGCCCTCTTCCAGCGGCTCAGCGCGCACGGGCGAGAGCTGGACGACGAGCTCAGGCGGCTCGAGCGCGAGCCGGACCGGGCCAAGGTGTCCTCGCTGATGCCGGGGCTGCGCGAGCGCACGGAACAGGTCACGCACTCCGCGGAAGCGCTGCGCTGGGCGGCACGGGACCGGGCGCAGAAGTTCGCCGAGGGCGATCTCGACGCGCTGAGCGCGCAGATCGACATGGAGGCGGGGGCGCTGCGGCACTGGTCGGCCACGGACGGCACGGCTGACGCGGGCCTCGGCGGCGGCGCGGGCAACACGGGCGCCGGGGCCTCGGCATGGCCGCAGGCGCCGGACTCGGAAGTCTCGGAGCCGGCCGGGGCCGGACCGGGCGCCACCCAGACATGGCCGGCGGCGGCGCCGGAGTCCGAGGCGGGCGCGGAGCCGGAGGCGCAGGACCGGCCCCAGGCGATCACCGCCCGGGACCCGCGGCAGCCGACGACCTATCCGTGGCAGAAGACCACCCGGCCGGAGACCACGAACTGACGCGTCGCGGCCCGGCCGTTCCCTGCCTCGGGCGGGGTGGCCGGGCGGGCGTACGGCACATGGCGTCCCCGCATCGGGTGGGGGCGGGTGCCGCCGACCGTACGGCGCGTCGCGTCCGGGGCGGGGTCGGGCTGCCGTACGGCCTCGCCTGCGGGTAACCTCCCGCTCATGTCCCGCCATGTCGCGATCGTCACCGATTCAACGGCCTACCTGCCGCCGCCGGCGATGGAGCGGCACTCCATCACCGCCGTGCCGCTGACCGTCGTCCTCGGTGACCAGGCGCTGGAGGAGGGCACCGAGATCTCGGCCCGCTCGCTGGCGACCGCCCTGCAGAAGCGGCGCTCGGTGACGACGTCCCGTCCCAGCCCGGAGATGTTCAGCCAGGCGTACCGCGCCGCGGCCGACGCCGGGGCCACGGGAATCGTTTCGCTGCACCTCTCCGCCGAACTGTCCGGGACGTACGACGCGGCCGTGCTGGCGGCGAAGGACGCACCCGTGCCGGTGCGGGTCGTCGACACCGGAATGATCGCCATGGCCCTCGGGTTCTGCGCGCTCGCGGCCGCGGAGGTGTCGGAGGCGGGCGGCTCGCTGGACGAGGCGGTGGCCGCGGCGGAGAAACGGGCGGAAGGCACGTCCGCGTACTTCTACGTCGACACGCTCGACTACCTGCGCCGCGGCGGCCGGATCGGTACGGCACAGGCGCTGCTCGGATCCGCGCTCGCCGTGAAGCCCCTGCTTCAACTGACCGAAGGCCGCATCGACATGCTCGAGCGCGTGCGTACGGCGTCGCGGGCCATCGCCCGGCTCGAGGAGATCGCCGCCGAACGTGCCGGCACCGCCCCGGTCGACATCGCGGTTCACCACCTCGCGGCGCCGGAGCGGGCCGCGGCACTCGCGGACCGGCTGCGCGAGCGGGTGACGGGCCTGGCAGAGCTGCATGTCAGCGAGGTGGGCGCGGTGATCGGGGCGCACACGGGACCGGGTCTGCTGGGCGTCGTGGTCTCGGCGCGCTGAGGAAGCCGGCCGCTGCGGTCACCCGTGAGGGTGGCCGAGTTGTCCACAACGGGTGGGCTATCCACTGAAATCGGTGCCTCTCAGCGGGTTCGGGCGCTGGTGCCTACCGTCCTGTGACATGGCTCTTCGATCACGTACCGCAACCAGTGGCCCGGGGCGCGCCCCGGCCTCCGACAGCCGTGCCAGCCACGGCCACGGCCGCGTTCACGGCCGTCTCCGCCGGCGCGAGCCCGTTTACGCGCCCGTGTACGGGCCCATTGCCGGACCGGGGCGCGGGCCGTTGCACGCAGGTGGACGCGTGCCCCCGGTGACGCCGCCAGGCATCGGCGGAGACGTCGGTCCCGGACGGAGGGCCGGCGTGAACGGCCGTGGCTTACGGGCCGTTCGCCTGCGTGGCGGACGCGCGCCGACGGCAGAGGCAGCCACCTTGCGGCGGCGGGCTGACGCCCTGTTCGGGCCGGGTCCGCAGGCCGTGGGCGGGGAAGCGGGAGCGGCTGCGGGCGTGGCGTCCGGACAGGCTGGGACCGGCCCGTCCTCGCCCCCCTCCACGCTGGTGTCCGCACGCCCACCCACGCCCCTCGGGGGGCGGCGGGCGGGGGCGGGCACCGGTCCGGGGCGAAACGGCTCCGGCGGCCGGGTGCGAGCGGCCGGGGCGGGCAGGCCATCGGAACCGGTCGGCGGGGCACGGCCGCCTGTGGTGCCTGCGGGCGACGGCCAGGGCGCGGCAGGAGCGGCGCCTGTGGTGCCCGGCGGCGGTGCCCGTGGCCCGGGCCCGGCAGGAGCGGCCGCGCCCGACACGGACACGGGGGCGGCAGCGGACACGGGGACACCGGGGGACAGGCCGCTCCCGCGCTTCCGGCTCGCCCTGCGTGACCGGCTGCCGGTGTGGGTCCAGCTCAGGTGCGGGCTCGAGCCGAAGACGCTCGCCGCCCTGGCCGTCGTCCTCGTGGCGGCGGCTGTCTTCGCGGCGCAGCACTTCTGGTCGGGCCGGCCGCAGCCGCTGCAAGCCCCGGAGCTGGTTCAGCACGGCGCTGCCCAGCCGCGGTCCGGGCCGGCGGCGGATCCGTCCCCGTCGCCGGGGCCACCGGTCACCGGACCGGAGCGGGCTGCCGCGATCGTCGTCGACGTGAGCGGCAAGGTGCGCCGGCCCGGAGTGCTCGAACTGCCCGCTGGTTCGCGGGTCGCCGACGCGCTCGCGGCGGCCGGTGGCGTCAAGCAAGGCACCGACCTGACGGGGCTCAACCGGGCGCGGGTGCTGATGGACGGTGAGCAGGTCGTCGTCGGCGGCCCGGCCCCGCCGGCACCGGGCGGTTCCGGCACGGGGTCGGGGGCAGGGGCCCCTGCCGGGCCGATCAGCCTCAACTCGGCCACGGCGGACCAGTTGGAGACGCTGCCCGGAGTGGGACCGGTGCTCGCGAAGCACATCCTCGACCACCGCACGCAGAACGGCGGCTTCCGGTCGATCGACGAACTGCGCGACGTCAACGGGATCGGTGACCGCCGGTTCGAGGTGCTGCGGAATCTGGTGCGGCCATGACCGGGGTGCCGGTCCACGCCGGGACGGGACACCGGCCGGGCGCGGCCGACCCGCGTCAGGAGGGCCCGACCGATCTGCGGCTCGTCCCGCCCGCGCTGGCCACCTGGGTGGCGTCGGCCCTCGCGCTGGGGGCGCCGGGCCACTGGACGGCAGTTGGTGCGGCGGCCTGTCTCGCCGCTGCGGCACTGCTACCGCTGTGGGCGGCAGTCACACGGCGTCGTCGGGACGGTGGGTTCGGCGGGACCCACCGGGGCGGCGTCCGTCGGGTCGGCCGCGGTGGTGGGGGCGGTGGGGCCGGTTCGGCAGGCTCCGTGGGGCCGGCCGCCTCACCGGGGTCGGCGCGCACTGCGGGAAGCCGTCCGGGGCGGTGGCGTCCGGGTGCCACGGCGCTCGCCGCCGCGTTGGTGTGCGCCGCTGCCGGTGCCGTGTCCGCCGGGCTCCACGGGGCGGATCTGCGCCGGGGGCCGCTGCCCGGCCTGGCCGAGCGGCACGCGCGCGTCACGGTCGAGCTGACCGTCACGTCCGACCCGCGGCCCACCAGCTCCAGGGTGGTGGGCGACCGGACGGCTCCCACGACCCTCGTACTGAACGCGGAGGCGACACGGGTCACCGTGCCCGGGGGTGCCGTCACCGCGACCCGTACGCCCGTCCTGCTCCTCGTGTCGCCCGGCGAAGAGGAGAGACGGCCTGGCTGCGGCTGCTGCCCTCCACACGGCTGACCGTGGGCGGGCGACTCGCCCTGCCGCTGCGCACGGACGACCCCTTCGCCGCCGTGCTGCGAGCCGACGGCGGCCCTCCACGAATCACCGCCCCGCCGACCGCCCTGCAGCGCACGGCCGGCGACCTGCGCGCCGGACTGCGCGAGGCGACGGACGGCCTGGCCCCCGACGCCCGCGCGCTGCTGCCGGGACTGGTCGTCGGCGACACCTCACGCATCCCCGCCGACCTGCAGGGCGCGTTCGAGGCGACGGACCTGACCCACCTTCTGGCCGTCTCAGGAAGCAACCTCACCATCGTCCTCATCCTGCTCATCGGACCGCCCGGCAGAGCGCTGCTGGCCGAACGGCGCGGGCTGGCACCCCGCCTGGGCATCACGCTGCGCGGAACGGCACTGCTGGGCGGGGTGCTCACGCTCGCCTTCGTGGTCGTGTGCCGACCGGAGCCCAGCGTGCTGCGGGCGGCCGCCTGCGGGCTCATCACCCTGCTGGCCATCGGCACCGGCCGGCGCAGATCGCTGGTCCCGGCGCTGGCCGCCGCCGCTCTGCTGCTCCTGCTGTACGACCCGTGGCTGGCCCGGAGTTACGGCTTTCTGCTCTCCGTCCTGGCCACCGGCGCCCTACTCACCATCGGACCCCGCTGGAGCGAGGCGCTCCAGCGGCGCCGGGTCCCTCCCAGGCTCGCCGAGGCGCTGGCCGCGGCCGCCGCCGCGCAGGCGGTCTGCGCCCCGGTGGTGGCCGTGTTCGCCGCCAGGGTCAGTCTGGTCGCGATCCCCTGCAACCTGGCCGCCGAACTGGCCGTGGCCCCGGCGACGGTCCTCGGGTTCGCGACCCTGGCCGCGGCGCCCGTCGCCATACCGGTCGCCGAGCTGCTGGCCCGCTGCGCCGGGTGGCCCGCCGGCTGGATCGCTTCCGTGGCGCGCGCCGGGGCGGCCCTGCCGGGCGCCCAGATCGACTGGCCGGGCGGCTGGCGCGGCGGGCTGCTGCTCGCGGCACTCACCGTGGCGGTGCTTCTCGTCGTCCGAAGGCTGACGCGGCATCCGTGGGCGACCGCACTCTGCGCGCTCCTGCTCGTGCTCGTCGTGGTGCGCCCGGCGCCGCTCACCGCGAGACTCACCGGCTGGCCGCCTCCCGACTGGGCACTGGTGATGTGCGACGTGGGCCAGGGCGACGCCATGGTGCTCGCGGCCGGAGACGGCGCGGCCGTAGTCGTGGACGCGGGGCCCGATCCGCAGCTCACCGACCGGTGTCTGAGCGAACTGGGCGTCACACAGGTGCCGTTGCTACTGGTCACGCACTTCCACGCCGACCATGTCGCCGGCCTCACCGGGGTGCTGCGCGGCCGGTCGGTCGGCGCCATCCAGACGACCACCTTCGAAGAACCGCGCTGGCAGGCCGAGTTCGTACGGCGTACGGCGGCCGCGGCCGAAGTGCCGGTGATCCAGGCGATACCGGGGGAGCGGCGCAGGACGGGACAGCTCACCTGGCGGGTCCTGGGGCCCGACCTGTCACGGGGCCCCGGCCCGGAAGGCCCGAACGACGCCAGCGTCGCACTGCTCGTCCGGGCCACGGGCGGCCTGTCGATGCTGCTCCTCGGAGACCTCGAACCACCGTCCCAGCGGCGGCTGATACGGGCCCACCCCGCGCTGCCCGCCGTCGACGTGCTCAAGGTGGCCCACCACGGATCGGCCTACCAGGACCCCGGCCTCCTCGCCGGAGCCAGGCCCCGGCTGGCGCTGATCTCCTGCGGCCCGGACAACCCGTACGGACACCCGGCACCCCGTACGGTCGGCGCGCTGCGGGCCCAGGGAGCGCTGGTGCTGCGCACGGACCGGGACGGAGCGATCGCGGTGACGGGCGCCGGGTCCAGCCTCCAGGCGGTGGCCCGCGGCGCCGCCTGACCGGGACCGTGAAACGGCGGAGGGGCCGAGGGCCCCGGCCCGACCGCCGAGGGCTCGAGCCTCGAAGGAGGGGGCCGCCGGACGGTGGCGCGTCGGGCAGAGGTCGGAGTGGCCTCCGACCTGGGGACCAGGACCAACGACGTCTGGTGGGGCGGTGGAGGCGGTGGGCAGACTGCATGTATGAGTACACCTCCGTCGACCCCGTCCGCCTCGAGCCCGTCCCCGCCGGCCTCCGCCGCGAAGGCGCCGCCTGCCCCTTCGCCGCAGGACGTCGACGCGTACCTCGCGCGCATCGGCGCCGGGCGGCCCGAGCGTGCCGACGCCGACGCGCTCAGGGACCTTCAGCTGAGGCACCTGCTGTCCGTGCCGTTCGAGAATCTCTCCGTCCATCTCGGCGAGCCCCTCGTACTGGCGGACGGCCCGCTGCTCGAGAAGATCGTCGGCGCCCGGCGCGGTGGGTTCTGCTACGAACTCAACGGGGCCTTCGCCGCGTTGCTGCGCGGCCTCGGCTTCGGTGTGACGCTGCTCCAGGCCAGGGTGTTCGGCGACGGCGGGCGGCTGGGCATCCCGTACGACCACCTGGCGCTGCGCGTGGAGACCGAGGACGGTACGGGGCCCTGGCTGGCCGACGTCGGGTTCGGTGACCACAGCCACCATCCCCTGCTCCTCGACAAGCGGGGCGACCAGCCCGATCCGGCGGGGACGTTCCGTCTCGTCGAGGCGGGCGACGGGGACCTCGACCTGCTCCGGGACGGCAAGCGGCAGTTCCGGCTCGACACCAGGCCGCGTGAGCTCGCCGACTTCGAGGCGGGGGCCTGGTATCACCGGACCTCGCCCGCGTCCCACTTCACCAAGTCGCTGGTGTGCTCCGTGCTCACAGCTGACGGGAGGATCACCTTGAGCGGTCGCAAGCTCGTCACCACCGTGGGCGGGGAGCGCCAGGAGCGGCCGCTGGAGACCGACGAAGAGGTGCTCGCCGCCTACCGGAAGCACTTCGGCCTCGAACTCGACCGAGTTCCGGAGGTGCGGGCGGCGGCGAAGGACTGACACCGCGCCTCCAGGCCGACGGGGGTAACGGAGACGTACATCGGGCCACCGGCACAATATTGCGGTGAGCGATGTGAGACATGTGCTGGTGCTGCCCGACCGTGACGCCGCCGAGGAGGTGGCCGAGACGATCGGCGACCGCTTCAAGGTGCCCGAGGAGCCCCAGCTGGTACGGGACGCGCTGGCAGGCGAGGACGACGCCGAGGACGCGCAGTGGCTGGTGGTCGTCGAGGACCCGGACGGCAGGCTGGACGCCGCCGAGCTCGACGACTTCGTCGCCGCCTGGGACGGGTGGCGCGAGGCGCACTGACCTGCCGTACCGAGCCGCGTCGGCCGCCCGTGCCCGGGCGCACCGACCGTCCGCCGCTCATGCGGCACGCGTCCTCGGCTGCAGTGCCGACCGGACTGGCTGCCCGTGCCGACCGGACTGTCGGTGGCGCGTGGGATGCTGGAGCGCGATGGCCACCAAGAACTCGACCGACGATCCGCTCGCCCCCGTCACGCTCGCCGTGGGCCAGGAGGATCTGCTTCTCGACCGCGCCGTCCAGCAGGTCGTGGCGGCGGCGCGGGCCGCCGACGCGGACACGGACGTACGGGACCTGACCGCCGACCAGTTGCAGCCCGGCACGCTCGCCGAGCTGACCAGCCCGTCGCTCTTCGCCGAGCGCAAGGTCGTGGTCGTGCGCAACGCGCAGGACCTGTCCGCCGACACGATCAAGGACGTGAAGGCGTATCTGCTCGCCCCCGTCGAGGAGATCACCCTCGTCCTGCTGCATCCCGGCGGCGCCAAGGGCAAGGGGCTTCTGGACGCGGCCCGCAAGGCGGGGGCGCGCGAGGTCGCCTGCCCCAAGACGACCAAACCGGGGGAGCGGCTCACCTTCGTGCGCTCCGAGTTTCGCGCGGCGGGCAGGTCCGCCACGCCGGAGGCGTGCCAGGCCCTCGTCGACGCCATCGGCAGCGATCTGCGGGAGCTGGCCTCGGCGGTGTCGCAGCTGACCGCGGACGTCGAGGGCACCATCGACGAGGCGATCGTCGGCCGCTACTACACGGGCCGCGCGGAGGCGTCCAGCTTCAACGTCGCCGACCGGGCGGTCGAGGGCCGCGCGGCCGAGGCGCTGGAGGCACTGCGCTGGTCCCTGTCGACCGGTGTCGCGCCCGTGCTGATCACCAGCGCGCTCGCGCAGGGCGTGCGGGCGATCGGCAAGCTGTCCTCCGCGCGCGGCGGCCGGCCGGCCGACCTGGCGCGGGAGCTCGGTATGCCGCCGTGGAAGATCGACCGCGTGCGCCAGCAGATGCGCGGCTGGACCCCTGACGGTGTGGCGATGGCCCTGCGTGCCGTGGCGGCGGCCGACGCGGGCGTCAAGGGCGGCGGCGACGACGCGGAGTACGCGCTGGAGAAGGCCGTCGTGACGATCGCGACGGCGGCACGCTCCCGCCGCTGAGCCCTTCCGGGCCGGGCGCGCACCGCCCGGGCCTCACTGCACCCCGCCCTTGTGCTGTCCGCCCACGACGAAGGCCCCGGGCCAGTCGTCCTGGGGAAGGACGGTGGCTCGGGGCCTTCGCTTCAAGCTTGGTGCGCCGCACCCGCGTGGCGAACGCAGGCCGCGTGCGGCGCCAAGGGTGCCGGTCAGGAGCGGATGAGAGGGCCCACTTGATCCCTTCCGGCGATCACATCAGTGCTCAGCCCTGAAGGGTGGCAACCTTGGAAGCCAGCGCCGACTTCTTGTTGGCGGCGGCGTTCTTGTGGATGACGCCCTTGGAGACGGCCTTGTCCAGCTGGCGGGAGGCGGCACGGGCCGCCACGGTCGCCTGCTGGACGTCGCCGGTGGCGACAGCCTCACGGGCCTTGCGGATCGCGGTCTTGAGCGAGGACTTGACGGCCTTGTTGCGCAGGCGCGCCTTCTCGTTCGTCTTGTTCCGCTTGATCTGGGACTTGATGTTCGCCACGAAAGAGCCTTTTCAGGATCGATGATCTTCGAGTTCGTGTCCCTTCCCCGCGGCCCGTCGGACCCGAGAGGTGTGCCCAGAGAGGGAGGGCACGAGACACAGCTGCTCAGGCTACCAGTCGCCGCACGGACGGCCCAAACCGAGCACAGTCCCTTGCGCGTGGGACCATGGAGCCTACGTATCGATCCGACAGCGACCCGAGCCGCGCCCGAGTCGAGCTCACCGACCCGGCGTCTGCCAAAGAATCAGGACCCTGCGTGCCCGCGACTCCTACCAACGTGCCCGAGCCGAGCCGTACCGACCCGGCTCTGATCCGCAACTTCTGCATCATCGCGCACATCGACCACGGCAAGTCGACCCTTGCCGACCGGATGCTCCAGCTGACAGGTGTGGTCGAACAGCGGCAGATGCGCGCTCAGTATCTCGACCGGATGGACATCGAGCGCGAGCGTGGCATCACGATCAAGTCCCAGGCGGTCCGGCTGCCCTGGGCCCCCAATGAGGGAGAGGACCAGGGCAGGACCCACATCCTCAACATGATCGACACTCCCGGGCACGTCGACTTCACCTATGAGGTGTCCCGGTCCCTCGCCGCCTGCGAGGGCACGGTCCTGCTGGTGGACGCGGCCCAGGGCATCGAGGCCCAGACTCTCGCCAACCTCTACCTGGCGATGGAGAACGACCTCAAGATCATCCCCGTACTGAACAAGATCGACCTGCCGGCCGCCCAGCCGGAGAAGTTCTCCGAGGAGCTGGCCAACCTCATCGGCTGCCAGCCCGAGGACGTGCTGAAGGTCTCGGCGAAGACCGGTATCGGCGTGGACGCGCTCCTGGACCGGGTCGTCCGCGACGTCCCGGCCCCGGTCGGCGTCAAGGACGCCCCCGCCCGCGCGATGATCTTCGACTCCGTATACGACTCGTACCGCGGCGTCGTGACGTACGTCCGTGTCATCGACGGCCAGCTCAACAAGCGCGAGCGCATCAAAATGATGTCGACCGGCGCCACCCACGAGCTTCTCGAGATCGGCGTTTCGTCGCCCGAGATGACGCCGGCCGACGGCATCGGCGTCGGCGAGGTGGGCTACATCATCACCGGCGTGAAGGACGTCCGTCAGTCCAAGGTCGGTGACACCATCACCAGCAAGGACAAGGGCGCCACCGAGGCCCTCGGCGGGTACAAGGACCCCAAGCCGATGGTCTTCTCGGGCCTCTATCCGCTGGACGGCTCCGACTACCCCGACCTCCGCGAGGCGCTGGACAAGCTCCAGCTCAACGACGCCGCCCTGGTCTACGAGCCGGAGACCTCCGCGGCCCTCGGCTTCGGCTTCCGCGTCGGCTTCCTCGGCCTGCTGCACCTCGACGTCGTCCGTGAGCGCCTGGAGCGGGAGTTCAACCTCGAACTCATCGCCACCGCGCCCAACGTGGTCTACCGCGTGATCATGGAGGACGGGAAGGAGCACACGGTCACCAACCCGAGCGAGTTCCCCGAAGGCAAGATCGACAAGGTCTTCGAGCCGGTCGTCCGGGCCACGATCCTCGCTCCCAGCGAGTTCATCGGCTCGATCATGGAGCTCTGCCAGAACCGCCGCGGCACCCTCCTCGGCATGGACTACCTCTCCGAGGACCGCGTCGAGATCCGCTACACGCTCCCCCTCGCCGAGATCGTCTTCGACTTCTTCGACAACCTGAAGTCCAAGACCCGCGGTTACGCCTCGCTGGACTACGAGCCCACCGGCGAGCAGGACGCCCAGCTGGTGAAGGTCGACATCCTGCTCCACGGCGACCGCGTCGACGCCTTCTCCGCCGTCACCCACAAGGACGCCGCGTACGCGTACGGCGTACGGCTCGTCGCCAAGCTGCGCGAGCTGATCCCGCGCCAGGCGTTCGAGATCCCCATCCAGGCGGCCATCGGCTCCCGGGTCATCGCCCGCGAGACCATCCGCGCGATCCGCAAGGACGTCCTCGCCAAGTGCTACGGCGGTGACATCTCCCGTAAGCGGAAGCTGCTGGAGAAGCAGAAGGAAGGCAAGAAGCGGATGAAGATGGTCGGCTCCGTGGAGGTCCCGCAGGAGGCCTTCATCGCGGTGCTGTCCAGCGACGAGAGCGGCAAGAGCAAGAAGTAGCCGTCACGTCCCCACGAGGTGCGAAAGGCGTCCGTCCCCTGCCGGGACGGGCGCCTTTCGGTCTTCCGGAACCTCTCGGACAGATGCATGCTTGTCGCATCGATCCACTGCTCCAATCGGTGGATCCGCGTTCCGTTCGTTATCAAGCGGCAGCCCGCAGGCACTTACGCGCCGATCGAACGGGCTTTACCCTGAGCACGGCTCGATGGTTACTCGCCAGTTAAACAACCAGCCCGTCGTGCAGTGCTGCCGCCGGCCCGGAGGACGTCGTGAGCGAAACCCAGACCCTGATCGAGAACCGGCCGCCTTCGGTGGCCACCCTCTTCACCGAGCGCGTGGCAGCCACGCCGGACGGCGAGGCCTACCGCTATCCCGTGCCGCCCGCATCCGGCTCCGGACCCGACGACTGGAAGTCCCTGAGCTGGGGACAGGCCGCCGAACGGGTCTTCGCCATCGCGGCCGGACTGATCGACCTCGGGGTGGGCCCCGAGGAGCGGGTCGCGCTCGCCTCGTCCACCCGGGTCGAGTGGATTCTCGCCGACCTCGGCGTGATGTGCGCCGGCGGCGCCACCACCACGGTCTACCCGTCCACCAACGCCGAGGAATCGGCGTACATCCTCTCCGACTCGGAGAGCAGGGTGCTGATCGCGGAGGACGTCTCCCAGCTGGCCAAGGCCCGTGAGAAGCGCGCCGAACTGCCCGAGCTGAAGCACGTGGTCGTCATCGACCCGGCCGGCCTCGAGCCGGACGCCGCCGACCCGGAGGGCTGGGTCGTCTCCCTGACCGACCTCGAGGCGCGCGGCGCGAAGTACCTCGCCAAGCACCCGGACGCCGTCAAGGAGCGGGTCGCGGCGATCACCTCCGACCAGCTCGCGACGCTCATCTACACCTCGGGCACCACCGGCCGCCCCAAGGGCGTACGGCTGCCGCACGACAACTGGTCCTACATGGCCAAGGCCATCGCCGCGACCGGCCTCGTCACCAAGGACGACGTGCAGTACCTCTGGCTGCCGCTCGCCCATGTCTTCGGCAAGGTGCTGACCTCCGGACAGATCGAGGTCGGCCACGTCACGGCCGTCGACGGCCGCGTCGACAAGATCATCGAGAACCTGCCGGTCGTCCAGCCGACGTACATGGCGGCCGTGCCCCGCATCTTCGAGAAGGTCTACAACGGAGTCGCGGCCAAGGCCCGGGCGGGCGGCGGCGCCAAGTACAAGATCTTCCAGTGGGCCGCCGGCGTCGCCCGCGAGTACGCCAAGGCCACCCAGGACAACTTCCGCCGCACCGGCAACGCCACCGCGCCCTTCGGCCTGACCGCCAAGCACAAGGTCGCCGACGCCCTCGTCTACTCGAAGCTCCGTGAGGCCTTCGGCGGCCGGCTGCGCGCCGCCGTCTCCGGCTCCGCCGCGCTCGCGCCCGACATCGGCTACTTCTTCGCCGGCGCCGGCATCCACATCCTGGAGGGCTACGGCCTCACCGAGTCGAGCGCCGCCTCCTTCGTCAACCCGGGCGAGGCCTACCGCACCGGCACGGTCGGCAAGCCGGTGCCCGGCTGCGAGGTCCGCATCGCCGACGACGGCGAGATCCTGCTGCGCGGCCCCGGCATCATGGAGGGCTACCACAAGCTGCCGGAGAAGACGGCCGAAGTCCTCGAGTCCGACGGCTGGTTCCACACCGGAGACATCGGCGAGCTGTCCGCCGACGGCTATCTGCGGATTACGGACCGCAAGAAGGACCTGATCAAGACCTCCGGCGGCAAGTACATCGCGCCGGCCGAGGTCGAGGGCCAATTCAAGGCCGTGTGCCCGTTCGTCTCCAACATTCTGGTGCACGGCGCGGACCGTAACTTCTGCACCGCGCTGATCGCCCTGGACGAGCCGACGATCCTCGGCTGGGCCGAGGAGAACGGCCTGGGCGGCAAGAGCTACGCCGAGGTCGTTGCCTCCCCGCAGGCCGAGCAACTCATCGAGGGCTATGTGAAGCGCCTCAACGAGGGGCTCCAGCGCTGGCAGACCATCAAGAAGTTCCGGCTGCTCCCGCGTGACCTGGACATCGAGCACGGCGAGCTGACGCCCAGCCTCAAGCTGAAGCGCCCGGTCGTGGAGCGCGAGTACAAGAACCTGATCGACGAGATGTACGCGGGATCCCGCGAGGCCTAGGGCCTCTCGTTCGGATCTTGCCGGGCTCGCGTGCCCTGGCACCGCACCTCGCTGCGTTGTCGTCAGTCGCCGACTCCCCCGTAGCCCTTCGGGCACGGGAGGTGCCCCCACCGCGTGGACTCTCCCCCTGCCTTCGGCGGGGGGACCCCCATCCTCCGCCTTGCGATGTACGGCACCAGACCCCGCTCACTGATCCGGCCTGATCCAAACGAAAGACCCTGGCCGCCATGGTGTGACCCAGGGGCGGGAGCGCGGAAGCAGCCCTCGGCGGACCGGACAATGTCAGGTCCGGCGGGCCTTCCGTCGCTCCCGCCCTGCTCTTTTACGCGGTCCAGGCCGTTTCGTTCCTGTTTCGTTCCCCCGACTTCGGTGACTCGGCGCTTATGGGCGCCCTCGGTCTGTCACGCTGTCGGTGTCATGAGCGGCGCACGCCAGCACCGACCAGGAGCCGCAGGTGGGGTCCATTCCGATGCAGCGCGAAACCGGCAACCGATCGACTTCCGTGTGGCCGGCCCGGTCCGACGCCGGGCCGGCCGGGCGCACCAGCCTGCCCGGCAACCTCCTCGCCCCGGCCGCGGGGCGCCGCTTCGTGCGCGACGCCGTCGCCGAGTGGACAGCGCTGGGGCTGCTCACGGCCGGCCGCCGCGCGGACCGGCTCGCCGACGACGCGGCGATCGTCGTCAGCGAGCTGGTCACCAACGCCGTCGTGCACGCGGGCACCGCGGCCGAACTGCTCTGCCGCTTCGAGGAAGCGACGCACGAGCAGCCGGCCGCGCTGGTGGTCGAGGTCTCCGACCATCACCCCGCCAGCGGCGTGAGCGGCGGCACGCACAGTGCCGACCAGTCGGGCACCCCCGACTACGGCCGCGGTCTCCACCTCGTCGCCTCCCTCGCGGAGCGCTGGGGCGTCACCTTCCACGCCGCCCTCAAGACGGTGTGGGCCCGTTTGCCGCTCGACGGCCGTGAGACCCTGCCGCCGGCCGCCGCGCCACCGGCCCCGTCCGTACGCCGGGACGCGAACGGCGCGGAGCAGGCCAGGCGCCGGCGCGCCGGGCGGGACGACCTGGAGTGGATCAGCCGCGGCGCGCCCGCGTTCCTCGCCGAGGCGTCCGACCTGCTCGCCGGCCAGCTCGACGAGGACCTGGTCGCGGCGCTCGCGGGTCAGCTGCTGGTGCCACGGCTCGCCGACCGGTGCGCGATCTGGCTCGACGGCGAGAGCGGGGGACACGGGCACGGCCACGGAGCCGGACGCGGCGGGCGCGGGGCGGCGCCGCGGCTCGTGGGCGTATGGCACAGCGACGAGTCGTGCGTGGAGCCGTTGCGCGAGGCGCTGGGCAAGGAACCGCCCCCGCTGCCGGACACGCCGGACGGTGGTCCGGTGCGGGTGCGGTGGCCGGACCCTCCGCCGGTGGACGCGACCGCCGTGCCGGCGCCCGCCGGTGTGTCCGGGCGCGCCGACGCGACGGCCGCCCGGCGCGAGGACGCGGATGCTGCGGGGGCTCGCCGGGCCGACCTGGGCCATCCAGCCGTCGAGCACGGTCTCCGGGCCGCGGACGGCAGCGCGTCGGGCGGCGCCCTGCCCGGCACGGAGCCGGCCGCCACGGCCGCCGCGCTGGCCTACCCGCTGAGTGCCGGAGGCCGTCGGCTCGGCGCACTGGTGGTGGCGCAGAGCGGGGAGGAGGACGTACCCGCCGAAGTCGCCGCGCTCATCGAGGACTTCGCCCGCCGGGTCGCCCTGGCCGTCGGCGCCGCGCGCCGGTACGCCCGGCAGGCCACCATCAGCCGGGTCCTGCAGCGCGGCCTGCTCCCCAGCCGGGTCGGGCAGATCCCCGGCGTCGACACGTATCTGGTCTACGAGCCCAGCGACGACGGGGTGGCGGGCGGCGACTTCTACGACGTCTTCCCCGCCGGCTCCGGCGGCCGCTGGTGCTTCATGCTCGGCGACGTCCAGGGCAGTGGTCCCGAGGCCGCCGTCGTCACCGGACTCGCCCGGCCGTGGCTGCGGCTGCTGGCCCGTGAGGGCTACGAGGTCGGCCAGGTCCTCGACCGGCTCAACGGACTGCTGCTCGACGACGCGTTGGAGGCGGCGGAGGCGACGGCGCTGCTCGCCACCGGCGGTCACGGGCCGAGCCTGCCGGAAGGCCGGCACTCCCGCTTCCTCTCGCTGCTCTACGGCGAGGTGGTCCCGTCGGCGTCCGGCGACGGCGGCGCCCGCTGCACCCTGGCCAGCGCCGGGCATCCGCTGCCCCTGCTGCTGCGCCCCGACGGCACCGTCCGCGTCCATGCGGAGCCGCAGGTGCTGCTCGGCGTCGTCGACGACGTCGCGTACCAGAGCCACACCTTCGACCTCGAGCCCGGCGACACCCTGCTGTGCGTCACCGACGGGGTGACCGAGCGGCGCTCCGGCCCCCGGATGTTCGACGACGAGGACGGTCTGGCGGCGATCCTGTCCGAGTGCGCCGGGCTCACCGCGCAGGGCGTAGCGGAACGGATCAGGACGGCGGTGCACGCGTTCGCGCCCACCCCGCCGGGGGACGATCTGGCCCTGCTGGTGCTCCAGGCGGGGTGGCCTCGTGGGTGACGGACAATGGGGGCATGCCTTCCGTACTGCCTGACGGCGAGCTCATGCCCGAGGACGGCGCGCTGCCCGCGTCCGCCCTGCTCGGGGCCGAAGCCCGGCCGCTGGCCTTCTATCTGCACGTGCCGTACTGCGCGACGCGCTGCGGCTACTGCGACTTCAACACCTACACGGCCACCGAGCTGCGCGGCTCCGGCGGAGTGCTCGCCTCCCGTGACAACTACGCAGAGACCCTCGCGGACGAGGTCCGCCTCGCCCGCAAGATCCTCGGCGACGACCCGCGGCCGGTGCGGACGGTGTTCGTCGGCGGTGGTACGCCGACGCTGCTGGCGGCCGGTGATCTCGTACGGATGCTGGACGCGGTCCGGCAGGAGTTCGGCCTCGCGGACGACGCCGAGGTGACCACGGAGGCCAATCCGGAGTCCGTCGACCCGGCCTATCTGGCGGCGCTCCGGGAGGGCGGCTTCAACCGGATCTCGTTCGGTATGCAGAGCGCCCGGCAGCACGTGCTGAAGGTGCTCGACCGCACCCACACCCCCGGCCGGCCCGAGGCGTGCGTCGGCGAGGCGCGGGCGGCGGGCTTCGACCATGTGAACCTCGACCTGATCTACGGCACGCCCGGCGAGAGCGACGACGACTGGCGGGCCTCGCTGGACGCCGCGGTCGGCGCGGGACCGGACCATGTCTCCGCGTACGCGCTGATCGTCGAGGAGGGCACGCAGCTCGCGCGGCGCATCCGCCGCGGCGAGGTCCCCATGACCGACGACGACGTCCACGCGGACCGCTATCTGATCGCCGACGAGGTGCTCTCCGCCGCCGGCTTCGACTGGTACGAGGTCTCCAACTGGGCCACCACGAAGGCCGGCCGTTGCCTGCACAACGAGCTGTACTGGCGCGGAGCCGACTGGTGGGGCGCCGGCCCGGGGGCGCACAGCCATGTGGGCGGCGTGCGCTGGTGGAACGTGAAGCACCCCGGCGCGTACGCCGCCGCGCTCGCGGAGGGCCGCTCGCCGGGCGCGGGGCGCGAGATCCTCGCGGACGACGACCGCCGTGTCGAGCGGATCCTGCTGGAGCTGCGGCTGCGCGAGGGCGTCCCGCTGGCGCTGCTGCGCCCGGCGGGCCTGGCGGCGGCCCGCAAGGCCCTCGCCGACGGCCTGCTGGACCCCGGCCCGTACGAGGAGGGCCGCGCGGCCCTGACCCTGCGGGGGCGGCTGCTGGCGGACGGGGTGGTCAGGGACCTGGTGGACTGATCACTCGCCGGAGTGAATCGGTGCGGAGACGCCACGTAGGTGCCTAGGCTGATCCTAGGCTGCCGCTCAGAGGCCGCGGCGGAAATGGAGGACACGGAGATGACCGCTGTGGACGATCGCGGGATGACGGAGTTCTTCGAGGGTTTCGAGGCCCCCGAGGGTGTCAGGGTCGAGCTCCTCCGGGGGGAAATTGTGATGATGGCGGGGCCCGATCTGGTGCACAACCTGATCGTGGAAGCTGTGTTGGATCAGATCCCGCGCCAACGCTGGGCGCGACTGCAGACCCAGGACATTGACATCCTGAACGAGGCCAGTGAGCCAGTACCCGACTTGGTGGTGCTGGAACGCGAGGCGGGACCGCCGTCGGGGCGGTTGCTCCCCTCTACGCTGATCACGATGCTGGTCGAAGTCGTCTCCAAGACCAGCGTCGATCGCGACTACGGCGTCAAACGATCGGTTTACGCGGCGGGAAGGGTGCCCGCCTACTTGATCATCGACCCGATCATGGCCCAGTGCGTCTTCCTCACCGAGCCCGTCGGCAGTGGGGACAAGGCCGAGTACCAGGTCCAGCGGGTAACGAAGTTCGGCGACTCCGTTCCGCTGGACATACTCGGTATCAAGTTGGACACCGGCGAATTCGGCACTCTCCCCGGAGTCAGGCCTCACCGCTGGCCGTGACGAAGTCGATCAGTTCCTCCACCCGCCCCAGCAGCGACGGCTCCAGGTCCTTGTAGCTCGTCACCCTGGACAGGATGTGCTGCCAGGCCGCGCCCGTGTTCTCCGGCCAGCCCAGCGCCCGGCACACGCCCGTCTTCCAGTCCTGGCCCCGCGGGATCCTCGGCCACGCCGGGATGCCGAGCGACGACGGCTTCACCGCCTCCCACACGTCGATGTACGGGTGGCCCACCACCAGCACGTGCGGGTCGGTCACCGACGCCGCGAGCCGGGACTCCTTCGAGCCCTCGACCAGATGGTCCACCAGGACGCCGAGGCGGGCGTCCGGGCCGGGCGCGAACTCCGCGACGATCGACGGCAGGTCGTCGACGCCCTCCAGGTACTCGACCACCACGCCCTCGATGCGCAGGTCGTCACCCCACACCCGCTCCACCAGCTCCGCGTCGTGCCGGCCCTCGACATAGATGCGCCCGGCGCGTGCCACCCGCGCCCGCGCGCCGGGCACGGCGAGCGAGCCGGACGCCGTACGGGACGGGCGTGACGCGGCCGCCGGGGCCGGGCGGACCAGGGTGACGGTCCGGCCCTCCAGCAGGAAGCCGCGCGGTTCGAGCGGGAAGACCCGGTGCTTGCCGAACCGGTCCTCCAGGGTCACCGTCCCGGCCTCGCAGCGGATCACCGCGCCGCAGAAGCCGGTCGACACCTCCTCGACCACCAGATCCGGCTCCGCCGGCACCTCGGGGACGGGCTTCGACCGCTTCCAGGGCGGCGTGAGATCAGGGCTGTAGCTGCGCATCGCACGACGATACGACCGCCCGGCGCTACGACACGCCGAAACGCGCCGCCAGTTCCTCCCGCTGCGCCCGCACGAACGCCGCGTCGACGGCCGCGCCGTGCCCCGGGACGTACAGCGCCTCCTCGCCGCCGAGGTCCAGCAGCCGGTCCAGCGCGGCGGGCCACCGGGAGGTGATCGCGTCCGGGCCCGCCTGCGGCTCGCCGGACTCCTCCACCAGGTCGCCGCAGAACACCACCTCCGGCTCACCCGGCACCAGCAGCGCCAGGTCGTGCCCCGAGTGCCCCGGTCCCACATTGGCGAGCAGCACCTGGCGGCCGCCGAGATCGAGCGTCCACTCACCGCACACCGGATGGTGTGGCGCGACCAGCAGGTCCGCCGCCTCCGCCGCCTCGTCGGGCGGCACCCCGTGCCGTACCGCGGTGTCCCGGACGGCGTCCCGCTCCCGGCCCAGCAGCGTGTCCAGGCCCACCGCGCCGTACACCTCCGCGCCCGCGAAGGCGGCCGTGCCCAGCACATGGTCGAAGTGGGGATGGCTCAGTGCGATGTGCGTCACCCGGCGGCCGCCCATGAGCGCCTGCGCCTGGGCCCGGATCTGCGCCCCCTCGCGGAGCGTCGAGCCCGTGTCGTACAGCAGCGCGGAGTCCGCGCCGATCACCAGGCCGACGGTCGCGTCCCAGCCCGGCAGACGGCGACGGCCGACGCCGAGGGCGAGCCGTTCCCAGCCGAAGTCTTCCCAACTGACGTCCATACGGCGACGCTATCCGCATCACCTCCGCGCCCGCCTGTGCGGACCGTGCCCGGCAGCGTGTCCGACCGCATGGTCTGCCACCCTTGCTACCCGTGTACCCGACAGCCGTACACTGGCCGGGGAGTGTTGGCACTCGAACACGGCGAGTGCCAGACCACATACGAGGAACCACATCTGGAGGTGCGCGAATGCTCAGCGAACGCAGGCTCGAGGTGCTGCGCGCCATCGTCCAGGACTATGTCGGCACCGAGGAGCCCGTCGGCTCGAAGGCCCTCACCGAGCGGCACAGGCTCGGCGTCTCCCCGGCCACCGTCCGCAACGACATGGCCGTGCTGGAGGAGGAGGGCTTCATCGCCCAGCCGCACACCAGCGCCGGCCGGATCCCCACGGACAAGGGGTACCGGCTGTTCGTCGACCGGCTGGCGGGCGTCAAGCCGCTGTCGTCGCCCGAGCGCCGTGCCATCCAGAACTTCCTGGACGGGGCGGTCGACCTCGACGACGTCGTGGGCCGCACGGTCCGGCTGCTGGCGCAGCTGACCCGGCAGGTCGCCGTCGTCCAGTACCCCTCGCTGACCCGGTCCACGGTCCGGCATGTGGAACTCCTCTCCCTCGCTCCCGCCCGTCTGATGCTCGTGCTGATCACGGACACCGGCCGGGTGGAGCAGCGCATGATCGACTGCCCCGCGCCGTTCGGCGACACCTCGCTCGCGGACCTGCGGGCCCGGCTCAACAGCCGGGTCGTGGGACGCCGCTTCGCGGATGTGCCGCAGCTGGTGCAGGACCTTCCCGAATCCTTCGAGCACGAGGACCGCGGTACCGTCTCCACGGTGCTGTCCACCCTGCTCGAGACCCTGGTCGAGGAGACCGAGGAACGGCTCGTGATCGGCGGCACCGCCAATCTGACCCGCTTCGGCCACGACTTCCCGCTGACCATCCGGCCGGTGCTGGAGGCGCTCGAGGAGCATGTGGTGCTGCTCAAGCTGCTCGGGGAGGCGAATGAGTCCGGCGGCATGGGCATGACCGTACGAATCGGTCATGAGAACGCCCATGAAGGACTCAACTCCACGTCCGTGGTCTCCGTCGGCTACGGTTCGGGCGACGAGGCAGTCGCCAAACTCGGCGTGGTCGGACCGACCCGCATGGACTACCCCGGAACGATGGGAGCGGTACGCGCAGTGGCACGTTACGTCGGACAGATCCTGGCGGAGTCGTAAGTGGCCACGGACTACTACGCCGTACTCGGCGTGCGCCGCGACGCATCGCAGGACGAGATCAAGAAGGCCTTCCGCCGCCTCGCGCGCGAACTCCACCCGGACGTGAATCCGGACCCGAAGACGCAGGAGCGCTTCAAGGAGATCAACGCCGCGTACGAGGTGCTCTCCGACCCGCAGAAGAAGCAGGTCTACGACCTCGGCGGAGACCCGCTCTCGCAGGCCGGAGGCAGTGGCGCCGGAGGCTTCGGCGCGGGCGGCTTCGGCAACTTCTCGGACATCATGGACGCGTTCTTCGGTACGGCGTCGCAGCGTGGGCCACGCTCGCGTACGCGCCGCGGCCAGGACGCGATGATCCGCCTCGAGATCGACCTCAACGAGGCGGCCTTCGGCACGACGAAGGACATCCAGGTCGACACGGCCGTCGTCTGCACGACCTGCTCGGGCGAGGGCGCCGCGCCCGGTACGTCCGCGCAGACCTGTGACATGTGCCGCGGGCGCGGCGAGGTGTCGCAGGTGACGCGGTCCTTCCTGGGCCAGGTCATGACGTCGCGGCCCTGCCCGCAGTGCCAGGGCTTCGGCACGGTCGTCCCCACGCCGTGCCCCGAGTGCGCCGGCGACGGGCGGGTGCGCTCGCGTCGCACCCTGACCGTGAAGATCCCGGCCGGTGTCGACAACGGCACCCGGATCCAGCTCGCGGGCGAGGGCGAGGTCGGCCCGGGCGGCGGCCCCGCCGGTGACCTGTACGTCGAGATCCACGAGGTCGCCCACCCCGTCTTCCAGCGGCGCGGCGACGACCTGCACTGCACGGTGACGATCCCCATGACGGCGGCGGCGCTCGGCACGAAGTGCCCGCTGGAGACGCTCGACGGCATGGAGGAGGTCGACATCCGCCCCGGCACCCAGTCCGGCCAGTCGATCCCGCTCCACGGGCGCGGCATCACGCACCTGCGCGGCGGCGGCCGCGGCGACCTGATCGTCCACGTCGAGGTGACGACCCCGTCGAAGCTGGACGTGGAGCAGGAGCGGCTGCTGAGGGATCTGGCGAAGCTGAGGGGTGAGGAGCGGCCGCTCGGTCAGTTTCAGCCGGGGCAGCAGGGGCTCTTCTCCCGCCTGAAGGACGCGTTCAACGGGCGCTAGGCGTTCTGACCGGGGCGTGCGCCGCCTTCCAGGCGGCAGGGTTGGCACTCGGGCCCCGGGGTCATCCCGGCGTCCGGGCCAGGGTGGGCCCCCGCCCCGGGGCCCCGTCCGGCCCTTCCGGGCGACGGATGGGGACTCGGGCTTTTGGGCCCAGTGTCGCTGGGTGGGCGGGCCCGGGCTCCGCCCGGGCCCGGTACCGCGCTCCGCGCGGTGGCCTCAAACTCCCCCTACGGCCTGGCGTCCGTGGGAGGTGCCCCCGGGCCGGGCTGGAAATGCCGCTGCGCGGCAACCAGCCCCGAGCCGGGCACATCCAGCCTCGCTGGGGGCACTCCCCCTACGCCTGGCGGCGTGGGAGGTACCCCCACCCACGGCCGCCAGGCCGTAGGGGTGAGGCGCGGGGGGATGTGCCCCGGCCACTTCAGCCTCGCCGGCGTTCGAGGCGCGGGGGTGTGGGGGCGGAGCCTCCGAAACGCCGCGCGGAGCGCGGTGCACGCCTGGAGCGGCCGACCCAGCCTCCGCGCGGGGTGCTCGAGCCGCCGGGCCGGCACGGAACCGGGTAACCCAGCCCCGCCGGCGTTTGAGGCGCGGGGTTCGGGGCGGAGCCCCGACGGGGCCGGTCAACGAGCTCCGGCGGCGATTGAGGCGCGGCCCGGTTCGGGCGTGGGCGCACGTTCCCGAAGAGCGGAACGGGGGATTCGGCTCGGCCCGTGGGGACGTGGCACGATGCCTGCATGTCCTCCGCGCTGACCGATCTCTGCCGGCATCCGATCGTGCAGGCCCCCATGGCCGGCGGCGCCTCCTGCCCGCAACTCGCGGCGGCCGTGTCCGAGACCGGCGGGCTGGGTTTCCTCGCCGCCGGGTACAAGACGGCCGACGGGATGTACCAGGAGATCCAGCAGGTCCGCGCGCTCACGGCCCGACCCTTCGGCGTCAATCTGTTCATGCCGCAGCCCGGCACCGCCGACCCCGCCGCCGTGGGGGTGTACCGGCAGCAGCTGGCCGGTGAGGCCACCTGGTACGAGACGCCTCTCGGGGACCCGGACCAGGGGCGGGACGACGGCTACGAGGCGAAGCTCGCGATACTGCTCGACGACCCGGTCCCCGTGGTCTCGTTCACCTTCGGCTGCCCCACCCGCCCGGTGCTGGAGTCCTTCACCAAGGCGGGCACCTACACGATCGTGACCGTCACCACACCGGAGGAGGCGCAGACCGCACAGTGGTGCGGCGCCGACGCCGTGTGCGTGCAGGGCGTCGAGGCGGGCGGCCACCAGGGCACGCACCGCGACGACCCGGCGGGCGACGGCTCCGGCTACGGACTGCTGACGCTGATCCAACTGGTGAGGGAGACCGTGGAGTTGCCCGTCGTAGCCACTGGCGGCCTGATGCGCGGCAGCCAGATCGCCGCCGTACTGGCGGCCGGCGCGAGCGTCGCACAGCTCGGTACGGCGTTCCTGGTGTGCCCCGAGTCGGGCGCGCATCCGCTGCACAAGCAGGCGATGACCAACCCGTTGTTCGTCCGCACCGACGTGACACGCGCGTTCTCCGGGCGGCCCGCGCGGGGCCTGGTCAACCGGTTCATGCGGGAGCACGGGCCGTACGCGCCGGCCGCGTATCCCGATGTGCACCAGCTGACGAGCGGACTGCGCAAGGCCGCGGCGAAGGCGGGCGACGCGCAGGGCATGGCGCTGTGGGCCGGCCAGGGCCACCGGCTGGCGCGGGAGATGCCCGCCGCCCAGTTGGTGGGCGTGCTCGCCGCCGAAGCCGACACGGCACGGGCCGCGTTCGCGCACGGCGGTGGTGTGTGATGACCGCTCCGGTCTTTCTCGTCGAGTCGCTCGCAGGGGTCGCTCCGGGCGCGTCCGTCACCCTTGACGGTCCCGAGGGGCGGCACGCGGTCTCCGTGCGCAGGCTCCAGCCCGGTGAGCAGATTGTCCTTACGGACGGCCTCGGCCGCGGCGCCGCCGGCTCCGTCGTCTCCACCGAGGGCAAGGACCGCCTGGTGGCCGAGGTGCGCGAGTGCCCCGAGGAGCCGGAGCCGGCGCCCCGTATCACCGTTGTGCAGGCACTGCCGAAGGGCGACCGCGGTGAACTGGCCGTGGAGACCATGACGGAGACCGGTGTCGACGCGGTCGTGCCGTGGGCCGCGGCGCGCTGCATCACCCAGTGGCGGGGCGAACGCGGCGCCAAGTCGCTGGCCAAGTGGCGGGCGACGGCCCGTGAGGCGGGCAAGCAGTCCCGCCGGCTGCGCTTCCCCGAAGTGGCGGAGAGCGCGACGACCAAGCAGGTGGCGGCACTTCTGGCGGCGGCGGACTTCGCGGCGGTGCTCCACGAGGAGGGCGCGCAGCCGCTGGCGACGGCGGACCTTCCGGAGACGGGATCCATCGTGCTGGTCGTCGGCCCCGAGGGCGGGGTCTCCCCGGACGAACTGACCGTGTTCACGCAGGCCGGCGCGAAGCCGTACCGGCTCGGCCGCAGCGTGCTGCGCACCTCCACGGCGGGTACGGCGGCGACGGCGCTCCTGCTGGGGCGTACGGGCCGCTGGTCCTGAACCGGCCGGCCGGCGGCGGGCGTCAGCCCGCGGGAGCCTTCGGGCCGGCCGCCGTCACCGCGTCGAACAGCGGCCACCCGTCGACCTCGGCGGCCCCCGCGCGGGCCGGCATCGTTCCGCGGGCTGCCGTGTCCAACAGCCGCCGCACCACGCCCGGTTCGTACAGATTGAGCCAGCTGTCGTGCGAGACGACCGTGCCGGACTCCCAGTAGCCGGTGGAGACGATCCGGCCCGGCGCTGCCCGGAAGGTGATCTCGAGCCGTTGCCGTGTGCCCTCCCGCCGGAGGGACAGCACCAGACGGCAGTCGGTGACGGTGTCCGCCGTCCGGGTGTGCCGGTGGCGTACGGACCAGAGGTAGGCGGTCTCCGCGTCGATCCCCAGCCGGCGCACCCGGTCGAGCTTCTTGGTCATCGCACGACCGTACGGGCCGTACCTGGCCACAACCACTCTTTTCCGTACGGGCGCCCGGTGGCACTCTGGCCTCATGCCCGCCCGGACCAGAGTGCCGCGCGTCCTCGCCGCAACCGCCGCCGCAGCAGCGGCGGTCGGTGGCCTGGCCGCCTGTGAACCCGCCGCCGGCGGGCTGAACTCCGCCGCCGTGGCCGTGACCACGGACCGGACCGTGACCAGCACCCTCGAGCGCCTGACGTTCGACGTCGCCTGGCTCAACTGCACCGCGCGGACCGAAGGCGGCGCGGTGACGGCCGGCGGCTCGCAGTCGCCCTCGCCGTCCGTGCCGGCCCGCGCCGCCGTCGACTGCCAGGGGGAGACCCGTTCCCGGCAGGCCATCACCGTCACCGGCACGGTGACGGAGGAGCGGGCGGGGAAGTGCGTCCGCGGAGATCTGATCGCCAAGATCGAGAAGAAGACCGTGTTCCGGGCGACGATGCTCGGGGACTGTACGAACACGCCGAGCGGCACGCCCACGCCGAGCCGGACCCCCGGTGTTCCCGGTGCGCCGGGGCCCGCGGTCACCGTGACGGTGACCGAAACAGTGACCGCCGTTCCGGCCAAGTGATCCAAAACCCTCACCCCGGGGCCCCGGCCTGCCTAGGGTGACGGTGTGACGCACCCTGCCTACCTCCGGTATCCGCATCTGCACGGTGACCTGATCGCCTTCACCGCCGAGGACGACGTCTGGGTCGCGCCGCTCGACGGCGGCCGGGCGTGGCGCGTGAGCGCCGACAACATGCCCGTGAACCATCCCAGGATCTCGCCCGACGGCACCCGTATCGCGTGGTCCTCCTCCCGCGACGGCCTGCCGGAGGTGCATGTCGCCCCCGTCGACGGCGGCCCCTCCGAGCGGCTCACCCACTGGGGGAGCTACCGGACCTCCGTACGGGGCTGGACCCCGGACGGCCGGGTGCTGGCGCTCACCACCCACGGCCAGGCGTCCCTGCGCCGCAGCTGGGCGCACGCGGTGCCGCTCGACGGCGGCCCCGCCACCCGCCTGCCGTACGGGCCGGTCGGCGGTGTCGCGTACGGCCCGCACACGCTGCTGCTGTCGGCCACCATGGGACGCGAGGCCGCCGCCTGGAAGCGCTACCGCGGCGGCACGGCGGGCAAGTTGTGGATCGACCGCGACGGCGACGGGGAGTTCGTACGCCTCCACGAGGACATCGACGGGAACATCGAGTACCCGCTCTGGGCCGGCGGCCGCGCCGCCTTCCTCAGTGACCACGAGGGCGTCGGCGCCCTGTACTCGTCGCTGCCCGACGGCTCCGACCTGCGCCGCCACACGCCCCTCGACGGCTTCTACGCCCGCCACGCCGCGACCGACGGCACCCGCGTCGCCTACGCGAGCGCCGGTGAACTGTGGCTCCTGGACGACCTGGAGGGCGCGGAGCCGCGCCGGCTCGACCTCCGGCTCGGCGGACAGCGCACCGATCTGCAGCCGCGCCCGATCGACGCCGCCGACCACCTCGGCGGCGCTGCGCCCGACCACACCGGCCGCGGCAGCGCCGTCGAGATCCGCGGCGGCGTCCACTGGGTCACCCACCGCGAAGGACCGGCCCGTTCGCTCGCCGCCGAGCCCGGCGTGCGCGCCAGAATGCCGCGCACGTTCCGTGTCGACGGCGAGCAGCACGTCGTCTGGGTGACCGACGCGGAGGGCGACGACGCGCTCGAGTTCGCGCCCGCCACCGGCACCGCCGCCGGCGCCACACCGCGCAGGCTCGCCGCCGGCCGGCTCGGCCGCGTACTGAACCTGGCCGTCGCCCCCGACGGCAGCCGCGCCGCCGTCGCCTCGCACGACGGCCGGGTGCTGCTCGTCGAGCGCGAGACCGGCGAGGTGCGCGAGGTCGACCGCAGCGAGCACGGCGACGCCGACGGCCTGGTCTTCTCGCCCGACTCGTCCTGGCTCGCCTGGTCGCACCCCGGCCCCAGCCCGCTGCGGCAGATCAAACTCGCCAACACGGGTGACCTGACCGTCTCGGAGGCGACGCCGCTGCGCTTCGCCGACTTCCAGCCGGCGTTCACCCTCGACGGCAAGCACCTCGCGTTCCTCTCCGAGCGCGCCTTCGACCCGGTCTACGACGCACACGTCTTCGACCTGGCCTTCGTCGGCGGATGCCGGCCGCACCTCATCACACTGGCGGCCACGACACCCTCGCCGTTCGGGCCGCAGCGGCACGGGCGGGCCTTCGACTCGGACAAGGACAACGCGCAGGACACGGACGAGAACGCGGAGCCCGTCACCCGCATCGACCTCGACGGACTGGCCGACCGGATAGTGCCGTTCCCCGTCGAGGCCGCCAGCTACTCCACCCTGCGCGCCGCCAAGGACGGCCTGCTGTGGCTGCGCCACCCGATGCGCGGCGTCCTCGGCGCGACCCGTGCCACGCCCGAGGACCCGGAGCCGAAGACCACCCTCGAGCGGTACGACCTCGGGCGTCAGCGGGTCGAGGAACTCTCCTCCGACGCCTCCTACTTCCGCGTCAGCGGCGACGGCAAGCGGGCTCTGCTCTACACCGGCGGCAAGCTCAGGGTCGTTCCCAGCGACCGCGAGGCGTCCCACGACGCCGGCGACGACGCCGCGAGCATCACCGTCGACCTGTCCCGAGTGCGGCGCACCGTCGAACCGGCCGCCGAATGGCGGCAGATGTACGACGAGGCCGGGCGCCTCATGCGCGACCACTTCTGGCGGCCCGACCTCGGCGGCGTCGACTGGGACGGCGTCCTGGACCGCTACCGGCCCGTCCTCGACCGGGTCGCGACCCACGACGACCTCGTGGACCTCCTGTGGGAGGTCCAGGGCGAGCTGGGCACTTCGCACGCGTACGTCATGCCGCCCGGCGGTCACGGGGACGCCGCCACCCGGCAGGGGCTGCTCGGCGCGGACATCTCCCGTACGGACGACGGCGCCTGGCGCATCGACCGCATCCTGCCGTCCGAGACCTCCGACCCCCACGCGCACTCCCCGCTCGCCGCACCCGGCGTCGCCCTGCGGGCCGGCGACACGCTGCTCGCGGTGGACGGCAGGCCGGTCGACCCGGTCAAGGGCCCGGGACCGCTGCTCGTCGGGGCGGCGGGCAAGCCGGTCGAGCTGACCGTCTCCCCGGCCGGCGGCGGTGACCCGCGGCACGCCGTCGTCGTCCCCCTCGCCGACGAGGAACCGCTGCGCTACCACGCGTGGGTCGCCGACCGGCGCGCCTACGTCCACGAGAAGTCCGGCGGCCGCCTCGGCTATCTGCACGTCCCCGACATGCAGGCGCCCGGCTGGGCCCAGATCCACCGCGATCTGCGGGTCGAGGTCGCGAAGGACGGGCTGGTGGTCGACGTACGGGAGAACCGCGGCGGTCACACGTCGCAGCTCGTCGTGGAGAAGCTGGCCCGCCGCATCGTCGGCTGGGACCTGCCGCGCGGCATGCAGCCGTCCAGCTATCCGCTGGACGCGCCGCGCGGCCCGGTCGTCGCCGTCGCCAACGAGTTCTCGGGCTCCGACGGCGACATCGTCAACGCGGCGATCAAGGCGCTCGGCATCGGCCCCGTCGTCGGCACGCGCACCTGGGGCGGTGTCATCGGCATCGACAGCCGTTACTCCCTCGTGGACGGCACGCTGGTCACCCAGCCGAAGTACGCCTTCTGGCTGGAGGGTTACGGCTGGGACGTGGAGAACCGGGGTGTCGACCCGGACGTCGAGGTCGTCGCGACGCCTCAGGACCAGGCGGCGGGGCGCGACCCGCAGCTGGACGAGGCGATCCGCCTGGCGCTGGCCTCCTTGGCCGAGGCGCCGCCGAAGCAGCCGCCGTCGCTGCCGTAGGGCATCCCCTGTTTGTGGTGTCCCGGGCCCGTCAGGGTCCGGGACACCCTATTTTCTGGCCCCTCTTTCATTCCTTCTTGGCTGCTCGTCGATGGTATTGGCTTTTTCGTTTCCCCCTATCGGCTGATCGAATGAGCCAGACCTCGCGCGCGGGATAAATTTATTCCCAGGTTTCCAGCTGGCGGAACCGGTTATTAGCGCGCCTGCGGTGCGGGTGTTATATCGAAGGAAGAAAAATGAAGCGCATTGATGTGTCTCGACGGGGCAAGATGCTGGCGGCCGTTGCCGCGGCTGCCGTACTGGCCGGCGTCGGCAGTGTCGCCACGGCGAGCCCGGCGCACGACCTGACCGCCGTGACCACCGCGGAGGGCAAGTTCACGGTTCCCCACGACCTCCGGGTCAGGAACGTCACGAACGTCGTGGAGCAGACCCTGACGATCCAGCCCGGCGGCGACACCGGTTGGCACGTGCACCCGGGGCTGGTGATCCTGACCGTGCAGAAGGGGACTATCGTCCGCAAGAACGCCGACTGCACCGAAGAGGTGTTCCCGCAGGGTACGTCGTTCATCAAGCAGGGCGACCTCCCTCTGAACGGCGTGAACGAGGGTACGGAGCCCATCGAGCTGCACCTCACGTATCTCCAGCCTGAGGGAGCTCCGCTGCGTTACGAGCGCGACGCCCCGGCCCACTGCAACTTCGACTGATTCGGGAGACGACCCGGTTCTTCCCGTCCTTTCATGGACGGGGAGAACCGGATTTTCCTTTTCCGGAAGCCCCGGACGATCCGCGCCATTCCAGTAATGCGAGCAATTCGAATGACGGCTGCGATCACCGTTGTGTGGGGCGGCCGGGTCCACCGGGCCGGCTTTTCTGCGGAAACACCCGGTCGTCCGCCGGGTTCCTAGAAGAAGCCGCAGGTGGGTGCGCCGGCGGTCGGGGCGTCGGCCGGGTCCGCGCCGGTGGGTGCGTAGATCTCCAGGCGGGTGCCGTCGGGGTCGGTGAAGAAGATGCCGCCGGAGGTGCCGTTCTCCCCGTGCGGGACGACGCCCTGGTAGGTGAACTCGGCGCCGAGACCGCGCAGCACCTCCTCGGCGGCCCGGACGTCCTCGACGGTGTCCACCTGGAAGGACAGGTGGTGCAGGCCGGGGCGGTCGGCGGCGAAGGAGCCCTCGCTCTGCTGCCAGAGCGCCACCATCATGCGGCTGCCGCGGCCGAGGAAGGCCCAGCGGCGGTCGTCCTCCTTGCCCTCTGCCATGACCTCGAAGTCGAAGACCTCGCGGTAGAAGGCGAGCGAGCGGTCCAGTTCGGTGACGTTCAGCCCGATGTGGCCGGTCTGCAGGTCGGTGGCCTTGCTCATCGTCGATCACATGCCTTCGATCCAGGGTCGCGAGCCGCTCTCGTAACCGTTGAACGCGAATTTAATGGTTAGATCGCGACTGTGTCAACCGGTGATCAACGGATGACCGGTTATCATGGGTGGGACCAGCACGCCGACCGCACAGAAAGGACCTGAACCGTGACCTCAACCGCCGCGGCAGACCCGAGGCCGCTGACCGGCGAGCCCCTCGGCATCGATCTGCTCAACACCCGCTGGATCGACGGCGCGGGCCATCACGATCTGCTGTCCGGCGTCGACGGACTGGCGGTGTGGCTGAACAGCGCGGCGGTACGCGACGCCCTCGGCGGAGCATCCGTGCCCGCCGGCGCCCACACCCTGGACCAGCTCCTTCGGGCCCGCGCCGCGCTCGACCAGGCCATCGCGAGTCCCGCCGCCCCCGGCCCGGCCGCGGTGGAGGCCGTCAACGCCGTGCTCGACCACGGCCGGATACGACACGTCCTGCGCCCCGACGGCCCGGGCACCGTCATCGAGGCGGACACGCCGTCCTGGCTGCCCGCCTGGGTGGCGGTCGAGTCCTATCTGCGGCTCCTCGCCGACCGCCCGGAACGCATCCGGCACTGCGCCAACCCGTCGTGCGTGCTGCACTTCTACGACGTGTCCAAGAACGGCACCCGCCGCTGGTGCTCCATGGCCGGCTGCGGCAACCGGGCCAAGGCGCAGCGGCACCAGGCCCGCGTCCGGCCGGCCTGACCCGTGGCGCCGCCGTCACCGGCGAACCGCGGGCCGGCTCGCGGTTCGCCTCACCGGTCGGCGGTGACCATGCCCGGGCCGCCGCCGGTCTGGCGGGGGACGAACGCCCCCTCCGTCCCGCGGTTTCCGGTCCGCTCGCCCGGAGAGCCGAGCGGGCGCAGGGCGTCCGCCGCGATCGCGTCCGCGTCCCGGTAGAAGAGCGTGGAGACCCCCGGGCGGCTGCTGCCGACCTGGGTGAACCACCGGGTGTGCTCGGTCGGGATGCCGAGGGCGTACAGATCGGGCTGCGGGACACCGGCGGCGTTCACCACATGGAACGGACTGTCCGTCACCTCCAGCCCGCCGGTGACGTACCGGCTTCCCGCGGGGCCCTCGATCACGTACGCGCGGACCATGCCCTCCTCGATGAGCCGGCGGGTCAGCGGAGAGGTGTCGCGGCGCAGGTCAGGGGTGGGAATGCGGGCGTCGACGAGCGTGTGGACCAGCCGCTCGGAGCCCGCCACCTGCGGCGAGGACACCAGGAAGCCGCCCGCCCGGTCGTCGGCGGTGAAGCGGGTCGCCGGGCCCGCCACCTCCACCACGCCCCGATGGATCAGGGCTCGCAGCTGTTCGACCCGGTACATCGGCGGTCCCGCCGACAGCAGGGCGTTGACCGGCAGGAAGCGGCGGTGGAAGAACCCGGTGTGCGACTCGGGCAGCAGGCCGCCGAAGTCGACGGCCTCCCGCACCACGTTGCGGATGTCCCGGAGCACGTCCAGGGCGGACTTGAGCGGGCCGTCCACGGTGCCGAGCCCCGCGGCCGAGAGATCCTCGTCCATCACCTTCAGCAGCCGCGCCCGGAACTCCTCCGGAGAGTCGAAGCGCTCGTCGCCGAACGGGCGGGCGAGGGCCTCCAGATCGATCGGCGGGACGTCCGCCACGCCCGCCTCGGCGAGCAGGGTGCGCCGGTCCTTCCCCGAGCGCAGCGCGGCCGCGTGCGCCTCGGCGAAGGCGGCCGCGGCCGCCCGCCCACGGGCGATCCTCACATGGGTCAGGTAGTAGACGTGCTCGACCTCGTGGAGCAGCAGCGGCAGCACGTCCTCCGCGAAGTCCAGCTGACCGGTGCCGCCCGCCTCCCGGCGGGCCGCCCGCGCCGCGAGCACCGCGTCCCGGGTGAGGAACAGGGCCCGGTGACTGTAGGACGGCTCCTTCTGGTTGCGGCCCCGGGCGGGAATGGGCAGCCCACTGCGCGAACCGGCGACGATGCGCGGCTCACGGCCACTGGGTGCATACTCCAGCCTGCCGCTCGCGCCGGTGCGGAACGCGCCGCCGCGGCCGACGGTCAGCGACAGCATCACGTCGTAGAAGGAGAGGCCGATGCCCCGGATCCCCACCGTGCTGCCGGCCGGGACGGACTCCTCCGCGAGCGGCATGTCCGCGGTGGAGTCGCCGCAGAGGTAGCGGGTGCCCGGCGTGCGCGCGGCGAAGTCGAGCATCTCGCGCTCGAAGTCGTCCGGGGCGTTGACGGGATGACCGGTGGCGAGGACGACCCGGTCCGCCTCCAGCAGGTGCGGGGCGCAGTCCAGGGTCATGAGGTAGCCGCCGTCGGAGCCGGACCGCAGCGCGGTGACCCGGCCGGTGACCGGTACGAACTCGACATGGTCCGGCAGACCGCGGACGACGGTGCCGAGGACGTCGGCGAGATAGTGGCCGTAGCGGACGCGGGGCGCGTAGTCGTCGGGGCCGAGCGGCTCCTCGCCCAGCCGGGCCCGCTCCTCGATCCACTGGCCGAGCGAGGGACCCGCCCCGGGCCGGGCGGGGCCGTCGTCGGGGTCTCCGGAGTACATGGTCACCTGGCTGATGACCGTGTTCATGGTGAACCAGTCGTCCTGGTCGGTCCGCCACACCCGGCCGGCGCCGACCTCGGTGGAGTCGATCAGATGGATCCGGACGGGGCGTGGCGCACTGCCGCCGGCCGCCGCTCCTTCGGCCTCGGCGGTCGCCCGGACGGCGAGACGCTCCAGGACGGAGATGCCGCGCGGGCCGCTGCCGACGACGGCGATGACAAGGGGATGTCGGGACATGTCTCCGGGCACAGGGCTTCCTAGGTGGTGTGGAGGAGCGCCACGCCGTGCGGGGGCGCGAGAGGGTCTGCCTGCCGAGGAGGGTGGGTCCTCCGGTCGGCGGTCACCTGGACTGCGCGGCCCCATGGCCGCGTTCGCCGTTCTCGGTCGGGGCGGCGAACGCTGCGGCGAACGTGCCGAGCAGGTCGCCGGCCCGGCCGGCGGAGGCGAACGCCGAGGCGAACGTGCCCAGTGCGACGGGTGCGGTCATCGGGCGCCCGTCGCGGCGACGGCGGGCGCGGCGTCCCGGGCGAGGTACCGGCGGAACTCGTCGATGCCGGCCGCGTCCTCGAAGACGGCGTCGAAACCGGCGGCCAGCAACTCGGGACCGTAGGTGCCCGGTTCGGCGCCCGTCACGCCCAGCTTGCCGCCGATGACGACTCGTAGACCGCGCAGGTCCGGCTCGTCGCGGAGGCGACGGATGCACCGTGCCCCGTCGAGTGCGCCGTGGCCGTTGACGCTGCTGATGACGACCACATCGGGCCGGACCCGCCGGCACTCCTCGATGAGTAACTCGTCCGGCACGCACGAGCCGATGTTGGTCACTTCGTGTCCCATTTCCTCCAGCAGCAGCTGCAGGAAAACGAGGTTCCAGGTATGGGCATCGGAGGAGACGCTCGAGACGAGCACGCGGTGGCGGGGGCGTTCCACCGGGCGCTCGGTCTCTCGTTCCGCGGCGTCCGGTCGGCGGGTGCGGTGCGGGTGGACCTGATGGGTGGACAAGGCGGCTCTTTCGTCGGGTGCGGGCGCGGCGGCGCGGCAGGGCGCGGTGACGACATGGCACGGTGACGGGTCGCCGACGCGGGCGTGGTTCACGGTGGGGATGGAGGTGGGGGGCCGGGGCGGAACGGCCGGTCAGGGCTGAAGGCCGTTCCGTCCCCGGCCGGTTCAGGAGGCCGCGGTCACGCCGGCGGGGCAGATCTCCCACCGCGGCGGCCGGCCGGGTACGGACGGGGCCCACCGAGTGATGCTCTGTGTGTCACGAGAAGGCTATAAAGGGGAGGCGGGGCTGGTTTCGTGTGTTCGCCGATGCCCGTTATCAAAAATTCCGATGGGACGGGCCGGACGTGTCACCGGGCCGGGGACCGAGGAAAACGAAAGAAAGGCCCTCGTGGTCCGAGAGCCTTTCCGAAGCCGGTGGAAAAAGAAAGAAGGCCGGCCGTCAGGCCGGTTGCGCCACGGTGTCGCGGCCCAGCCGGATCGCCACGTCCCAGACCGCGGCGACCGCCGACATGGCCACGTCGCGGCCGCTCCACAGCGCCCGCACATCGAGACGGACCCGGGGCAGGCCCGGCAGCACCGCGAGGCCGTTGCTCTCCTCGGTCGGCCCGATGGACTCGGCCGGGAGCATGGCGATGCCGTAGCCGGCGCGTGCGAGTTCCCGGGCGCCGCCCATGGAACCCGCCTCGATGACGGCCGCTTCGATGCCGTACACCTCGCGCAGCGTGGTCACCAGGACCTGGTGCGACGCGCAGTGGGGATCGACGGCCAGGACCTTGAGCGGTCTGAGCGCCGCCGCCGGGTCGGGTGCGGCGAGGATCGAGGCCGCACCGACGGGCACCACCTCGAGGTCCGGTAATTCATGGACGACGATCCCGGGGGCGGAGGGTTCCCCGGCGGCGAAGTCGCCGTGAATCAGGGCCATGTCGACGTCGCCGCCCCGCAGCGCCCCCAGCGCGCGGCTGATCCCCAATTGGCGTGGCGACACCTGCACCTTGGGATAGCGGTAGCGGCAGTCGCGGACCAGGGCGCCGATCCGTGTCTCCAGCAGCAGTGCGGAGGCGCCGACCGTGGCGCGTCCCTCTGCCTCGCCGGAGGGGTCGAGGGCGGTGGCCATCTCGTCCACGACGTGAAAGATCCGGTTCGTGTAGTCCCGGAAGATCTCTCCCGCGGACGTCAGACGAACTCCGTGCGGCATTCGTTGTATCAGCGGGAGACCGACACGGGACTCCAGGGAGCGAATGTGCGACGTGACACTTGATTGTGCGTAACCAAGGCTGCGCGCAGCCTTGGTGAGGCTTCCGGTTCTGGCTACTTCGCGAAAGGTCCTGAGTTGATAGAGCGCGATATCCAATGACATGTCATTTCCCCCAAGGAAAAACACGGATCCGTCGTCATCCGGACGCGAACGGCGTCGAGGCACTGCGGCCTGCCCTTCGCCCACGGACTCCGGCCCGCATCCGGCGGTGACTCCCCCCTTGGAGGCATGGCCGGATCGCGTCGTACCTAATGATGTCAAGAGCGAAGATGCGTTAGGTTGGATCCTGCCATGCAGTCAGCTGCCGCGACAAGCCCGATGCCGTTCGCCCAGCTGAGCCCGACCGGATGAGGACCGAGATGACCACCGATGCCCCCGCACCGGGACCCGCGGACGTCCCTCCCCTCCATGGCGAGCCGCTGCCGCTCGAGTTCGCCAACACCGTGTTCCCCGTGAGGGGGGTTCTCCGGGACGGCCTCGGATCCCCCGAACGGCTCGCCCGGTGGCTCGAAGCCTGCTGCGACCGGCTGACGACGCCGCTGCCGGCCGGCGCCCTCGAGGCGGTCACCGCGGAGGACGTCCTGAGCTTCGTGATGCTGCGTGACGTCACCCGCCGGCTGACCGAGGCCCACGTCCGCCGGCTCAGCCCCGATTCCTGGGACGTCGCGCAGCTCAACCGGGCGTCGAGCATGGACCGGCCGTGGCCCTCGCTGCGCTGGATCGAGGGCGGGCGGCCCACTCTGGTGCAGATGTGTCCCGCGCCGCCCCTGGTGGCGGTCCAGTCCGAGATCGCGCACTCCCTGATCGGGATGCTGACCGGCACGTCCGGCGTGCAGCCCCGCGCGTGCCAGGCGCCGGGCTGCGTCCTGTTCTTCGACCGTGCGCGCAGCCGCCGCGAGTGGTGCTCGACCGGCTGCGGCAACCGGGCCCGGGTGGCCCGTCACTACGCACGCAGGAACCAGGCCCAGTAGAAGACCCCGTCCCTGTCTCAGGTCTAACGACCGAAGCTTGACTTGCCGTTAGGGCGAGATGGCCGTCCAGTGAACCCCCTGCTGAGGCGGGGGCATCGGTTTTCCCGATCCGGCCCATCGGTGAAGCGGTCGGTGACGGGCCACGATGGCCGAATACGTTCCATGGCAAGGCAGAAACGCCATGGCGTCGCCGGCACCTCCTCGAGTGTCGCCAGGGCCAACACAGAACAGGGATGAGACTTCATGCTCTCCACCACACGTCCGGGCAGGACCGCACTGAAATACGCCGTCGCAGCCGTGGCCATGGCGTCCCTCGCCACCCTGGCCCCCGCCCACTCGGCGGCGGCAGAGGAGATCCCGGCCCCCGACGCGTCCACACTCGACTCCTCACGCGGCACCAACGATCACGTCCTCTACTGGAACGACGCGATCCTGGACGTGTTCCGCCACACGGGCGGCACCCCCGGTCCGCTCAGCCGCGGCGGGGCGATGATGGATCTGGCCATCTACGACGCCGTCAACTCCATCCGCACCATAGGCAAGCCGTACCGGACCCAGGACCCCTCGGCCCGCGGCGACTACGGCGCGCTCAACACGGCCATCGACTACGCCGCCTACACCGTCCTCAAGGACGCCTTCCCGCGGTACCCCTCGGCCGACCTCGACGCGAAGCTGAAAACGGCGCTGGCCATGCCGGACCACGCCGGCTGGAAGCAGCGCGAGCGGGGCCGCGCCCTCGGCATCAGGACCGCGGAGGCGATCATCGCCGACCGCGCCGGAGACGGTTCCACCGACGTCACGCCCTATGTGGGAGTCACCGCTCCCGGACACTGGCAGCCCGCACCCGGTAAGCCCGCGGGAGCCCCCAACTGGGGCAAGGTGAAGCCGTTCGCCCTGAAATCCGGCTCGCAGTTCCGGCCCGGCAACATCGGCGGCTTCGCCACCGCGGACGAGCTCCTCCGCAGCCCCGAGTACGCGGCGCAGGTCAACGAGATCAAGCGGATCGGAGGCAAGGGCTCCACCGCCCGCACCGCGGAGCAGACGAAGATCGGCCATTACTGGGCCAACGACATCGAGGGCACCTACAAGCCCGTGGGCCAGCAGTTCGACCACACCACGGCGGTGTTCCGCACGTACCGGCCGAACGGCACCTCCTACGAGAGCGCCAAGCTCTTCGCCCTCACCTCGGTGTCCCTGGCCGACGCCGCGATCGCCGTCTGGGACTCCAAGTACCTGAGCGACTGGGACGTCTGGCGGCCGGCGGACGCCATCACCCGCGCGAACGAGGTCCCGAACCCGGGCATCGTCGCCGACCCGGCGTGGCAGCCCGAGGAGCAGGACACCGCCGGCAACAGTTTCAGCCCCAATTTCCCGACGTACGTCTCCGGCCACAGCGGTATCGCGGCGGCGTGGGCAGGTGCCGTGCGGGGCTACTTCGGCACCGACAACCTGTCCTTCACGGCCGGCACCGACGACCCGCTGGCCCAGGGCGTCACGCGTTCCTTCCCCAGCCTGAGCGCCGCCGCACAGGAGAAGGCCGACAGCCGCAAGTATCTCGGTGTGCACTTCGAGTGGGACAACGAGGCAGCGCTGACCATGGGTTACCGGGTCGCCGGCCACGTCGGCGCCACCATCGTGAACAACTGACCACCTGAACCACTGACCACCTGAATCACTGATCAGCCCCCGCCGGCAGCCGGGCGCGGCGCGGGCCCGATCCACACGCGTCATCCCCGGAGAACAGCGACACCGCGGCCGCCGCCCGGCGGCCGCGGACCGCCTCCAGCCACCGAAGAACGGCGCCGTTCGGACAGAATCCCGCCGGCGCGTGGCGGAGTCCGAGAAGAGACCCGAGACGCTGCCGCGCCCGCAGCGGCACCGGCCGGGATCCGCCGGCCCGCTGAGGGCGTCGGCCAAGTGACCGCGCACTCTGCCCCTGATGCACGTCGTGTCGACCACGTCGCCCCGGCCCTCTGCCGCCGGGCGACCACAGGGCCGCGGTGGAACAGATCGCCTTCATCGCTGTCGAGACGTACGACACGGACTGCCCCCAGCGCATCGAGCCCCCGTACAAGGCGGCCGAGTTGGCGGGAGCACGCGGCCCGAGTGCGCGAGTGCACGGCCGAACCCACTGAAGAGAACGCCCGGTTGAGGGACGGTATTCCGCGTCGGCTTCGGCCGGGCGGAGCCCGACCGCTGACGAAATCGAGGTACATCCATGATCCGCATCGCAAGAATCCCACGCACGGACCGCTACGCCCACTGGGCGGCCGCGTTCTCCACCGCCTACCGGCGCCGGGAGACGGACGTTCTCCGGATCAGTGTCGGAGTGCTGTTCGTGTGGTTCGGCGCACTGAAGTTCGTGCCCGCGCTGAGCCCGGCACAGGACATCGCCACGCAGGTGATGGGCGTGATCAGCTTCGGCATGGTCCCGCCCGGCGTCTCCCAGCCGGCCCTGGCCCTCATGGAGGTGCTCATCGGCATAGGGCTGGTCACAGGGAAGCTGCTGCGGCTGACGCTGGCCGTGTTCTTCGTCCACATGGGGGGCGTGTTCGCCACCCTGGTGATCCTCCCGGCCGCGGTGTGGCAGTACCCGTTCGTCCCCTCCATGGAGGGGCAGTACATCATCAAGAACCTGGTCCTCGTGACCGCCTGTCTGTCCGTCGCCGCCGCGGCCCTGCGGACCGCCCGGTCGTCGTCCGACGCCGCGCAGCCGGACGCACCCCTGACGCCGGACGCCGTGACGGCTCCGCAGTCCTTCTGCCCGTCGTGCCTGCTGACGGACGGCGCCGACCGGTCACCGCGCCCGACGCCGGCCGCGCAGGGCAGCGTCCCCTCCGGGGCGGCCGGACTCCGTCAGGACCCGTACCTGGTCCGGCGCAGTGTCCTTGACGACTCCCTCCAGCCCGGCCGCCGCGGCTGAGAGCGGACCCCTCGCCCCCTGACGCCGTGCACCACCGGGGGACGAGTGAACGGGCGGCTGCCCCGTGAAGCTGATGCGGGGCAGCGGGGCCTGCCGGCCGCGCGCCGAGGGCGCCACACCCCCCGGGGTGCGCAGCCCGATAGCATGCGGAAGTCGTCGTCAGCGCGCCAGGAGGACCGGGAATGGCCGGAGAACCGCAGGCCGACTGCCTGTTCTGCAAGATCGTCGCCAGGGAGGTGCCCGCCACCGTCGTACGGGAGACGGAGACGACCCTCGCCTTCCGCGACATAAACCCTCAGGCCCCCACGCACGTCCTCGTCATCCCCAAGGCGCACTACCCGGACGCCGCGTCGCTCGCCGCCGGCGCGCCCGAACTGGCCGCCGACGTGCTGCGTGAGGCCGGTCACGTCGCGGTGGAGGAGAAGACGGCCGGCAGTGGCTACCGAGTCGTCTTCAACACCGGCTCCGGCGCGGGCCAGACCGTCTTCCACGCCCACGCGCACGTGCTCGGAGGCCGCGGCCTCGAGTGGCCGCCCGGATAAGCCGGAAGCAACGCGCCTTGTCCGTACGTGAACTCGTGGTGCTGGGCACCGCCAGCCAGGTCCCGACCCGGCACCGCAACCACAACGGCTATCTGCTGCGCTGGGACGGAGAGGGACTGCTCTTCGATCCGGGGGAGGGCACACAGCGCCAGATGCTGCGTGCCGGTGTCTCCGCGCACGACATCAACCGGATCTGCGTCACCCACTTCCACGGCGACCACTCCCTCGGCGTCGCCGGGGTGATCCAGCGGATCAATCTGGACCAGGTCCCGCACCCGGTGTCCGCGCACTATCCGAAGAGCGGGCAGCGGTTCTTCGACCGGCTGCGGTACGCCACGGCGTACCGCGAGACGGTCAAGCTCAAAGAGGTCCCGGTCGCCGCCGACGGCGTCATCGCCACCACCGCGGGCTACACCCTGCACGCGCACAAGCTGTCGCACCCCGTCGAGTCGTACGGCTACCGGCTCGTCGAGCCCGACGGCCGCCGGATGCTCCCCGAGAAGCTGGCGGCGCACGGCCTGGCCGGGCCGGACGTGGGCCGGATCCAGCGCGAGGGCGCACTGGACGGGGTCACGCTCGACGAGGTGAGCGAGGTCCGTCCGGGGCAGCGGTTCGCGTTCGTGATGGACACCCGGCTCTGCGACGGCGTGTACGCGCTGGCCGAAGGCTGCGACATGCTGGTCATCGAGTCGACGTTCCTCGACGAGGACGGGCGACTCGCCGCCGACCACGGGCACCTGACGGCGGGCCAGGCGGGCAGGGTGGCGCAGGAGGCGGGCGTCCGGCACCTGGTGCTGACGCACTTCTCGCAGCGGTACACGGATGCCGCCGCCGAGTTCGAGCGGCAGGCCAGGGCGGCCGCCGGCTTCGACGGCGAGGTGACCGTCGCCAGGGACCTCTCGCGAATCCCCGTACCGAAGCGGGCCTGAGACGCGCTCCCGTCCCGGGGCCCGAGCGCGTTCCGCGGTCGCGAGGCACCGGCCGCCTAGGATGCGACCATGCCTCTCCCCAAGGCCGAACTCCACCTTCACATCGAAGGCACCCTGGAGCCCGAGCTCGCCTTCACCCTCGCCGGGCGCAACGGCGTGGAGCTGTCCTACCCGGACGCCGAAGCGCTGCGCCGCGCCTATCTGTTCAAGGATCTGCAGTCCTTCCTCGACCTGTACTACGGGCTGATGACGGTGCTGCGCACCGAGGAGGACTTCGCGGATCTGGCCGACGCCTACCTCCGGCGCGCCGCCGAGCAGGGCGTCCGGCACGCGGAGATCTTCTTCGACCCGCAGGCGCACACCGCGCGGGGCGTCGGCATCGGCACGGTCGTTCAGGGACTGGCGCGTGCGCTCGACCGCGCGGAGGAGCGGTACCGCGTCTCCACCCGGCTGATCATGTGCTTCCTGCGGGACGAGACGGCCGAGTCGGCGCTGGCGACGCTCGAGGCGGCGAAGCCGTATCTGCACCGGATCACCGGCGTCGGCCTCGACTCCGCGGAGGCCGGCCACCCGCCGTCGAAGTTCCGCGAGGTGTACGAGGCGGCCGCCGCGCTCGGTCTGCGCCGGGTCGCGCACGCGGGCGAGGAGGGGCCGCCGGAGTACATCTCCGAGGCCCTGGACGTGCTCGGTGTCGAACGGGTCGACCACGGCCTGCGCTGTATGGAGGACCCGGAACTGGTGACGCGGCTGGCGCGCGAGCGGATCCCGCTGACGCTGTGTCCGCTGTCGAACGTGCGGCTGCGCGCCGTGGACGTGCTGGAGGACCATCCGCTGGCCCGGATGATGGCCGCCGGGCTGATGTGCACGGTCAACTCCGACGACCCGGCGTACTTCGGCGGCTACGTCGGCGACACCTTCCACGCGGTGCACGAGGCGCTCGGGCTGGACGACGAGCAGCTGCGGGAACTGGCCCGTAACTCGTTCCTGGCGTCGTTCCTGGACGACGACGAGGAGCGCCGCGCGCGGTATCTGGCCGAGGTGGAGGCGTACGAGTTCGAGCACGCCGGCTAGCCGGGCAGACCGGTTGACGTCGGGCACGGCCGGACCCGCGCGGCGCGCGCGCCCGGCCGTGCCCCTGCGGCTCAGCCCGCCGCGGGGCCGGTCCAGCCGGCCGGTACGTGCGCGAGGCGCACCCGCTGCGGGTGGTCGCCGACGGCGACGGTGGCGACCTTCCTGCCCGTGGCGAAGTCGATCGCGGTGACCGCGTCGGCTCCGCTCTCGGAGATGACGCAGGACCTGCCGTCGCCGCTGACCGTGGCCCAGTAGGGCTTCGACGCGGGCACCAGCGGCCCCTCCGTCAGGGTGGCCCGGTCGACGACGGTGGCGTAGTCGTCCATCGTCCCGGCGACGCAGAGCTTGTCGCCCTTCGGGCTCATGGACATGCCGTGGTGGCGCGAGTCGTTGACCCAGCTGGTGCGGTCCTCGCTGGTCGCCGGGTTCTTCGGCAGCGTCTTGACCCGCGTGACCTGGTCCGCCGCCACGTCGTACTCGACGAAGCCGTTGAAGAACGACACCTGGAAGTACAGCCTGGACTCGTCGGGCGTGAAGGCGACCGGCCGGACGGAGTCGGAGAGGTCCTCGCGGCCGAAGGCGTCGAGCCGTTCCCGCATGTCGATGACCTTCACCTGCTGATGGGTCCGTGTGTCGACGACGGTGATGCGGCGGTCGCCCTTGGTCCAGTCGAGCCAGGGCGCGTCGAGGGCGGTGTTGACCTCGCCGATGGACATGTTCCACAGGTACCTGCCGCCGTCGGTGAAGACGTTCTCGTGCGGCTTGTCGCCGGTCTTGAACGACCCGGCCTGCTCGCCGGTCTCGATGTCGAGGACATGCACGGTGTTGGACGTGGAGGCGGAGACCGCGACCCGCCTGCCGTCGGGGGAGACGGCCATGTGGTCGGAGCGGAAACCGGAGACGGGGAAGCGCCAGTTGATCCTCCCGGTGGCCAGATCGATCGAGACCACGTCGGCGAAGCTGGGGCGGGAGACGACCATGGCCGACCCGTCGGGCGTCGAGTACATGTCGTCGACGAACTGGTCGTGCCCCTCGCCGGGGCCCTGGCGGATGCCCAGGAAGAAGGCCAGTTTCAGCGGGTTGAGGTAGATCTCCCGCAGCCGCTCCTCCTTGTCGGGTATGACGTTGATCCGGCCGATCTTCGCGAAGTCGCCCCGGGCCTCGATGACATCGGCGGTGCCGTCCCAGTTGTTGCCGACGAACATGACCTCCCGCAGGGAGTCCGCGGCCGGGCCGGCCGGGGCCGCGGCGGTCGCCGTCACCGACGCGGTGGCGGTCAGAGCCAGGGCGGCGACGGCCGCGCCGACGGCCCGCCTGGTGCTGGACAGAGACATCGTCGTCCTACCTTTCACGGAGGCGGCCCCAGGAGCTCGAGGCGCAGTCTGAAAACGAAGCCGTTCAGATTGAGCTACTGGAAAGTAACGAGCGGTGACGGGCTTCACAAGACTTCGCACACGCCGAAACCCGGACTTCGGCCCGCCGACCCGTGAAAATGAGTCGTCCGACGACCAGGAGGTCATGTGACAGGCAGGGCCCGGCCGGCGACCGGCCGTTACGGAGGCAGGTCCGCGGAGGAACGCCGGGCCGAGCGCCGCCGCCGGTTCCTCGACGCGGGCCTCCGGCTCTTCGGCGACGCACCGGGCTACCGCGCGACCACCGTCGCCGCGCTGAGCGAGGCGGCGGGGCTCTCCACCCGCCAGTTCTACGAGGAGTTCCGCACCCTCGAGGACGTACTGGCCGCCCTGCACCTCCGGGTCAACGACTGGGCGGAGGAAGCGGCGCTCGCCGCCCTCGCGCGGGCCTCGGAACTGCCGGTGGCCGAGCGGGCGGCGGCGGTCTTCCGCGCGTACGCTGCGAACGTGACGGGCGATCCCCGGCGCATCCGGATCACGTTTCTCGAAATCGTGGGCGTCAGCCCGCAGATGGAGCGGCAGCGGCTGGCGCGCCGGGCCCGCTGGGTGGACTTCATCTGCGCGGAGGCGGCGCGCGCCGTGGAGCGCGGAGAGGCCGAGCCGCGCGACTACCGGGTCGCGGCGGCGGCGTTCATCGGCAGCGTCAACGGGCTGCTCCACGACTGGACCGCCGGATGGGTGGACGCCACCCTGGACGAACTCGTCGACGAACTGGTCCGGATGCTGCTCGGCATCCTCCGCCCGGCCCCGCTGTAGAGCGCCGGCCGGGGGATACGGACCCACTTGCCGTGCCCATCGGGGGCCCGGGCCGCTCGATCGCTCCGTGCCCGCCTCCGTTCCGGTGCCGGTGGCGTCGGGCAGACTGGCTGGAAATGCACCACGTACGGGAGTGCCCACGGTGACCACTCGCAACGGAAAGCAACTGCCGCAGCCGGCCGGCTCCGGTCCCTTCGCGCGTGGCCGCGCCCGCCCGGCCGCGGCCACCTGCCTCGACCCCCTCGCGGCACTGCGGACGCCCGGCGATCCCGACTGCGACGTCTATCTGACCGGCAGCGTCTTCCTCGACATCATCTTCACCGGCCTCGACTCCGCCCCCGTGCGCGGCACCGAGTCGTGGGCCCGCGGGATGGGTTCCAGCCCCGGCGGCGTCGCCAACATGGCCACCGCCCTCGCCCGTCTCGGGCTGCGCACCTCCCTGGCTGCCGCCTTCGGCGACGACCACTACGGCGAGTACTGCTGGGACGCCCTCGAGCAGGGCGAGGGCATCGACCTGTCCCTGTCGCGCACCGTCCCCGGCTGGCACTCCCCGGTCACCGTCTCCATGGCGTACGAGGGCGAGCGCACCATGGTCTCCCACGGCCACGAGGCCCCGCCGCCGGAGCCGGCCCCCGACTGCCCGCCGCCCGCCCGCGCCGCGGTCGCCTCCCTCACTCCGGGCGTCCGGGCGGAGTGGATCGCCCAGGCCGCCCGCAAGGGCACCCGGGTCTTCGCCGACGTCGGCTGGGACGAGTCGGGCCGCTGGGATCCGGACGACCTGGCCGACCTGGAGCACTGCGAGGCCTTCCTGCCGAACGCGGCGGAGGCCATGCGCTACACCCGCACCGACTGCCCGCGCGCCGCCGCCCGGGCCCTGACCGACCGGGTGCCGCTGGCCGTCGTCACACTCGGCGCGGAAGGCGCCTATGCCGTGGACGGCTCCACCGGCGAGAGCGCCGAGGTCCCCGCCATCCAGGTCGAGGCGCTGGACCCGACGGGCGCGGGGGACGTGTTCGTGGCGGGATTCGTCACCGGCACGCTGGCGGGCTGGCCGCTCGCCGACCGGCTCGCCTTCGCCGGGCTGACCGCGGCCCTGTCGGTGCAGGAGTTCGGCGGGTCGCTCTCCGCTCCGGGCTGGTCGGAGGTCGCGGCCTGGTGGCAGTCCGTCCGGGCCGTGCACGACCAGGACCCGGCGGCCCTGCACAGGTACGGCTTCCTCGAGCGGCTGCTGCCCGCGCCGGCCAGGCCGTGGCCGCTGCGCCGGGCGGTCCCCACGATCGGCTTCGGCCGCTCGGCCTGAGGCCGCGCCCACCCCTGCCCGCGCCCGCCACGGCGCCGTTCCCCTCCGGCACCGCCCGGATCCGCTCCGGTAAAAGCCTTCGGCCTTGTCAGTGGCACGTCGTACTCTGGATGTCCCAGAGGTTGTCGAGCAGCGAGAACCCTGCAACGGGAGGTATGTGCAGGCCACAGAGCCGGCCCATGACTCAGACACCGACAGACCAGACCCCCGCGCCGGGCCAGGCGCGAGCCCACTTCACCGTCCCGGCCAAGCACCCGATGGTGACAGTTCTCGGCTCGGGTGACGCCCTGCTGCGCGTGATCGAGAAGGCCTTCCCGGCGGCCGACATCCATGTCCGGGGCAACCAGGTCAGCGCGGTCGGCGACGCGCGGGAAGTCGCCCTGATCCAGCGCCTGTTCGACGAAATGATGCTCGTGCTCCGCACCGGGCAGCCGATGACGGAGGACGCAGTGGAACGCTCGATCGCCATGCTCAGGGCGGCCGAGGAAGGTACGGGCGACGCCGTGGCCGAGACCCCGGCCGAGGTCCTCACCCAGAACATCCTCTCCAGCCGCGGCCGCACCATTCGCCCCAAGACGCTGAACCAGAAGCACTACGTCGACGCGATCGACAAGCACACGATCGTCTTCGGCATCGGCCCCGCCGGTACCGGCAAGACGTATCTCGCGATGGCCAAGGCCGTGCAGGCGCTGCAGTCCAAGCAGGTCAACCGCATCATCCTGACCCGCCCCGCCGTCGAGGCCGGAGAGCGTCTCGGCTTCCTCCCCGGCACGCTGTACGAGAAGATCGACCCGTATCTCCGCCCGCTGTACGACGCGCTGCACGACATGCTCGACCCCGACTCGATCCCGCGCCTGATGGCGGCGGGCACGATCGAGGTCGCACCGCTCGCGTATATGCGTGGCCGTACGCTCAACGACGCGTTCATCATCCTCGACGAGGCGCAGAACACGAACCCCGAGCAGATGAAGATGTTCCTCACCAGGCTCGGCTTCGACTCGAAGATCGTGATCACCGGCGACGTCACCCAGGTCGACCTCCCGGGCGGCACGAAGAGCGGTCTGCGCCAGGTGCAGGCCATCCTCGACGGCGTCTCGGACGTCCACTTCTCACGGCTCACGTCGCAGGATGTCGTCCGGCACAAGCTGGTCGGCCGTATCGTCGACGCGTACGAGAAGTACGACGGCCAAAACGGGAAGTAGTCAGCGCGCACCATGTCGATCGACGTCAACAACGAGTCCGGAACCGAGGTCGACGAGCAGGCGATCCTCGACATCGCCCGCTACGCCCTCGCGCGGATGCGCATCCACCCGCTCTCCGAACTCTCGGTGATCGTCGTGGACGCCGAAGCCATGGAGCAGCTCCACATCCAGTGGATGGACCTGCCGGGACCGACCGACGTCATGTCCTTCCCGATGGACGAGCTCCGTCCGCCGGGCAAGGACGAGGAGGAGCCCCCGCAGGGCCTCCTCGGGGACATCGTGCTCTGCCCCGAGGTCGCCAAGAAGCAGGGCGAGGACGCTCCCACGCAGCACTCCATGGACGAGGAGCTCCAGCTCCTGACCGTCCACGGAGTGCTGCACCTGCTCGGTTACGACCACGAGGAGCCGGACGAGAAGGCCGAGATGTTCGGTCTGCAGGCCGCGATCGTCGACGGCTGGCGGTCGGAGAAGGGCTTCACCGGCCCCTCCCCGGCGCCGACCGTCTCATGACCGGCCAACTGATCGCGGGCGCCGTCGCGCTGGTCGTCGTCGCCTGGCTGGCCGCCTGCGCGGAGGCCGGTCTCGCCCGGGTGTCCAGCTTCCGCGCCGCCGAGGCGGTGCGGAACGGGCGCCGCGGCGCGCAGAAACTGGAGCAGGTCGCCGCGGACCCGACCCGCTATCTCAACGTCGCCCTGCTGGTGCGGGTGGCGTGCGAGATGGCGGCCGGAGTGCTCGTCACCTATGTCTGCCTGACGGAGTTCGCGGAGACCTGGTCGGCGCTGCTCGTCGCCATCGCCGTGATGGTGCTGGTGAGTTACGTCGCCGTGGGCGTCTCCCCGCGCACCATCGGCCGTCAGCATCCGCTCAACACGGCCACCGCCTCCGCGTACGTACTGCTGCCGCTGGCCCGCGTCATGGGCCCGGTCCCGCAGCTGCTGATCCTCATCGGCAACGCCCTGACTCCCGGAAAGGGCTTCCGCAAGGGGCCGTTCGCCTCCGAGGCCGAACTGCGGGCGCTGGTCGACCTGGCGGAGCAGGAGTCGCTGATCGAGGACGACGAGCGCCGCATGGTGCACTCCGTCTTCGAGCTCGGCGACACCCTGGTGCGCGAGGTGATGGTGCCGCGCACCGACCTCGTCTCCATCGAGCGGTACAAGACCGTCCGCCAGGCCCTGACGCTGGCGCTGCGCTCCGGTTTCTCCCGTATCCCCGTCACCGGGGAGAACGAGGACGACATCGTCGGCGTCGTCTACCTCAAGGATCTCGTCCGCAAGACGCACATCAACCGCGACGCGGAGGCGGACCTGGTCTCCACCGCGATGCGGCCGGCGGTCTTCGTGCCCGACACCAAGAACGCCGGGGACCTGCTGCGCGAGATGCAGCAGAAGCGCAACCACGTCGCCGTCGTCATCGACGAGTACGGCGGCACGGCCGGCATCGTGACCATCGAGGACATCCTCGAGGAGATCGTCGGCGAGATCACCGACGAGTACGACCGCGAGCTGCCGCCCGTCGAGGAGCTGGGCGACGGCCGTTTCCGCGTCACGGCCCGTCTCGACATCGGCGACCTCGGCGAGCTGTACGGCTTGGGGGCCGACGAACTGGACGACGAGGACGTGGAGACGGTCGGCGGCCTGCTGGCCAAGGCGCTCGGCCGGGTCCCGATCGCGGGCGCGGAGGCGGTCGTGGACCTGCCGGACGGCCGTGCCCTCCGGCTGACCGCGGAGTCTCCCGCGGGCCGGCGCAACAAGATCGTGACGGTGCTCTCCGAACCGGTGGAGCTGCCGGCGGAGGAAGGGGCGACGGGGTGACTCCGGAGGAACTGCGGGCGTTCTGCCTGGAATTCAACGCCGCGGTGGAGGAGTTCCCCTTCGGTCCTGAGACCTCCGTCTTCAAGGTCCTGGGCAAGATGTTCGCCCTCAGCGCGCTGGACGGCACCCCGCTGACGGTCAACCTCAAGTGCGATCCGGACCTCGCGGTCGGGCTGCGCGCGGACCATCCGGGCGTGATCGTCCCCGGGTGGCACATGAACAAGCGCCACTGGAACACGGTGACGGTGGCCGAGCTGCCCGACCGGCTGGTCCGGGAGCTGGTGGAGGACTCGTACGACCTGGTGGTGGCGGGCCTGCCACGGGCGGAGCGACTGCGGCTGAACCGGGGGTGAACGGGGCCCGCGGCCCGGCCCGGTGGGCAGTAATCCATGGCGGGACAGCCTCCGTTTCTGTGTATTCTCGGTGCGTCCAGGGGAGGGGGGAAGCTCCCCAAGAGCTGTTCTGACATGGGGAGATGACGCAATGCGTACCCGTATCCGCCGTAGTGCCGCCGCCGTTCTGACCGCTTCCGCTCTGTGCCTCGCGGGCACCGCCTGCGGCGCGGAGGACGACAAGAAGCCGAGCGCCTCCGAGAGCGGCGACGCCAAGGGCTCGGCGAGCGACAGGCCCGCCGAGGAGAGCAAGCCCGTCGAGCCGCTGACGGCGGACCAGATGAAGGCGTCCCTGCTCGAAGTCGGCGACCTGCCCTCCGGGTGGACCGCCGACAAGGTGCCGGCCTCCGGCGACGCGGCGCCCAAGTCCGACAAGGCCGAGTGCCAGCCCCTCGCCGACCTGATGGGTGAAGAGGTCAAGGGCGCGACCAAGGGCGGCGAAGCCGACTTCAAGGGGGCGGGCGGCAAGACCCAGCTGAGCCAGCAGGTCTTCACGTTCCCCGGCACGGGCGCGGCCGACTACGTCAAGGCGATCGACACGGCGCTCGCCGCCTGCACCACCGTCCCCTTCGACATGGAGGGCACGAAGGTCCCGGTCAAGATCGCGCGCGTCGACGCCCCGAAGGCGGCGGAGGCCTCCCAGGCGTTCACGATGTCCTTCGAGTTCGCGCCCGGCATCGAGATCACGGCGAACCTGCTCGTCGCGCACCAGGGCGCGGGAGCCACCCGCGTCGCGTTCATGAACGACGGCGGCGCCGAGGCGCAGAAGAACTTCGGCGAGCTGGTCACGGTGGTCGGCGACAAGCTCGTCAAGGGCGCCCAGGGCTGACGCCGGTGCGGACTCGGGGCCGATCTATGCTCGTGGCATGACGCAGAGTTCCGACCTCGGCCCCGAGGACCGCAAGATCATCACGCTGGCGCGCAGCGCCCGGGCCCGTAACGGCGTGCCCGAGGGCGCGGCCGTGCGCGACGAGACCGGCCGCACCTATGTCGCCGGCACGGTGGCCCTGGACTCGCTGAAGCTCAGCGCGCTGCAGACCGCCGTCGCCATGGCGGTCGCCAGCGGCGCCACGTCGCTGGAGGCGGCGGCCGTCGTCTCCGAGGCGGACGCCGCCTCCGACGACGACCGCGCGGCGGTACGGGACCTGGGCGGAGCGGGGACGCCGGTGCTGCTCGCGGGCCCCGACGGGGAGTTGAAGGCCGCGGTCACCGCGGGCTGACGCGGGGCGCGGCCGGTGTTTCCCACGGCCGCCGGACCGCATGGGACGGAGCCCCGGAAGCCCCTCGGGGGCGCCCGGCGCGGGCGCGCGTGACCGAGCGCCCCCGGCATCAGGGAGAATGGGCGCCATGAGCGCTCGTACCCAGTCTTCCGAAGCCCCCCATCGGGCCGGCTTCGCCTGCTTCGTCGGCCGTCCCAACGCGGGCAAGTCCACCCTCACGAACGCTCTGGTCGGCCAGAAGGTGGCGATCACCTCCAACCGGCCGCAGACCACCCGGCACACCGTGCGCGGCATCGTGCACCGTCCGGAGGCGCAGCTGATCCTGGTCGACACCCCGGGGCTGCACAAGCCGCGCACCCTGCTCGGCGAGCGGCTGAACGACGTGGTGCGCACCACCTGGGCCGAGGTCGACGTGATCGGCTTCTGCCTGCCGGCCGACCAGAAGCTCGGCCCCGGCGACCGCTTCATCGCCAAGGAGCTCGCCGGCATCAAGAAGACTCCCAAGGTCGCGATCGTCACCAAGACCGACCTGGTCGACTCCAAGACGCTCGCCGAGCAGCTCATCGCGATCGACGCGCTGGGCAGGGAGCTCGGCCTCGAGTGGACCGAGATCGTGCCGGTCTCCGCCGTGGGCGACAAGCAGGTGAAGCTGGTCGCCGACCTCCTGATTCCGCTGCTCCCGGAGAGCCCCCCGCTCTACCCGGAGGGCGACCTCACGGACGAGCCCGAGCAGGTGATGGTCGCCGAGCTGATCCGCGAGGCCGCGCTGGAGGGCGTGCGGGACGAGTTGCCGCACTCGATCGCGGTGGTCGTCGAGGAGATGCTGCCGCGCGAGGACCGCCCCGCGGACCGCCCGCTGCTGGACATCCACGCCAACGTCTACATCGAGCGCCCCAGCCAGAAGGGCATCATCATCGGCCCGAAGGGCAAGCGCCTGAAGGAGGTCGGCATCAAGTCCCGCAAGCACATCGAGGCGCTGCTGGGCACGCCGGTCTTCCTGGACCTGCATGTGAAGGTCGCGAAGGACTGGCAGCGCGACCCGAAGCAGCTCCGGAAGCTGGGCTTCTGAGCCGGGCGCGGGAAACCGCCCGCGGCACCGGCTCAGGGCCCTTCTTCTCAGGACCCTTCTTTGAGCACCAGCGAGATCAGATGCCGCTGTGCCTCGGTCAGCCGGGGATCGGAGCAGTAGACCGTCCGCCCGTCGACCGTGAGCTGGTAGCTGAACCCGTCGGGGACTCCGATGGGCGGGGTGTCCCGGCCCTCTGTCATCGCCTGTTCGGCCAGGGCGTGCATCTCGTCGGCGTCGGCCCGCTCCGAGGTGTCCACCTCGGCGTGACGCTCGATGCCGGCGAAGCCGCCCGTACGCCTTACCTGGATACGCATGGTTCCCGTTCTAGTACGGAACGGGGCCGGGCGACAGCCGGGCCGCCCGGCCCCGGTGCTCATTCGGACGTCTTGACGCCGACCTGCGACCACGCCTTGAGGACGGCCTCCAGCTCCTCGCCGTCGCCGTAGCGGGCCTTCGCGGCGGCGGCGGTCAGACGGGCGAAGCTGCCGAAGTCGGCGTCCACCGTCAGCTCGCCGCCGGTGAGCACGTCGAACCAGATCTGTCCGGCCCGCTCCCAGGCGCGTCCGTCGAGCCGGGTGGCGAGCAGATAGAAGGCGTGGTTGGGGATGCCGGAGTTGATGTGGACGCCGCCGTTGTCGCGGCCGGTGCGGACGTAGTCCGCCATCGTCGCGGGCTGCGGGTCCTTGCCCAGCATGTCGTCGTCGTACGCGGTCCCCGGCGCCTTCATCGAGCGCAGCGCGGACCCGGTGACCCGGGGCGTGAGCAGGCCGGCGCCGATCAGCCAGTCGGCCTCGTCGGCGCTCTGGCCCAGCGTCCGCTGCTTGACCAGCGAGCCGAGCACGTCGGAGACCGACTCGTTGAGGGCGCCGGGCTGGCCGAAGTAGCTCAGATTGGCCGTGTACTGCGTCAGGCCGTGCGCCAGCTCGTGGGCGATGACGTCGACCGCGACGGTGAAGTCGAGGAACACCTCGCCGTCGCCGTCGCCGAACACCATCTGCTCGCCGTTCCAGAAGGCGTTCCCGTACTGCTCGTCGTAGTGGACCGTCGCGTCCAGCGGCAGGCCGGCACCGTCGACGGAGTCGCGCCCGTACGCGGTCAGCAGTTCGAAGGTGGCGCCGAGGCCCGCGTACGCGCGGTTGACGGTGGCGTCCCTGACGGCCTCGTCACCCTCGCCGCGTACCCGGGCGCCGGGCAGCGCGGTGCCGTTGTGCGCGTCGTACACGGTGCGGCGCGGGCCGTCGGCCGGGGCGGCGACCGGGCGGGCGGCAGCGCCGACCACGGTGGTCAGCCGGCGCCCGGTGCGGTGCGCGGCGTCGGCCTGGAGGGTGCGCCGGGCGGGGCCGGAGAGGGCGGGGTCGTCGGCGCGGGCGAGCTTGTCGAGGATGTGCGGCGGCACGATGCCGCAGAAGACCGGGGTGCGAATGTCCATGGAGGGCAATGTCGCAGCCGGTGACGACTGTGTCACGGAAAGCGAGCACGGTTGATGAAATAGAGTGATAGGGCATATTTCACGGTTACTGACCGGTCGTCCCGCATACTGAAACAGGCCCCATGCACCCGTCGAAGCTCGGCTAGTCTTCTTCGCATCATGCGTTTCGGGCTGCTTCTCCTTAGCTGCCGCGGCGAGGGCCTGTAGTCGATAGGCCGACCCCCTCCCCGCGGAGTCTGGTGCTGCTTCGACCCAGTCGGCCCCCTTCCCGCAGGATCAGAGGAGCCCAACGTCATGTCACAGTCGCAGTGGATCGGCCGTCCCACCCCGATCACGAACACGACGCACCTGCAGAAGCCGTCCGGGATGCCGATCCACAAGTACGGCCGGTACGAGGCCGTCGAGATCCCCGACCGGACCTGGCCCGAGCGGCGGATCACCAGGGCCCCGCGGTGGCTGTCCACCGACCTGCGGGACGGCAACCAGGCGCTGATCGACCCCATGAGCCCCGCGCGCAAGCGGGAGATGTTCGACCTGCTGGTACGCATGGGGTACAAGGAGATCGAGGTCGGCTTCCCGTCCTCCGGCGAGACCGACTTCAACTTCGTGCGCTCCATCATCGAAGAGGGCGCGATCCCCGAGGACGTCACCATCTCGGTGCTGACCCAGGCCCGCGAGGACCTGATCGAGCGGACCGTCGAGTCCCTGGTCGGCGCCCGGCGCGCCACGGTCCATCTCTACAACGCCACCGCGCCCACCTTCCGCCGCGTCGTCTTCCGCGGCTCGAAGGACGACATCAAGCAGATCGCGGTCGACGGCACCCGGCTGGTGATGGAGTACGCGGAGAAGCTGCTGGGCGACGAGACCGCCTTCGGCTACCAGTACAGCCCGGAGATCTTCACCGACACCGAGCTGGACTTCGCCCTGGAGGTCTGCGAGGCGGTCTGCGACGTGTGGCAGCCCGGCCCCGGCCGCGAGATCATCCTCAACCTGCCGGCCACCGTGGAGCGTTCGACGCCGTCCACGCACGCCGACCGCTTCGAGTGGATGTCGCGGAACCTGACCCGCCGCGAGCACGTCTGCCTGTCCGTCCACCCGCACAACGACCGCGGCACCGCCGTCGCCGCCGCCGAGCTGGCGATCATGGCGGGGGCCGACCGGATCGAGGGCTGCCTGTTCGGACAGGGCGAGCGCACCGGCAACGTCGACCTGGTCACCCTGGGGATGAACCTGTTCTCCCAGGGTGTCGACCCGCAGATCGACTTCTCGCAGATCGACGAGATCCGCCGCACCAGCGAGTACTGCAACCAGATGGAGGTCCACCCGCGCCACCCCTACGCGGGCGACCTGGTCTACACCGCCTTCTCCGGCTCCCACCAGGACGCCATCAAGAAGGGCTTCGACGCGATGGAGGCCGACGCGGCCGCCGCCGGCAAGAGCGTGGACGACATCGAGTGGGCCGTGCCGTACCTGCCCATCGACCCGAAGGACGTCGGCCGCTCCTACGAGGCCGTCATCCGCGTCAACTCGCAGTCCGGCAAGGGCGGTATCGCCTACGTCCTGAAGAACGACCACAAGCTGGACCTGCCGCGCCGGATGCAGATCGAGTTCTCCAGGATCATCCAGGCCAAGACCGACACCGAGGGCGGCGAGGTCACCCCCGCCGCGATCTGGTCCGTCTTCCAGGACGAGTACCTGCCGAACCCGGACAACCCGTGGGGCCGCATCCAGATCCTCTCCGGGCAGACCACCACCGACAAGGACGGCGTGGACACGCTGACCGTCGAGGCGGTCGTCGACGGTGCGGAGACCGTGCTGACCGGCTCCGGAAACGGTCCGATCTCCGCGTTCTTCGACGCGCTGAACGGCATCGGCGTCGACGTACGCCTGCTGGACTACCAGGAGCACACGATGAGCGAGGGCGCGTCCGCGCAGGCCGCCTCGTACATCGAGTGCGCGATCGACGGACAGGTGCTGTGGGGCATCGGCATCGACGCCAACACCACGCGCGCCTCCCTGAAGGCGGTCGTCTCGGCCGTCAACCGCGCGGCCCGCTGACACCCCCGCACTCCCGTGCCCGACGCCGGGCCTGCTCGATCGTGAGCGGGTCCGGCGTTTTGCGGTGCTGTGCACGCAGTTGTGCCGGGGGCCGGAATCGGCCATGTGGATGCGCACGTCCTCCGGGGTGCTGACGCGACATCCTCCCTGTGGCTAACATCACGTCAACGCGGCAGCGCTGCCGCAGCGTGATGGAGGTGCGACGTGCTGCCAGCCCAAGGAAGGTCCGTCCGAAAACTGCGGGTATGCGGCATTCACACGTCGTGGAACACCGTCGGCGACGGCGAGTTCTTCTGCCCCGGCTGCGGAGGCGACCGCAACTACCGCCGCCGGACCGGCCGCCGCCGCTTCGCGGTCCTCGGTGTGCCCCTGCTGCCGCGCGGCATCGCCGGGCCCGTCGTCGAATGCGCCGCCTGCCACGGGCACTTCGGGACGGACGCCCTCGACCACCCCACCACCGGCCGCTTCTCCGCGATGCTCAGAGACGCGGTGCACACCGTCGCCCTCGCCGTCCTCGCCGCCGGCGGCACCTCCTCCCGCAGCGTCCGCGAGACCGCCGTACACACCGTGCGCGCCGCCGGGCTCGACGACTGCACCGAGGACCAGCTCACCTCCCTCATCGAGGCCCTCGCCGCCGACACCGGCCGGTACGTCACGGACGCCGGACCCTACGGCGCGGCGCTCGCCATCGAACTCCACGAGGCGCTCGAACCCCTCGCCCCGCACCTGGCCCCCGCCGGGCGCGAGTCGATCCTGCTCCAGGGCGCCCGGATCGCCCTCGCCGACGGCCCGTACACCCAGGCCGAGCGCGAGGTCCTCGCCACCGTGGGTGCGGCGCTGCAGCTGGACGAGACCGACACCACCCGCCTGATGGAGACGGCCCGCACCCCCTTCTGACCCCCTGAACGTGTCCGTACTCCCCGGGGAGTACGGACACGGACGTGCCGCCCCGCGGAGTACGGCGCATCTCGCCCTCCCGCGCGACGAAAGCGCCTCCCCGCGACGGGACGCTGGTGACGCAGCCCGCCACCACGCCCGTACGAAGGGGAGACGCCCATGGGGCCCGTACTGACCGCAAGCCGGACACCACCGTCCAAGCCACCGGCCCGGCCGGGCGCCCGGCGCGCCGTGCCATGGGCCGTCGTGGTGCTGTGGGCCGCGGTCATCGCGATCGCCCTGCCCTTCGCGGGCGGGCTCGCCGACGCCCAGCGGGACAACGTCGTCGACTACCTGCCGGCCAGCGCCGACTCCACGCAGGTCGCCAAGATCGAACAGGCCCTCCCCGGCGGCGAGTCGACCGAACTGGTCGTCGTCTACCACCGGGACGGCGGGCTCACCGCCGCCGACCGCTCCCACGCGCAGCAGCAGATCGACCGGATCACCGGCGCCCACCCGTTCGACGGCCAGGCGCCGCAGGGCGTCCCGTCCGAGGACGGCACCACCCTGATGTACCCGATGTCGACCACCGCGCCCGGTACCGACAACGACGCGCGCACCGCCCTGGTCGACGACGTGCGCGAACGGCTTGCCGCCGCCCCCGTCGACGGGCTCGACGCCGAACTCGGCGGCCCCGGCGCGCTGATGACCGACATGGAGAAGGTCTTCGAGACCATCGACGGCACGCTCATGCTGGCCACCGTGCTCGTCGTCGCCGTGCTGCTGATCCTCACCTACCGCAGCCCGTTCCTGTGGCTCGTGCCGCTCACCGTCGTCGGCGCCGCCGCCGTCGCCTCGCAGGCACTCGTCTACGGACTCATCAAGGGCTTCGACCTGACCGTCACCAGCCAGAGCGCCGCCATCATGACCGTCCTCGTCTTCGGCGCGGGCACCGACTACGCCCTGCTGCTCGTCGCCCGCTACCGGGAGGAACTGCGGCGCATCGAGCGGCCCTACGACGCGATGCTCGCCGCCCTGCGCGGATGCGGCCCGGCCGTCCTCGCCTCCTCCGGCACGGTCGCGGCGGGCCTGCTGTGCCTGCTTGCCGCCGACCTCAACAGCGCCAGCGGCCTGGGACCGGTCGGCGCCGTCGGTGTCGTGTGCGCGATGGCCGCCATGCTGACCCTGCTGCCCGCCGTACTCGTCCTGCTCGGGCGCCGCGTGTTCTGGCCGCTGGTCCCGGCGTACCGAACCGAGCCCAGGAAGCGCCGCTCCCTGTTCGCCGCGATGGGCAGCTCCGCCGGCCGGCGCCCGGGCACCGTCCTCGCCTCGGGCCTGCTGCTGCTGGGCGCGCTTGCCCTCGGCGCGTTCAACATGCCAGGGAACCTCGCGCAGGAGGACAGCTTCACCGAACAGCCCGAGTCCGTGGCCGCGATGAAGACCCTCGCGGACGCCTACCCCGGGCAGAGCAGCCAGCCGATCACCGTCGTCGCCCCCTCCGACCGTGCCGCCGAGGCCCTGGCCGCGGCCCAGAGCACCGAAGGGGTCGCCGCCGCCCGGGCCGGCCGCTCCGGCGGCGGCTGGACGGAGATCACCGTCTTCGCCAAGGACGCGCCGGAGACGCCGGGCGAGACCGCCACGATCAAGGCCCTGCGGGCCGGCCTCGACGGCAGCCACGTCGGCGGGCCGAGCGCCCAGCAGCTCGACCTCGCCTCCACCAGCGCGAGCGACCAGAGGGTCGTGATCCCGCTCGTGCTCGCCGCGGTGCTGCTCATCCTGATCGCGCTGCTCCGCAGCCTCGTCGCGCCGCTGATGCTCACCGCGGCGGTCGTCGCGGTGTGGGGAGCGGTCATGGGGCTCGGCGGACTCCTCTTCGAACCGGTCTTCGGCTTCGACGGGCTCGACCCGAGCACGCCACTGCTGTCGTTCGTCTTCCTCGTCGCACTCGGCGTCGACTACGGCATCTTCCTGATGCACCGGATGCGAGAGGAGTCACTCGCGGGCGCGGAACCGCGCACCGCGGCGCTGACCGCGCTGCGCACCACGGGCGGCGTGATCGCCTCTGCCGGGATCGTGCTCGCCGCGACGTTCACCGTCCTGATGAACCTGCCGCTGGTCCCGCTCTTCGAGATGGGCTTCCTGGTGGCGGTGGGGGTGCTGCTGGACACGTTCCTGGTGCGGACGTATCTGGTGACGTCGGCGAGTCTGCTGCTGGGACGGTGGGTGTGGTGGCCGGGCCGCCTGAGCCGTCGCGACGCGTAGTCCGGGGGCGGCGGGGCGGTGTTGGCCGGTCTTGTCGGGGCGCTGCCCCGAGCCCCGCGCCTCAATCTCCCCTACGGCCTGGCGGCCGGCGTTTGAGGCCACCGCGCGGAGCGCGGTACCGGGCCCGGGCGAAGCCCGGCCCGCCCACCCAGCGGGCACGGGGGCCGGGGCTTGCCCCCCACGCGGCGGAGCCGCACATCCGGTACAGCGGGAAGGGGCGGGGTGGGGGAGACACAACAGCTGACCGAGGATGGACCCGTGCCGCACACACCCACGCCCACCCCCACCCGCCCCCGCCTCGGCGAGCGCGTGTTGAACGCGATCAGCCGCGACCCCGTCACCGTCCCCCACCGCACCCGCAACGACGCCTTCATCGCCGCCGCCTTCGGCGCGCTGTCCGTCGCGCTCGCGCTGCTCGTGGACGACGGCCGCCGGCCCGACGCGCTCGGGTGGGTGCTGCTCGCCGGGAGCGTCGTGCCGCTGGTGTGGCGGCGGGCGCACCCCGGGCCCGTGCTCGTCGCCGTGCTGGCCTTCGTCGGGCCGTACCACGCGCTCGACAACACGCACGCCGCGCCCGTACCGGCGTCCCTGCTCGCGCTCTACACCGTGGCGGTCACCGCGCGGCCCCTGCACACCTTCTTCGTCGGGTGTCTCGTCATCGGTGTCACCCTCACGATCATGTTCAACGTCGGCACCCACGAGGGCCTGGAGTCGCTGCGCACGTCCGGCTGGATCCTCGCGGTGCTGGTGTGCGGCGTGGACGTGAGGATCTACCGCCGCTACATCGCCTCCGTAGTCGGCCGGGCCGAACGGGCCGAGCGCACCCGTGAGGAGGAGGCGGCCCGCCGGGTCGCGGAGGAGCGGCTGCGGATCGCCCGCGATCTGCACGACCTCCTCGCGCACTCCATCACGCTCATCGGCGTTCAGACGTCCGTCGCCTCCCATGTCCTGACCGTCGACCCGGACCGCCTCGACCGCGCTTCGATCGCCAAGGCGCTGGACGACATCGCGGAGACGTGCCGTACCGCCCGCGGTGAACTGCGCACCACGCTCGAGGTGTTGCGTGCCGACGGCCCCGACTGCGACGGTCCGCTGCCGGACCTGGCCGCGCTGCCCGGTCTCGTGCGGACGGCGGGGGCGGAGTTGACGCTGAGCACCGGGGACGCGCCGATGCCGCCGGCGGTGGAGGCGGCCGCGTACCGGATCGTGCAGGAGTCGCTGACGAACGCGGTGCGGCACGGTGGCGCCGGGGTACGTGTCACGGTGACGGTGGTCCGGGACGGGGACGCGCTCCGGGTGGAGGTCACCGACGACGGGGAGGCGGCGAAGCCGGTTCCCGGCCAGGGCGGCGGCTTCGGCATCATCGGGATGCGGGAGCGGGCGCGCAGCGTCGGCGGCACCCTCTTCGCGGGGCCGCGGGTGCACGGCCCCGGTTTCGAAGTCGCCGCCACCTTGCCCCTGCTGCCTTCGGAGGCCGCCGTATGAATGCCGTGAACCCGATCCGCGTGCTGCTCGCGGACGACCAGACCCTCGTACGGGCCGCGTTCGCGATGCTGGTGGAGTCGGCCCGCGACATGGAGGTCGTCGGCCAGGCCGGCACGGGCGTCGAGGCGGTCGAACTGGCCCGCAGCGAGCGGGCGGACCTCGTCGTCATGGACATCCGGATGCCCGAGCTCGACGGCATCGAGGCCACCCGCCTGATCGCCGCGGAAGACGACCTGGCGGGCGTCAAGGTCCTCGTCCTGACCACGTACGACACGGACGAGCACATCCTTCAGGCACTGCGGGCGGGCGCGTCGGGGTTTCTGGTGAAGGACACCAGGCCGGCCGATCTGCTGGCGGCGATCCGCACGGTCGCGGCCGGCGAGTCCCTGCTGTCGCCGGGGCCGACGTCCCGGCTGATCGCCCGCGTCCTGAGCGCACCGCGGATGCCGGAGGCGGGCGGCCCGGACGGTCTCACGGTCCGCGAACGCCAGGTCCTGGCTCTGGTGGCCCGCGGCCTGAACAACACGGAGATCGCCGAGTCGCTTGGCCTGAGCCCCCTGACGGCCAAGACCCATGTGAGCCGCATCATGAGCAAACTCGGCGCCCGCGACCGGGCCCAACTGGTCATCGTCGCCTACGAGTCGGGGCTGGTGACGCCGGGAACGGGGTGAGCGGGCGCCGGCCGGTTCAGGGCGCGATGTTGTGGTTGATCCGGAACAGGTTCTCCGGGTCGTACCGGCGCTTGACCGTCCGCAGCCGGTCGTAGTTCTGCCGGTAGTTGGCGCGCACCCGGTCCTGGTCGTCGGTGTCCATGAAGTTGATGTAACCGGCCTCCTCGGTGTGCGGGCGCAGCGCCCTGTCGTACGCACGGGTCCAGGCGACGTTGTGCTCGGTGTCGGCCGGATCGGGGTAACTGGCCCCGAAGGCATGGGAGAACGCGGCGTCACGGTAGGCGAAGGCAGTGTCCTGCGCGCCGACGCGATGGCATGCGCCGTCGATCGGGAAGAGCACGGTGTCGCTCTCCATCGACGGGATCGTCTCGCCGTACGTCATATGGACGTCGATGGCGCCGTCGTTCAGGTCGCGGCTGAAGTTGCCCTTCCAGTAGTGGTGGAGACCGGGCGGCAGGTCCTCGTCGAACAGGGTGTTGATCACCGGGTACGGGATGCGGTCGAGGAACTGGCCGACGACCGGGCCGAGTTCGGCGAGGCGGCCGCGGATGGTGTCGTCCTCCTCCGGCGGACCGCTGAAGCACGTGACCACACCGCACACGGGGCGGCCGTGCCACCGTTCCGGCAGGAACGGGACCTGCGGCCCGAGGATCACGGCGAAGAGCGAGTTGAACTCCTCGGGGGCGTCGGCGATCATGTCCCGCCAGCGGCGCGCCACGTCGCCGTCGAGCGGATAGAGCGTGGGGCCGCCGAGGACGACGTCCACCGGGTGCAGCCGGTACTGGAACGACGTGACGACGCCGAAGTTGCCGCCTCCGCCGCGCAGCGCCCAGAACAGGTCGGGGTGGTGCGCGGCGTCGCAGGTGACGAGGGCCCCTTCGGCGGTGACGACATCGGCGGAGACGAGGTTGTCGCAGCTCAGGCCGTAGCGGCGGGCGAGGTGGCCCATGCCGCCGCCGAGGGTCAGTCCGGCGATCCCCGTGGTGGAGACGACTCCGCCGGTGGTGGCGAGGCCGAAGGCGTGCGTGGCGTGGTCGAAGTCGCCCCAGGTGCAGCCGCCTTCGGCGCGGGCGGTACGGGTGACGGGGTCGACGCGGACCGCGCGCATCCGGGACAGGTCGACGACGAGTCCGCCGTCGCACGTGCCGTGGCCGGCGACCGCGTGGCTGCCGCCGCGGACGGCGAGCGGCAGGGCGTGGTCGCGGGCGAAGTGCACGGCGGCGATCACGTCGGCGGCGTCGACGGGGCGTACGACGACGGCCGGGTGGCGGTCGTGGGCGGCGTTGTAGACGCGGCGGGCCTGGTCGTAGGCGGGGTCGCCCGGCTCGATGACATCGCCGCGCACGGCGGCGTGCAGGGGCTCCAGGGCCAGGTCGGCCGGTTCGGTCGAGGGGGTGGTCAGCGCGGTCATGACGGCACCGGCTTTCGGGGTGGACGTGTGCGTTCCCATGGCCCGGGACGTGTCCGCGGGGCTCATGAGCCGATGAGTCCGTTGTAGGCCGCGGGGACCGGTCCGGGCATCGCCCGGACCGTCCACTTGTCGTAAGGGGCCGGTATGGGCAGAACGGCCCATACGGCGCGGGGAATCAGCCGGCCAGGCCGTGAGCGCAGGCGTAGGCGGTGGCGGCGGCGCGGGAGGTCACGTCCAGCTTGGCGTAGATGTTGTTCAGATGACGCGCGACGGTGTGCTCGCTGATCACCAGTTCCCGGGCGATGTCCCGGTTGGTGCCGCCCGCGGCGACCAGCCGCAGCACCTCCGCCTCCCGCCGGGTGAGACCGCCGGGCAGGCCCCGCGGCCGTTCGCTGAGCAGGGCCGCCGCACGACGGGCGTCGGGGAGCGCGCCCAGTTGCTCGAACGTGCTCCGCGCGGCCCGCAGTTCCAGGCGCGCGGCCTCGCTGTCGCCGGCCGCCCGGCAGGCGGCGGCCAGCAGCATGCGCACCTGCGCGGCCTCGTACGGGATGCGCATCCCCAGCCAGCCCGCCAGGGCGCGGCGCAGCGGCCGCAGCGCCGCGTCGGGGTCGTCGGGGCCCTCGGGGCGGCCCTGGGCGAGGGCGAGCGAGCCCTGCGCCGTGTCGGCCATGGCCCGCAGCAGGGTCGCGGTGGGCGGTCGGGGGCCGGTGGCGGCGAGCGTCTCCAGCTCCTTCACGGCGGTGGCGGCGCTGTCCACGTCACCGACGGCGAGCGACACCTCCGTCTGCGCGGCGAGCAGCCGCGCCCGTCCGAGCAGGTCGGCCGGCGCCTCGCCCTGGCAGGCGAGCGCCGGCCGCAGCCCGGTCACGGCCGCCTCCGCCTTCCCCTGCGCCAGGCGCAGCAGGGCGAGACCGGGCTGCGGCGTGAGGCCCAGTTCGTGGGCGCGGGCGTACGAGGCGGCGGCGTCGTCGAGGCGGCCCCGGCGGCGCTGGATCTCCCCGGCCTCGTAGTGGGCGGCGGCGGCGGCCTCGAGACAGTCGGGCATGACCTCCTGGCAGACCCGCTCGGCCTCCGCGGCGGCCAGCGGCCACGATCCGAGGAGGTCCAGCACCTGCACGTGGTGGATGCGGCAGAGCCCGCGGAAGGGGTTGTCCGTCAGGGTGGCGCCGTCCGCCGTACCGACGCCGCCGTCGGGGGCCGGGGCGGCGTGCCGCGACCAGGGGACGGAGCACCAGGCCATGGCGGCGTCGGTCCATTCGACGGCCCGCGCGAAGTCGGCGGCGGCCATGCAGTGGGTGAGCGCCATGCAGTAGAGCCAGCCGGTGAACATGCCGTTCAGCTCGCCCGCCGTGACCGCGCACATCGCGTCGTCCAGCAGGGCCAGCGCCTCGGCCCGCCGGCCGTTCGCCAGCAGCACCGCCGCGTGCGCCTGGCGGCTCAGCGCGACGAGGTCGGGGCTGCCGGAGTCGACCGCGATGCGGTGCATCCGCCGGACGGCGGCCAGCGCCGCTTCGGGGTCGGCGGCGCTCTGCGCCTCCTCCGACTCGGTCCAGGCCAGGAAGCACTGCTCCGGGCAGTCCGGCTCGTGCTCCAGATGCAGCCGGGCCCGGTGCAGCCAGCCCGCGGCGGCGCCGGGGCGGCCCAGACTGCGGTACTCGTAGAAGAGCCACCACGCGGCGCACCCCGCCCGGCGCCGGTCACCGGCCGCCGCGTACCCGGCGTGCGCGCGCAGCCGGGCGTCGACCGACTCGTCCACGTGCCCGCTCCACCAGGCCGCGTCGGAGAGGAGGTCGAGGTCGCCGGGGGAGAGCGGGCGGGAGCCGGGTCGCCGCCGCCCGTCCGCGCGGAGTCCGTCCCGGTCGAGAGCGTGCAGCAGTACGTACGCCTCGGCCCAGGATTCCCGGGCCGCCGCGTCCCGCGCCCGCTCGACGGAGGGGGCCGACTGGACGGCCATGGCCGCTCCCTTCCCACCTCAGGATAGGAGCGGCCCGGTCACCGCCGAAAGCCCTGGCCCCGCCGCGGAAGGGCGACCGGGCGGCGACGGGGCTCGGCGGTCGCGTCGGCCTCAACCTCGCGGGACTGCACGGTCCCAGAGCCGTGACGCCGCGAATATCCGTGACCGCACGATACAAGCCAGGACGATTTGGCCGGATCGGCGTCTGTTTCCGCAAGCTTTACGCATGTCATGATCGCCGCTCAGTCGATGACCCGAGGGGGAATCTCATGATGACGTCAACGCTGAGGCGCGCTGCGGTACGGGTGGGAACCGCTGCCGGCGCCGCCACCGCGGTCCTGGCTCTGACGGCCGGAACCGCTTCGGCCGAGGTCGTGGTGCGGTGGTACCCGTACACGTCCGCCGGCGCGAAGTCGTGCAACACCGCTGCGAACGCGGCCGGCCCGGAGTACTACTGCAAGGCCCTCAAGGTGGGCAGCAGCACGTGGGTGTGGGCGCTGGCCCGACCGTGACCGCGGGCTCCGTAGCCTGAAACACCGGGGCAGCCTGAAACACCGGGGCCCGGCGGCTGTCGCCGCCGGGCCCCGGTGTCCGCCGCGTCCTCGGACTACGCGCCGCTCGCCCTGAGCATGTCCTCGCGCTCGACGATCTTCACGCGCTCGCGGCCCTGCGGCTCGCCCAGCGCCTTCTCGGCCGCGTCGAGCTCGTACCAGCCCTGCCAGGTCGTCCAGCGGACGTTCCGGTCCGCGAGGAAGGACTCCACGGCCTCCGGCTCGGGCGAGGCCGGCGTTTGGAGGCGGCCGTTCGCGTAGTCCTTCAGCAGGTTCGCGACGGTCTCGTTCGCGTCGCCCTTGGTGTGGCCGATGAGGCCCACCGGGCCGCGTCGGATCCAGCCCGTGACGTACGTGGAGTCCAGGTGCTCGCCGGACTCCTCGATCACGCGGCCGCCCTCGTCCGGGACCGTGCCCGTCGTGACGTCCCAGGGGAGTTTCGGCAGCTCGTCGGAGAGGTAGCCCACGGCCCGGTAGACGGACTGGACGTCCCAGTCCTTGAACTCGCCGGTGCCCTTCACGTTGCCCGTGCCGTCGAGCGCGGTGCGCTCGGTGCGCAGGCCGACGACCTTGCCGTCCTCGCCGAGGATCTCCGTCGGCGACTCGAAGAAGTGCAGGAACAGCTTGTGCCGGCGCTCGCCGACGTCCCGGATCGCCCAGTTCTCGAGCGTCTTCGCGACCATGTCGGCCTGCTTGTTGCCCCGGCGGGTCTCGATCGAGCCCGCGTCGTAGTCGATGTCCTCGGGGTCGACGATGACCTCGATGTTGGGGGAGTGGTCCAGTTCGCGGAGCTCCATGGGGCTGAACTTGGCCTGCGCCGGCCCGCGGCGCCCGAAGACGTGGACCTCCACGGCCTTGTTGGCCTTGAGCCCGTCGTAGACGTTCGGCGGGATCTCGGTCGGCAGCAGCTCGTCCGCCGTCTTCGCGAGGATGCGCGCCACGTCGAGCGCGACGTTGCCGACGCCGAGCACGGCGACCTTCTCGGCCTCCAGCGACCAGGTGCGCGGCCAGTCCGGGTGCCCGTCGTACCAGGAGACGAAGTCGGCCGCGCCGTACGAGCCGTCCAGCTCGACGCCCGGTATGTCGAGTGCCCGGTCGGCGGTCGCGCCGGTGGAGAAGATGACCGCGTCGTAGAAGGTGCGGAGATCGTCCAGGCTGAGGTCGTTGCCGTAGTCGACGTTGCCGAAGAGGCGGATCTGCGGCTTGTCGAGCACCTGGTGCAGGGCGGTGATGATGCCCTTGATGCGCGGGTGGTCGGGGGCGACGCCGTAACGGATCAGGCCGAAGGGCGCGGGCATACGCTCGAAGAGATCGATGGACACGCCGGGGTCGGCAGCGGCCACCTCGGACTTCAGCAGCGCATCGGCGGCGTAGATACCGGCGGGGCCGGCTCCGACGATGGCTACCCGCAAGGGGCGGGGCATGACAGGTTCCCTTCGAGCGGCGACAACTGGCTCGTCGGTAACCCTAAACAAAGGCAAGCCTAAGTCAGTACTCGGCCTGGCCCTATGACCTCATAAGGCAGGCTTATGCCCTCTCAAAGGTCTGCTTGATGGACGTCGCGGGGGACGGTGAGGGTGGCCGTCGACCGGTGGGGGCTGCCGTCGGCTCGCGCATGGCCGGAAAGTGCTCCAAGAGAGGTGGCCCGGTGGTGGGCGTTCGGCGCATCTGCCTGGAAATGCCGTCGGTTTGCGGTACCCGCGCCGAGGAATTCCCGCGCCGCCTGCCGAGGAGTTTTGGCCACGGCTCAACAGCCCTGCCCAGCTGCCCAGTTGTAGTGGACACACTCTTGATCAGCGTACCCGCGGAGCGTCTCCTTCGTAATGCGATTCGTGAAGCCGACCATGGACGGGAAATCATGTCGAGCAACGAAAAGGCACCGCGTCACCCCATGGCGCGCATGTCGGTGGGAGGAAGCCGTGAACACATTGCGCGTTGCTCTGAAACGGCCCGGGACCGCAGGCGCCGGACGGGGTCGCCGCAACGCCGACACGGTCCGCCTGATCTCTGCCGCGCTGCCCGGGGGACTGGGCGAGGCCCCATGACACAGATCCCGCCGATCGGTTCGTACGTCGTCGACACCCGCAACGGCCGCGTGGGCCGGCTCATGGGTGAGTCGGGGCCGTTCCTGTCGCTGAGACCCGTCGGCGGCGGCCGGGAGTGGGAGTGCGCCCCGGACAGCGTGCGCCCCGCGACCGCCGCCGAGCGGATCAGCGCGACGACGGCGTACGTGAACGCCCGCAGCCGGGGCGACGTCCTCTGAGCGGTGCCGGCGCGCCCCGCCGCGGGGGCGCGCCGACGGCGGTCAGGCCGACTTGGCCGGGCGGCGCAGCCGGGTCAGGATCACATGGGCGAGCACGCCGAACAGCAGCCCCCAGAAGGCGGACCCGATCCCGAAGAGGGTGATCCCGGACGCCGTGGCGAGGAACGTGATGAGCGCCGCCTCGCGGTCCTTCTCCTCCGCGACCGCGCCCGTCAGCCCGCCCGCCAGCGCGCCGAACAGGGCGACGCCGGCGACCGCCGCGACCAGCTCCTTGGGCAGGCCCGCGAACAGCACCACCAGCGTGGAACCGAACATGCCGATCAGCAGATAGAACGCACCGCAGGAGACCCCCGCCACATATCGGCGGCGCGGGTCCTGGTGCGCCTCCGGGCCGGTGCAGATCGCCGCCGTGATGGCCGCGAGATTGACGGCGTGCGAGCCGAACGGCGCCAGGGCGGTGGAGGCCAGGCCGGTGGAGCCGATGAGCAGCCGGTCGTCCGGCCGGTAACCGGCCGCCGCCAGCACACCCATGCCCGGGGCGTTCTGCGAGGCCAGCGTCGCCAGCGTCAGCGGCACGGCGATGCCGATCAGCGAGGCGACGGAGAAGTGCGGCGCGGTGAACACCGGCGCGGCCAGTTCGAGGCCGTCGAGGTGGACGTTCAGCCGGGAGCCGGCCGCCGCGGCCACCACACCCGCCGCCAGGGCGACGAGCACGGCGTAGCGCGGCAGCAGCCGCTTGCCGAGCAGATACGCCACCAGGACCGAACCGGCGATGTAGGGGGCGGACTTGAGGGAGGTGAACACCCCCGTGCCGAAGGAGAACAGGATGCCCGCGAGCATCGCCGAGACCACCGCGCCGGGCACCTGCCGCATCAGCCGGCCGAACACCCCCGTCAGCCCGACCAGTGTGATCAGCAGGCCGGTGACCACGAAGGCGCCGATCGCCTCGGCGTACGAGTACGCGCCGAGGCTGGTGACCAGCAGCGCCGCGCCGGGCGTCGACCATGCGGTGATGACCGGCATCCGGGTGCGCAGACTGAGCCCGATGCAGGTCAGGCCGCTGCCGATGGAGATGGCCCACACCCAGGAGCTGGTCTGCGCGCTGTCCAGCCGCCCGGCCGACGCGGCCGCCAGCACGATGACCAGCGGCCCCGAGTAGGAGACGACGACGGCGACGAATCCGGCCAGGACGGCGGAGACGGACATGTCGCGCCAGAAGCCGGTGCCCTTGCCCGCGCCGGCCGCGACCTGCTCGGCCGCGCCCTCGCCGGCGTCGCCTCGGCCGGCGTCTCTGTGCTCGGCCGCGCTCTGCTCGGCCGCGCTCTGCTCGGCGCCGTCCGGCGCGGGCTCGTCCGGCGCCGGGCCGACGTCCGGCGGGGTGCCGGACGCCGGGGTGCGGGGGGTGCGGATGTCACGGCTCAACGGTCTTCCTTCACGGCCCGCTCCAGGGCCTGTTCGAGGTCTGCGACGAGATCCGCCGGGTTCTCCAGTCCCACCGAGATACGGAGCATGTCCTGGGGGGAGGTGCTGCCCGGCCCCTCGAAGGTGTATCGGTGTTCGATCAGGCTTTCCACCCCGCCCAGCGAAGTGGCGCGAATGAACAGCTCGCAGTGCTGGGCGGCGCGCAGCGAGCGCTGCCATTCCCCGGCCACGTGCAGGGAGAGCATTCCGCTGAACCCGCCGGTCATCTGACGTGCGGCGATGTCGTGCCCGGGGCCGCCGGGCAGCCCCGGATAGGCGACCTTGCGGATCAGCGGATGGTCGGCGAAGTGCTCGGCGAGTGCCAGCGCGGTGGCCGAGATCTGCCGCATACGGGGGAAGAGGGTGCGTATCCCCCGCATCAGCAGATAGGTCTCCAGCGGGCCGAGGATCGGGCCGGTGAGCCGGCGGTGCAGCTCCAGCCGCTGCCACAGGGCGTCGGCCCGCTCGCCCGGCGAGGGCGCCAGTACCAGCAGACCGGCCACCACATCGGTATGGCCGTTGAGGTACTTGGTGCCGGAGTGCATGACGATGTCGGCGCCCAGCTCGAACGGCCGCGTGTGCACCGGGGTCGGCACCGTGTTGTCGACGCCGAACAGGGCGCCCGCCTCGCGCGCCACCGCGCCCACCGCCGCGATGTCCGTCACCGTCCAGGTGGGATTCGCCGGGGACTCGGCCCACACCAGGGCGGTCGGCGCCGCGGCCACCGCCGAGGCGACCGCGTCCAGGTCGTCCATCGGGACCTGGACCACGTCGAGACCGCGGTCCGGGCCGAACTCCAGGAGCCACTTGGTGAGCCCGAAGTACATCGTCCGCGGCACGACGACCCGGGAGCCGGCGGGCAGCACCTGGAAGACGGCGGTCGCCGCGGCCATGCCGGACGAGAACACCAGCGCCCGCGAGCCGCCCTCCAGGCCCGCCACCACGTCCTCGACCTGCTCGTACCCCGGTGCGCCCTGGTCGCGCAGATAGGCGAACCCGGCCGGGGTGCGGTACTGGTCGTCCCGGGCGAAGGTGGCGCCCAGGCTGATGGCGGGCGGCACGGCGCCGGTGGTGGGGGAGCGCCAGCCGTCGCCCTGCGCGGCCCGGGTCTCCGCGTGGTAGGCGTGCGTCCAGGGGCTGTACTTCTCGCTGTTGCTCATCGGTTCCTCTCGTCGGTCGGTGACGGCAGCCTGTCGGTCGGTGACGGCAGCGCCGTGGCGAGGGCCAGTTCCGCGTCCAGCAGCGCACGCGAGGGCGCGCCGGGGGACGGGACGTAGTGGTTGTAGTAGCTGGAGCCCTCGGTGTGCGGGCCCAGGAAGAACAGGCGCGGCTCGGTCCGCCCGGTCCGGCCGACGCTCCGCCCGTGCCGGTCCACCTCCAGCCCCGGCAGCGGCACTTCGCCGGCGGTGCGGGTGCGGACGCGGCCGGACTCGACCAGCCTCCGCAGCAGCGAACCGGGCACCCGCTCGGCCACCGGCTCGGTCACATGGGCGTGCACCACATGGTCGACCTCCTCGGCGGCCGGACGCTCCAGCAGCGTCGACTCCAGCCGCCAGGGGCCGTTGCCGGCCGGTGGGACGACCTTCGGGGCCGGGCCGGGGCCGATCCGTACCACTCCCGCCTCGATGAGGGAGAGCAGCTCCGCGGAGCGGTCCAGCTGCGGGCCGATGACCAGGCGGTTCACCAGTGGGGCGACGGCGCGGAAGAAGTGCGCGAGCGACTCGTCGTCCAGGCCCGGCGCGTCGACGGCGGCGCGCAGGACGTCGCGGTGGTCGCGCAGGACCTCCAGGGCCTCTTTGAGAGGGCTGACGCCCAGGCCCGCCCGTGCCTCGGCGAGATCGCCCGCCACCTCGGCCGTGAAGGACGCGGTGTACTCGCGGTGACCGGGCCAGGAGCGGGCGGGCGGGCCGTCGCCGTGCGCCTTCGGGTCCGTGACGCCGGCCAGCAGGTCGCGGACGGGGGACGGGCCGAAGCGGGCGCGCAGCTCGGCGAGCAGCCGGTCGTGGCCGAAGTCGCCCACGCCAGAGGCCAGTTCGGCGGCGGCCCGCGCCGCGCCGCCGTCCGTTTCGCGGGCCAGTAGCGTGCGGTACCAGGCGAGTTCCATCTCGGCGACGACGAGCGGCAGCACGTCCTCGGTGAAACGGAGCCGGCCGCCCGGCCGTCCGGCGCGCAGGGCGGCGAGGCGGGACACCGTGAGCACGAGCGGTACGGGACGGACCCGGCCGGGATTCAGATGCGGCCGGCTCCGGGCCGGCAGCCCGGAACGGTTGGCCAGCACGATCAGCGGCTCGCGCCCGCCGGGCTCGTACCGCAGCCGCTCCCCGTCGCGGACATGGCGGCCGCCGCGCCCCACGGTGAGGGTGGCGATCACGTCCATGGCCGTCAGGCCCGTACCCAGCACGGCGACCCGGTCGCCCGGGGCGACGGTGCCGACCGCGTCGGGCAGCGGGTACGGGCGGGTGATCAGCCGGGGGTCGGCGGCGGGCGGCGCGGGCAGGCGGAGCGAGTGGTGCCCGACCGTGACGAAGACGGCGTCGGCCGTGATCCGTTCGCCGTCGGCGAGCACCACGGTCTCGCCGTCGCTCTCGCTGTCCTCGCCCGTGTCTGTGCCGGCGAGGACGTCGACCGCCGTGGTGGTGTGGCGTACCAGAGTGAGGCAGTCGGGCGCCGCTTCCGTGATCCGCTCGGCCGCCCAGGCGAGGTACTCGCTCAGCAGCCGGCGGGGCAGGAAGTCGTTGGGCCTGATCCGCCGGCCCCGGCCCGGCCGGACGGTGAAGCCGTCCTCGCCGAGCCGCAGATCGCGCTCCTGGCACCACTCGTGCAGCGACGGCCCGGCCGGTAGTACGGGGCCGTCCACCATGTCCGCGTCGGCGAACGCCGTGAGCTGTGCGCAGACGGTGTTCAGCAGCAGATGGTCGGGCTGGTCCGCGCGGTGGAAGCCCGGTCCCGCGACCGCCGGGTCCACCAGGTGCACCACGAGCGGGAACGGGTCGGCGACGGCATGGGCGACCAGCCGCTCCAGTACGCCGAGGCCGCGGGATCCGAGACCGACGATCACGAGGGAGCCCGGTACCGGCGCCGCCACGGCTTTGGAGCCGCTGGTACCGCGGGGATGTGTGGTCACCACCGGCTCGTCTCCCCGAAGAAGTCCGGCACCGGCAGGGCCGTGCCGCCGCGGTGCGCCTCGGCGAGCACATGGGCGCCGACGGCCAGGTCGAGGACGCCGAGGCCGAACGGTGAGAAGATCACCGGCCGGTCCGCGGAGAGCTCCGCCTCGCCGCTCAGCACACCGGCGAGGGTGCCGGTCACGAACGCGCGGGAACCGGAGAGCTGTTCGGCCAGATGCGGCGAGGTGTCGGCCTTCAGACAGTGGTCGACGTCGTCCAGGACGTTGTCGGCCGCCAGGACCACTTCGGGCGCCAGGTCGCGCAGCGAGATGTTGAGCACCAGCTGACCCGGCCCGAACGGCTTGGTGACGTACGGCGCGAGCGCCGTCGTGGCGAACACCACGGTCTCGGCCGCCAGGGCCGTGTCCAGGTCGGCGGTGAACGAGGCGGCCCGGTCCTGGGTGGCGCGCACGTGGTCGGCGAGCGCCTGGCCGGACGCCTCGTCGATGTCGTGCACCAGATAGGAGTCCGGGGCGCAGCCGGCCGCGTGCAGGTAGTCGCAGATGTTGCGGGCGATGACCCCGCCGCCCACCACGGCGACCGTGGTGCCGCGGTAACCACCGGGCCGCAGGGTCCGGGCGGCGACGGCGGCGGACGCGGCGGTGCGGGCCGCGCTGATCCCCGCCGCCTCCAGGCAGGCGACCGGGTAGCCGGTCTCGTAGTCGTTGAGCACGAGGACCGCGGAGGCACGCGGCAGGCCGGACGCGGTGTTCCGGGGGAAGCTGGCGATCCACTTGATGCCGGCGAGCTGTACGTCGTCACCGAGGTAGGCGGGCAGGGCGATGATCCGCGAGTCGGGCTTGTCGGGGAACCGCAGGAAGTAGCTGTCGGGATTGACCGAGTCGCCCCGGTCGTGTGCCCGGTAGGCGCGCTCCACGATGTCGATGACCGCGGCGCGGGAATCCCGCAGGATTTCCCCGACCGCCTTGCCCGTGACAATACTGAAGTCGAACATTTCTCCCCCTTCTCAGGCGTGCGCCCGAGGTATTTCGTTGTCGATTGTTCCGAGCCCGCGCTCGGCCACCCATTGGTCGTCGTAGAGGGTGTCGAGATAGCGGTCCCCGAAATCCGGGGACACGGCGACCACCGTGCTCCCCTCCGGAATATGTTTCGCCGCTTCCTGTACGGCGAAGAGCACCGTCCCGGTCGATCCGCCGAAGAGCAGGCCGCGTTCCCTGGCGAGCATCCGGCACATCTCGACGGACGCCGATTCGGGCACCAGAATCAGGTCGTCCACCATGTCCCGGTCGAATATCTCCGGCCGTCTGCTGGTGCCGAGTCCCGGAATGTGCCGGCGCGCGGGAGGGCCGCCGAAGGTCACGGAGCCGACCGTGTCGACGGCGATGACGCGGGTGGCCGGGCTGTGCCGGCGCAGATAGGCGCCGCAGCCCATCAGCGTCCCGGTGGTGCCCGCGCCGATGAAGACGTAGTCGGCGTGGCCGATGTGCTCGAAGATGGCCCGCCCGGTGCGGTCCCGGTGGGCCTCGGGCCCCGCCGGGTTGGCGTACTGGTTCAGCCAGTACAACTGCGGTTCGCGGCGCAGCCGTTCACCGATGTAGTCGATGCGCGACTGGAGATATCCGCCGTTCGTGTCGGGCACGTCGATCACGACGACCTCCGCGCCGAGCGCCTGCATCAGCCGGACGGACTGGCGGTTGGCGTTCGGGTCGGTGACACAGGTGAGTGCGTAGCCCTTCGCCGCGCACACCATGGCCAGCGCGATGCCGAGGTTCCCCGACGTCGATTCGATCAGCCGGGTGCGCGGAAAGGCGCGCCCGCTCTTCTCGGCCTGCTTCTCGGCGTCCGCGACGAGCGCGATCGCCGTCTTGAGTTTGACGGAACCTGCTGGATTGAGACCCTCGATCTTCAGGTAGAGCGAACTGCCAGGAACCAGTTGGTCGAGTCGGATGAAGAGATCATCCAGTACGAGATCGTAAACTTCTTCCGCTATCACCAGAATCCAAACCGTGAATACGGGAATTGCGCATGGCGAAATGAGCCGCTGCGGTCACCCGTGGGCTTGTCGGCGGTGCGCATGGTCGGGCGCACACGTTGCAGAAGGGACCTTTCCCCCGTCCCCCGTGGCCACGAACCCCCGTTCGTCTGCGGCCGCGTCAATTCTGACACGTGGTCGGGCTTCGGCCAAGTTGTTTCAGCGGCCGGGAAAGGTTGAAAGGTGAATTGTGTTTCGGCGGGCCCGTGTGCGTGGAGAAGGGAATTCTTTATTCCGTCATAACAGTGCTGCTCGCCGGGCCGCCGCCCCCGCAGCCGCGGGGCGCCCGCCGGCCGGGCCACCACCGCCCGCCCGCGGGGCCACCGCCGCCCGGCCGATGAGTTCCGGCCCGCTCGGCGGTCCACCTGTCATGGACAAGGAATTCACCGCCATGCTGCAGAAGAGCCCCGCCGAGGGCGGCTGGACCTACCTGGTCTGGCCCGAGTCCGTCGAGTACTTCGGGACGCGAGGGCTCGTCAAGGTCCGCGGGACCATCGACGGGCATCCTTTCCGGAGCTCGTTCATGGCCCTCGGTGACGGCAGGCACAAGCTGCCCGTCAAGGCCGACGTGCGCAGGGCCATCGGCAAGGAGGCCGGCGACACCGTGACCGTTCGCCTCGAGGAACGCATCGTGCCTTGACCGACCCGGGACCGGGTGCCGTCCCCGGTACGGGAGAATGGGGCCATGAGCCTGTTCCGTGATGACGGCGTCGTCCTGCGCACCCAGAAGCTGGGTGAGGCGGACCGCATCATCACGCTGCTCACCCGCGGTCACGGCCGGGTGCGGGCCGTTGCGCGGGGAGTGCGGCGGACCAAGTCCAAGTTCGGGGCCAGGCTCGAACCGTTCTCCCACGTCGACGTGCAGTTCTTCGCGCGCGGCAGCGAGCTGATCGGGCGCGGGCTGCCGCTGTGCACCCAGTCGGAGACCATCGCCCCGTACGGCAGCGGCATCGTCACCGACTACGCCCGCTACACCGCCGGCACGGCCATGCTGGAGACCGCCGAGCGGTTCACCGACCACGAGGGCGAGCCGGCCGTGCAGCAGTATCTGCTGCTCGTCGGCGGGCTGCGCACGCTGTCGCGGGGCGAGCACGCGCCGAACCTGGTGCTCGACGCGTTCCTGCTGCGTTCCCTCGCCGTCAACGGCTACGCCCCCAGCTTCGACGACTGCGCCCGCTGCGGGCTGCCCGGGCCCAACCGGTTCTTCTCGGTGGCCGCCGGCGGCGTCATATGCGGCGACTGCCGGGTGCCCGGCAGCGTCGTACCCTCTGCGGAGGCCGTCGGGCTGCTCAGCGCGCTGCTGACCGGTGACTGGCCGACCGCGGACGCGTGCGAGGCACGCCACGTCAGGGAGGGCAGCGGGCTGGTGTCCGCCTATCTGCACTGGCACCTGGAGCGCGGCCTGCGCTCCCTGCGGTACGTAGAGAAGTAGCGAAGCAGCGAAATAGGAGATGTGAACCGCATGGCACGACGCGGAATCCTGGGCCGGTCCCGCCGCGAGTACAAGGTCCCCGAGCCGCACCCCTCCGGCGCCCGCCCGCCCAGGATCCCGGCCGACCTGGTGCCGAACCACGTGGCGTGCGTCATGGACGGCAACGGCCGCTGGGCCAAGGAGCGGGGCCTGCCCCGCACCGAGGGCCACAAGGTCGGCGAGGGCGTCGTGCTGGACGTGCTCAAGGGCTGCCTGGAGATGGGCGTCAAGAACCTCTCCCTCTACGCCTTCTCCACCGAGAACTGGAAGCGCTCGCCCGACGAGGTGCGCTTCCTGATGAACTTCAACCGTGACGTCATCCGCCGCCGCCGTGACGAGATGGACGAGCTCGGCATCCGGATCCGCTGGGTCGGCCGTATGCCCAAGATGTGGAAGTCCGTCGTCCAGGAGCTCCAGGTCGCGCAGGAGCAGACGGTCGGCAACGACGCGATGACCCTGTACTTCTGCGTCAACTACGGCGGCCGGGCCGAGGTCGCGGACGCGGCGCAGGCCCTCGCGCGCGATGTGGCGGCCGGCCGGCTCGACCCGTCGAAGGTCAACGAGAAGACCTTCCAGAAGTACCTCTACTACCCGGACATGCCGGACGTCGACCTCTTCCTGCGCCCCAGCGGCGAGCAGCGCATCTCGAACTACCTGATCTGGCAGTCCAGTTACGCCGAGATGGTGTTCCAGGACGTGCTGTGGCCCGACTTCGACCGCCGCGACCTGTGGCGCGCCTGCCTCGAATACGCCCAGCGCGACCGCCGCTTCGGCGGCGCGATCCCGAACGAGGAGCTCGAGGCGATGCGCGGACGCCCCGACACCCCGGCCTCCTGACCCACCGGGCCGCACAGCGCGGTACGGCACGGTGCGGCCGGGCCCCGGACACCGGCCGCGGCGTACGCGCCGGGCACGGCGCGGCCCGGGTCCGGTCCGGCCGCTACGATCACAGCTCGTCGGCGGACCGGGGAGGGCCCATGGCCGAGGTGGAGCGTCAGCAGGTGGGACAGCCGGTGGAACTGGTCTACGTGCCGATGGCCCGTGACATGGTCTCCGCCCTGCGGGCCCGTACGCGGGCCACGCCCGTCGGCCGCCGCATGCGGCGACTGCTGCATTTCGCCGGCGTGCTGTGCACTGTCTGCTTCGGGTACCTCGTGCTGATGAACGCGATGACCTGGCGGCTGTGGCTCATGATGGGCGCCGGCGTCCTCGCCTTCGCCTGCCTGTACCTGCTGCCGTGGGTACAGGGACGCCAGCTGCACCAGCCGGCCGCCCGGCAGGGCGAGTTCCGTGCCGTCGTCGACGACAGCGGCATCCGGTTGACCACCCGCGACGCCGACGCCACCACCAACTGGGCGGGGTACGCGCGTTACGCGGAGACCGACGACGTGTTCGTCCTCCTCACCGGCGACAGGCACAGCATCAGAGTCATGGTGCTGCCCAAGCGGGGCGTGACGGAACCGGCCGGCACGGAGCGGCCGAGGACCCTGCTCGAAAGGCATCTGGAGAAGGCGCCGTAGTAGGCGCCGGAGAAGGCATGGGCGTGCGCGCCGGCGGCAGCGCCGCGCACTTCGCGGCCGTCGCGTTCCTGGCCCGGCTCAGCTCCGGCGGCCGTGACGACGACGGGACCTACGACTGCCTCGACCTCTGACCCGGCGTACGACAGTGGCCCGCACCCCCGCCGGGAGCGGGCGTGCGGGCCACCGTCGTACAGGTCAGCCGGTCTTCGCCGCGCACTCCGCGCAGGTGCCGAAGATCTCGACCGTGTGGGCCACGCTCACATAGCCGTGCTGCGCCGCGATCGACTCCGCCCACTGCTCCACCGCCGGGCCCTCGACCTCGACCGCCTTGCCGCACGTCCGGCACACCAGATGGTGGTGGTGGTCGTCGGTCGAGCAGCGCCGGTACACCGACTCGCCCTCGCTGGTGCGCAGCACGTCGACCTCGCCCGCGTCGGCGAGCGACTGCAGCGTGCGGTAGACCGTCGTCAGGCCCACCGAGTCGCCGCGGTGCTTGAGCATGTCGTGCAGCTCCTGCGCACTGCGGAACTCATCGACCTCGTCGAGCGCCGCCGCCACCGCGGCCCGCTGCCGGGTCGACCGGCCTCGTACCGGGGCGGTGTTCCCGCCGGTTGGCGCCGTGGTCACAGGTGCCTCCTCGCTTGGCCCGCACATACGTCGGGCCATTGTGCCAGGCCCGCGCGCGGACCCGTTCCGGGCAGGGGAGCGCGCCCCCCTGCCGGGCTCAGACCTTGACGTCGTCGCCCGGGCGTCGCGTACCCGGAACGTCGACGGTGCACTCGGCCCTGCCCGCGCCGCCCGCGCCGCTCGCCTCCATGGCCTTCGCCCGCCGCCGTGCCAGTGGTGTGGCCAGCGCGGTCAGCACGACGAACACGGCGATGGCGAGCATCACGATCGTCGCCCCCGGCGGCACGTCCTGGTAGTAGGAGGTCGTGGTTCCGGCCAGGGCGACCGCCACGCCGATGGCGACCGACAGCGCGTACGTCGCCTTGAAGGAGCGCGAGATCTGCTGGGCGGCGGCCACCGGGACCACCATCAGGGCGCTCACCAGCAGCAGGCCGACGACCCGCATGGCGACGCTGACCGTGACCGCCGCGGTGACGGCGACCAGCAGGTTCAGCGCCCGCACCGGCAGTCCGGTGACCCGGGCGAACTCCTCGTCCTGGCTGACGGCGAACAGCTGCCGCCGCAGACCCAGCGACACCGCCACCACGAACGCCGCGAGCAGCACGATCGCGACGACGTCCTGGTCGGAGACCGTCGAGAGGGAGCCGAAGAGATAGGTGGTGAGGTTGGCCGTGGAGCCGGTGTCCGAGAGCTCGATCAGCAGGACACCGCCCGCCATGCCGCCGTAGAACAGCATGGCCAGCGCGATGTCGCCGCGGGTGCGGCCGTAGGTGCGGATGAGCTCCATCAGCACGGCGCCGACGATCGAGACCAGCGTCGCCATCCAGATGGGGTTGGTCGACATCAGGAAGCCGAGGCCGACGCCGGTCATCGCGACATGGCCGATTCCGTCCCCCATCAGGGCCTGCCGGCGCTGCACCAGATAGATGCCGACGGCGGGGGCGGTGATGCCGACCAGCAGTGCCGCCAGCAGCGCGCGCTGCATGAACGCGGATTCCAGCATTTCCATGATCATGTGAGCAGTCCCGTGCGGAGCGGCTCGTCGGCCGCGTGCGGATGTACGTGGTCGTGGCCCGGCAGGGCGTGCTGGCCGACGGCCTCCGGGGGCGGCCCGTCATGGACCACGCAGCCGTCGCGCAGCACCACGGCGCGGTCGATGAGCGGCTCCAGCGGTCCCAGCTCGTGCAGCACCAGCAGCACCGTCGTACCGGCGGCGACCTGCGTACGCAGCGTCCCCGCCAGCACCTCCTGGCTGGCCAGGTCGACCCCGGCCATCGGCTCGTCCATGATCAGCAGCTCGGGTTCGGCGGCGAGCGCCCGCGCGATCAGCACCCGCTGGTGCTGGCCGCCGGACAGGGCGCTCACGGAGTCCCCGGCGCGGTCGCCGAGGCCCACCAGCTCGATGGCGCGCTGGACGGCGGCCCTGTCACCGCGCGAGGGCAGCCCGAAGCGGGCACGCGAGAGCCTGCCGGAGGCGACGACCTCGCGGATCGTCGCGGGCACACCACTCGCGGCGGTCGTGCGCTGCGGCACGTAGCCGACCCGCGCCCACTGCCGGAAACGGCGCAGCTCCGTGCCGAACAGGTCGATCCGGCCCTCGGTGAGCGGCACCTGGCCGATCACCGAGCGGACGGCGGTGGACTTGCCGGACCCGTTGGCGCCGAGCAGGGCGACGACCTCACCGCGGTCCACGGTGAGATCGATGCCGCGCAGGACGGGCCGCGAGCCGAGCGTGGCCCGGGCTCCGCGGACGGAAATGACCGGCTCGGTGCTCATGGGGGGCCGCCTCTCCTGGTGGTACTGCGTCACTTCGCGCCGAGGGCCTTCTGCAGCGCGGCGAGGTTCGAGCGCATGACCTCGAGGTAGTCATCGCCCTTCGACCGGTCCGTGATTCCCTCGAGCGGGTCGAGGACGTCGGTCTTCAGGCCGGTGTCCTTGGCGAGGGTCTTCGCGGTCTTGTCGCTGGCCAGCGTCTCGAAGAAGACGGTGGTGACCTTGTCCTTCTTCGCGATCGTCTGGAGCTCCTTGATCCGCGCCGGGCTGGGCTCGGACTCGGGGTCGACGCCCGCGATGCCCTCCTGCTCCAGGCCGTAGCGCTCGGCGAGGTAGCCGAAGGCGGAGTGGGTCGTGATGAACGTCTTCGTGGCCGAGTTCTTCAGGCCCTGCTCGAAGTCGGTGTGGAGGGCGGTGAGCTTGGCGACCAGCGCGTCGGTGTTCTTCTTGTAGTCCGCGGCGTGGTCCGGGTCGGCCTTCGCCATCTGGGCGCCGACGCCCTTGGCGACCTCGGCGTACTTCACCGGGTCGAGCCAGATGTGCGGGTCGGCGCCGGCCTCGGCCTCGTGCTCTTCGTGTCCGGCCTCTTCGTGTCCGGCCTCCTCATGGCCCGCCTCTTCGTGACCGGCCTCTTCGTGACCGTGGTCGTGGCCGCCGGAGGTGTCGAAGTTCTCCAGGTGCGTGAGCGTGGTGGCGTCCACCTTGTACTTCACGCTGCTCTGGTCGATGGCCTTGTCGACGGCGGGCTGGACGCCCTTGAGGTAGAGGATCAGACCGGAGTCGTTCAGCTCGGCGGTCTGGCGGGGCTTGAGCTCCAGGTCGTGCGGCTCGACGCCCGGCTTGGTGAGAGTGGTGACGGAGACCTTGTCACCACCTATCTGTTCGGCGAGATACTGCATGGGGTAGAACGACGCGGCGACCTTCAGCCTGCCGTCGCCGTCGACGCTCGCGGCGTCGGAGGTGGAGCAGGCGGAAACGGCCAGGAGACCGAGCGTGACTGCTCCGGCGGTGGCGGCGGTGGGTATGAGGCGTCGTACGTTCATGACACTCATTTTCAACAAAGACGGAAACGATTGTCAATAAACGTCCGTCCCGCACCTCCGTCCGATCCGATTTGATCCCGGGGGTGCCGCCGCCGGTAACCTGAGTCATTCTCCGTTCGTCGTCGTCGTAATGAAGAGAGCACCGTGGCCGCCGACAAGATCGATACGATCGTCAACCTGAGCAAGCGCCGTGGCTTTGTCTACCCCTGCAGCGAGATCTACGGCGGTCAGAAGGCCGCCTGGGACTACGGACCGCTGGGTGTCGAGCTCAAGGAGAACATCAAGCGCCAGTGGTGGCGCTACATGGTCACCTCGCGCGAGGACGTCGTCGGGATCGACTCGTCGGTGATCCTGGCCACCGAGGTCTGGGAGGCCTCCGGCCACGTCGCCACCTTCACCGACCCGCTGACCGAGTGCACCTCCTGCCACAAGCGCTACCGCGCCGACCACCTGGAGGAGGCGTACGAGGAGAAGCACGGCCGCGCCCCCGAGAACGGCCTCGCCGACCTGAACTGCCCCAACTGCGGCAACAAGGGCACCTTCACCGAGCCCAAGCAGTTCTCCGGTCTGCTCTCGACCCACCTCGGCCCGACCCAGGACTCCGGCTCGGTCGCCTACCTGCGCCCCGAGACCGCCCAGGGCATCTTCACCAACTTCGGCCAGGTGCAGCAGACCTCGCGCAAGAAGCCGCCGTTCGGCATCGCGCAGATGGGCAAGTCGTTCCGGAACGAGATCACTCCGGGCAACTTCATCTTCCGCACCCGCGAGTTCGAGCAGATGGAGATGGAGTTCTTCGTCAAGCCGGGCGAGGACGAGGAGTGGCAGCAGTACTGGATGGACCAGCGCTGGAACTGGTACCGCGACCTGGGTCTCCGTGAGGAGAACATGCGCTGGTTCGAGCACCCGCAGGAGAAGCTCTCCCACTACTCGAAGCGCACGGCCGACATCGAGTACCGCTTCCAGTTCGGCGGCAGCGAGTGGGGCGAGCTCGAGGGCGTCGCCAACCGCACCGACTACGACCTCACCGCGCACTCCAAGGCCTCCGGCACCGACCTGTCGTACTTCGACCAGGAGGCCGGCGAGCGCTGGACGCCGTACGTCATCGAGCCGGCGGCCGGTGTCGGCCGCGCCATGCTGGCCTTCCTGCTCGACGCGTACAACGAGGACGAGGCGCCCAACGCCAAGGGCGTCATGGAGAAGCGCACCGTGATGCGCCTCGACCCGCGCCTCGCGCCGGTCAAGGTCGCGGTGCTGCCGCTGAGCCGCAACCCGCAGCTCTCCCCGAAGGCCAAGGGCCTCGCCGCCGACCTGCGCAAGAACTGGAACATCGAGTTCGACGACGCGGGCGCCATCGGCCGCCGCTACCGCCGCCAGGACGAGATCGGCACCCCGTTCTGCGTGACCGTCGACTTCGACACCCTCGACGACAACGCGGTGACCGTGCGCGAGCGCGACACGATGAAGCAGGAGCGTGTCTCCCTCGACCAGATCCAGGGCTACCTGGGCAGCCGTCTGCTGGGCTGCTGACGCCCGGCCTCCGGCGCGTTCACAGCGTTCGAAGCCCCTGGTTCCGGGTAACGGAACCGGGGGCTTCGTGCACACTGGGCCCGCGCGCACCCACAGGCAGGCCGAGGTACAGGCAGGCCAGGCACAGGAGGCACATATGCCGTCCATGACGACCAGCAAGGTTCGCAGATGGGACCAGCACGGACGCGAACACGTGGTACGGGTGGAAAAGGCGGGGATGCAGCGGCAGTTGAGCTGCGGCACCTGCGACTGGCGCAAGAACGCGCAGTTCCTGCCGTGGCTCAAGGCCGAGGAACACCTGACCCAGGCCCACCAGGCGACCGTCGACCCGACGGCCGGTGAGGGCTGAGCCCGGCGGCACCGCCGTGGGGGCCGTGACGGCCCTGGCGGCCGTGAGGGCTCGGGGCCGTGGGCGGCCGTACGGCGTGAGGCCCGGTCGGGCTGGGCCCCTGCGTCGCGGCCCGGCGGCGTGGGGCGCCAGGCGGACGCGGGTTCGGCGGCCCCGGGAGGCTTGAGAGGCGCAGGTCGTACGGCGTGGGTCCTGTGGCGTGGCGGGCGGCGCGCAACACCATGCGGACGCGGGTCCGGCTGCCCCTGCCCCGGGGCCCTGCCGGGGGCTCCGCACCGCGGCCCGCTCTGCGGCGGGGCGCAGGCCGTACGGCGTGGGTCCTGCGGCGCGGCCCGGCAGCGCGTGGCGGCAGGCGAACGCGGTTCGGCGGCCCCGGCGCCTGGCCGAGGGCCCGGCGGCCTCGGAGGCTTGAGAGGCGCAGGGCTCTGCGGCGTGAGGGCTCAGGGGTCTGATGCCCTGCCCCATCGAACCCGGTCGCCCGTGGCCCCGAGACCGCGCGGCTGTCGCGCCTGCCGGCTTGCCTCAGCCCGCGGGCTTGTCCGCAGGGCGGGCCGTGAGGCCGCGCAGGCAGAGGTCCGCGACCGCCGCGAACTCCGCGTCGATTCCCGGCTTCGACCACTCGGGCGCATAGGCCGGATCGTGGAAGCGGGTCGTCGCGTCGAACACCGCCCGCGCCGCGCCCTGCGGCTCCACCAGCATGAACTGGTGTGTCTGCACGCCCTCTTCGACGATCCCACTCAACTGCCCGACCAGGTCGGCGATGTGCTCCTCCACCACGGTGCTGTTCTCGCCGATCAGTACGCCGAAGGTCTCGAACAGCTCGGGGTCGGCGCCCGCCTTCCGCCGCTTCGCCTCGAAGAGCGTCGACAGCCACTGGCGCAGCTTCTCCGGCGCGGGCCGCTCCGAGCCGCCGGCGATCTTCGCCAGCTCGTCCACCGTCCGGTGCAGCCAGCGCTCCGTGACCGCCTCCCGCAGCGCGGCCTTGGTGCGGAAGTGGCGGTAGACGCTGCCGTGGCTGACACCCAGGGCCCGGGCCACGTCCACGACCGTGGCCTTCGCCGGGCCGTACCGGCGCAGCACGTCCTCGGTGGCTTCGAGGATGCGCTCGGGGGTCAGTGCTTCGGGCGTCATGGCGGCTGGTGCCTTTCGCTGAACAGGGGGCACCGAGACGGTACCGCGCGGCTCAGTTCTCGCTGTCCAGGTGGGCCATCTGTGCTGCCGGGTACCGCTCGCCGGCCGCCGCGTCGGCCGGTACGGCCTCCTCGATCGCCGCCAGGTCGGCATCGGTCAGGGTGACCTCCAGGGCGCCCAGCGCCTCCTCGAGCCGGGCGCGGGTGCGGGCGCCGATCAGGGGCACTATGTCCTCGCCGCGGGAGAGCACCCAGGCGATCGCCGTCTGCGCGACGCTGATCCCCTTGCCGTCGGCCACCGCGCGCAGCCGGTCGACCAGCTCCAGGTTGCGGTGGAGGTTGTCGCCCTGGAAGCGGGGGCTCATCCCGCGGAAGTCGCCGGGGCCCAGCTCCCGGTCGCGGGAGAAGTGGCCGCTGATCAGACCGCGCGACAGCACCCCGTACGCGGTGACGCCTATGCCGAGCTCGCGGACGGCCGGCAGGATCTCCTTCTCGATGCCGCGCGATATCAGCGAGTACTCGATCTGGAGATCGGCGATCGGAGCGACGGACGCCGCGCGGCGGATGGTCTCCGCGCCGACCTCCGACAGGCCGATGTGCCGCACATGGCCCGCCTCGACCAGCTCGGCGATCGCGCCCACCGTCTCCTCGATGGGAACGTCGGGGTCGAGGCGGGCGAGCCGGTAGACGTCGATGTGGTCCGTGCCGAGCCGCTGGAGGCTGTACGCCGCGAAGTTCTTGACCGCGGCCGGCCTGCCGTCGATACCGGTGAAGCCGCCCTCGACGGTGCGCAGCGCACCGAACTTGACGCTGACCAGGGCCTTTTCGCGAGCGGCCGCGGGGGCGGTGCGCAGCGCCTCGTTGATCAACAGCTCGTTGTGCCCCATCCCGTAGAAGTCGCCCGTGTCGAGCAGGGTGACGCCCGCGTCGAGCGCGGCATGGACGGTCGCCTCCGACTCGGTGCGGTCGGCGCTGCCGTACAGAGCGGACATGCCCATGCAGCCGAGGCCGAGAGGGAAGACCCTCGGGCCGGTGGAGCCGAGGGCGCGGGAAGCAGGCGCGGTGGTGGTGGTCATCAGGGGGCTCCCAAGGAGTGGGTTCGAGTGACACCGACAACAGTGACATGACGGATGACAGATCGCAATATCTGTCAGCTGTCATTCACTCGCGTGAGTGAATGACGATGAATGCCGGTGAATGCCGGTGAACGCGGGTGACTGCGGAGACCCCGTCGCCGGTGCGCGAGCGCCCGCCGCGGCGCCCGCGGCGGGCGCCGCAGCGAAAAGTGGCTGCCGACCGCATCGAGGACGCGGTACCGTCAGGCCATGTCTTCGTTCTTCCAGATCTACGAGTGAGAGGGCGGCGGTCTCCCGCCCCCGTCAGACGTTTCCCGAGTCACTTCTCACCCACGATGGGAGAACCCCATGGCCAAGAGCCGTAACAACCTTCTCGGTGTCGGTGGACAGCGCAAGAAGATGTCCCGCGCCGAACAGCAGGCGAGCGGTCTCACCCGCGACGTCGACCGCAAGGCGTCGGAGGACCTGAAGCAGGAGCTCGTGCGCAAGATGCGCGAGCGCGCCCTCGATGTCGCGTCGGAGGCCGAGCCGCAGAACGACGGCGCGGCGGCGCCGCAGGAGAGCCAGGCCCAGGCCTGATCCGTACGCAGGGGCCCGGACCGCATCACGCGGTCCGGGCCCCTGCGCATGCGCCGCCGCCCGCACCCCCACCCGGCCCTCCCGTCGGCACCCCGCCCAAGCCCCTCGCCACCGCCCGCCCCCGCACCGCCGCCGGTGCGAGACAATGGGCGAATGACCACGCTCGCCCCCGCCTCCACGAACACGCTCCGGATCGGCCCGCACGCCGTGCAGCCGCCGGTGGTCCTCGCGCCCATGGCCGGTATCACCAACGCGCCCTTCCGTACCCTGTGCAGGGAGTTCTCGGGCGGCAAGGGCCTGTTCGTCAGCGAGATGATCACCACGCGGGCGCTGGTCGAGCGCAACGAGAAGACCATGCAACTCATCCACTTCGACGCGACCGAGACGCCGCGCTCGATCCAGTTGTACGGGGTGGACCCGGTCACCGTCGGCAAGGCGGTGCGCATGATCGTGGACGAGGGCCTGGCCGACCACATCGACCTGAACTTCGGCTGCCCGGTCCCCAAGGTCACCCGCAAGGGCGGCGGCTCGGCGCTCCCGTACAAGCGGCCGCTGCTGCGCGCGATCCTGGGCGAAGCCGTGACGAACGCCGGTGACCTGCCGGTCACCATGAAGATGCGCAAGGGCATCGACGACGACCACATCACCTTCCTCGACGCGGGCCGCATCGCCGTCGAGGAGGGCGTCACGGCCATTGCCCTGCACGGGCGCACGGCGGCCCAGCACTACGGCGGCACCGCCGACTGGGACGCGATCGCCCGCCTCAAGGAGCACGTCCCCGAGATTCCCGTGCTGGGCAACGGCGACATCTGGTCGGCCGACGACGCCGTGCGGATGATGCGCGAGACGGGCTGCGACGGAGTGGTCGTGGGGCGCGGCTGCCTGGGCCGGCCGTGGCTCTTCGGCGACCTGGTGGCGGCCTTCGAGGGCCGCCCGGACGGCTACGCGCGGCCGACGCTGCGCGAGGTCGCGGCTGTGATGCTGCGGCACGCGACGCTGCTGGGGGAGTGGATCGGCGACGAGTCCCGCGGAGTGATCGACTTCCGCAAGCACGTGGCCTGGTACCTGAAGGGTTTCGCGGTCGGCTCGGAGATGCGCAAGAAGCTGGCGGTCACCTCGTCGCTGGACGAGCTCGGCGCTCAGTTGAACGCGCTCGATCTGGGTCAGCCGTGGCCGACGGGCGCGGACGGCCCGCGCGGGCGGACCTCCGGCAACAACCGGGTGGTCCTTCCGGACGGCTGGCTGAAGGACCCGTACGACTGCGCGGGCATCGGCGCCGAGGCCGAACTCGACACGTCCGGCGGCTGAGCGTTGGCGCTGCCCGCCACGTAGCGGTCGTCGGTCCATTCGACCGGGCGGCCCGTGGACATGGTCGTCAGATGGCGCTGGCGCAGCAGCGGGCTGCCGCGGCGGACTTTGAGGAGGCGGGCGTCGACGCTGCCCGCCGGGACCGTGTCGATCAGGTACTCGCCGTAGTGGGCGACGATGCCGTGGTGCTCGGCGATGCTGTTCATGATCGATACCAAGCCGCACCCCGACCCCTACCGGGGCCGCGGACCGGTTCGGGGCCGCGCCGCACACCTGCGTGGCGGTCGAGGACTCCCCGGACGGCACCAGGTCGGCGGAGGCCGCCGGTTGTGCGGTGCCGGTGGTGCCCTCGCTGCTGCCGGTGTCGGCCTCGCCGGGGCGAGAGTGCTGGCCGGGAGCCTGGAGGACATGGATCTCGAGGTCCTCGGCCGGTGTGTCCCGGCGTGTTACGGGAAGCCGCCGATCGGTCCGGATGATGGAATTCCGTCGCCTCCGGCAGCGTGATCCTCGCCACCCCTGATAGGGGGTGCGCTCAGATGAGCGAAATCGGAGCGGCTGCACTTTCCAAAGGGTGGCACTGAGTGCCACCCTTTCGGCGTTCGCTCCATGGAGCATCAGGTAACGCTGTGTATGCATAGTGGCGCGCAGGCGTACCGTAACGTGATCATCCGTTCAAGAGTTGAATAAATCTCGGGCGCCCCCGACAGTCGCCGGGACTTTCGATCTGCTGGCGGACGAGTGGTTAAGGCCGTATGACGCGCAAGTGGACGTACCGAGATGCCTTCGATCTGGGTATGTTCCTCGCCGTCAGGGCAGCCACCGAGTCCTCGAGGAGTCGAGACCCGTGTCGGAAAACAAAGATCAGAAGTTCGTCTACGACTTCACCGAGGGCAACAAAGAGCTCAAGGACCTGCTCGGTGGAAAGGGCGCGAACCTCGCCGAGATGACCAACCTCGGTCTTCCGGTCCCTCCCGGGTTCACGATCACCACCGAGGCGTGCAAGGTCTACCTCGAGAGCGGCGAAGAGCCGCCCGCGCTGCGCGACGAGGTGAGTGCACACCTCGACGCTCTCGAGACGACGATGGGCAAGAAGCTCGGCCAGGCCGACAACCCGCTGCTGGTCTCCGTGCGTTCCGGCGCCAAGTTCTCGATGCCGGGCATGATGGACACCGTCCTCAACATCGGTCTCTCCGACGCCTCGGTCGCGGGCCTCGCCCAGCAGGCCGGCGACGAGCGCTTCGCCTGGGACTCCTACCGCCGCCTCATCCAGATGTTCGGCAAGACCGTGCTGGGCGTGGACGGCGACCTCTTCGAGGAGGCCCTCGAGGACGCCAAGGCCGCCAAGAAGGTCACCGTCGACACCGACCTCGACGCCGCCGACCTCAAGAAGCTCGTCAAGCAGTTCAAGAAGATCGTCAAGTCCGAGGCGGGCCGCGACTTCCCGCAGGACCCGCGCGAGCAGATGGACCTCGCCATCTGCTCGGTCTTCGAGTCCTGGAACACCGACCGCGCCAAGCTCTACCGCCGCCAGGAGCGCATCCCCGGCGACCTCGGCACGGCCGTCAACATCTGCTCCATGGTCTTCGGCAACCTCGGCCCCGACTCCGGCACCGGCGTCGCCTTCACCCGCGACCCCGCCTCCGGCCACCAGGGCGTCTACGGCGACTACCTGCAGAACGCGCAGGGCGAGGACGTCGTGGCCGGTATCCGCAACACCGTGCCGCTGGCCGACCTCGAGTCCATCGACAAGAAGTCGTACGACCAGCTGATGCAGATCATGGAGACGCTGGAGAACCACTACAAGGATCTCTGCGACATCGAGTTCACCATCGAGCGCGGCCAGCTCTGGATGCTGCAGACCCGTGTCGGCAAGCGCACCGCCGGCGCCGCCTTCCGTATCGCCACCCAGCTCGTCGACCAGGGCCTGATCGACGAGGCCGAGGCGCTCCAGCGCGTCAACGGCGCCCAGCTCGCGCAGCTGATGTTCCCACGCTTCGACGAGAAGGCGAAGACGGAGCTGCTCGGACGCGGCATCGCCGCCTCCCCGGGCGCGGCCGTCGGCAAGGCCGTCTTCGACTCCTACACCGCGGTCAAGTGGTCGCGTTCCGGCGAGAAGGTCATCCTGATCCGCCGTGAGACCAACCCGGACGACCTGGACGGCATGATCGCCGCCGAGGGCATCCTCACCTCCCGCGGCGGCAAGACCTCGCACGCCGCCGTCGTCGCCCGCGGCATGGGCAAGACCTGTGTCTGCGGCGCCGAGGAGCTCGAGGTCGACACCAAGCGCCGCCGGCTGACGGTGAACGGCACCGTCATCGAGGAGGGCGACGTCGTCTCCATCGACGGCTCCACCGGCAAGGTGTACCTCGGTGAGGTCCCCGTCGTGCCGTCGCCGGTCGTCGAGTACTTCGAGGGCCGGATGCACGCGGGCGCCGACGACGCCGACGAGCTCGTCCAGGCCGTCCACCGGATCATGGCCTACGCGGACCGCGTACGCCGGCTGCGCGTACGGGCCAACGCCGACAACGCCGAGGACGCGCTGCGCGCCCGCCGCTTCGGCGCCCAGGGCATCGGCCTGTGCCGGACCGAGCACATGTTCCTCGGCGAGCGCCGCGAGATGGTCGAGAAGCTGATCCTCGCCGACACCGACGACGAGCGCGAGGACGCCCTGAAGGCGCTGCTCCCGCAGCAGAAGCAGGACTTCGTCGAGCTGTTCGAGGCGATGGACGGACTGCCGGTGACTGTACGTCTGCTCGACCCGCCGCTGCACGAGTTCCTGCCCGACATCACCGAGCTCTCGGTGCGCGTCGCCCTCGCCGAGGCCCGCAAGGACCACAACGAGAACGACCTGCGCCTGCTCCAGGCCGTGCACCGGCTGCACGAGCAGAACCCGATGCTGGGCCTGCGCGGCGTACGCCTCGGGCTCGTCATCCCCGGCCTGTTCACCATGCAGGTACGGGCGATCGCCGAGGCCGCCGCGCAGCGCGTCGAGGCCAAGGGCGACCCGCGCGCCGAGATCATGATCCCGCTGGTCGGCACCGTCCAGGAGCTGGAGATCGTCCGCGACGAGGCCGAGCAGGTCATCGCGGAGGTGCAGCAGCGGACCGGCATCGAGCTGAAGCTCGCGCTGGGCACGATGATCGAGCTGCCCCGCGCCGCGCTGACCGCCGGTCAGATCGCGGAGGCCGCCGAGTTCTTCTCCTTCGGTACCAACGACCTCACCCAGACCGTGTGGGGCTTCTCCCGCGACGACGTGGAGGCCAGCTTCTTCACCGCGTACCTGGAGAAGGGCATCTTCGGGGTCTCGCCCTTCGAGACCATCGACAAGGACGGCGTCGGCGCCCTGGTCCGCAGCGCGGTCGAGGCCGGCCGGGCCACCCGGCCCGACCTCAAGCTCGGCGTCTGCGGCGAGCACGGCGGCGACCCGGAGTCGGTGCACTTCTTCCACGAGGTGGGCCTGGACTACGTCTCCTGCTCGCCGTTCCGCATCCCGGTGGCGCGGCTCGAGGCGGGCCGCGCGGCGGCCCAGTCGGCCGGCAGCGACTCCCGCTAGGACCAACAGACCCCGGAACCGCCACCGGGCCCGGGGCACGAAAACCCGGAGCCCGGTACCTCGACCCTCACCGGCTGCCCGGTGGCGGTTCCGGCTCACCAGAGAGGGGCGGGCGCCTGTGCGGGGCGCCCGTCCCTTCCGCATGCCGCATCCCCGTCGTGCGGCCGGCGGCTACGGGCTGCCGGTCGAGCCGGCCCGGCGGGGGATACAGAAGGTTCCTGTTGAATCCTGGGTCAGTTGAATTCCGGAGCAATTGAGCTTCCGGCCTCTTAACAATGGTCGAATTTCTGCCGTTCGCCGCGCCCGTCCAACGGACAGGAGCGCGGCCTGCGGATCCCCACCCGCCGACCGCGCTCCATTTCCCGTGCCGGACACGGAGCCGCAACCTTCGTCACCGCCGCCGGACGCGCAAAGCCCCCCACGGTCCTCGCTGCGTCACTTCGGTGAAGTAGGTTTCATGCCCGACGTCGTACAGCTTTTCGGTTGGCCCCCATGGCCCGCGAGGCGTTTCAACTGTGGCTGAAACACCGTGGTAACAACCTGTGATGACATGCATACTCAGTGATGGGGGCGATGGCGGGTGCAACAGTGGGGGTTCGGTGCTTCGTATTCATTTCAACGCGGACGATCTGGCGCGGGTGAGGATGGCGGCCAGGCCGGACGCGTTGTGGGAATCCATTCTCAGTTTTCACCGATTGCGCGACCGAAGGGGCGCACTCGTCTTCGGTGAATGGCGCGCCCAGGCGCGAACGCGGTTGAAAAGTGAAACACGACTGCTCTCCGCCCTCGTGCCCCAGCGCGGATATTTCCCGGACTTTCTCACTCCGCCGGAGTCGTCGGAGGGGCTTGACGCGGGCCTAGAGGCGCTGCGGGCGACGCCCCCGTCCCGACTGCACGCCGAAGTCGCCCTCGCCGCCGCCCACCGCTCGCCCCTGCGCTCGCTGCCGGGCCGGCTACTCTCCCTCGCCGAGGGCAGGGGCGAGTCGGTGGCCAGGCTCGTGGAGGTCCTGCGCGCGTACTACCGCGCGGCCGTCGAGCCGTACTGGTCCCAGATCCAGGGCCGGGTGGAGGCGGACCGTGTCGTCCGCGGCCGGGCGCTGCTCGACGGCGGCGCCGGGGAACTGCTCGCCTCCCTGCCGCCGGTGCTGCGCTGGCGCGCACCGGTCCTGGAGGCCGACTATCCCGTCGACCGCGAACTGCACCTGGACGGGCGCGGCCTGCTGCTCCAGCCGTCGTTCTTCTGCCGCGGGACCCCGGTGGTCTACCGCGACACGTCCCTGCCGCCGGTGCTGGTCTACCCGGTCTCGCACACCAGCGAGCAGTCCGCCGGCGACGGCGGGGGCGTCTCACTGGGCCGCCTCGTCGGCCATACGCGCTCCGCGGTGCTCCAGGCCATCCGCGGCGGCTGCACGACCAGCGAACTGGCCCGCAGGGCAGGGGTGTCCCTGGCCTCCGCGAGCCAGCACGCCGCCGTGCTCCGTGAGGCGGGCCTGGTCGTGACCCTGCGCCACGGCAACGCGGTGCTGCACTCCCTCACCCCGCTGGGCGCCGCCCTGCTGCGCGGCGGCGCCACCGCGGAGCCCGAGCTCGCTATGCGCGGAACGGACCGCTCACTTCGTAGGTGATGCCGCCCGACGAACTGCCGCTGGTGCCGCGCTGGCTGGAGAAGTACAGCCGCTTGCCGTCGGGGGAGAAGGCCGGTCCGCAGATCTCCGACGACGACTGGCCGGTGACACGCAGGAACGGCGCGACGACGTCGTCCGGGGTGATCACGCAGATCTCCATGTTGCCGCCGTCCTCCGCCACGAACAGGTCACCGGAGGCGGCGCCCGTCACGTTGTCCACACCGGTGAGCGGCGCGGAGCCGCCGACGACCAGCGAGTCGTCGTAGGCCAGCTCGTACGTGTTGCTCAGCAGGTTCAGCTGCCACAGGCGGTTGTCGCCCTTGGTGGTGAACCAGACCTTGTCGTCGGCGTAGTGGCAGCCCTCGCCGCCGTTGAACAGCTTGGCGCCGGACACCTGGTCGCGGGTGGCGGTCGGGGAACCGTCCGGGTCCGGCACGGTCGCCCACGTGAAGGAGCCGGAGGTGGCCGTGCCGGCCTTGAGCACCTGAAGGGTGCCGGACGACAGATTGCCCCACGTGGCGGGGACGAACCGGTACAGGCAGCCGTCCGACGCGTCCTCGGTCAGGTAGATCACCTTGCGCACCGGGTCGGCAGCGGCGGCCTCGTGGTTGAAGCGCCCCATGGCGGGCCGGCGCACGGCGGCGTTCACGCCCCACGGGTCCGTCTCGTAGACGTAGCCGGTGCTGACCTCCTCGCACGAGAGCCAGGTGTTCCACGGGGTGGCGCCGCCCGCGCAGTTGCGGTTGGTGTTCGACAGGATGCGGTAGGCGCCGGTGATGGCACCGGTCGAGGAGAACTTCACGGCGCTTGCGCCGCCGGTGGAGGAAATCTCCGAGTTGGAGACGTAGATCCAGCCGCTGCCGTCGGCGAAGCACGCACCGCCGTCGGGAGCCTTGTGCCAGGTGTACGAGGTGGAGCCGACCTTCTGGCCCGTCCGGGCGATCACCCGGCTGGTGAAGCCGGCCGGCAACTGGATACCGTTCGAGTCCGCCGGAAGGAGCGCCCCGTAGGGGCCGGAGCCGGGCTGTGCGGGGGCCGCGGAGGCGGCGCCGTGCCACAGGGTGAAGCCGAAGGCGGTGGCCGAGGTGCCGACGACCGCTCCGCGAAGGAAGCTGCGACGTTCCACTTGTCACTCCAGGGTGGGATGACCGCCCCGCGGCGCCGGTCGGTGCCGCGGGGTCGCGCGCTCCCGGAACATAGAAGCGGTGGGTGGCGCAGACTTCAACGGAGGGTGACCCCGGGAAGCTGTCCGAAGAATTCTCCGCGGACCCCGATGAGTCCGCCGCTGGCCGTCCGTCTACCCCTTCGAAAGCACCGCGCACACCGGCACCGCGCACACCGCGGGCCCCACAGGAGAGAGACCGTCATGGCTCAGATGATCTTCGTCAACCTGCCCGTCAAGGACCTGGAGACCAGCAAGGCCTTCTGGAGCAAGCTGGGCTACTCCTTCAACCCGCAGTTCACCGACGAGAACGCGGCCTGTCTGGTCTTCAGCGACACGATCTACGCGATGCTGCTGACGGAGGCACGCTTCAAGGACTTCACCAAGAAGGACATCGCCGACGCGGCGACCAGCACCGAGGCCATCCTCTGCCTGAGCGCGGACAGCCGCGAGAAGGTCGACGAGCTGGTGGACGGCGCGCTCGCCGCCGGCGGCTCGCCCTCCAACGACCCCCAGGACTACGGGTTCATGTACGGCCGTTCCTTCCAGGACCCCGACAACCACCTGTGGGAGGTCATGTGGATGGACGTCGAGGCCATGCAGCGGGCGATGGCCGAGGGCGAGTGACCGCAGGACGAAGGTGCTCGGGGGGCGGGGGTACCGGGGGTGCCGCTCACGCGTCGCGAAGAGTCAGGGCAGTGACAGACGACGCGTGAGCGGAGCTCTTCCGGTGGATACGGCGGATACGCCGCTCAGCCGACCCGTACCTCGTACGCCGTCACCGACACCGAGTCGTCGTCCAGGCAGCGCCCGGTCCCCAGGTCGAAGCGCTGCTTCAGCAGCGGCGAGGCGACGAACGGCCGGCCGGCCACAGAGCCGACCAGTCCGCGCGACAGCACCTGCGCGCCGCTGAACGGGTCGCGGTTGTCGATGGCGTAGGGCCGGCCCTCACGGTCGAGGAAGACGGCCACCTGACGGCCGTCCGGCAGCAGGGCCGCCACGCCCCGGCCCGGCGTCAGCCGGGACAGCGGGCACAGGGCCGCCCAGTCCTCACCCAGCCTGAGCTGGATCTGGACGTCCGTCGTGGCGGGGGCGAGGGTCGTCGCGGTCATCGGGCGGCACCTTCCAGGGTCTGGTCGAACGGTCGGATGGTCAGCAGGGGCAGGTCGGGCTTGACCTGGTCGCGCTCCGGCACGAACTTCACCGTCGGGTCCGGGACGTCGGGCGCGTTGACGAAGGACTGGAACCGCAGCAGCCGCTCGGGGTCGTTCAGCGTCTCGGCCCACTCGTCGCGGTAGCCCGCGACATGGTCGTCCATCATCGACTCCAGCTCCGCGCAGATGCCGAGCGAGTCGTTCACGACCACGTCCCGCACGTGCTCGAGACCGCCCTCGATGCGGTCCAGCCAGGTCGACGTCCGCTCCAGCCGGTCGGCGGTGCGGATGTAGAACATCAGGAACCGGTCGATGAGCCGGACCAGTTCGGCGTCGGAGAGGTCCTGGGCCAGCAGGTCCGCGTGGCGCGGCGTCGCGCCGCCGTTGCCTCCGACGTACAGGTTCCAGCCGTTCGCCGTCGCGATCACGCCGAAGTCCTTGGACTGGGCCTCCGCGCACTCGCGCTGGCAGCCGGAGACTCCCGACTTGAACTTGTGCGGCGCGCGCAGGCCCCGGTAGCGCAGCTCCAGATCGATCGCCATGCGGACCGAGTCCTGCACGCCGTAGCGGCACCAGGTCTGGCCCACACAGGACTTGACCGTGCGCAGCGCCTTTCCGTACGCGTGCCCGGACTCGAAGCCGGCGTCCACCAGGCGTGCCCAGATCTGCGGGAGCTGGTCGACGCGGGCGCCGAACATGTCGATCCGCTGACCGCCGGTGATCTTCGTGTAGAGACCGAAGTCGCGGGCCACCTCGCCGATGACGATCAGCTTCTCCGGGGTGATCTCACCGCCGGGGATGCGCGGCACGATCGAGTACGACCCGTTCTTCTGCATGTTGGCGAGGAAGTGGTCGTTGGTGTCCTGGAGGGCGGCCTGCTCGCCGTCCAGCACATAGCCGGAGGCGCCGATCGTCGGAGCGAGCGAGGCGATGATGGAGCCGACGGCCGGCTTGCAGATCTCGCAGCCGTCCTTGCCGCGCGCCGTCTCCCGGCCGTGCGCGTCCAGCAGCTGCTGGTACGACGTGATGCGCAGGGCGCGCACGATCTCGTACAGCTCCTGGCGGGTCTGCCCGAAGCAGCCGCACAGGCCCTTGTCGACCTCGACGCCCGACGCCTCCAGCTCGGCGTTGACGAGCTGGCCGAGCACCTTGACGCAGCTGCCGCAGCCGGTACCGGCCTTGGTGCACTTCTTGACCTCGGGGACCGTCGTGCACGAGTGCTCGGTGACCGCGCCGCGGATGGTGCCCTTGGTGACGTTGTGGCAGGAGCAGACGACGGCCTCGTCGGGCAGCGCCGAAGGGCCGAGCGCGACCGGCGCGCCGGCGCCGGCCGGCAGCACCAGCTGTTCGGGGGCCATCGGCGGCACCGAGCCGGTGAAGGCCCGCAGCGTGCCGTACGACTCGGCGTCACCGACGAGGATGCCGCCCAGCAGCTCGCCCTCGGGGCCGACGACCAGCTTCTTGTAGACGCCGGCGCGGGAGTCGGAGTACACGACGTCGAGGCAGCCGTCGGCCGCGCCGTGCGCGTCGCCGAACGAGGCCACGTCCACACCCAGCAGCTTCAGCTTGGTGGAGGTGTCCGCGCCGGTGAAGGTCTGCTCCTGGCCGTCCAGGGCCGCGGCCGCCGCCTCCGCCATCTCGTAGCCCGGCGCCACCAGCCCGTACACCCGGCCGTCCGACGCGAGCGCGCACTCGCCGATCGCGAAGACCGCCGGGTCCGACGTGCGGCACTGGTCGTCCACGACGATGCCGCCGCGCTCGCCGACCGCGAGGCCCGCGTCCCGGGCGAGCTGGTCCCGGGGGCGTACGCCCGCGGAGAAGACCACCAGGTCCGTCGCGAGCGTCGAACCGTCCGACAGCGCCATGCCGTTGACGGCGCCGCCCTCGTCGGCGGTGACCTCCTGGGTGCCGACGCCGGTGTGGACGGAGAGTCCCATGCCCTCGATGGTGCGCAGCAGCGCCGCGCCGCCGCCGTCGTCGACCTGCACGGGCATCAGCCGCGGCGCGAACTCCACGATGTGCGTCTCGAGGCCCAGCCCCTTCAGCGCACCGGCCGCCTCCAGGCCGAGCAGCCCGCCGCCGACGACCGCGCCCACGCGGGCCGTCTTCGCGTACTCCTCGATCTTGAGCAGGTCCTCGATGGTCCGGTAGACGAAGCAGCCCTCGGCGTCCTTGCCCGGCACCGGCGGCACGAACGGGTACGAGCCCGTCGCCAGCACCAGCGTGTCGTACGAAAGGGTCCGCCCGGCGCGCGAGGTGACCGTGCGCGCGGCGGTGTCGATGCGCTCCGCCGGGTCGTCCAGGTGCAGCTCGATACCGTGCCGCTCCATGAAGCCGTCCTCGACCATCGACAGGTCGTCGGGCGTGTTCCCGGAGAAGTACGAGGTCAGCCGCACCCGGTCGTAGGCGGGGCGCGGCTCCTCGCACAGCACGACGATCCGTGCCCGCTCGGTGACGCCACGCTCGGCCAGGGCCTCGAGGAAGCGCTGGCCGACCATTCCGTGGCCGACGACCACGATCGTGGGAGTGGTCGCGGAAGGGGACATCGCAGCCATGTCAGAGGCCTCCATCATTGGTGAGCAGGTGGAGCAGGGGGAGGGAGTCCGGCAGGGCCTCGTCGCCCTCCCAGGCCCGGGCGAGCGCGCCGACGGACGCGAGATCCCCGAGCAGTACGCCGCCGACGAGCCGGTCCCCGCGGACGACGACCTTGCGGTACGCGCCCCGGGTGGCGTCGGCGAGCTGGACGACGTCGTCCCCCGGTCGGGGGGTCGGGTCGCCGAACGCGGCCAGGTCGAGCGGGCTCGTCGCGGACGCCAGCGTGAGCCGGGTCAGCGCGCGGGTGCCGGAGTAGCGGCCGCCTCGGCCGCCGAGCACGGACGCGAGGAGGTCCGCCTGCTCCAGCGCCGGGCCGGCCAGACCCTGCACGACACCGTCGTGCTCGGCGCAGTCGCCGATGGCGTGGATGTACGGGTCGGAGGTGCGCAGTTCGTCGTCGACGACGACCCCCCGCCGCACCTCGAGCCCCGCGTCGACCGCGAGACCCACCCGGGGCCGTACGCCGCAGGCCAGCACCACGATCTCCGCGTCCAGCGCGAAGCCGTCCGCGAGGACCACCGCGCCGACCGCCCCCTCGGGGGTGGTCCGCAGCCCGCGCACCCGGCACTCGGTGTGCACCTCGACGCCGAGCAGCTCCAGATGCGCCCGGAGCAGGCCCGACGCGGACACGTCGAGCTGGCGCTCCATGAGGTGCTCGCCCTGCTGGGCCAGCAGCACCTTCGCGCCGCGGACCGCCAGCGCACGGGCCGCCGACACACCGAGCAGCCCCCCGCCGACCACCACCACCCGCGTCCCGGGGCGGACGGCGTCGGACAGGGCCGCGCAGTCGTCCAGGGTGCGGAAGGGGTGGACGCCGTCCGGGAGCCCGGGGCCGATGCCGCGGAGCGGCGGCAGCACCGGGTTCGAGCCGGTCGCGAGCACGAGGCGGTCGTAGCCGACGGCCGTGCCGTCCGCGCAGTGCACGACCCGCCGCTCGCGGTCGACCGACGTCGCCCGCACCCCGCGCCGCACCGGTACGTCCGGCAGCGCGATCACTTCCGGCCCGTACCTGCCCGCGAGCACCTCCGCGAGCAGCACCCGGTTGTACGGCGCGTGCGTCTCCTCGCCGAGGACCGTGACGCGAGCACCCGCGCCGAGCTGACGCGCCAGCCGCACGCCCGCCGTCCCGCCGCCGATCACCACGATCTCCGAAGTCATGCATGCAGCGTGCGTCGCGGGTGTTACCCGTCAGGTCCCCTTCTGTTTCCCACGGGGAACCTTGCGCTCAGCGGCCCCACTCCAGGACTGTGAGGCCCGGGCCGGGCCCTGTACCTGCCGCGCGGGGGCGGAGCCCCCGAACGGAACCTCAGGCCACGCTCAAGACTTCCGCGATCGATGGACGGCACACGTACCCCGTCCATAGGGTCACCACCGTGCCCGACATATCCCTCACCACTCTCCTCTTCCTCTGTCTCGCCGCCGCCGCGGCCGGCTGGATCGACGCCGTCGTCGGTGGCGGCGGGCTGCTGTTGCTGCCCGCGCTGCTGCTCGGGCTGCCGCAGGTCCCGGCCGCCCACATCCTCGGTACGAACAAGGCGGTCGCCATCGTCGGCACGTCGGGCGCCGCGATCACCTACGTACGCAAGGCCCCGGTGCAGGTGAAGACCGCCGTCCGCATCGGGCTCACCGCGCTCGCCGGCTCGATGGGCGGCGCCTTCTTCGCCGCGGGCATCAGCAGCGAGATGCTGCGCCCGGTGATCATGGTGGTGCTGCTGGGCGTCGCCGCGTTCGTGATGCTGCGCCCGTCGTTCGGCACGGCCCCCGCCGCGGACGCCGACAAGCGCCGTGTCACCCGGACCCGTACCGTCCTCGCGATCGTGCTCGTCGGCGGCGGCATCGGCTTCTACGACGGACTGTTCGGGCCGGGCACCGGCACGTTCCTGGTGCTGGCGCTCACCGCGGTGCTCCATCTGGACCTGGTGACGGCCTCCGCCACCGCCAAGATCGTGAACGTGTGCACCAACGCCGGCGCCCTCGCGATGTTCGCCTACCAGGGCACCGTGCTGTGGCAGCTGGGCGCGCTGATGGCCGTGTTCAATCTGGCCGGCGCGATGTTCGGGGCGCGCATGGCACTGCGGAAGGGCAGCGAGTTCGTCCGCGGCGTGCTGCTCGTCGTCGTCTTCTCGCTGGTCGCGAAGCTCGGCTTCGACCAGTGGACGGCGTGACCGCCGTCAGTACCGGTCGGCGGTCTCGGCGTACGCGGCGTTCGCCTGGGCGATGACCTCGGCCAGCACCCGGCCCGCGACGGCCAGGTCCTCGGCCGGGATCCCTCCGTACACCCGCGGGCCGAACTCCGCGGCGACGGCGGCCAGCCGGGCCTGCTCGGCGCGGCCGGTCCCGGTCAGCGCCACCCGCGGGCTCCGCTCCGGCAGCGGTTCCAGTGGTTCGAGCAGCTCGGTGGCGAGCAGCTCGGCCACGGTGTCCCGGGCCGTGGTTCCGTCGATCCTCAGGGTGGAGGTCAGCAGCTCGACGATCCGGTCCGTCTCGGCGGTGCCGCCCTCGGCGGCGGCCGCGTTCAGTGCCATCGACTGGTGGAAGGTGGTGCCGGTGCGGCTCAGTTCACGGTCGAGCAGGGCACGGACCGCGTAGTGGGCCCGCCCGATGAGCCGGCTGTCGAGCAGGATCGGTGTGGTGGACGACATGGTTACTCCTCGGGTGGCGTGGACGTGTCCTCGAAGGTGTCGGGCGGCGCGTCGAGAGGTGTTTCGAGCAGCACTCGCAGCTCCCGCGTCAGCGCCCGGGTGCGCGGTGCCTCGAGCCCGCCCAGCGGGGCCAGCAGCCGGTCGAGCAGCGTGTGGACCTCTGTGACGGCGCGGCGGGCCTTCTCCTCTCCGGCAGGGGTGAGCGAGAGCTGCACGGCCCGGGTGTCGGCGGGGTCGGGTGTGCGCCGCACGAGTCCCGACGACTCGAGCGCGCGGGCCAGCTTCGAGATGTAGAGCGGTTCGAGGCCCGTGTGGTCGGCGAGTTGCCGCTGGCTGGGCCGGTGCCCCGACTGCCCCACGCCGTGCAGGGAGGCGATCACGGCGTACTGCGCGTGCGTCAGCCCCAGGGGAGCGAGCGCGCGGTCGACCGCGACGCGCCACTTCGTCGAAAGACGCCAGACCAGGTAGCCGGGCGTGGGGCCCTCGGGTGCCGTGCTCATGCCGATACAGTACATGGACACTGTATCCATGGCTATGGTCTCAGTCCGTGCCGCCGCCCCGTACCCCGATCAGGTGCGCGTACGCCACGACGTTCCCCTGGTAGCCGGTCTCGTCCGAGAAGCCGCCGCCGCAGGTGATCACGCGCAGTTCGGCCCGGTCGCCCGCGCCGTACACCTTCCGGTCGGGGAAGGCGTCGGCCTCGTAGACCTCGATCGCGTCGATGGTGAAGACGGCGGTCCTGCCGTCCGCGCGGAGCACCTCGATGCGGTGGCCCTTCTTCAGGGCGCCGAGGCTGTAGAAGACGGACGGGCCGTGCGCGTTGTCGACGTGGCCGGCCACGATCGCGGTGCCCTTGGCGCCCGGAGTGGTGCCGTCCTCGTACCAGCCGGCCAGGTTGCGGTCGGCGGCGGGCGGGACCTCGAGGCTGCCCTTGGCGTCCAGGCCGAGGCCCGTGACGGGGGCGTCGACGTCGATCCGGGGGATGCGCAGCCGGACCGGTTCGGAGGGCGGCAGCGGGTCGGCCGCCGCGTCGGTGTGCTGGTCGGGACCGGCCGCGAAGGCCTGCGCGGCGGACGGGACCGGCGGGGTGACGTCACGGGCGCCGTTCTGGACCAGCCACAGCCCGACGCAGACGGCGACGGCCAGGCTCCACCCCTTGCTCCTGCGCCGGACGGTGTCCTGGGCGGTCATCGGTCCTCCAAGGTCGCGTCGAAGGTCGCGTCGTGCACACCGGCGGGACGCCGCCCGGCGTGCAAAGTCGCCCCGCTCCCGTCGGCTCGAGGCCTGACGGGAGCGGGGGATCCGGCGGTACGGGGACCGGCTGTGATACCGGTCCGTCAGCCACTCTGCGCGCCGCTCGCCCGGCGGCGCAGAAGGAGCGTCCCGCCCACAGCGGCCGCGGTCAGTACCGCCGCGCCCGCCGCGATCTGGGTGGTGTCGGGGCCCACGCTGCCGCCGACTCCGGTTCTGACGTGCCCGCTCGGCTGCTGGTGGTGCACCTCGAGGTCGCCGGTGGCTTCCTTGTCGTTCTTGCAGCGCACCTCGATGCCGTACGTTCCCGGCTTGGTGTCCTCGGGGACCGTGAAGTGGCCCACGACGGTCTCCTTGTGCGTGCCGGGCCGCAGCTTGAACTCGCCGGCGCCGACCGAACGGGCGTCGCCGACGGCGTGGCCGTCCTTGCCGCAGGCCGTGGTGTTCACGGTGACCTTCGTACCGGGGGTGGCGGGCGACGGGTACACCTCGAGCTCTCCGAAGTCTCCGGCGTACGCCCCGTGGGCGCCGAGTCCTATCGTGGCGATCGCCATCGCGGTGCCGGTCAACAGGCGGGCGGTGGTGCGCATGGGGTCCTCCGGAAGCGCGCTGTGCGGTGTCTCGTCTCCTTTGAGGTAAGAGGCCGGGCGTCCGGCACGCCTGCTGATGGCCCCTCAGATTCCCTCGTCCGAAGCGGCGTGTCGCCCTGGACAGATCGCGTACCCACAGGTCAAAGCCGCCAAGGCGAGGGCGGGAGTAGCCGCCGGGCACGCCGTGGCGAACGGGTGAGGCCCGCCCGTACGGCTCGTGGCGCGAAATCCCTGGACGCCGCTTGACCTCAGCCAAACTTGAGGTACCAAGCTCCTCCGCATGGACATCAACACGCCTGACCACACGTCCCCCCTGAAGCTCGCCGTCGTCATCGGCAGCAACCGCGACGGCCGCTTCGGGCCCACCGTCGCCGACTGGTTCCTCTCCCGTGCCGCGGCGCGCGAGGACTTCCAGGTCGAGGTCGTCGACCTCGCCGACGCCGAGCTGCCCACCGCGCTCTCCTACCATCCCTCGCCCGAGGTGCGCGCGGAGCTCGGCAAGGTCACCCCGAAGCTGGCCGGCGCCGACGCCTTCGTCGTGATCACCCCCGAGTACAACCACTCCTTCCCCGCCACCCTCAAGAGCCTCATCGACTGGCACTTCGGCGAATGGCAGGCCAAGCCCGTCGGCTTCGTCTCCTACGGCGGAATCTCCGGCGGACTGCGCGCGGTCGAGCAGCTGCGGCAGGTCTTCGCCGAGCTGCACGCCGTGACCGTCCGCGACACGGTCTCCTTCCACAACGCGGGCGCCCACTTCGACGACGCGGGCAACCACCGCGACCCCGCCGCCCCGGACGCCGCCGCCAAGACGATGCTCGACCAGCTCGGCTGGTGGGCCGAGGCGCTCAGGACCGCCAAGTCCGTCCGCCCGTACGCCGGCTGAGGCCGGCCCGACGCGAGGGACTGCCGGCCGCACGGACCGGTGCACGGTGGCGGCGGCCGGGGCGCGGTCCCCCGGTGCGTACGGTGGCGGGTGGGGCCGCGTTCACGGCCCCGCCCGTCCTGTGCGCGAGGCCGCGCGCCCGCGGAGGAGCCGACGACCGAGAAGGAGCCCGTGCCGTGGAACAGACCCCCGCCACGCCACCGCTGCTCGCCGTGATGACCACGACCGACAGCGCAGAGAAGGCACACCAACTGGCGCAGGGCGCCGTCGAGGCCCGGCTCGCGGCCTGCGCCCAGATCTCCGCGCCGGTGACCTCGGTCTACCACTGGCAGAACGCCATCGAGACCGCGGAGGAGTGGCAGGTGCTCTTCAAGACCACGCCCGCCTGCTACGACGCTCTCGAGGCCCATCTGACCGCGGCCCACGACTACGAGACACCGGAGATCATCGCCATGCCCGTGGTGCGCGGGAACGCGGCGTACGCAGGCTGGGTACGGGCAGAGACCGTGGCGCGATGAACAGGCGACAGGGGCTTCCGTTCTTCGTCTACGGCACGCTGCGTCCCGGGGAGCGCAACCACGACCTGTTCCTGCGCGGCCGGACCACCACGGAGCGGCCCGCCCTGCTCTGCAGCGCACGGCTCTACCGGGGCCCCGGCTTCCCGTACGCCGTCGACGACCCCGGCGGGCCGTGCACGGTCACCGGCGAGGCCGTGTGGGCGGCCCCGGAGGACTACGGACGGCTGCTCGGCGTCCTCGACCGGCTGGAGGAGTACACCGGCTCTCCGGGCCGCCCGGAGAACCTGTACGAGCGGACGGCCCGCACGGTCCTCCTCGACGACGGCACGGCCGTCACCGCCTGGGTGTACGTCGCCGCCGAGCGCGTGGCCCGCGAGCTGCGCGCCGCCGGCACCCCCGTGGACGGCGGCGACTGGCGCGGGACGGTCAGGCCCCGGCAGCCCGGTCCGCCGGCTCCAGCCGGACCGCGCACACCTTGAACTCGGGCATGCGGGAGGTCGGGTCGAGCGCCGGGTTCGTGACGGTGTTGACCCGGCCCTCGCCCGGCCAGTGGAACGGCATGAACACCGTGTCCGGCCTGATCCCGGTGGTGATCCGCGCCGGACCGGTCGCCCGCCCGCGCCGGGACACCACGGCGAGCGGCTCGCCCTCCGCGACGCCGATCCGCTCCGCCAGCTGCGGATGCAGCTCGACGAACGGGCCCGGCGCGGCGGCGTTCAGCTCGTCGACCCGCCTCGTCTGCGCGCCCGACTGGTAGTGGGCGACCACCCGCCCGGTCGTCAGCAGCACCGGGTACTCCGCGTCGGGCTCCTCCGCGGCGGGCCGGTGCCCGACCGGAACGAACCGGGCCAGCCCGTCGGCCGTGGCGAACCGGTCGAGGAACAGCCGCGGCGTCCCCGGGTGCGGGGCCCGCTCCTCCGGTTCTGCCGGGCACGGCCAGAACACGCCGTCCTCCTCCACGATCCGGCGGTAGGTGATGCCCGAGTAGTCCGCCGGGCCGCCCGCCGACGCCCGCCGCAGCTCCTCGAACACCTCCTCCGGATCGGCCGGGAAGCCCTTCTCGTGCCCCAGCAGCCCCGCCAGCGCGCCCAGTACCTCCAGGTCGCTGCGGACCCCGGCCGGCGCGTCGACCGCCTTGCGGCGCAGCAGCACCCGGCCCTCCAGGTTGGTCATCGTGCCCGTCTCCTCGGCCCACTGCGTCACCGGCAGCACCACGTCCGCGAGCGCCGCCGTCTCCGAGAGCACGACGTCCGCGACGGCCAGGAAGTCCAGCGACCTGATCCGCTCCTCGACATGCGCCGCGCGCGGCGCGGACACCACCGGGTTCGAGGCCATCAGCAGCAGCGCCTTCACGTCCCCGCCCAGCGCGTCCAGCAGCTCGTAGGCGCTGCGGCCCGGCCCGGGCAGCGACTCGGGAGCCACGCCCCACACCTCGGCGACATGCGCCCGCGCGGCCGGGTCGTCCAGCTTGCGGTAGCCGGGCAGCTGGTCGGCCTTCTGGCCGTGCTCACGGCCGCCCTGCCCGTTGCCCTGCCCGGTCAGACAGCCGTAGCCGGAGAACGGCTGGCCCGCCCGGCCCGTGGCCAGGCACAGGTTGATCCACGCGCTGACCGTGTCCGTGCCCTTGGAGTGCTGCTCGGGCCCGCGGGCCGTGAGCACCATCGCGGACGGCGCGTCACAGAACAGCCGTACCGCCTCGCGCAGCTCCGGCACCCCCACGCCCGTGATCCGCTCGACCAGCTCCGGCCAGTGCGCCATGGCGGCGGCCCGGGCGTCCGCCCAGCCGCTCGTACGGGCGGCGATGAACTCCTCGTCGGTGCGCCCCTGCGCCACCACCTCGTGCAGCAGGCCCAGGGCGAGCGCCAGATCGGTGCCCGGCCGGGGCGCCAGATGCAGGTCGGCCACCTCCGCCGTCTTCGTCCGCCGGGGGTCGACGACGATCAGTTTCCCGCCGTTCTCCTTCAGCTCGGTCAGATAGCGCAGCGCCGGCGGCATGGTCTCCGCCAGGTTCGAGCCGACGAGGATCACGCACCCGCTCTTCGGGATGTCCTCCAGCGGGAACGGCAGACCGCGGTCCACACCGAACGCCTTGGTGTGCGCTGCCGCCGCCGACGACATGCAGAAGCGGCCGTTGTAGTCGATCTGCGAGGTGCCGAGCACGACGCGGGCGAACTTCCCGAGGGTGTACGCCTTCTCGTTGGTCAGCCCGCCGCCGCCGAAGACGCCCACCGCGTCGGCGCCGTGCTGCTCCCGCGTACGCCGCAGCCCGTCGGCGATCGTACGCAGTGCCTCCTCCCAGGTGGCCGGCTCGAGCCGGCCTGTGGCGTGGCTTCTGATGAGCGGCCCGGTCAGGCGCACCCGGGAGGAGAGAACGGCGGGCGCGGTGCGGCCCTTGCCGCACAGGGCGCCCCGGTTGACGGGGAAGTCGGGGCGCTCCACCACCTCGACGGCCGTCCCGGCGTCCGCGCCGGACCGCGGGACGCCGCGCAGATTCATACCGCACTGCAGGGCGCAGTAGGGACAGTGGGTCGGGGTGGTCTCGTCGCGCATGACGCCCAGCGTGGAACATTCGTGTTACGAGGGCGGACGCGGCGCATTACAGACGAGGTACGCCGCGCTCAGGGAACGGCTCACGGCGGCGTGAGGTGCCGCCGTGAGCACGAGGGCGCGGTGGGACGCGGGAACCGTTCAGGCGCGGCGGCCGGTCATCGCCAGCAGCCGGGTCTGCGGGTCGTCGCCCGGCGGCGGCTCGATCGGCGGGGCGAACAGCCCGGACTTCGACAGCTCGGCGGCGTACGGGCCGACCTCGCCCAGCGTGAAGGCCACCAGCGCGTCCGGCAGCCGTTCCTCCGCGCCGATGGCACGCGACAGGTCCCAGGCGTGCACCACGGCGTCACTGATCATCTGCGAGCAGTAGGCCGTGACCGGCGTCTCCCCGTACGAGAGCTGGACCGTCCCCGACATGGCGCCCTCGTCGGAGAACGCCTTGCGGGCGGCGCGGGCGGCCGCGTCCCAGCTCCGCTTGGGGTGCTCGCCGAGGACGTCGCAGTCGTACGCGTCGCCGACGTCCTCGATCGTCGCGCCGTCGGTCACCAGGTCCGGCACCCACAGCTGCTCGGCGGTCAGATGGTTGACGAGATCGCGCACCGACCACTCGGTGCACGGCGTCGGACCGTCCCACTGCTCGTCGCGGACGGCGTGCACCCGGTCGGTGAACAGGGCCAGCGCCTCGGTGTGCCGGGACAGGAGTGTTGCCACGTCTGTGTTCATGGGACTCACTGTTCCGCGCCGGGGACCGCGATGCGAGCGCACCGGGCCGCGTGCCGCCCGGTCAGCGCACCGCCTGCGCGAGAGCCTCCCGAACACCCGGCTCGCGGTCCCCGAGGAAGCGCGGATCCGGCCGGAAGACGGCGTCCAGCGACGCCTTTCCCGCCGCGAACATCTCGCGTACCCCGCCGTAGTACCAGGTCGCGTCGTGCGGCTCCGCGACACCGACGCCGTACGACTCCACCCCGGCCGACCGGCACAGCGCGACGGCCCGGCGGATGTGGAAGCCCTGGCTCACCAGCAGCGCGCGCTCCACCCCGAAGATCTTCTTCGCCCGTACGCAGGAGTCCCAGGTGTCGAACCCGGCGTAGTCGCTGACGATCCGCTCGTCCGGCACGCCGCGCTCGGTCAGATACGTCCGCATGGCGTCCGGCTCGTCGTACTCCACCCGGCTGTTGTCCCCGGTGACCAGCACGACCTTGGCCTTGCCGGTCCGGTACAGCTCGGCGGCGGTGTCCAGCCGGTGCGCCAGATACGGGGAGGGCCGCCCCTCCCACAGGCCGGCGCCGAAGACGACGGCGACGTCCCGCGCGGGGGCGTCCGCGACCGTACGGACACGGCTGTCGGCGACGGCGTGCAGCCACGTCGCGGGCGCGAGCCCGAGCACGCACGCGAGCATGACGGCCTGCACGGTCCGCCGCCGCTTGGCGGTTCTTGTCACCCCGGTCGCTCTCACAGACGGTCAGACGCCCGGCGGCCGAAAAAGGTTCGCCCGGAGCGGCGCCGTTCGGCCAGCATCACCCCATGATCGACGACAGGGCGCGCACGGCCGCCCGCAACAACGCCGAATGGTGCGAGGCCATGTGCCGCGCGCACGGGCTCCCCGGTGACTTCGGCCCCCGAGCCTGGACCAACCCGCGCCGCACGCCGCTCCTCTACCCCGACGCGGTCACGCTGAGCGAGGCCGCTACGGCGGACGACGTGCTGGCTGCGGTCGACACCGCGGGCGGGGGCTGCTCGGTCAAGGACAGCTTCGCGTCGCTGGACCTGTCCGGGGCGGGCTTCGACGTCCTCTTCGAGGCCCGCTGGCTCCACCGGCCGACCGGCACCCCCGCGCCGGCCCCGCCGCCGGGCGTCGCGTGGGCGCCGCTCACCACCCCCGCGGAGCTGGCCGAATGGGCGACGGCCTGGGACGCGGACGAGGGCCTGTCTGCCCTCTTCCGCCCGGAACTCCTCGCCGACCCGTTCGTCACCTTCCTCGCCGGCCGGAGCGCCGACGACGGCCGCGTGGTCGCGGGCGCGGTGGTGAACGTGGGCGGCGGAGCGGCCGGCCTCTCCAACGTCTTCACCACGTCCGGCGACACGGACGCGGCGTGGGCGGGCTGCGTGTCGTCCGTCTCCCACCTGTGGCCGGACCTTCCGGCCGTCGGCTACGAGCAGGGCGCCGATCTGACGTCGGCGGTCCGGCACGGCTACGAGGAGGTGGGCGCGCTCCGGGTGTGGCTGGCGGGGTGACGTTGCCGGCCACGGGGATGCTGGGCCTGGGGGAGCGTGCCGGTCTTGCGGGGCGCTGCCCCGAGCCCGGCGCCTCAATCGCCGGCGGGGCTGGGTTGGCCGGTCTTGTCGGGGCGCTGCCCCGAGCCCCGCGCCTCAAACGCCGGCGAGGCTGGATGTGCCGGGTCCGGCGCCTCAATCGCCGGCGGGGCTGGAGTTGCCCCGTGGACGCTCCTGTTTCGCGCAGCGAGGTCAGGCGTGCCCAGCTCGGGCTGGGTTGCCGCGCAGCGGCATTTCCAGCCCGGCCCGGGGGTGCTCCCCCTACGCCTGGCGGCCGTGGGAGGTGTCCCTACCCACGGCGGCCAGGCCGTAGGGGGAGATCGAGGCCACCGCGCGAAGCGCGGTACCGGGCCCGGGCGGAGCCCGGCCCGCCGCCCGGAGGGCGGTGCGGGGTCCGGGGCCTGCCCCCCACGCGGCGGAGCCGTACATCCGGCACAGCGGGAAGGGGCGGGTAGGGGAACAGGCCCGCGCAGCGGCCCCCGCCTGCCCCGCCCTGGACGCGCCCACCCCGCACCGCCCCCGCCCCCCGCCGTGAGCCCCGCGCAAAGACCTGTCACCCTCACGCAACAACCCCGCAACCTGCGCCCGCCACCATCGATGCATGACGGAGCCGGAACACCTTCGTGAGTCCCCGCCCCCGCCGTTCGACAGCGCAGTCGACAGCGCCGCGCAGTTCGACACCACCGTCGGTCTGCTCACGCGTATCACCGCTCAGCTCGGCACCCAGCTGAGTCACGTCCGACTGAACGGAACCCGACCCGCATGGCATCCATCGCCGCCACCCGGCCCGCCCTCGTCGCCGTCGCACACGGCAGCCGCGACCCGCGTGCCGTGCGTACCGTCACCGCGCTCCTCGACCGGGTCCGTGAGCTGCGGCCCGGTCTCGACATCCGCCTCGGCCACATCGAGCTGAACGAGCCGCTGCTCGGCGACACGCTCGCCGCGCTGCCCGACGGCACGCCCGCCGTTCTCGTGCCGCTGCTGCTCAGCCGGGGTTACCACGTCCGGCACGACCTCCCGGAGGCCGCCGCCGCGCTGCCCGGCGCGGACATCCGGATCGCGCGCCCGCTCGGCCCGCACCCCCTGCTGGCGGAGGCGCTCGCGGACCGCCTCGCCGAGGCGGGCTGGCGCCCCGAGGACGGCGCGAGCGGCACCGCCGGTGTCGTCCTCGCGTCCGCCGGCTCCCGCGACCCCCGGTCCGCCGAGGACACCCGGCGGATGGCCGGGATGCTCGCGGAGCGGCTCGGTGGAGTGCCGGTCGTCGCCGCGTACGCCTCGGCTCTCGCGCCCACCGTCCCCGCGGCGGTCAAGGCGCTGGAGGCGCGCGGCCGGCACCGGATCGCGGTCGCCTCGTACTTCGCCGCGCCCGGCCTGTTCTCGACCCGCAGCGCCGCCGCCGCGCCCTGCGTCGCGGCGGAGCCGCTCGGCACCCACCCGGCTCTGGCCCGGCTGCTGCTGCACCGCTACGACGAGGCGCTGTGCCTCCAGGGCGCCGCGCGGGCGGCCCGGCGGCTGGAACTGTCCGCCGCGTAGTCGCCCGGTGTGGCCGGACTGTCGGCCCCTGCGGTTACCTTCGGTGCATGGACGGCACCACCAGCACCTCCGCCGAAGGCAAGGCCAACGGCACCGGCACAGCAACCGGCACAGCCACAGCGACCGGCATCGCTCCCGACGGCTACGACGACTCCGCCGCCGACCGCTGGGCCGCCGAGCCCGACAAGCGCCCCGGCCGCACCGCCTTCCAGCGCGACCGCGCCCGGGTGCTGCACTCCTCGGCGCTGCGCCGCCTCGCGGGCAAGACGCAGGTCGTCACCCCCGGCACCCGCAGCCACGCCTGGGACGCGAGCCCCCGCACCCGGCTGACGCACTCGCTGGAGTGCGCGCAGGTGGGCCGGGAGCTGGGCGCGGCGCTCGGCTGCGACCCGGATCTGGTGGAGGCGGCGTGCCTCGCGCACGACATGGGACACCCGCCCTTCGGCCACAACGGCGAGCAGGCGCTGAACGAGTTCGCCCGGGACTGCGGCGGTTTCGAGGGCAACGCCCAGTCGCTGAGGCTGCTGACCCGTATCGAGCCGAAGCGTTTCGTGCACTCCCCGGAGACGGGCGAGCCGGTCAGCGTCGGTCTGAACCTGACCCGGGCCACGCTCGACGCGGCCACCAAGTACCCCTGGCCGCGTGGCGGGCACCCCACCGAGCCTGGCTCGGGAAAGTTCGGGGTGTACGAGGACGACCTGCCGGTCTTCGAGTGGGCCCGGCACGGGGCCCCCGCGTACCGCAAGTGCCTCGAGGCCCAGGTGATGGACTGGTCCGACGACGTCGCGTACTCGGTGCACGACTTCGAGGACGGTCTGCACGCCGGCCACGTCGACCCCAACTGCCTGCTCTCCGACACCGAGCGCGCGGCGATCTGGTCCGTGGCCATCGGCCGTTACGTGCCGGACGACACCGATCCGCAGGAGCTGTCCGAGGCGCTCGACCGGCTCGTCGACCAGGAGTGGTGGCCGCACCACTACGACGGTTCCGCGGTCGCCCAGGCCCGCCTGAAGGACGCCACCAGCCAGCTCATCGGCCGGTTCGCGCTCGCCGCGGAGGCCGCCACCCGCCAGGCGTACGGGGAGGGCAGGCTCACCCGTTACGCGGCGGAGCTCGTCGTCCCGCGCGCCACGCGCAACGAGTGCGCGGTGCTGAAGGCCGTCGCGGACCGCTACGTGATGCAGCGCGCCGAGCAGGAGGCGCTCCGCGCCGACCAGCGCATCGTGCTCGCGGAGCTGGCGCAGGCGCTCACCGCCCGCGCGCCGGAGGCGCTCGAGCCGCAGTTCCGTGCCATGTTCGAGGCTGCGGCGGACGACCGGGCCCGCAAGCGGGTGATCGTCGACCAGATCGCGAACCTGACGGACGCGTCGGCCCGCACCCTGCACGCGCGCCTCACGAGACGCCGCTGAGGGCCGCCCGCCCGACGCGCCGGGCGCCACCGAATCCGGGACATCCGCCCCGCACCCGTCCCACAGCGGACGTTTCGTCCCTGTTTGACACGCCGGAGGGTCACTCCCTCTTCCGCCATAACGCTCCGTGCGGGACGCTCGCTGAAGGCTGCGCTGCGTAGAAGCAACGAGGAGGCATCACGTGGTCGACGCACATCGGACATTCGTCATCGTCGGCGGTGGGCTGGCGGGGGCCAAGGCCGCCGAGACCCTCCGTGCCGAAGGGTTCACCGGGCGAGTGATCCTCATCGGCGACGAACGCGACCACCCCTACGAACGTCCGCCCCTGTCCAAGGCGTATCTGACCGGCAAGGGCGAACGCGAGAGCGCCTTCGTCCACGAGCCCGGCTGGTACGCCCGGGCCGACATCGAGCTGCACCTTGGGCAGACGGTCGTGTCCATCGACCGCGAGAGCCGCTCGGTACGCCTCGGCGACGGCACCGTCCTCCACTACGACAAGCTGCTGCTGGCCACCGGCGCCGAGCCCCGCCGGCTGGACGTCCCGGGCACCGGCCTGGCCGGCGTCCACCATCTGCGCCGCCTCGCCCACGCCGACCGGCTGCGCCATGTGCTGGCCGCCCTCGGCCGCGACAACGGCCACCTGGTCATCGCCGGAGGCGGCTGGATCGGCCTCGAGGTCGCCGCCGCGGCCCGTGGCTACGGCGCGGAGGTGACCGTCATCGAGGCCGAGGCCACCCCGCTCCACCAGGCCATCGGCCCGGAACTCGGCCAGTTCTTCGCCGAGCTGCACCACGAACACGGCGTCCGCTTCCACTTCGGCGCACGGCTCACCGAGATCATCGGCCAGGACGGCATGGTGCTGGCGGCCCGCACAGACGACGGCGAGGAGCACCCCGCCCACGAGGTGCTGGCCGCGATCGGCGCCGCCCCGCGCACCGCCCTCGCCGACGCGGCGGGCCTCGACCTCGCCGGCCGGGAGCACGGCGGCGGGATCGCCGTGGACGAGAGCCTGCGCACCTCCGACCCGGACATCCACGCCGCCGGTGACGTCGCCTCCGTGCGCCACCCGCTGCTCGGCGTCCCGCTGCGCGTGGAGCACTGGGCCAACGCCCTGAACGGCGGTCCGGCCGCCGCCCGCGCCATGCTCGGTCAGGACGTCACGTACGACCGCGTCCCCTACTTCTTCTCCGACCAGTACGACCTGGGCATGGAGTACTCGGGCTGGGCCCCGCCCGGCTCGTACGACCAGGTGGTGCTCCGCGGCGACGTGGGCAAGCGGGAGTTCATCGCCTTCTGGCTGAAGGACCGCCGGGTGCTGGCCGGGATGAACGTCAATGTGTGGGACGTCACCGCGCCGATCCAGCAGCTCGTCCGGGCCCGGACGGAGGTGGATCCGCAGGCACTCGGCGATCCGACCGTGGCCCTCACCGACCTCGCCGGAACCGCGAACCTCACCGGCTGAGAAGGAGTGTCGCAGCGCCACCGTAGAATTCACGCGTGGCAGGCAGGATCAACGACGACGACGTGAAGGCGGTTCGGGACGCGGTCCCGATCGACGCCGTCGTTTCCGAGTATCTCCAGCTGCGCAACGCGGGCGGGGGAAACCTCAAGGGCCTGTGCCCGTTCCACGACGAGAAGTCTCCTTCCTTCCAGGTCAGCCCCAGCAAGGGGTTCTTCCACTGCTTCGGCTGCCAGGAAGGCGGCGACACGATCGCCTTCGTGATGAAGATCGACCACCTCTCGTTCTCCGAGACGGTCGAGCGCCTCGCCGCCCAGGCGGGCATCACCCTGCGCTACGAGGAGGGCGGGTACAACCCGAGCCACCAGCGCGGCGAGCGGATCAGGCTGGTCGAGGCCCACAAGGTCGCCGCCGAGTTCTACGTGGAGCAACTGGACGGCCCCGAGGCGGAGATCGGCCGGAAGTTCCTCGCGGAGCGCGGCTTCGACCAGGCCGCCGCCCAGCACTTCGGCGTGGGGTACAGCCCGGCCGGGTGGGACCATCTCACCCGCTATCTGCGCGGCAAGGGCTTCAGCGACAAGGAGCTGACCCTCTCCGGCCTCTCGCAGGAGGGCCGCCGCGGCCCCATCGACCGCTTCCGCGGCCGGCTGATGTGGCCCATCCGGGACATCACCGGCGAGGTCGTCGGCTTCGGCGCCCGCAAGCTCCGAGACGACGACAACGGCCCGAAGTACCTGAACACGCCGGAGACGGCGATCTACAAGAAGTCACAGGTGCTGTACGGGATCGACCTCGCCAAGAAGGAGATCGCCCGCACCAGCACGGCGGTCGTCGTCGAGGGCTACACCGACGTCATGGCCTGCCACCTCGCGGGCGTCACCACCGCCATCGCCACCTGCGGCACATCCTTCGGCGGCGACCACATCAAGATCCTCCGCCGGCTGCTGATGGACAACGCCACCGCCGAGGTGATCTTCACCTTCGACGGCGACGCTGCCGGCCAGAAGGCCGCGCTGCGCGCTTTCGAGGACGACCAGAAGTTCGCGGCGGAGACGTCGATCGCGATCACCCCGGGCGGTATGGACCCGTGCGAGCTGCGGCTCGCGGAGGGCGACGAGTCGGTGCGGAAGCTCGTCGAGACGCGTACACCCCTCTTCGAGTTCGCCATCCGGCAGATGGTGACTCGCCACAATCTGGAGACGCCCGCCGGCCGCGCCGCCGCTCTCGACGAGGCGGCCCCGATCGTCGCCGGCATCAAGAACATCGCCATCCAGCACGAGTCGGCCGTGCAGCTCGCCGGCATCCTCGGCATCCTCGACACCCAGTTCGTCGTCAAGCGCGTCGCCCAGCTCGCCCGTTGGGCCCGCGACCGGGGCTCCGACCGCGGGGGCCGTGGCGGCGGCCCCTCCAGGGCGCCGCACCAGGCGCCCGCCGCCTCCGCCCCGGCCGCGCCGTCGGGCCCGGCACTCAATCTGCGCAGCCCCGTCCACCGCACCGAGCGCGAACTGCTCAAGCTGGCCCTCCAGCACCCCGAGCTGGTCTCGCCGGCCTTCGACGCGTACGGCGTCGACGAGTTCACGGCCCCGCCGTACGCCGCGGTGCGCCGGACCATCGAGGAGGCGGGCGGCGCCGAGCAGGGCACCCGCGACCCCTCCGGCTATGTGGCCCGCGTCCGCGACGCCGCCCCCGACGACACGGTGCGCGCGCTGGTCACCGAGCTCGCCGTGGAATCGGTGCACGCCCGCACGGTCGACGAGGTGTACGCGGGCACACAGCTCGTCCAGGTCCGCCTGCGTGCCGTGGACCGCCGCATCCGCGAGGTCCAGGGCACGATGGCCCGCCTGGGCGCCGGCGGTGACCCGGAGCGGTACGCGGCGGTCGCGAACGAGCTGTGGGTGCTCCAGCAGTACGCGCAGTCCCTGCGCAATCAGGGCGCGGCGGCGCTGTAGCCCGGGTCAGCGGGCGAACGTCGGCGCCAGCGCGGCCAGCAGCCGCCGGGCGTACAGCTCCTCGTCGTCGGCGAACCGCGGGTAGTCCGCGGCGAAGTGGTGCCACTCCACATACCGGAGCGCGTCCTCCACGTCCGCGAACGTGACCTCCTCCCGCTGCGGGTACGGCCACTCGCCGGAGAGCCGGAACACCTCGTGGAGCAGCTCGTACCGCAGCGGATGGCGCTCCGCGAGCAGGGCGGCGTCGTAGAGGTCCTTGCCCTGGGTGTAGCAGTCGGTGAGCAGCCACTGGACCTTCCAGGCCAGCGAGAGCTCCGGGCCCGCCGCCCACAGCTCGGTGTCCGCGACCGCGACGGTGACCGGCTCGGCCGGCAACCGCTCGTTGAAGACGAAGTCGAGCTGGACCTGGCCGCCCGGCAGCCCGGGCGCCCGCCACGGCAGCACCATCCGCCGCCCCGGCACCCGGTCGTACGTCCAGATGTACTCGGACTCGGCGCCGCCCGCGTCGATCGCCGGCGGCCCGCCCCGCTCCTCGGCCACGCGCTGGGCCGCCGACGCGATCTCGTCCAGCATCGCGCCGGTGCGCTCCTCCTCGATGTTCCAGTCGGCGGGCACGACCACGAAGTCGAGGTCCTTCGGCTCACGCGCCTCCCGCCCGAACCAGACCGACATCAGCATGCTGCCGCGCAGCACCAGCGAATCGGCCCACCCCGACCGCGCGACGCCCGCCAGGACCGTCTCCAGCGCGGTACGCCGCGCCGCCTGCCAGGCCGCGGCATCGGGCACGTCGGCGTCCAGCGGCCGGAACGCCCGGTGGAAGTGCTTCAGCGCCGGGTCGAACACCTGGCGCCGGGCGCCCGCGTGGTCCATGCCCACCCGCAGCGTGCGCGGCAGCTGCGAGCCGCGCCGCCGCGTCTCCTCCACCGGCTCGGTGCGGTCCTCCGGCCCATCCGGTATCGGCCGTCTGCCGTTCCCCGTCACCGTTCCGCCCTCTCCTCGATCCAACCGTCGTCCACCGACAGATCGCTGTCGTACAGCACGAACTCCCGCTCCTCGCCGATGATTTCGTGGCCGGAGTCCTTCACCTCCGCGACGAGCGCGTCGCACGACCGTCCCGCCTGACGCGCCGACACCCCGCGGCACCGCTGCGTGACGAACCGCTCGTGCCGGCCTCCGGCCGCCACCCGGCGGGCGTTCCACGACAGATGCGCCCCGTGCCGTACGGCGAGCGCGGTCAGCGCCTCGTGGTCGAAGTCCTCGTCCAGCAGCAGCTTGAGATGGTGCTCGAAGTACCCGTCCCCGTCGGTCCTGACCTCCGGCGCCCACGGGACCGACTCGATCTTCACCCGCACCGGATCGAACCCGTCCGCCCGCAAAAGCGCCACCAGCGCCTGTGCGGCGGCCCGTTGCCCGGCGAGCCCGTCCCGGCCCCTCGACGTCAGCATCGGCTGCCGGACCATCCGCCCCCGGGCCAGCACGATCTGTGTCACCTTCAGCCCCGCGTCCCGTGCCCAGGCGTCCAGCCGGTCATGGCCGGCCTCGTCGGCGCAGCGCACCGTCACATGGGTCTCGTACTCACAGCTCTCACGCACCGGCAGAGTCTCCCAGACCCGTGCACGACGGACATCCGAGTAACCGCCCGGTCACGCACGGGTCTCAAAAAGTCGTCGCACGCCCCTCGTGGCAGTGATGTGTCGTACCCCACACTGGGGTGCGGTGCGTAGGGCCCCCCGACCGGCAGCGATCACCTGGAGGTCGCCCCGTGCAGACCCAGACCCTGTCCGAGACCCATACCGACGCCGTCGCCGCGGTCGTCGCGACCGCGGTCGAGCAGGTGCCCGCGCAGGGCCTGCCCGCAAGGCACCCCGAAGCCCTGCCGCCGAACCTGGTCGAGGAAGCCGTGGAGCCCGAACCTCCCGAGCCGCCGCGGCGCCCGGGGCGGTACACCGACAGCGGCCCGTCCTCCGACCTCTTCCGCCAGTATCTGCGGGAGATCGGCCGCATCCCCCTGCTCACCGCCGCGGAGGAGGTGGACCTCGCCCGGCGGGTCGAGGCGGGGCTCTTCGCGGAGGAGAAACTGGCGAGCACCGTCGACCCCGACTCGCAGCTCGCCGTCGACCTCGACCGCCTCGTGGTCATGGGCCGGATGGCCAAACGCCGCCTGATCGAGGCGAACCTGCGGCTCGTCGTGTCCGTCGCCAAGCGGTACGTGGGCCGCGGGCTGACCATGCTGGACCTGGTCCAGGAGGGGAACCTCGGCCTGATCAGAGCGGTCGAGAAGTTCGACTACGCCCGGGGCTACAAGTTCTCCACGTACGCGACATGGTGGATCCGCCAGGCCATGTCCCGCGCCCTCGCGGACCAGGCCCGCACCATCCGGGTGCCCGTGCACGTCGTCGAACTCATCAACCGGGTGGTACGGGTCCAGCGCCGCATGCTCCAGGAACGCGGCTACGAACCCACCCCGGAGGAGGTCGCGAGCCACCTCGAACTGACCCCGGAGCGGGTCAGCGAAGTCCTGCGGCTGGCCCAGGAACCGGTCTCCCTGCACGCCCCGGTGGGCGAGGAGGACGATGTCGCTCTCGGCGACCTCATCGAGGACGGCGACGCGGCGTCGCCCGTCGAGTCCGCTGCGTTCCTGCTGCTGCGCGAGCACCTGGACGCGGTGCTGTCCACGCTCGGCGAGCGCGAACGCAAGGTGGTCCAACTCCGCTACGGCCTCGACGACGGGCGCCCGCGCACCCTGGAGGAGATCGGCCGCCTCTTCGGCGTGACGCGCGAACGTATCCGCCAGATCGAGTCGAAGACCCTCAACAAACTCCGCGACCACGCTTTCGCGGACCAACTCCGCGGCTACCTGGACTGACCGGGGGGCGCTGCGGCCCCGGCCCGGGCGAAGCCCGAGCCCGCCGCCCGGAGGGCGGCACGGGGCCCGGGCCTGCCCCCCCACGCGGCGGAGCCGCACGTCCGGTACAGCCGGCGAAGGGGTGGGGAATCGGCCCCGCGCAGCGGCCGCGCCCGCCCGCGTTACTCCACCTCCACCACCGCCTGCGCGAACTGCGCCGAGTACAGCCGCGCATACGCGCCCCCCACCGCCAGCAACTCCTCATGCGTGCCCTGTTCGACGATCGCGCCGTCCTCCATCACCAGGATCACGTCCGCGTCCCGGACGGTGGAGAGCCGGTGCGCGATCACGAAGCTCGTGCGGCCGTGGGCCAGCCGCGCCATCGCCTTCTGGATCAGCACCTCCGTACGGGTGTCGACCGAGCTTGTCGCCTCGTCCAGCACCAGGATCACCGGGTCGGACAGGAACGCCCGCGCGATCGTGATCAGCTGCTTCTCGCCCGCGCTGACGCCCGCGCCCTCCTCGTCGATGACGGTGTCGTAGCCGTCGGGCAGGGTGCGGATGAAGCGGTCCGCGTGCGCGGCCCGCGCCGCCTCCTCGATCTCCTCGGGGGACACGTCCCGCGACGCCCCGTACGCGATGTTCTCCGCGATCGTGCCGCCGAACAGCCACGTGTCCTGCAGCACCATCCCGATGCCGGAGCGCAGGTCCTCCCGGGACGTCTTCGCGACATCGACCCCGTCGAGCGCGATCCGCCCGCCGGTCACCTCGTAGAACCGCATCAGCAGATTGACCAGCGTCGTCTTGCCCGCGCCGGTCGGGCCGACGATGGCGACCGTCTGGCCCGGTTCCACCGTCAGTGACAGGTCCTCGATGAGCGGCTTGTCCGGCTCGTACCGGAAGGAGACCCGCTCCAGCGACACCCGGCCCCGCGGCCGTCCGAGCCGCTTCGCGGACGGTGCGTCCGCCTCCTGCTCCTCCGCGTCGAGGAGCTCGAATATCCGCTCCGCGGAGGCGACACCCGACTGCACCAGGTTCGCCATCGAGGCCACCTGCGTCAGGGGCATCGAGAACTGCCGGGAGTACTGGATGAACGCCTGCACGTCACCGATCGACAGCGCACCGGACGCGACCCGCAGACCGCCGACGACCGCCACCAGCACATAGTTCAGGTTGGAGACGAAGAACATCAGCGGCTGCATCATGCCGCTGTTGAACTGCGCCTTGAACCCGGCCTCGTACAGCGCCTCGTTCTGCTCGGCGAACGCCTGCGCCGACTCCTCCTGGCGGCCGAAGACCTTCACCAGCGAGTGCCCCGTGTACATCTCCTCGATGTGCGCGTTGAGCGTGCCCGTCGACTTCCACTGCGCCACGAACTGCGGCTGCGACCGCTTGCCGACCTTGGCCGCCACGAACACCGACACCGGCACCGTCACCAGTGCGACGAGCGCCAGCAGCGGCGAGATCCAGAACATCATCGCCAGCACGCCGACGATGGTCAGCAGCGAGTTCATCATCTGACCCATCGTCTGCTGCAGGGTCTGCGAGATGTTGTCGATGTCGTTGGTGGCACGGCTCAGCACCTCGCCGCGCTTCGACTTGTCGAAGTACGACAGCGGCAGCCGCGACAGCTTCGCCTGCACCTCCTCGCGCATCCGGTACACGCTCCGGTTGATCACCTTGATCGACAGGCGTGTCGCCACCAGCATCGTCAGCCCCGCCGCCACGTACACGGCCAGCGCCAGCAGCAGGACGTCGCCCACGGCGTCGAAGTCGATGCCCCGGCCGGGGACGAAGTCCACACCGGCGAGCATGTCCGCCAGGCCGTCGCCGTCCCGCCGCATGCCCTCCACGGCCTGCTCCTTGGAGGTGCCGTCCGGCAGTTCCCGGCCGACGATCCCCGCGAAGACCAGGTCGGTCGCCCGGCCGAGGATCTTCGGGCCGACCACCGCGAAGGCCACGCTCAGCACAGAGGCGCCGAGCATCACCCACAGCGCCGCCCGCTCCGGCGTGAGCTGCCGCAGCAGCCGCTTGCCCGAGCCCTTGAAGTCCATCGACCGCTCGACGGGCCCCGTCATCATGCGTCCACCCGGCCCGCTCATGCGGCCTCAGCCTCCGTCAGCTGCGAGAGCACGATCTCCCGGTACGTCTCATTGCTCTGCATCAGTTCGTGGTGGCTGCCCGCCCCCACGATCCTTCCCTCGTCGAGGACCACGATCCGGTCCGCATCGCGGATGGTCGACACGCGCTGGGCGACGATGACCACGGTCGCCTCCGCGGTCTCCCGGGCCAGCGCCGCGCGCAGCGCGGCGTCCGTGGCGTAGTCGAGCGCGGAGAAGGAGTCGTCGAACAGGTAGATCTCCGGCCGCCGCACCAGGGTCCTCGCGATGGCGAGCCGCTGGCGCTGTCCGCCGGAGACGTTGGTGCCGCCCTGGGCGATGGGCGCGTTCAGCCCGCCCTCCAGTCCGCGCACGAAGTCGGCCGCCTGCGCCACTTCGAGCGCCTGCCACAGCTCGTCGTCGTCGGCATCGGGCTTCCCGTAGCGCAGATTGGTCGCCACGGTCCCGGAGAAGAGGTACGGCTTCTGCGGTACGAGGCTCACGGTCCTCGCCATCAGCGCCGGGTCCAGGTCGCGAACATCGACCCCGTCGACGAGGACCTCCCCGTTCGTCACGTCGAAGAGCCGGGGAACGAGGCCGAGCAGCGTCGACTTGCCGCTGCCCGTCGAGCCGATGATCGCGGTCGTCTCACCCGGGCGCGCCACCAGGTCGATACCGCGCAGCACCGGCTCCTCGGCGCCGGGGTAGCCGAAGTCGACGCCATGCATCTCGAGGTGCCCGCGGCTGCGCAGCGCCGTCACCGGAGCGAGCGGCGGCACCACGCTCGAGTCGGTGTCCAGCACCTCCTGGATGCGCTCGGCGCACACCTCGGCGCGCGGCACCATCATGAACATGAAGGTGGCCATCATCACGGCCATCACGATCTGCATCAGATACGCGAGGAACGCGGTGAGCGCGCCGATCTGTATGGCACCGCTGTCGATGCGGTGGGCGCCGAACCAGACGACGGCGACGGAGGAGACGTTGACCACCGTCATCACGGTCGGGAACATCAGCGCCATGAGCCGGCCGGTGGACATCGACACGTCGGTCAGCTCTTCGTTCGCCCCGCGGAAGCGCTTCTTCTCGTACTCGTCCCGGACGAAGGCGCGGATCACGCGGTTGCCGGTGATCTGTTCGCGCAGCACCCGGTTCACCGTGTCGAGCCGCTCCTGCATGGTGCGGAACAGCGGCCGCATTTTCCGCACGATCAGTGAGACGCAGATGCCGAGCACCGGCACGACCGCCAACAGCACCGCCGACAGCGGCACGTCCTGGCCGAGCGCCATGACGATGCCGCCGACGCACATGATCGGCGCCGACACCATCAGCGTGAACGCCATCAGCACCAGCATCTGGACCTGCTGGACGTCGTTGGTGGTGCGGGTGATGAGGGACGGCGCACCGAAGTGGCCGACCTCGCGGGCGGAGAAGCTCTGCACCCGGCCGAAGACGTCCGCCCGGACGTCGCGGCCGAGGGCGGCCGCCGTCCGCGCGCCGTAGAACACCGCTCCGATGTTGCAGAACACCTGGACGACGCTGACACCGATCATCACGCCGCCGAGGCCCAGGATGTAGCCCGTGTCGCCCTTCACGACACCGTTGTCGATGATGTCCGCGTTGAGGGTGGGCAGATAGAGGGTGGCGCTGGTCTGCAGCAGTTGCAGCGCCACCAGGAGGCCAATGGGTTTCTTGTACGGACTGAGGTAGCTCCGCAGCAGTCTTATCAGCACGCGCTGTCTCTCGGGCTCGGCAAGATCGGGGGTCACCCCATCTTCCGACACCCGGTCGGCAAACCCGAAGGGTTTTCCACAAGCAGCGGCGAAGAGCAGCTTGTGCGACCGCAGGACCTCACGGCCCGGTTGTGAACGCCCCCGGATGGATCTCGTCCCGCGTCGCGCCGTACTGCTGACGCACCGCCTGACCGATCGCCAGCTCCTCGCCCGGCTCGAACACCTGCGCCGCCGCTCCCTGCCAGGCCGGCGGCGCCTGCGGCGACAACGTGCCCTGCGCGGCGCCCAGCGCCCAGGCGGCCTGCCGGGCCGCGCCGAGCGCCGCGTAGTCCGCCGACTGCGGCACGACCACCTGTGCCCCGAAGATCGCCGGCGCGAGCGCCTGTACCGCCGGCAGGTCTGCGGCCGCGCCGAGCAGGAACACCCGGCGCACCTCCACGCCGCGCCCGCGCAGCACGTCCATCGCGTCCGCCAGCGAGCAGAGCATGCCCTCGAACGAGGCGCGTGCCAAGTGCTCGGGCTTCATCGACTCGCGGCGCAGACCGGTCAGCGTGCCCGCGGTGTGCGGCAGTTGCGGGGTCCGCTCGCCCTCCAGGTACGGCAGCAGCACCAGCCCGGACGAGCCGGGCGTCGACTTCATCGCCAGCGCCGAGAGCTCCTGGAGATCGGCGACACCCAGCATCTCGGCGCTGCCCCGCAGGGCCCGTACGGCGTTGAGGGTGTGCACGACCGGCAGATGCATCCCGGTCGCGTCGGCGAACGACGTGATCATCCCGCTCGGGTCGGCCAGCGCCTCGTGGTGCACGGCCATCACGGAACCGGACGCCCCCAGCGAGACCACCGCGTCGCCGACGGCCACGCCGAGGCCGAAGGCCGCCGCCATGGTTTCGCCGGTACCCGCGGAGATCATCAGCCCTTCCGGCGTGGTGCCCGCGGCCTCCGCCGGTCCGAGCACGTCGGGCAGCGCGCACGGCTGCCCGAGCGCCAGCTCCACGAGATCGACTCGATACGCCCCCGTGCCCGCGGACCAGTAGCCGGTGCCCGACGCGCCGCCGCGGTCCGTGGTCTTGCGGGAGGGCCGGCCGAGCAGCTGCCACACCAGCCAGTCGTGCGGCTGCATCACGGTGGCGACCTGGCGGGCCGCTTCGGGTTCGGCGCGGGCGAGCCAGCGGAGCTTCGCCACCGGCTGCCCGGCCTGCGGTACGGAACCGACGGCCTGGGCCCAGGCCTGCCGGCCGCCGAGCGCGTCGATGAGGTCGGCGGCGGCGACCTGCGCGCGTTTGTCGTTGCCGAGCAGCGCCGGCCGGACCAGAGCGTCCTGGGCGTCGAGCGTGATCAGGCCGTGCTGCTGCGCGGACACGCCGATGGCCTGCACGCCCTCCAGCAGACCGCCGGTGGCCGCCTCGCCGAGCGAGAGCAGCCACGCCTGCGGATCGATCTCGGTGGCCTTGGGCTCGACAGGGTGCGGCGCATACCCCTGGCGCAGCACCGCACCCGTGTCCGCGTCGCAGACGACGATGCGCGTGAACCCAGATGAACTGTCCAACCCAGCGACTATCCCCATGTCCGGAATTCTGCCGTACGCGGGCGCTGGGTGACGTCACGCCTGCCGAGGCCAGGCACCGGTCGCCTCAGGTATTGGTGGTTCCCCAGTCGTCCTCGGCCCCGCCGCCCCGCTCCCGGAGCGCTCGTACCCGGCCCGCCACGGACTCGGGCACCCGGTCGCCGACCTTGTCGCTGACGGCGTGGTAGGCCTTGCCCGCCGCTTCACGGCCGCCCAGCGCGGCGGATTCGGCCGCGTTGCGGACGGCGGGGTTCTGCGAGATCTGACGCGCGGACTTCTTGAGCTGTTCGTAGCGCTCGCGCCCGGCCCGTGTCCCGAGCACGAAGCCGATGGCCAGTCCGGCGACGAACGTGAGCTTGTACCGCATGGGTGACACCCTTCCGTTGCGTCGGTGCTGCCCGCCTACCCGTCGGGAGCTGTGATCACCCGGCGCCGTACCGATTGGCGGAGCACCCCCCTGCTTGCGCTAATGTATGTGTCGCAGCGAGCGCGCGCCCCCTGGGACGCCCGGGGTAGGTACGCTCGGTGCACACGCAGCAATCCCCTGTAGCTCAATTGGCAGAGCAGCCGGCTGTTAACCGGCAGGTTACTGGTTCGAGTCCAGTCGGGGGAGCGCAGTCCCCTGTAGCTCAATTGGCAGAGCATTCGGCTGTTAACCGGAGGGTTGCTGGTTCGAGTCCAGCCGGGGGAGCAGAGCAGAAGAGGGTCCCTCGGGACCCTCTTTCTCGTATCCGGTTCATGTGACTTTCATGTGTTCTGCGCTACACCCGGAACCGCGCAGGCGGCAGCGCAGTCCTCATGGTCAGACGTGGTCGGCCATGCGGAGCAGGAGATCGTATGACCGGCTATGCTGCGGCAGACGGCGCGCACAAATGTGCGCGACGCGCCGTTAGGGGCGGTAGCTCAGCCGGTTAGAGCAGCGGACTCATAATCCGTCGGCCGTGGGTTCGAGTCCCACCCGCCCCACCACGGCTCGTGGACCGCAGGAAGGTTTCGCCCTCGCGCGACCCGCGTCCACGGTGCACCCCCGGTGACCGGGGTGTCGTGGCGACACGCCAGCATCACCCGGATGCTTCCCGCGGCTTGGTGCAGAACGATCTGACCTGCCTGGTATCCGCTTCTGCGCCGCAGGACACTCACCTACCGGGCACACGCCCTCGGTGAGGCCGGCGGCGCAGCCTTCGCCCGACTCGCCCGGGACGGGATCGGCCGCAGCATCACCGAGCGCCGCATGCCCGAAGAGCTGACCACCGTGCGGGGAAGTCTTACGCTCGCTGTGGCGAACCGGCACACGCCCGAAGGTGACGCTCCAGCTCGGCCAGGAACTCCTGGGTGAGGTGGAGCAGTGGCTTCGATGAGGCGGCACGCGCCTGAACTGCCGCCTGCCCTACCGGGGCAGGGCCTGGCTGTCGTCGCCGACCTTCAGGTGGCGCTGCCTTCCGGCTGGCGTGAGGGGCAGCACCGCGGCCGACGCAGGTCAACGGCATTGCGCGTCAGCGCGCCCGGCCCACCCGCCGCCGCGGCGAGGCGCGGCGGCGGGCGGACTGACCGGTCAGGCGACGGTCAGGCGGCGCAGCCGTACTCCTTGGCGAGATTGGCGGCGGCTTCCCGCACCACGGCCGCGTTGTTGCGGATCGCGGTGTTCCGGTCGACGAGGTCCTTCTCTTCCCCCTTTTTCGAGGGTACGAGGAGCGTCACCGTGACATACGGGGCGGTCGAGCCCATGCGGGCGGCGCAGCCGGCAGGCAGCATGGCCTCGGCCTGGTCGGGGAGCGCCCAGCCGGTGAGTCCGGGGCCGAGTGGGACGGTAATCGGTGCTCTTGCCCTTGCTCTCCCACTCCTCTGCGCTGACCTCGCCCCCCTTGCCGTCGTCGATCAGCTCCGCCGTCTGCCGGCTGAGCGCGCCATGGCACAGGGTCTGCGGCAGCGGCGGTTTCTCCTCGTCGTCAGGCCAGAAGCTCGCCGTCAGGACGGCCACCCCGGCAACGCCGAGCACGATGGTCAGCGGTAGCCACTTCTTCTCCATCGGTCACTGTCCCATCGACTTGTCGGCCTCCGCTCATGCCGTTCTGGTACCACTGCTCGATGATCGCCTGGAGGTGGTCCTCGTACTCACAGGGTCTCTGCGTCGACCTTGGCGCTGTCATCGTTCAGGGACGCGCTCAGACCCCAGTCCACCGAGCGCTGGACCCCGTCGCCGACGATCGGGGTGGGGGTCGGCAGCCCGCCGACGGCGTGGCAATTGACCATCTTCTTACAGGCGTTGGGTCCCTCCGCTGTGGCGCGGATGATCCGGGTGAGGTCGCCGCGTTCGATCTCGAGCTGGTTGAAGTCGGTGGGCCCGTCCATCTGCGGGACGCCTGTTTCAGGTCGTATCGGAGTGACGAACCACTCGACCGGCCTCGCGCGACGGACGCCGGTCCGCCCGGGGGCCGGGGCCCGGCTTTGCGATCAGGGCGGCGATGTCGCCGGGCGACCAGGCGTCCGCCGCGCCGGGACAACTGGCGAGATAGCGCGTCACGGACGGTGCGTCCCGGACTCCGTCCGTGAGCAGTCCGCGGGCCAGATGCAGCAGATGCGGGCCCGACGGCTTGGTCAGGGGGACCTCCGACAGGCGCCACGGCGCGGTGAACGTGAGCACCGGGACGGTGTCGAGGTGCCCGAGGAGCACCAGGGTCTCGTAGCGGCCCGGGCCCAGCACCGACCTGCCGTCGGCGAGCACCTCCGTGAAGTCGAGGTTCGCTCCGGGGGGTTCGTACATCTCCTGGGTGGCGATGTCGGAGAACTGTCCCGGGGTGATGAGGTGCGCGCGGCCCCAGACGGCGCCGTCGGCGGCCTCGTCGTAGAAGGCCCGGCCGCCGCGCCAGACGGGCGACTCGGTGGCGAAGTACATCAGGCCCGGGAACTCGATCGCCTCCGAGCGCAGCGGCGGGCGCGGGTCGCGGCAGCCGGGATAGGTCCGCGCGGCGGCGGGCGGTCTGCCGCCGCGGAGGTAGTACCGCAGCCGGGCGGCGTCCATGTTCGAGCCGTACGACGCGTACCAGATCCGGTCCGGGGGACGCGGCCGGCCGGGTGGTGCGTGGGTGAGGCGGTGGACGGTGGCCACGGACGGCTCCGCTGCGTTCGGTCGGGGGCGGTCGGGGGGTGTACCTCCATGGGTACCACCGCCGGCCGGGTGCGCGGGGCGCATCCGGCCGGCCGGCGGGTGGGTCAGGCCTGGGTCTCGATGATGTCGACCATCCAGGAGACGCCGAACCGGTCGATGCACATGCCGAACGTGTCGCCCCACATCTGCTTCTCCAGCGGGACGCTCACCGTGCCGTCGGCGGAGAGCTTCTCCCAGTAGCCGCGGAGCTCGTCGGCGTGGTCGCCGCTGATGCTGACGGAGTAGTTGTTGCCGGGCTTGTACTCCATGCCCGGCGGGGTGTCGGCTCCCATCAGGGTGAAGCCGCGGTCGGTCTCGAGCATGCCGTGCATGATCTTGTCCGCCTCGCCGGGCGCCTGTCCGCCGAAATCACCGAAGGTGTTCAGTCGCAGGTTGCCGCCGAGGACGCTCTTGTAGAACTCCAGGGCCTCGCGGGCGTTGCCGTCGAAGCTGATGTAGGGGTTGAGGCGAGATGGCATGATCTGATCCTTTTGTTCGGTGGACCGGTTCCCGCAGGGTAAATGTCCGGGCCTCGCTCATCCGCGCCGCACACGCGGCCGTGGACGGACGCGCGCGGCGACTTCGTCAACCGGGGTCGTCGCAATGCTTCTGCATTGTTGTACTTACTCGAGTTCCAGAAAGCGTTGTCCTCGCCCGGAAGATGTCTTGACTGGCGCCTCATGAATGGTCGAAGTTCAGGAACTCTTGTTAGTCGCAGGCGAGTTGTGCAAGGGTGAGCCGTCTCACAACCGAACAAGCGCTGCCCGGATCAGCTGTTCGAATTTCTTTGCGGCGGTCAACTCCAAAAGAGTGCCGAACCGCCCGCTCGAAGGTGTGTACCAACCCGGCGCACTCCTTTCGACCGCACACAGCAACCCCCCACCGCTTTGTCATGGATGGAAAGACGTCGATGCATCATCCCCGCACGCCAGGAAACTCGCCCTCGCCGCGGCCCGGCCGCGCCGCCGGCGTCTCGGACGAGGAACTCGCCAGCGCCGTACAGGCAGGTGGCGGGGCCCAGGAAGTCCAGCCCGTGGCCACACTGCTCGCCCGGCACTGGCAGCCCGTGTTCGAGTACGCCTCCATATGCTCGGCGTCGAACAGAACCGCCTCCATGCTGACCGCCGCCGCTTTCGCGCAGCTGCTGGAGAATCTGGCACGCAACGGCGCCGCCGGCGCTCTGCGGCCCCATCTGCTGGTGACCACCCGTCATATCGCCAAGGCGTGGGCGGGCGACCAGCGGGTCGCGGCCGTGGTGACCGGTCTGCTCAATCCGGAAGGTCCGCAGGAGAATAGGCAGTTGGTCTCGCGCGCTTTCCACGCAATGCAGCCGGTCGCCCAGGTTCTGCTCTGGCATGCGGAGGTCGAGGCGGAGGGCATATCCATACCGTCTGGTTTGCTGGGAATTGATCCCCGCGCCGCCTCCGGTCAACTCGGACAGGCGCGCGAACAGTTCCGGCAGACCTGTGTACGGGTCCACCGGGAGTACGCGCCGACCGCCGAGTGCCGACACTACAACCGCCTCCTCGACATCTCGCTGCGCCGCGGCGGAGCGCTGATCCCCGACATCCAGGTGCATCTCTCCGAGTGCGCGTACTGCCGGTACGCCGCCGACCAGCTCCGGCAGGCCGACGGGCGGCTCGGCGTGCTGCTCGCGGAGGCGCTCCTCGGCGGCGCGGCCCAGCAGTACCTCGACTCGCGCCCAGGGCGGCGGCGCAAGGCCCGCGCCCAGGGCGTGGCCGGGCCCCGGCCGGGACCCGGGTCCGGAACCCCGCGCGGCGGTGGCCGGCACTCGCGCGGCACCGGCCCGCGGTCACTGCGCGGCCTCGCCCTGCGGGGCCGGCGCATGGCAGCCGCCGGCGTCGCGCCCGGAGCGTTCGCCGTCGGGGCCGCGGCCGCGGCGACCGGAATTCTCGTCATCACGCTCGCGTCCGCCCTCTGGCCGCAGGACGAGAACCACGCCGGTTCCGTCGTCCCCAGCGGCGCGGTCACGGGCACCGCGCCCCCCGCCTCCGGCGCCGGGACGTCCGCCCCGCCGGCCGCCGAGCCCCGGCCGTCCGCCACCTCGGCCAACCTCCCGGCCGGGCCGCTGAACACCCGGCTCCGCAACATCGAGGCCGGGCTGTGCCTCGACATCGCCGACCGTGAGCCGACGGCCGGCTCCGAGGCGACGATGACGACCTGCTCCTCGGCGCCCACCCAGCAGTGGGTGTACGAGACCGACGGCCGGCTGCGCAGCTCGGCCGCGCCCGCGCTCTGCCTGAACTCCCACGGGCTCGACGGCATCGTCGTCCTGGACGGCTGCACGAGCCGCACCGCACCCGACGCCGTGGACGTCCGCTACGACCTGACCATCCAGGGGCAGGTGATTCCGCGGTGGAACGAAGGGCTGGCCCTGATGCCCGTGTCGACCGAGCCGGGCACCTCCGTGGTGGTCAAGGTCCGCGACGAGTCGCCCGCCCAGGTCTGGCAGACGGGCCCCGCGCCCGGGGTGCAGCGGCAGCAGTCGGGCGCCCACGGGACCGCGCCGTACGCGGAGGAGGTCAGCGTCCCGCGCGCGGACGTGGACGGATGCGTTCCGGAGACCTGCCCCGAGAGGCCGGACGCCCCGCGCGCCGGCGCGCCCGACGTCCCGGGAGGGCCCCCTGGCGATGCCCTGCCCGGTGCCACCGGGGAGGGGAGGCCGGGGGAGCGGCCGGAGGACGTGGTCGACGGCAGTCCGCGCCTGGCCGACGACACGCCGCCCGGCCCCGGCACCGGACCCGACGCCCAGTACAGCCGTCCGCCGGTGGTGACGGCCGTCGTGGGCCGCACGCTGATCGGCGCGCCCCAAGGGCCCGCCGCCCAGGAGTCCCAGCAGCCTCACCAGTTCCAGCAGTCCCAGGGCGACCAGGGGACCCGGCCGAGCGAGCCCCGGTCGCCGCGGTGACGCCGGCGGGCCCGGGGCAGCCGGTCAGGTGAACTCGGGCTGCTCACCGGCGGTCGTGGCGGGGTCGATGACGGAGAATGCGGCGCCCTGCGGGTCCACGACCGACGCGTACCGTCCGTACGGGCTGTCCAGCGGACCCCGCCGCACCGTGCCGCCCAGCTCCGTGACCTTGGAGATGGCCGCGTCACAGTCCGCCACACCGAAGTAGACGTTCATGTACGGATGGACGTCGGAGGGGAAGTCGTCCGTCATGCGCAGCCGTCCCGCGACCGGCTCGCCGCCGAGGTGCCAGAGGCTGAAGTCGACCGACTCGTGCCGCATCCGCTTCGCCTCGTAGCCGAAGACGGCGGGGAAGAAGTGGTCCGCCCTCTCCACGTCCCTGGTGGTGACCTCCGCCCAGCAGTACGCACCCGGCTCGCCGGTAGTGCCGAAGCCGGCGTGGCTGCCCGGCTGCCACACGCTGAAGAACACCCCGCTGGGGTCCTCCGCCGTGACCATGGTGCCGAAGGAGCCGACCGGCATCGGATCCATCAGGAGCGCGCCGCCGTTGTCCTGGATCCGCCCGGCGGTGGCCGCCACGTCGTCGGAGGCGAGGTAGAGGTTCCAGGCCGGCGGCCCGCCGGTCCCGGGCAGCCGCGGCACCAGGGCCGCCGCGGCCCGGTCGTCGGAGAACGCCTGGGTGTAGCCGCCGAACTCCGGCGAGCCCTCGTCGAAGGTCCAGCCGAGCAGCTCGCCGTAGAACCGCTTCGCGGCCTCCACGTCGGGGAACATCGCATCGGCCCAGCAGGGCGTTCCTTCGGGGTGCGCTGCCATCGTCTCCCAGCCTTCCTGCGAGTCGGTCTCTCCTTGGCACGCTAGGCGGACGGGCACCCCACCGCCCGTCAGGCGCGGCGGCCGGGGAGCCCGACGGGCGACGATCTTCCTCAGCTCCCTGTTGCTCTCGCCGTTGGGGTCAATGAACTTTCGCCGACTGAGTCCAAGTGTGGCGAGGTGCCGAGTGACGGTGCGGCGGGAGATCTCGGTCCCTTCAGATGCCAGCTCATGGGTGATTCGAGCGGCAGACCACTTGTTCTCGCGTCGCATGTTCTCAATCCGGCTGACCACGTCTGCTGGAATCGCGGAGGGTTGGTGTCTGGTGCTGAGGAGCGGTCCAGCAGACCGAGGTCGCCGTGCTGGCGGTAGCGGTGCACCCACTTCGAAGCGGTCGCCCGCGAGATGCCCATCTCCGCGGCGACATGAGCGATCGGGCGTGACTTGCAGCGCTCCACAAGTCGACGTCGCCCCTCGGGAGAGAGAGTGGCGCGTTGCGGTGTGTCATCTCGTTCTCGTCAGCTCTCCGTCGGTCCTTCGGGACGATGCGATAGCCGCGAGGGCCGCGGGGAGCGACGTCACACCGTCGGACGCGAGGAAGTGGCCGGCTCCGGGAATGACCTGGGACGATGCCCCCAGGAGATCGGCAAGGCGGTCGGTGTGGCTCGGTGGTACGTAAGGGTCCGCGTCCGACCGGATCAGGGTGAGTCTGTCGACGTGGTTGCGGATCCCGGCCAGATCCAGCGGCTTGCCGATGTGAGAGTCCAGCGTCGGAAGGGCCGGCAGCGTGTCGACGAATCCTGAGACGAGCACGAGCGCACCAAGACGCCACGGACCCGCCAGGGAGCAGAGATGGCGCAGCGCCGTGATGCAGCCGAGGCTGTGCGCCACCAGGGTCGAGCCCTCATCCGGCGTACCGACGCCGGCTGCCACGGCTGCCAGCCAGCGATCAGGGTCAGGCGCCTCGGAGTCCGGAAGGGCAGGAACGGTCGTAGGAATGCCACGGGCGTCGAGCTGCGCGGCCAGCCATCCGAACCAATGGTCCTCAGGTGTTGCGGCGTAGCCGTGGATGATCGTGGCCCGCTGCCGGGTTGTCTTCAGTGTCATGGCGCTGGACGGTAAGGCTTCACGCCAGCGTGAAGGTCAAATCACAGGAGGACCCGTGCGTATCAGCCAACTCGCCGAGCTGACCGGGGTGACAGCGCGAGCGCTGCGCCACTATGAAGACTGCATGCTCCTGGTCCCCGAGCGCGACCGCAACGGCTACAGGGCCTACACCGATTCCGACATCGCGCGTGTGGCCCAGATCAAGACGATGATCGCCGCAGGCCTCGGGACCGAAACCATCCGCCGTTACCTCGATTGCGCTCGTTCGGGCGAGCACGGTGTGTCCCTCGAGATGTGCCCCGACCTTCGGGCCGAGCTGGATGCCCTGGCGCGACGCCTTGACGTCAAGGAAGCCTCGCTCAGGGAGACACGGCAGCGACTTTCGGCACTCGCCTCCGCTCGCTGGAGACCGGACATGCTGTAGCGGCAAACAGGACCTGCCTACACCAGCCGTGCATGGCCCGAACCAGGTTCCGAACCGCTTCCCGTCTGGTCACATTCGTACAGCTCCACGCGCGGCCGGGCCAATGGCAACAACGTCATGGCCAGCAAGAGCTAGTTGTTGCGGGGCGCGAGGTTGTCGACGGATCGATCGTGACCTCGACCAGGGGCGGGCTGTTCGGTCCCTTTGATATTGGAGTCGTCCTCGCCCGCGATGTGACGGGTGAGGAGGTGGAGTGCGTCTGCTGAGGATGCGTCGTTGGGGGTGTAGATCTCGAGGCGGTGGTCTGGGCTGTCGGGCTGGAGCCACACTTGGTAGGCGATGCTCGCGGTACCGACGGTGGGGTGTTGCAGGTGCATGTCGCCGGTGGTGCAGTCGGCGACCTCTCCGGTTGCCCACATCCGGGCGAACTGGTCGCTGCGCATGGTGAGCTCGCCGATGAGGTTCGCCAGTCGCGCGTCGGTCGGGAACCGGCCGGCGGTGAGCCTCAGGTACGCGACGTGGACGCGCGCGAGCTCGGCCCAGTTGCGGTGCAGGTCCCGGGTGAGCGGCTCGAGGAAGAACATCCGCGGGATGGAAGGACGACGAGCCGGGTCTGCAGGGGCGTCACATTCCATGTGCTCCGCGAGCAGCGCGTGACCCGTGCGGTTCCAGGCGAGCACGTCCCCGCGCCTGCCGAGCACGTCGCGGGAGTAGCCTCGCCCAGTGAGTCGAGCAGCGCGAGCACACGAGGATGGGGATGTTCGACGGGCGGTTCGGCGAGGCCGGACCGGTCGGTCTGGCGGGCGAGGTTGTGCAGGTGGACTGTCTCGACCTCGTCCAGTTCCAGCACCCGGGCCAGTGCGTCGAGAACCTGCGCCGAGGCTGTGCCCGCTTGCCCCTGCTCCAACCGCGTGTAATAGCCGGCGCTGACGCCTGCGAGGTGAGCCAGTTCTTCTCGGCGCAGCCCTGGAACGCGCCGACTATTGCCGACGCCGCCAGCGTCGTGACCTCCGCGGTCGGGCTCCTGCTGGCGATCTACGGCGTCAAGCACGCGGCCGCCCAAGGGCTGACAGTTACCGCCGTGGCCACCGTGCTTGCGGGCATTGCCGTGCTGGCGTGGTTCGGTCTACGGCAACGGCGACTGGAGCACCCGCTCATCGACTTCTCACTCTTCCGCGACCGGATCTTCACCGTCGCCGTCATCACCGGTCTGCTGCCGCTCGCAGCATGGTCAGCTGCCGCGTACCTGGCCGGGATCTACCTGCAGTCTGTCCTCGACGTCCCCGTCTTGCAGACCGCGCTCTGGGCGCTGCCGGGAGCCGTCGTACTCACCACCACCTGCATCGTGACCCCGCTGGTCGTCGACCGCGTCGGCAAGCGCGCCGCGCTGCTCGTGTGCCACTTCTCCATCGCCGCCGGTTTGCTTCTGCTGCCCACCACCATCACAGGCGGAATCGGCTGGTACGTCGCATCCACCGCGGTCGCGGGCCTCGGCTATGGCGTTTCCTTCGCTGTCGTCGCCGACACCGCCGTTGCCGCAGTCCCTCCCGAACGCGCCGGATCCGCAGGCGCGATCGCGGAGACCAGCAACGAGATCGGCAATGCTCTCGGCATCGCGTTGCTCGGTTCGCTGGCAGCTGTGCTGTTCCGCCTCCAAGGCCCCGACCTCGCCCCAACCCTCGACGAGACACTCCAGCTACCTGAACTGACAGCGGCGATCGTGACCGAAGCCGAGTCGGCCTTCCTCACCGGACTGCACGTCGCCGCGGTGGCAGCCAGCGTCCTGCATCTCATCCTCGGCCTCGTCGCGCTCCGCTGGCTGCCCCGACCGGCCGAAGTCACCGCGGCTGAGAATGAGACGGCTGAGACCCGATGACCACGCCAACGCACCTCTCTCAGTCGAAGGCCGGTGACGTCTTATCGAGCGCTGCACGACCGCCCGATCGCTCACGTCGCAGCAGAGATGGGAATTTCCCCGGCGTGCGCTTCGAAGTGGGTCAACCGTTGGCGACGTCACGGAGGCGCCGGGTTGCAAGACCGGCTTTCGACACCGCACGCGAGCCCGACCGCGACACCAGCCTGGGTCATCGAGCAGATCGAGACCCGGCGACGCGAGCACAAGTGGTCCGCCCAGCGGATCACCGACGAACTGGCCGACCTCGGCTTTGCGATCAACCGCCGCAGCGTGACCCGACACCTCACCCGACTGGGCCTTGGCAGACGCCGATTCATTGACCCGAACGGGGACAACAACCGCAAGCCGGGGAAGATCACCGCTCGCCGGCCCGGCCACATGGTCCACCTGGACGTCAAGAAGGTCGGCCGAATCCCTGACGGCGGAGGGTGGCGCGTCCACGGTCGCGACAGCGATCAGGAGAGCCGCTGGTCGGGCGAAGTCAGGGGGCGAAACGCGGCTACACCTACCTCCACTCGGTCGTCGACGGCTTCTCCCGGCTCTCCTGCACCGAGCCCCTCGCGGATGAGAAGGGAGCGACCGCGGCGGCCTTCTTCGCCCGAGCCAAGGTCTGGTCCGCCGCACACGGCATCACCCACGTCCGCCGGGTCGTCACCGACAACGGTGCCTGCTACCGATCAGGCGACTTCGCACGCATAGGCGGTGGCGAGCCACGGCACCAGAAGACCAAGCGCTGCACGCCCCGCCACAACGGGAAGGTGGGGCGCTATCAGCGAATCCTGGCCGAGGAACTGCTCTACGCCCGGGAGTTCACCAGCGAGGCCGCCCGTTCGGCTGCGATCGCTGGCTGGAACATCCACTACAACTACCACCGGCCCCACAGCGGAGCCGGCGGACGGCCGCCAGCCTCACGCTCGTCGGCGTGCGTCACCAACGTCCGGCCCTCATACGGCTAGTCGGTCCCTACGATGCCCCGTACGACGCCCAGTTCCACCAGGTCCTGCGGCCGCAGCCGCAGCTGGTCGGCGGTGTGCGGCACCTGGTCGGGGGTGCGCTTCAGTATCGCGGCGGCGAGCTCGGGCGCGATGACGGAGAAGTAACTGTCCGGTGTGGCCCAGGTGTTGCCCGGCGCGGCGAGCGCCAGCGCCCCTCCAGAGCCGCCCTCGCCGATGAGCAGGCTGGTCAGCGGCGTCCGCGCGGCGGCGACGGCTCCGAACAGCTCCGCGATCGCGGCGCCCGCGCCCGAGCGCTCGGCGTCCGCGCCGTTGGCGGCGCCGGGCGTGTCGATGAGCGTCAGCACGGGCAGCCCCAGCCGGTCGGCGAGCCGGACCACGCGGGCCGCCGTACGGTACCCGGCGGGCGTCGTCGCCGTGCCGCACTGCGCGGCGTACGCCACCGGCCGTCCGTCCCTGAGGCCGACACCGCACAGCATCCCGGGGTCGTCACCGCCGCACCGGTCGCCGCGCAGCGGCTCGCGCCGTGCGAAGTAGTCGTCGAGATACGCGCCGGCCCGCGGCCGCTCCGCCGCGCGCGCCTGCCGCACGGCGTCCCACCCATCCTGCGGCAGCGTCCCGCGCGCCACCAGCGCCCGCGGCGGCGCCACAGCCTCCGGACGGCTCCCCTCGGCGGCCGCGCCGAGCGCCGTCACCCAGAACGCCAGGGTGTCGCGCAGCGCCTCCGGCGGGACGACGGCGTCGATCTGGCCCGCGGCCAGCTGGCCCTCGGCCGTGTACGCCGCCGGGTCCGCGTCCGCCGGACGTACGCGGGACCCGGCGAAGCCGACCTGGGCGCCGGGCAGGGCCAGGACGACGTCCGCGCCCGCGCCCAGGGTGGCCCAGCCGCCGCCCGTGGTCGGGTCGCGCAGCACCGCGATGTGCGCGCCCCCTGCCTCGCGCAGCAGCGCGGACGCGCGCGCCACCCGTTGCAGCTGGGACAGTGCGACCATGCCCTCCTGCATCCGGCTGCCGCCCGTCGCGATCAGCGACACGAGCGGCAGCCGGTGCTCACGGGCCAGCGTGTACGCGGCCTCCAGCCGGTCCCCGGCGCGTTCGCTCAGGGAGCCGCCGAGGAAGCCGAACTCGAAGGAGATCAGCACACACGCGGTGCCGCCGACCGTGGCCGTGCCGTACACGACGGACTCCGCGGAGCCCGTCCGGCGCGACGCGCGGGCGCGCTGGGCGCCGTAGCCCTCCCAGCCGATGGGGCCGTCACCGGTGCCGGGCACCTCGGCCGGCTCCTGTTCGGCGAAGGTGTCGCAGACCGCGGCGATCGCCTCGCGGGCGGACAGGCGCTCAGCCATGGAGGGCCCGCTTCATGACCTTGCCCATGTCGTTGCGCGGCAGGACGTCCAGGAACCGGACCGTCCGCGGCCGCTTGTGCGGTGCGAGCTGGGCGGCGACATGGTCCGCCAGTTCCGCCGCGGACGGTGGCGCCTGCGGATCGGCGGCCACGATCCAGGCGACCACGCGCTCGCCCAGGTCCGTGTCCGGCTCGCCCGTCACGGCGGCCTCGCGGACGGCGGGGTGGTCGAGGAGCACGTTCTCGATCTCACCGGCTCCGATCTTGTAGCCGCCGCTCTTGATCAGGTCGGTGGCCTTCCTGCCGACGATGCGGACATAGCCGTCCGGCTCGGGCACGGCCATGTCGCCGGTCCGGAACCAGTCCCCGTCGAAGGCCGCGGCCGTCGCGTCGGGGCGGTTCAGGTACTCCGTGAACAGGTTGTCGCCGCGCACCTGGATCTCGCCGATCGTCTCGCCGTCGCGGACGGTGATCTCGGTGCCGTCCTCCTCGACGAGCCGGAGCGAGACCCCCGGCAGCGGCACGCCGACGGTCCCCGGGCGGGCCTCGCCGTCGACGCGGACGCTGGTGTTCATCAGGGTCTCGGTCATGCCGTACCGCTCGACGACCCGGCGCCCGGTCGCCGCGGCGATGCGCTCGTGGTCGGGCAGCGGCAGGGCGGCCGAGCCGGACACCAGCAGCCGCGCCCCGGCCAGCGCCTTCGTCAACTCGGCGTCGCCGTCCAGCGCCTCGGCCAGCCGGTGGTACATCGTGGGCACCCCGAAGAGCATCGTGCCGCCGGAGCCCAGCTCCCGCGCCACGCCCTCCGGGGTGAAGCGGCCCAGGTGGCGCACCTCGCCGCCACGGCGCAGCGGCCCGAGGACGCCGAGGATCAGCCCGTGCACATGGAACAGCGGCAGGGCGTGCACCAGTACGTCGTCACCGCTCCACTGCCAGGCGTCCTGCAGCGCGTCGAGCGTGGTTGCGACCGCTCGGCGCGGCAGCACCGCGCCCTTCGGCGGGCCGGTGGTGCCCGAGGTGTAGACGATCAGCGCGGGGTCGTCGGCCGCCGCCTCCGGCGGCAGTTCACCGGCGGATCCCGTCACGGGGACATCGATGCGCCCCAACGCGGCCAGTGCCGCGGGCAGTTCGTCGCCCGGCCCGGCGAGCACCACGGTCGGCGTGCTGTCGGCGACGATGTGCGCCAGCTCCCGCTCGCCGGTCCTCGGGTTCAGCGGCACCACCGGTACGCCGGCCAGCAGGGCGGCCACCGCGCCGACCGCGGTCTCCAGCGTCGGAGTGGCCCACAGCGCCACCCGCCCCGCCCCGGCGATCCGCAGCGCCAGGGCGCCGGCCGCGCCGCGCAGCCGCCCATAGGTCAGGGACCGTTCCCCGAAGCGGAGGGCGACCCGGTCGGCGTCGGGGGCCGTGGGCGTCAGCGCTGGGAAGAGGGAACTCACTCGTCGACCTCCTGGTGGTCTGGCGTGCCGTGCTCGGCTGGGTCTCCCGCGGCAGTCATTGTCTCCCCCTTGCGGTGGAGCCGCCGTGGCGGATCTCTCCTTCCGGTGAACGATGTGCCGGATCGGGCGGACGCGAAAGGATCAGAGCCACGGGGGAGCACGGGGGAGAGCCACGGCCCGGCCGGCCGTCCACGGGGAGGACGGCCGGGCCGCGGCCCCGGTGCCGGGCCCCTACGGCAGCGGCAGCGCGACCTTCACCGCGTACACGGCTACCAGTCCGTACCCCGCGCGGAACGTCCACGCGCGCGCCCGGTCCGAGATACGGGCCCCGGCGAAGCCGCCGGCCGCCACCAGCGACTGCTGCCACACGAACGAGGCGACGAACACGCCGGCGACGAAGACCGCCCCGGCAGCGCCGCCGCTGAGGGCGGCCCCCTGGGCGGTGGTGAGCGCGGCGAAGTACAGGGCCGTCGTCGGATTGACGAGGGTGAGCGCGGCGAACCGCGCGAACACCCGCACGGAGCCGCCGCCCGGCGCGGCCCCGGGCTCCGTGCCCGGCAGCGCCTTGGTACGCGCGGAGAGCAGCCCGTGCGCCGCGATGCCCACGAGGACGACCGCGGCGGCGAGCCGCACCCATGCCTCCACACCGGAGAGCGCGGACGCGACCAGCGGGCCGAGAGCCGTGGCCACCGCCGCGTACGCCGTGTCGACGACCGCCACCGCGGACGCCGCGGCCACCGCCCCGCGACGGCCGCGCATGCTCTGCTGGACCAGCAGCACGCCGATCGCTCCGACCGGTACCGCCACGCCCAGTCCGGCCACCGCACCGGCGGCCGCCGTCGCCCACAACTCGCTCATGGCGCACCACTGTCGGCCCCGGCCTGTCCGCCGCGCGACCCAATTACGCACCGGCCCCATGCGCCGGATCACGTACCGGCGTCATGCACCGCTTCCCGCACGAGACTCACGCGCCGCTGCCTGCACCAGGCTTACGCGCCGGACCCCTCCAGCGCGTGGTACCAGGTCACCGTGGTGCCCTGCTCGCCGTCGTCGGCCACGCCGTCGTCCGTGACCGTGAGCCGTACGCCCTGCTGCCCGCCCGGCAGCCGTACCGTCGCGTCGACGTCCACGTCGATCGACGAGACGCCGCTGTGGCGGTGGGCGGCGGCCAGGGCGCCGCGCAGGGCGGCGATCAGCTCGCGGTCCACGGGTGCGCGCACCAGCGTGTCGACGGCCCCCTTGAAGTGCACGGACGGCGAGAAGCCGAGCGGCACGGCGGCGCCCCGGGTCTCGTACAGCACCCGGGCCCGGAAGGTGGTCGGCGCGTCGGCGGGCGGCTGCTGGAGGGCGAAGATCGTCGTCCGCACCTCCTGGATGGTCGAGTCGAGCTCGTCGACGGCCCGGCCCAGCAACTCGTCCGTCTCCCCGGCCCCCGCCTTCCTGCGGGTCGACTCCAGCATCATCTCGGTGGCGAACAGCCGCTGGACGACCAGGTCGTGCAGGTCCCGGGCGATCCGGTCGCGGTCCTCGTAGACGGCGAGCCGCTCGCGGTTGTGCCGGGCGTCCGCGAGGACCAGCGCCGGGGCGGCCTGCGAGGCGAACTGCGTGGCCAGCAGCCGTTCCAGTGCCGTGTACGGGCGGCCGCCGCGCCGCCGCAGCAGAGCGAGGGTGCCGATCAGCCGGCCGCCGCTCTGCAGCGGCAGCATCATGCTCGGCCCGAAGCGACCGCGGACATGCGTGGTCATCCGGGGATCGGTCGCCGAGTCCTCGATGAACACCGGTTCGCCGCCGAGAAGTTGGACCAGCACCGGGGGGCCGGGCCGGATCGTCGTGCCGACGATGTCACCGGGGTCGTCCAGCGTGGAGGCCGCGACGATCTCCATGCCGCCCTGGGGGGTGGGCCGGAGCACCACACCGGCCGAGGCGTCGGCGAGGATACGGGCCTGCTCCGCGACGGTCGTCAGTGCGTCGTCGGCGCTCCCGCCGGAGAGCAGCGCCGTGGTGACGGCCGCGGCGCCCTCGATCCAGCGTTCGTGCTGCCGGGCGGTCTCGTACAGCCGGGCGTTGCCGATCGCGATGCCGGCCTGCGCGGCGAGCACCCGCAGCAGTGCCTGGTCCTCCTCGGTGAAGCGCCTGCCCGGCGGGGCGGTCAGCCGCAGGTCGCCGAAGACCTCGGAGCCGACCCGGACCGGGAGACGCAGCGGCTCGGCGGGAGGCGCGGCCGGGGCCTCGTCGCCGGCGTGGAGGGTGCCGGCCTGCTGCCGCCCCGCCGTGGCCGTGAGCTCTTCGCTGATGCGGCCGCGCTCGGGGTCGATGACGCCGAGCGCGGCGTACCGGGCGCCGGTCAGTTCGGCGGCGGTGTCCACGAGCCGCTGGAGGGTGGTCCGCAGATCGAGGTCGGTGCCGATGTCGAGCACGGCCTCGAAGAACGCGGCGAGCCGGGGCGAACCGGTCGCCCGCCCGGCGGGGACACCCCCGGTGCCGCCGCCCGGGACCTCGACGGCGTCCGGGTCGTCCGAGGCCTCCTGACCGGGCGGGCTCTGCGGATCGGGTGGGCCGGGCGGGGCGCCGTTCGCCACGGTCAGTCGGCCTCTGCCAGTGGGTCGAGGACCAGAGGCTGGATCCGGCCCTCGAGCATCGCGCCGAGGCCCTGCACCGTGCAGGTGTCCGGCCGTTCCGCGATGGTGACCGTCATCCCGGTCGCGTTGTGCAGCATCTGGTCGAGGCCCGGCAGCAGCGCGCTGCCGCCGACCATCATGATGCCGCGGTCGACCAGGTCGGCGACCAGGTCCGGCGGGCAGTCGCGGAGGACCTTGCCGATCCCGTCGAGCACCGAGGTGAGCGGGGTGTGGATCGCCTCCCGTACGGCCGCGGTGTCGACGCGGACGGAGCGGGCGAGGCCGGTGGCGACGTCACGGCCGTGGATCTCGATCGACGACGGTCCCTGCGGGGTGAGACCGTTGCCGTGCAGGGCCAGCTGGAGCGGGCGTACGGACTGGCTGGGCAGCATCAGCTCGTGACGGTGGCGCAGATGCTGGATCACCGCGTGGTCGATGGCGTTGCCGCCGATGGGGATACGGGTCGCGGTGACGATCGCGCCGAGGGAGAGGACCGCGATCTGCGTGGTCGCGGCCCCGCACACCATGATCATGGTCGCGCTGGGCTGTTCCACCGGCAGGCCGCAGCCGACGGCCGCCGCGATGAGGGTGTCCACCAGCTCGACCCGGCGGGCGCCGAGCCCGACCAGCGTCTCCACGGTGGCGCGCTGCGAGAGCGGGTCGCTGTCGTGCGGGGTGCTCGCCGCCGCGCGGAGCCGGGGCTTGCGGCGCAGCTGGCGCCGGAGCTTCTCGCCCAGCAGATGACGCAGCATCCGCTGGGCCATCTCGATGTCGACGACGGTGCCGCCGGAGACGGGCCGGACGACGCGGATGTAGCCGGGGGTGCGGCCGGTCATCTTCTCGGCGAGCGTACCGACCGCGATCAGCGCTCCCGTCCGGGTGTTGACGGCGGCCACGCTCGGTTCGTCGACGACGAGGCCGACGCCCTTCACGAAGACGCGGGTTCTGGCGGCGCCCAGATCGACGGCCAGGTGGCAACGTCGCAACTGCTCAAGGCTGACGGTCACGGCAGATCCTCCCGAGTGCGGTACTTGTTCGCATCGTGCGATCACCGCGGGCCGGACGCGCGCTGGGCTGAGCCGGTCGGGGGTACGGAGCTGACGGGGCGACAGATCAGTCCGTGAGCCGTTGCAGCAGACCCCAGGTGAACTCCGCGACCCGCATCTCCCCGCCGGGCAGGGTGAACGCGAGCCGCCATCTGGTCGGCGCCGAGCCCTCCATGGGGCGGGCCGGCGGGAAGGCCCTCGCGACCTCGTCCACGGTGCACGACCACGGCACGAGGTCGTCCGCCGTGCGCAGCTCGGGGCCGGCCGCACCCGGGGCGCGTACCAGCCACTCGTTCCACACGGCCCCGCCGCCGGTGGTGAGCACCTCGAAGCGCAGGTCCGGCCAGAGCGGTACGGGCCACAACAGGGCGTCGCACTCCAGGTCGCCGATGCGCCGCCGGTGGACGGACTCGGGCTCGCCGAGTGCCGAGCGGTAGCGCGCCAGTGCCCCGCGCGACCGGGGCGCGCGCACCTTCGCCTGCCAGCGCCGATTGGCCTCGCGCATCTGCGCGATGGAGACGCCGAGCCGCTGCCGGGCGTCCTCGACGAGACCGGGCTGGAAGTCGGCCATACGGCGCAGCAGCACCAGTTGGAAGTCGAGCGGTCCGAACGGGGCGTCAGGGGTCATGGCCGACATCCTGCCCGGTCGGCGGCGTGGACGACGGCGAGCCGCCTCGCCGTGGAGGGCTGCATTCCACACAGGATCTGCACAGCGAGACCCACCTCAGGGCCCCGGGCTGCGAATAGCCTGCGGGCGCCATGGATTACTGCCACCCGTGCGGAAGGCATCTCAACGGCGCCCTGGCCTGTGCCGGGTGCGGCACACCCGTCGAGGAGCTCCGTCGCCTCAGCCCCAGTGCCCCCGAGCCCGAACCTGTCCAGGAACTGGTCGTGACGCTCGAGCCGGCGGACAGCCCCGGGCCGCGCCGTTCGCGCCGGCAGGCCGCGCCGCGCCGCAGATCCGCGGGCCGTCGTGGCCGCAAACGGCGCGGGCGCAAGGTGCTGCTCGGCACGGTCGGCCTGGTGCTGGCGGCCGGTGCCCTGAGCCTGGCGGAGCTCGCCGTCGAAGGGTCCGGCGACGACGGCGCGGCGACGGCGGTCCGGGAGGATCCGGTCGCGGAGACGACGGAGCCGGAACCGAGCGCCTCGGACGAGTCGCCGGACGGACCGGACCGGGTGAGCGAATCGGCCACCACGAAGTCCGGCTCGCCGCGACCGGGCAAGTCCCGCACGGCCGCCGGGGACGGCGAGGGCGGCAAGAGTACGGACGGCGAGGGCGGAGAGGCTGAGGGCGACGGCCCGGAGCCGTCGGGTTCCCCGTCCGACGGTGTCGGGTCCCCGTCGCCGTCGTCCTCGGGCGACCCCGAGGCCCCCGAGCCCGGGGACTCGGATGCCCCGGCGGATCCGGGCGGCGAGGAGCCGCCACCGCCTCCGCAGCCCGAACCGGAGCCCGAGCCGGAACCGACGAAGACGTGTGAGCGCTGGCTCTTCTGGTGCATTTAGCGCGGTGCTCGTGCGTCCGGTAGCGCGGTGCTCGTGCGTCCGGGCGCCGCGCCGTAGCGGTCCGGGGCAGACGTCAGGCGTCGGGCGCCGGCCCGGCCGGGGTCTCGCCGAGCATCCGTTTGAGCAGGTCCCGCAGCACCCCGCGCTCGACCTCCGTCAGCTGCGCCAGCGGCTCGCGCGCGAAGTCCAGCGACTCGCGCAGCCGGCGAGCCGTGCTGCGGCCCTCCGGGGTGGCCGCGGCCAGCTTCACCCTGCGGTCGTCCGGGTCGGGGCGGCGCTCCACGAGGCCGCGCCCTTCGAGGCGGTCCACGATCCCCGTGATGTTCGACGGCTCGCATCTGAGCTTCTTGGCTATGCGCCGCATGGGCGTGGGCTCCATGGACAGCAGTGCCAGTACCCGCGCCTGGGCCCCGGTGAGGGCGTGGTCGGCGGCCACCTGCTCGTACTCGGAGTGGTAGCGGGCCACGACGGCGCCGATGAGCTCGACGACCTCGAGGGTCAGGGGGTCTGTTCGCTGGGCGGCCATGCGTACCAGGGTACCCGGATACTTGACATCCTTAAATATTCAGGCGCATGGTTGTTTCAGGTAATGAAGCTTTTCTAGGAGGCACGCAGCATGTCCGCACTCCCCGCGTCCGGCCGTGAATGGCACCTTGTCGCCCGTCCGCACGGCTGGCCCAAGGCCGAGGACTTCGCGCTGCGGGAGGCGCCCGTCGCCGAGCCGGCGGAAGGCCGCGTCCTCGTGCGCAACCTGCACTTCTCCGTCGACCCGTACATGAGGGGCCGGATGAACGACGTGAAGTCGTACGTGCCGCCCTTCCAGCTCGACAGGCCCATGGACGGCGGCGCGGTCGGCGAGGTGATCGCGTCGAACGCGGAGGGCTTCGCCGTCGGTGACCACGTACTGCACGGGCTCGGCTGGCGGGAGTACGCGGACGTGCCCGCGAAGCATGCGACCAGGGTCGACGCCTCGCTCGCACCGCTCTCCGCCTACCTCGGCGTGCTCGGCATGACCGGCCTCACCGCCTACGCGGGCCTCTTCGAGGTCGCCTCCTTCAAGGAGGGCGACGCGGTGTTCGTCTCCGGCGCCGCGGGCGCCGTCGGCAGCCAGGTCGGCCAGATGGCGCGGATCAAGGGCGCCTCGCGGGTGATCGGCTCGGCCGGCTCCGACGAGAAGGTCAAGCTCCTCGTGGAGAAGTACGGCTTCGACGCCGCGTTCAACTACAAGAACGGCCCGGTCGCGGAGCAGCTCAAGGAGGCCGCGCCCGACGGCATCGACGTCTACTTCGACAACGTCGGCGGCGAGCACCTCGAGGCCGCGATCTCCTCGTTCAACGTCGGCGGCCGCGCGACCATCTGCGGGATGATCGCCCAGTACAACAGCACCGAGCCGACCCCCGCCCCGCGCAACCTGGCGCTCGTCATCGGCAAGCGCCTGCGGCTGCAGGGCATGCTGGTGAACGACCACTCCGCGCTCCAGCCGCAGTTCGTCCAGGACGTCGCCGGCTGGATCGCCTCGGGCGAGCTCACGTACGACGAGACCGTCGTCGAGGGCATCGAGCGCGGGTACGACGCGTTCGCCGGACTGCTCCGGGGCGAGAACACCGGCAAGATGATCGTTTCTCTCGGCTGAGGGTTCACCCGTTAGGCTCTTGCCCAGCCGCCGCGATCGTGGGCGCGAGTCGCGGCGAACCAGCAGGAGGAAGACTTCATGTCGATCCAGCAGTCCGAGGTGCTCTACACCGCTGTCGCCACTGCGGAGAACGGCCGTGACGGCCGCGTCGCCACGGACGACGGCACCCTCGACTTCGCGGTGACGCCGCCCAAGTCCCTGGGCGGCAGCGGCGCCGGAACCAACCCGGAGCAGCTGTTCGCGGCCGGTTACAGCGCCTGCTTCCAGCAGGCCCTCGTCGTCGTCTCCCGCCAGGAGAAGGCCGACATCTCCGGCTCGACGGTCACCGCGGAGGTCGGTCTCGGCAAGAACGACGACGGCTTCGGCCTCATCGTCAAGATCTCCGCGAGCATCCCGAACGTGGACGCCGCTACCGCCAGGGACCTGATCGAGAAGGCCCACCAGGTCTGCCCGTACTCCAAGGCGACCCGCGGCAACATCACGGTCGACCTCGCGGTCTGACATCCGGCACGGCTGAGGGCCGCACCCCGACCGGGGTGCGGCCCTCGGCGCGTCTCAGCGGCCCTCAGATGTCTGGGCGGCTCTCAGCGTGTCCCGGCGCGACTCAACCGGCCAGCAGCGCCCGGCCGATCTGTGCGAAGACGCCCTTCGGATGTGCCCGGAACAGCGGCTCCGTGCCGAACAGCGCCACCGGTACGCCGGCCGCCGACGTGCCGGAGACGACGGAGGCGCGGCCCGCGGCGTCGCCCGGACCACCCGTGCCGTCCGCCGTGGCCCGCCAGTGACCCGACACCAGCGGGTCGCCCGTGCCGTACGACTGGTCCACCCGCACCCCGTCGCCGAGGGCCGTGAACCACAGCGGCGAGTAGACGAAGGTGTGCGCCGGGGCGCCGCCCGTGATGGCGCCGCCCGCGTTGCTCACCCGGACGACACCGTTGGCGTCCTCGTTGCCCGCCACCGCCGTGACGTCGAGCAGTGCCGCCGCCCGGTTGAACGCGGCGCCCCGCTCGCCGAGTCCGACCACCCCGGCGCCGCTGCTCTCGAACGCCGCGCGGGCGGCGGGGGTCAGCTTCGCGTGGTCCAGCCCGGAGGACAGGTACAGCACGTCGGCCCGCGTCCAGTCGAAGCCGGCGTTCAGCACGGCCGTCGAGACCGGGACCACGTCGAAGCCCATCTCGCGGAGCGCGAACAGCTCGCCCGCCGTGACGGCCGCCGCCACCCGGGTGCGGTGCAGCACCGCGCCGCCCTGCTCCGCGGTGGCGTGGAAGGCCACCCCCAGCCGGTCCGCGAGCACGCCCGCCCGGCCGCGCGCGGAGCCCGGGACGATCGCCGAGCCGTCGTCCGCGCGCCTGACCCGCACCCCCTGCTCCAGCAGCGAGTTGAGAGCGGCGATCTCCTTCGGGTCGTCCAGCCGCAGCCGCAGGTCGCCGTGCGGGGCGACGTACCCGGTGGGCGCTGCCGCCTGGACGGGCCGGGTGCGGACCCGCGGGGCGCCGGCGGTGACGGCGTCCACGTCCGCGCCCCACAGCAGGCCGAGGCTCCAGCCCGAGATGTCGTACATGGCCCCGACGTCGGCGCTGATGTCGCGGCCGTCCGCCAGGATCACGTTGGCCATACCGCGCTTGGGCTGGTGCATGTCGACGATGTACGACCCGGCGCGGTACGAGCGGCCGGCGAGCCGGAACGAGGTCACCGCCCGCTCCACCCGGACGTCGCCCGCGACCAGGTGGTCGACCAGCCGGGCCGCCGCGGTGGCCGACCGCTGGGGCCGGCCGGCGGGGATCACGTACGCCCTGGGGAACTCGGCGGTGTAGACGTCCTCGGGGCCGATGCCCGGCACCCCCGGGACGGTCTCCTCGGAGACCGGCCGCTGTGCCTCGCCGGCGGCGCCACGGCGGAACGTCTCGATCTGATCGGCGATCAGCGACGCGCGGTTCCTGTGCGTGTGGTCGAGCGTCGCGCGCATCGCGGCGCCCGCGATGTCGGTGTTGATCGCCGCCCGGCGGCGCAGCTCCTCGACCGCCAGCGTGTTGTACGCGTTGTTGTTGACGGCCAGTGGGAACTCGATGGTGTGCGCGGCGACGGCACCCTGGAAGGGCAGGTACTGCGGCGTGAAGATGGGCGGCCAGTCGTCCCATCCCTCCTGCTGGTCCCGGAACGGGATCACGGCGGGCCGCACCCCGTCCTTCTCCGCCGTGTAGCCGAGGCCGTTGACGGCCTTCTCCATACCGAGCGCGTTCGCGTACGCGTTCTTGAGGAACAGGTCGTACTCGTAGTTCTCGCCGTGCGGCGGGGTCGTCGGCTCGATCAGCGTGCCGTTGACGTACCCGTGCAGGTCGAGCATGACGGCGGGCTGCTTGTCGATGGCGATCTGCCGGATCGCGCGGGTCTCCGGCTGGGTGGCGGTGATGAAGTCGCGGTTGAGGTCGAAGCCGCCGGCGTTGGCGCGGGTGCCCGCGATCCGGCCGTCCGGGTTGGCCGTGACATTGAGGTGGATGCGGGTCTTCGCGAGCAGGTCCGCCGTCCCGGCGTCGTCGGCCCTCGCCAGTTCCTCGATGAGTTCGAGGGCGGCGTCCGTGCCCTCCCACTCGTTGCCGTGGATGTTGTTGTTGATGAACACGGGCGTCTTGTACGCCGCCTTGATGCGCCGGTCGCGGGCGGCCGCGGCCGGGACGTTCTCGATCCGCTCGCGCATCCGCTCCTGCTCGCGCGCCTGGCCCGCGCTCTCGGGCGCGGTGACGGTGACGAGATACAGCTCGCGCCCGCCCGCCGAGTGCCCGGCGATCTCGACGCTGACCCGGTCGCTCAGCTCCTGGAGTCCGTTGAGGCGGGGAGCGAGCGAGTGGTACGGAGCCAGACCCAGCTTTGTCGACTTGTCGGCCGGGTTCACCGGTGGTGGATCGAGCTCGGTCCTGCGCGGATAGCCGCCCGGCCGGTCGAGCCGCGGCGTACGCGAACCGAGAGCCTCGGCGGCGGCGTAGAGCGGAGCCTCGGCCGCCGCGGACGCCTCCCCGGGAGCGGCCCGCTCCCTGACCGGGTGTGGCCGGTCCGCCGCCGGAGCCGCCGCGGCGCCGGGCAGCGGGGCGAGCAGCGTGCCGGCGAGCGCGGCGGCAAGAGTTGCGGTGATCAGTGCGGTTCTGGATGAGCCCATGCGGTTACGAGCCTCCGTTGTCGGAAGAAGTCGGCACGGCGGTCGCCGAGGACGTCCGCCGTGACGATCAGTACGCCGGGTCTACCGGTTCGGCCGCCGAACGACAAGGGGCACCCCGATAGGGTGTGCGTCATGCGTGATCTCGGCGTCGGCTTCGGCTACTTGATGAAGGGCCAGCGCTGGGTCGCCGGCCACGGCCGGTGGTTCGGCTTCGGTCTGCTGCCCGGTCTCGTGACCCTGGTGCTCTACGCGGCGGCGATCACCGGTCTGGTGTTCGGCGCCGACGACGTGACGGCCTGGGCCACGCCGTTCGCCGACGACTGGTCATCGCCGTGGCTCGGCATCTTCCGCGGCACGCTCACGGCGCTGCTGTTCGCCTTCGGACTGTTCCTCGCGGTCATCACCTTCACCGCCGTGACACTCCTGGTCGGCCAGCCCTTCTACGAGAACCTCTCCGAGCAGGTCGACCGCTCCGAGGGCGGCGAGGTGCCGCACTCCGGGCTGCCGCTCTGGCGTGAACTGTGGATCTCCGCACGGGACTCGCTGCGGGTCGTGCTGCGTGTGGTCTGCTACGGCGTCCTGCTCTTCGCCTGCGGCTTCATCCCCGTCCTCGGCCAGACCGTGGTCCCGGTGCTCGCCTTCTGCGTCTCCGGCTTCTTCCTCGCGGAGGAGCTGACGGCCGTGGCCCTCCAGCGGCGCGGCATCGAACTCAAGGAACGGCTCGCCCTGCTGAAGGGCCGCCGGCTGCGCACGCTAGGGTTCGGCGTGCCGCTGACGCTGGCCTTCCTGGTGCCATTCCTCGCGGTCTTCCTGATGCCGGGCGCGGTGGCCGGGGCGACGCTGATGGCCCGCGACCTGGTTCCGGCCGCTCCGGAGGGGGAGAGCGGCGCGCAGCCGGCCCCGCCCGCCCCGTACGGCTTCCGCAAGAGCGACTAGCCGGCCGCCGGCAGCGGCCGCTACGACAGCGATTCGGCGACGACGGACGCGGCCCGGGCGATCAGCCTGTCGTCGTGGGCCGCGTCCTCCTCGGCCCGGTTCGACATGATCGCCATGACGACGGGGGCGCCGTCCGGCGGCCACACCACGGCGATGTCGTTGCGGGCGCCGTAGCCGCCGCCGGTCCCGGTCTTGTCGCCGACCACCCAGCCCTTCGGCACCCCGGCCCTGATGAGCGCGTCGCCGGTGGTGTTGGTCCGCAGCCAGGTCGTGAGCTGGGCCCGTTCGTCCTTGCCGAGGACGTCGCCGAGGACGAACGCGCGCAGATCCGTGGCCAGCGCGCGGGGCGTGGTCGTGTCCCGCGTCTCGCCCGGGGCCCACCGGCTCAGTTCGGGCTCGCGGCGCTCCATGCGGGTGACGTCGTCGCCCAGCTCCTCCAGCACGGCGTCCAGGCCCTTCGGTCCGCCGAGGGCGTCGAACAGCAGATTGGCCGCGGTGTTGTCGCTGTAGCGGACGGCGGCGTCGCACAGCTCGCGCAGCGTCATCCCCGTCGCGACGTGCTTCTCGGTCACGGGCGAGTGGGCGACCAGATCGTCACGGGAGTACGTGATCACCTTGTCCGTCCCGCTCAGCGAGTACTCGCGCAGCACCGCACCGGCGGCCAGCGCCTTGAACGTGGAGGCGAAGGGGAACCGCTCGCCGTCGCGGTAGGCGATCTCTCGCCCGGTGCCGGTGCCGATCGCGTAGACGCCCAGCCGCGCGTCGAACTCGCGCTCCAGCTTCTTGAGGTCCCGGCTGGCCGGCTGCGCCGCGGCGTCCGCCGTCGTGTCGGCGTCCGTGCTCGGGCTCGGGCTCGTCGACGCGGCGGGAGGTGAAGCCGCGCCGGGGGAGCCGTCCTGGCCGCAGGCCGCGAGCGGGACGAGGACGAGCGCGGCGAGCGCACCGAGAGCGGTGCGCCGGGCACGGGAGTCGGGCATGGTCCACACCTCCGGAGCGCCTGTTACGGCGCGGCTGCTGACGAAGCGGTACGGCCGGCCCCGGCGCGTGGACATCGGCACCGGGCCGTCACCGATCATGCCCCGACACCGGCCCCGCGGCCCGTCGCGACCCGCGTCACCGCGAGACCCGGCGCGGTTGTGCCGGCGGTCGCGAGCAGCGTGCCGTCCGGGCCCCAGACCGCGCTGCCGCCCCGGCAGTGGCCGGCGTCGCACGGGCCGACCGCGTTGGCGAGCAGCACTGGCAGGCCGTTGTCCCGCGCCCGGACCGGATAGACCGCCTCGAACGAGTCGTTTCCCTCGTCGAGCACCGAAGAGGCCACGTACACGTCGCAGCCGTCGGCCGCCGCCCGCCGCGCGACCTCGGGGAACCGGTTGTCGTAGCAGACCGCGACCGCGAACCTGACGCCGTCGAGGGTGAAGCGGCCGTCCTCGCCGCCCGCGGCGAAGACGGCCTGTTCCTCTCCGTACAGATGCCTCTTGTCGTAGCGGGCGAGCAGCTCGCCGTCCGGGCCGATCACGAACGCGGAGATCGCCGGGCGGGGGCCGGCCGTCCGCGCGGCGCAGCCGATCAGCGCCGCCGTCGACGTGGTACGGCACGCCTCCCGCAACGGCTCCAGCCGCGGGTCGTCCTCGGTCAGCCACAGTCCCGGGTCGCGGGCGATCGGCCCCAGCTCGTAGCCGGTGGCCGCCAGTTCGCAGAAGGCGACCAGCCGGGCGCCCTGCCCGGCGGCCTCCCGTACGAGCGCCGCCATGCTGCGGACGTTCGCCCCGATGTCGCCCGGTACGGACGTGAACTGCCCTGCCGCGATCCTCATACGGCCATCATCGCGTCCCGCCGCTGCCCGCGGCCACCCGGATGATCTCCCGTGTCTGGCCGATGATGTCCAGCCGGTTGCGGACGAACTCGGGGTCGGTGACCTCGGTCGTGTTGCCCGCCGCGAACTGCAGGACCGGGGTGTGCACATGGCCGCCGGGGACGTCCAGGCCGAGGCGGTCGCGCAGCAGCGTGGCGCGGTAGGCGATCTCGTTGGACAGATAGTCGCCGCCGCCCCCGGCGCGTGCGGTGGAACCCGGCGTCGGGCCGTCGGGACGGACCACGGGCGTGCTCTCGCCGGCCGGGATCTCGGTCACGGACGTGTTGTCGTACACCGGGAAGCGGCCCGTGTCGGCTGCGGTGATCGCCTCGTACGGCAGTGACGTCAGCGTCCACTGTGGCTGGGAGGCGGGGTCGGACACCGGGACGGTCTCCGTGCGGGAGACGTTGTCGTTGTCGGGGAAGCCGCCCCGCCAGGCGCCGTTGAAGCGCTCGATGTCGACCCGGCCCACCCGGCCCTGGCTGACCGTGGTGAACAGGTCCGCCTTCGGGAGCTGCCGTTCGAGGGTCCGCTCGACCGTGCCGTCCGCGAAGTCCTGCCAGCGCACCGGGAACACCGCCGTCTCGATCCGGGCCGGGCCGTCCGCGGTGCGGATCCAGGTGCCGTCGAGGGCGAGCGCGGCAGCGCCGGACGGATTGCTGATCCGGATGTCCCGGTCCAGCGTGAACGGGTCGAAACCGGTCATCACGATCCGTTTGACGCCCTTGCCGGACTTGCCGGACGGCAGGTCCATCGAGTCCTGACCGCGTGAGGAACGCTCCAGACGGTCCATCAGCCGCGTCCGCTGCGCCTGCGTGACGCCGAACGCGGGCTGCCACTGCCGAAGCCCCGCCGTCATGCCGAGCCGCGCCCAGTACAGCGGCCGGTCGTCGTCCCGGCTCAGATCGCCCCGTACCGGGCCCCTGCCCTGCGCCCGGTCCACGGCCCGCCGCCACAGCGACGACCCGTGGCGTGCCACGACGCGCTCGGCCTGCCCGTACGACGTCGCGCGCTCCAGCGCCCGTACGAAGGCCGGGGCGAGCGGGTCGAAGCCGCTGCGGCGCAGGATCTCCTGGGGCACGGCCCGTTCGAGTCGCTGCTCCTCGGCGGTGAGCGGCGGCGCGGCGAGGGCGGGCGCCGCCGACGCGAGCGGGGACGAGGTGACGGTGAGGGCGGCGGAGGCGATCAGGGCGAGCGCGAGCACGTCCAGGCGGGCGCGTATCCGGGGCACGGGGTTCCTTTCGTCGGCCGGCCCGCAGTATCGCGGCGCGGCGGCGGCGGACGGAAGGCCGCGTCGTGCTCGGAACGGATCAAGTGCCCGGGATCAGGGGGCGTGTGCGGCAGTGACGTTCCGGTACGCGATCTCCGCGAGCTGCCGCTGGCCGTCCCTGCCGGGGTGGAACCAGTCCCACCGGCTCAACTGGGCCCCGGTGAAGCGGTAGTCGAAGACGGCCCCGCCGTCGTACCGGCAGCGGTCGTCCTTCGCGCAGACGTCCTCCAGCACGCCGTTGTACGCCACGACCCGCTGCTGGACGCTGTCCCGGCGCTGCTCGGCCCGGACGCCGACGTCCTGCGCCTCGCCCAGCATCGTCGCGCAGATGCCCAGTTCCCATATCCGGCTGCCCAGCGCGTCGCCGCGGCCCACCGACCACAGCCGCTTCAGGTCCGGCACGCTCGCGACATAGACCTGCGCCTTCGGGGCGTCCTTCCGCAGCCTGGCCATCGCGGCCTCGACCGACGCGCGGAACTCCTCGACCGGAGTCATCCGGTCCACGGTGTCCGCGCAGGCGTCGTTCGCGCCGATCATCACCGTGACCAGTTCCGGGCGGTGGGCCGCCGCCCGGGCCATCTGCTCCGGCAGGTCAGACGCGTCGGCGCCGGAGCGGGCGAGGTTCCAGCTGCGCCGCGCCGCACCCGAGGGGCCCAGCAGCCGCAGAGCGAGACTGTTCACCGCGGTGTCCGTGCCGGTCGCCCACGACACCTCCGGGCAGTCCGACAGGACCATGCACGCGTCGAACCCGCGGGTGATGGAGTCGCCGACGGCCGCGAGGGACCGCGGGGCGCGGTCCCAGTCGGGGGTCGGGCTGGGACTCGGGCTCGCGCTCGGGGTGGGGCGGGCGGACGGGCTCCGCTCTGGCTTTGACGACGCGTCACATGCCGCCAGCCCGCCGGCCGCGAGCGCCGCGACGGTGAGCGCGGCGGCGGCTTTGCGGCCGGCGCCGGTGCGTGCGCGGAGCGTCCGGCTGCGCTGTCGCAAGGTCACTTTCCCCTCCACAAACCCGGCATCCGACCTCCTGCCGAGTGAAAGCTTGGTGCGTACGGGCCCCAGGACCGACATTACGTGACCCCTCGGCGCGTTCCGCACGGTAACTTTTGCCACGTCGACCCAGAGGCCGACCTCGCCCATCGGCGCCGGTAAATTACATCACGTCACATGCCGTCCCTTTTGTGGAGACTTGTTCCCGATGCTGTTTACTGAGGCCGCTGGGAAGGCGAACCTCGTCCCACACTGGAGGTCCCGGTGACGACACGTGGCGTTCTGTACGTTCACTCCGCACCGCGCGCGCTGTGCCCGCACGTCGAATGGGCGGTCGCGGGTGTGCTCGGCGTCCGGGTCCAGCTGGACTGGATCCGGCAGCCCGCATCGCCCGGCACGTGGAGAGCCGAGTTCTCCTGGCAGGGGGAGTCGGGAACGGCGTCCAAGCTGGCGTCCGCGCTGCGCGGTTGGCACCTCCTGCGCTTCGAGGTGACGGCGGAGCCGTCCGCGGCGGCCGAGGGCGAGCGCTACAGCGCCACGCCGGAGCTCGGCATCTTCCACGCCGTGACCGGCATCCACGGCGACATCCTCGTCCCCGAGGACCGGCTCCGGGCGGCGCTGGCGCGGTCCGCGCAGGGCGAGACGGACCTCGAGGCGGAGGTCGCCAAGCTGCTCGGCAAGCCGTGGGACGACGAGCTGGAGCCGTTCCGGTACGCGGGCGAGGGAGCGCCGGTGCGGTGGCTCCACCAGGTGGTCTGACGGGCCGGGGGCGCCGCGCCCGTTGCCGGCGGGGCCGGGAGTTGGGCGGTCTTGCCGGGGCGCCGCCCCGAACCCCGCGCCTCAAACGCCGGCGGGGCTGAAGTGGCCGGGCCTGCGTCCCCGAAGAGCCTGCGCCTCAATCGCCGGCGGGGCTGGAGTTGCCCCGTGGACGCTCCTGTTTCGCGCAGCGAGGTCAGGCGTGCCCAGCTCGGGCTGGTTTGCCGCGCAGCGGCATTTCCAGCCCCGGCCTGGGGGTACTCCCCCTACGCCTGGCGGCCGTGGGAGGTGTCCCTACCCACGGCGGCCAGGCGTAGGGGGAGATTGAGGCCACCGCGCGGAGCGCGGTACTGGGCCCGGGCGGAGCCCGGTTTCGGGAAGGGGCGGGATGGGGAAAAAGAACGAGGCCCGCGCCCCCGAAAGGGCACGGGCCTCGCCGCACAGCACATGGGATCAGACCGTGCGGAACGCCAGCACCACGTTGTGGCCGCCGAAGCCGAACGAGTTGTTGATCGCCGCGATCGTGCCTTCCGGCAGCGCGCGCGGCTCGCCGCGGACGATGTCCGCGTCGACCGTCTCGTCCAGGTCGTCGACGTTGATCGTCGGCGGGGCCGTGCGGTGGTACAGCGCCAGGACCGTCGCCACGGTCTCGATGCCGCCCGCGCCGCCCAGCAGGTGACCGGTCATCGACTTGGTCGCGGAGACCGCGACATGGTCCAGCTCGTCGCCGAGGACGGCGCGCAGCGCCTTGATCTCGGCGACGTCACCCTGCGGCGTCGACGTCGCGTGCGCGTTGAGGTGCACGACCTCGGACGGCTTGAGGTCCGTGGTGTCCAACAGGTTCCGCAGGGCCGCCGCGATACCGCGGCCCGTCGGCTCCGGCTGCGCGATGTGGTGGCTGTCCGCGGACAGGCCCTGGCCCAGCACCTCGCAGTAGACCTTCGCGCCGCGCGCGGCAGCGTGCTCGGCCGACTCCAGGATGACGACGCCCGCGCCCTCGCCGAGGACGAAGCCGTCGCGGGCGGTGTCGTAGGGGCGCGACGCCTTCTCGGGGTCGTCGTTGTTCTTGGACATCGCCATCATGTTGGCGAACGCCGCGATCGGCAGCGGGTGGATCGCCGCCTCCGTGCCGCCGGCGACGACGACGTCGGCGCGGCCGGTGCGGATCATCTCGACGGCGTAGCCGATCGCTTCGGCGCCGGACGCGCACGCGGAGACCGGAGTGTGCACGCCCGCCTGGGCGTTCACCTCCAGGCCGACGTTGGCGGAGGGGCCGTTCGGCATCAGCATGGGCACGGTGTGCGGGGAGACGCGGCGTACGCCCTTCTCCTTGAGCACGTCGTACTGGTCGAGCAGAGTCGTCACGCCGCCGATGCCGGAGGCGATGACGGTGCCCAGCCGGGCAGGGGTGACGGCCTCGTCCTCACCGGCGGGCGCGGTGTAGCCGGCGTCGGCCCACGCCTCGCGGGCCGCGATGACGGCGAACTGCGCGGAGCGGTCGAGCTTCCGGGCGAGCGGGCGCGGCAGAACCTCGCCCGGGTCGACCGCGGCGGGCGCCGCGATCTTCACCGGCAGGTCGGCGAAGCGCTCGCCCTCGAGCAGCTTCACACCGGAGCGTCCGGCGATGAGACCTTCCCAGGTCGATGCGCTGTCGCCACCCAACGGTGTGGTTGCGCCGATACCGGTGACGACCACGGTGCGATTGGTCGAGTTCACAGGAATTCTTTCTCCACGATTAGAGGGTGCTGAATTTTCACGGCGCCACCGGAGGGTGGCGACAAACGCGCTGAAGACTCAGGCCTGGTGCTTGAGGATGTACTCCGCGGCGTCGCCGACGGTCTTCAGGTTCTTGACGTCCTCGTCCGGGATCTTGACGTCGAAGCGCTCTTCGGCGGCGACGACGACCTCGACCATGGACAGCGAGTCGACGTCCAGGTCGTCCGTGAAGGACTTGTCCAGCTGGACGTCCTCGGTCGGGATACCGGCGATCTCGTTGACGATCTCGGCGAGACCTTCGACGATCTCTTCCTGCGTGGCGGCCATGATGGCGCTCCTTCGGTGGTTATCAGAGGGTGTGGCAGTAGCCGTCCGGAAGATCCGTACGGTGCCTAGGGGAGGGTAACGACCGTCGCGGCGTAGACGAGACCCGCCCCGAAGCCGATGACGAGCGCGGTGTCGCCGCTCTTCGCCTGTCCGGTCGCCAGGAGCCGCTCCATCGCGAGCGGGATCGAGGCAGCCGAGGTGTTGCCGGTGGTTTCCACGTCGCGGGCGACCGTGACGTGCTCCGGCAGTTTCAGCGTCTTCACCATCGAGTCGATGATCCGCAGGTTGGCCTGGTGCGGGATGAAGACGTCCAGGTCGGCCGCGGTGATTCCGGCGGCGTCGAGCGCCTGCTGGGCGACCTTCGCCATCTCGAAGACGGCCCAGCGGAACACCGCCTGGCCCTCCTGCGTGATGGCGGGGAACTTGATCTCGCCGCGCTGGTTGAGCGGCAGCTTCGTGACGTCGCCGCCGTGGAAGTCGTTCCACGGCACGGTCTGCTTGATGGTCTCGGACTTGTCGCCCTCCGAACCCCAGACCGTGGGACCGATGTGCGGTTCCTCGGAGGGGCCGACGACGACCGCGCCGGCGCCGTCGCCGAACAGGAAGGCCGTCGCACGGTCCTCCAGGTCGGTCAGGTCGCTCAGCCGCTCCACGCCGATGACGAGGACGTACTCGGCGGAACCCTCGACGATCATGCCCTTCGCGAGGGTCAGCCCGTAGCCGAAGCCCGCGCAGCCGGCGGAGATGTCGAACGCGGCCGGCTTGCCGGCGCCGATCTTGTCGGCGATCTCGGTGGCCACCGCCGGGGTCTGCTTGAAGTGCGAGACGGTGGAGACGACAACGGCGCCGATCCGGTCCGCCGTGATCCCGGCCTCTGCGATGGCCTTGCCGGAGGCCTCGACCGACATCGCGGTCACGGTCTCCTCCGGGGAGGCCCAGTGGCGGGTCGAGATGCCGGAGCGGGAGCGGATCCACTCGTCGGAGGAGTCGATCGTCTCGAGGATCACCTCGTTGGGCACGATCCGGGTGGGGCGGTAGCCGCCGACACCCAGGATCCGCGCGTACGGGGCGCCCTTGCTGGGCTTGATCTTCGACATGCTCTACGGCTCCTTGTCAGGCTGCTGAAAGCTCGGTGACGAGCGTGCGGGCCGCGTCGAGGTCGTCGGGGGTCTTCAGCGCCAGCGTCCGGACGCCCGGCAGCGCGCGCTTGGCCAGGCCGGTGAGAGTGCCACCGGGGCAGACCTCGATGAGGGCGGTGACGCCCTGCTCCTTGAAGGTCTCCATGCACAGGTCCCAGCGGACCGGATTGGCGACCTGACCGACCAGACGGGAGATGACGTCGGCGCCGTCGGCGACGATCCGCCCGTCCTTGTTCGAAATGTACGGGACGGCCGGGTCCGAGGCCACGAGGGCCTGTACGGCCTCTTCGAGCTTCGTGACGGCGGGCGCCATGTGGTGCGTGTGGAACGCGCCGGCCACCTTCAGCGGCAGCACCCGGCGGACGCCCTCCGGCTTGTCCTCGGCGAGCGCCGCGAGCTGCTCCGCGGTGCCGGCGGCGACGATCTGGCCGGCGCCGTTCACGTTCGCCGGGGTGAGCCCGAGCTTCTCGAGGTGGGCGACGACCGTGTCGGCCTCGCCACCGAGCAGGGCGGACATTCCGGTCTCGGTGACCGCGGCGGCCTCCGCCATCGCCAGGCCACGCGCCCGTACGAGCTTCAGCGCGGCGGTGTCGTCGAGGACACCGGCGAAGGCGGCGGCGGTGATCTCGCCGACGCTGTGGCCGGCGACCGCGCCGGGCGCCGTCTCACCGAGCGCCGACGCGGACAGCAGTCCGGCGGCGACCAGCAGCGGCTGGGCGACGGCGGTGTCGCGGATCTCGTCCGCGTCGGCCTTCGTGCCGTAGTGGGCAAGGTCGAGCCCGATGGCGTCCGACCAGGCCGCGATGCGGTCGGCGGCGCCGGGGAGGTCGAGCCAGGGAGTCAGGAAGCCGGGCGTCTGAGCGCCTTGGCCGGGAGCGACGAGTACGAGCACCCTCACACTCTCTCTTGTGGACGGTCCGGCACGCCCGTGAGGACAGGGACGAAGAACCGTCAGGGGATTTGTTGGTGTCCCACAAAAGTCTAGGGCTGAGCATCTCCGTCGGCCAGACGCCCGAGGATGAGGGCGATTCGCAGCGTGAAGGCGGAGCGTACATCCGAAGGCGACCATCCGGTGACGTCTGTCACACGTCGGAGCCGGTAGCGCACGGTATTGGGGTGAACGAAGAGCATCCGAGCCGCGCCTTCCAGGCTGCTCGCCTGTTCCAGATAGACACTCAGAGTTTCCAGCAGAGCCGAGCCGGCCTCTTCGAGTGGTCTGTAGATCTCCTCCACCAACTGCTCGCGCGCCGCAGGGTCGGAGGCGATGGCGCGCTCCGGCAGCAGATCGTCCGCGAGGACCGGACGCGGCGCGTCCTGCCAGGCGGAACACGCCTTCAGCCCCGCCGCAGCGGCCTGCGCGGACCGGGTCGCGGCCAGCAGGTCGGGCACGATCGGCCCGGCGACGACCGGCCCCGCCGCGTACGGGCCGATGAGGGCCTTGGCGACCTGGAGCGGATTGTCGCTGCCGCCGGCGATGACGACGAGCCGGTTGCCGAGCACCCCGGTCAGCACCTGGAGCTTGGCGTGCCGGGCGGCGCGGCGGATCGCCTCCACGGTCAGTTCGCTGTCGCCGTCCGGCGCTGTGCCGAGGATCACGCACACATGCTCGGGGGAGTTCCAGCCGAGCGCCGCGGCGCGCGACACCGCGCCCTCGTCGGCCTCCCCGGACAGCACCGCGTTCACCACGAGCGATTCGAGTCGGGCGTCCCACGCGCCGCGGGCCTCCGCGGCCTGCGCGTACACCTGGGCGGTGGCGAAGGCGATCTCCCGCGCGTAGACGAGCAGCGCCTCACGCAGTACGGACTCGTCGCCGGGGGCGGCGACCTCCTCGATCGCCGTCTCCATGACCTCGATGGTGGTGCGCACCATCTCCACGGTCTGACGCAGCGTGATCGCCCGGGTCAGTTCGCGGGGCGCGGTGCCGAAGACGTCGGTCGAGATGGCCTGCGGGGTCTCCGGGTGCCGGAACCACTCGGTGAACGCGGCGATGCCGGCCTGGGCGACCAGCCCGATCCACGACCGGTTCTCCGGTGGCATCGCCCGGTACCAGGGCAGTGACTCGTCCATGCGGGCGATCGCGTTCGCCGCGAGCCGGCCGGACGACTGCTCGAGGCGGCGCAGGGTCGCGGAGTGCGGGTGGGAGGAGTTCGCTGCAGGTTCGGGCACGGGACAAGAGTGCCTTATCGGGACGGGCGGCCCGCGTGCCGGGGTTCTTGTTCACCGTGACGACATGTACCCGCTCCCCGCTACGGTGGTGGCGTGATATCCGTTCGGCGCGCTGGTGAGCGCTACAGCGGCGGCGATCTCGCGGCCGGCATCGAGTCCCTGCACGCGTTCTCCTTCGGGCGGCACTACGACCCGGACAATCTGCGCTTCGGCGCGATCCTCGCCTGCAACGAGGAGCGGCTCGCGCCCGGCGCCGGCTTCGACGAGCATCCGCACAGCCACACCGAGATCGTCACCTGGGTCGTCGAGGGCGAACTCACCCACCGCGACTCGGCCGGCCACGCGACCGTCGTCCGCCCCGGCGACGTCCAGCGCCTCAGCTCGGCGGGCGGCGTGCGGCACGTGGAGCGCAACGACGCCGGCGTCCCGCTGGTCTTCGTCCAGATGTGGCTCGCCCCGCTGGAGCCGGGCGGGGAGCCGTCGTACGAGATCGTGCGCGGCATCGCCGACTCCACGCCGTACGCGCTCCCCGAGGCGGGCGCGATGCTCCACGCCCGGCGCCTCGCGGCGGGCGGGCGCAGCGCCGTACCGGACGCGCCGTTCGTGTACGTACATGTGGTGCGCGGTCAGGTGCGTCTGGGGGAGGCGGAGTTGGGGCCGGGGGACGCGGCGCGGATCACGGACGCGGAGGGGCCGGCGCTGGCCGCCGTGGACGCGGCCGAGGTGCTGATGTGGGAGATGGCCGCGCGGTAGCGCCGGTGCCCTGGCCGCCTTTCAGGTGCGCGGGCGGACGTGGAGGTCCGCCCCGCTGCTGCCCGGCCCCGCCGCCTCGGGCAGCAGCCTCATGTCGTGTCCGTAGTCCCCGCCGGTCAGAGTCCGGTACGGGATCGGCTCGTCGGTGAACAGCCCGTCGAGACGCCGCCCGTACGCCCGCTCCGCCGCGGCGTACCGCTCTGCCGTCAGGCTGTTCGCGTCGTACACCGCGAACGGTTCGAGCGGCGCGATGCCGGCGAACCAGAACACGCCGTGCTGCACCGGGTGGAGCAGGTCGGACAGCCGGCCGTGGATGCCGCGCTCGGACAGCGACGGCTCCGACGCGCCGATCGTCACCGACAGCAGCGCACGCCGCCCTGCCAGGGCGCCCTCGCTGTACGGCGGCGGAAGGCCCGGGCCGTGGGCGAAGCCGAAGGTGAACACCCGGTCGAACCAGCCCTTCAGGATCGCCGGCACCGAGAACCACCACATCGGGAACTGGAGGATCACCGCGTCCGCCTGGAGAAGTTTCCGCTGCTCGGCCTCGATGTCCGCGTGCAGCCGGCCGGAGAGCGTGGCCTCTTCATGGGCGGCCAGCACCTCGAGCCGCCGGTCGGCGGGACGGTCGGGGAAGTCGTCGGCGTCCACCGTCGCCTTCCACTTCATCGCGTACAGGTCGGACACCTGGACCTCGTGCCCCGCCGTGCGCAGGCGCTCGACCGCGAACGAGGTGAGGGAGGCGGTGAGCGAGCGGGGTTCCGGGTGGGCGCTGACGACGAGGATGTTCTTGCGCTGCTGCGGCGCTGATTCGGTCATGCCGCCACGTTCTCCCGGGCGCGTACGGGTAGCCAGAGCCCTGTTCGACCACGGGAACGGCGGTCCTGGTACTGCCAGGTCCACCCGGACTTGCGTGCATGCTTGAGCGCATGGACGGCGTGAAGCAGATCGAGCGCACAGGTACGGGCGGGAAGGCCACCCGCGCCGGCGGAGCGACCGGCGACGTCACCGGTGACAGGAGCGGCGACGGGATCGGCGACCCGCGGCGGGCACTCGGCGGCTTCCTGCGCGCCCGCCGCGAACGTGTCGCCCCGGAGCACGTCGGTCTCACGGGCGGCGGCCGCCGCCGGGTACGGGGCCTGCGCCGCGAGGAGCTCGCCCAGCTCGCCGGGATCAGCGTCGACTACTACGTGCGCCTGGAACAGGGCCGCGCCACCCAGCCGTCCGCCGAGGTGCTCGACGCGCTCGCCCGGGCGCTCGGCCTCGACGCGGCGGAGCGCCGCCATCTCGCCACGCTCACCACCACCCGGCGCGGCCCCGCGCCCACGGCCCGTGTCAGCCCCCTGCTCCGGCGGCTCCTGGACGGCATGGCGGACTTCCCGGCCTTCGTGACCGATCCCCGCAGCAACGTGGTGGCCTGGAACCGGCTGGGCGGCGAACTGATGGGCGGCCTCGGCCGACCCGGCGGCCGCGACCTCAACAACGCCAGATTCCTGTTCTTCGACCCCGCCTCGCGGGACGTCTCCCCCGACTGGGAGGAGCGGGCGGCGGAGGCCGTAGGCCAGCTGCGGGTCTCCACGGGGCGCTACCCCGACGACCCGGAACTGGCCGCGCTCGTCACCGAACTGCGGTCCGGAAGCGAGGAGTTCCGGCGTATCTGGGACTCGGGCGAGGTGCTGATGTGCGGCGCGGGCCGCAAACGGCTGCGCCACCCGGTGGCCGGGCTGCTCACCCTGGACTACGAGACCCTGCACGTGCCCGCGGAGCCCGGCGAGACCGGCCTGGTGGTGCACGTCTTCAGCGCCGCGGAGGGCAGCGCGGACGCCGGCGCGCTAGCGCGCCTGGCGGACGCCGTCGGCCGGCGCGGCGACGGGGACCGGCCCGGGCGGTAGGGACCCGTGGCTCCGGCGCGCGTCCGGCTACGGGTTGCGCTCGTCGGTGACCGCTGCCGGGAGCGGCGACGCACCGCCGTACGGGGTGCACACCTCGGTCTTCTTGTCCTTCAGCACCGCGCACGCGCGTACGGCCGCCGGGTAGGGCGCCTCGAGCATGGGTGAGTAGGTGTCCTTGTCGTACGAGATCGAGCGCTCGGCCGACTGGTCGTGAGGGCCTTCGACGCGTGCGGTGTCGCCGATCTGCGCTTCCGTGATCCGGGCCCATGCCGCGCGGCAGCCGGGGCTGTAGCGCAGTTCGAGGTAGGAGCTTCCGATCTTCTCGGCCGCCGCGGTCCACACCCCGATGTGGCAGTCCATGCGCTGGGCGTCCTTGTTGCGGCACTCGAAGTCCACACACTTCGCGACGCCCGCCTTCGTGACGGGCTTGCCCGAACTGGAGCCGGGGGACATGAGCATGCCCGCGACGAGGCCGGCGAGCATTCCGAGGGCCGTGCCGGCCCAGGCGATGGCCCGCCAGCGCCGGGGGGCGGCAGCCGGTTCCCCGGCGGGGGCCGGCGTCTCTTCGGCGGAGGGCGCCGCGCCGGGAGGTGCTGCCCGGGGCTCCGGCGGCTCCGGCTCGGCGTTCTCCGGAGTCTTCCCCTCCTGTTCCCGCTCGGTGACGTCGAGCAGGACCAGCAGCCGGTCCGGTTTGACCGAGACCGCTCGGGCGAACTCCTGCACCGCCTGTCTCGGAGGCAGCGCCTTCCCGTTGAGATAGCGCTCCCAGGACGACTTGCTGTAACTCGTACGTCCGGCGAGCGTGGCCAGGGTCATCCCGCTCCGCCGGCGCAGCAGCCGCAGATGCTCCACCAGGGGACCGGCCTGCTGCCGCGCACCCTCGGCGTTCTGTCTCCCGTCCTGTCCCGTCCCCACTTGGTCTCTTGCCCCCTGCCCCGTACGTCCCCCTGCTGCGGGGACTGCTGACACGTCCCGGCCTCATCATGTCCCATCCGGTTCCCACGGCTCCACCAGGGCCTCTGACACTCCGTCAGCGCGGGAGGAAACGGCCGACGATGACGAAGGGTTCGCCGCCGCGGCGAGCTCAGTCCTGCCAGTGGAAGAGCAACGTCCACACGTCCAGCGGGACGCGGTCGCCGAAGTGGTAGACGCACAGGCCGGTGACCGTGAGGTCGTGGGCGGTGTCGTCGATCCAGCGGAAGCCGGCGGCTTCGAGGGCGTCGCGGGGCGAGGCGCCGTCGCGGCCGGTCGCGAACGGGCCGAGGGTGCTGATCAGGACCGCGTGCTCCGCCTCGCCGTACGCGATCCGGTAGTACGTGCCGCCGCCCTGCCGGTAGTGGTCGCCGGCGGACACCGGTGTCCCGGGCGCGAGTCCCGCCGCGCTCAGTGCGGCCGTCGCCCGGCGGAGCTGCTCGTCCATGCCGGGGCGGGCGGGCGGCTCGGTGCACAGCGCCTCGACGCGCCAGCGCGGGTCGCTCTCCCGCCGGCAGCGGGGCGCGTACTCGTGCACGATCGCGACCCGCAACTCCTCGTCCAGGCCGGGCACCTCGACCCGGGGACGGCCGAGGCGGTCGTAGATCCGCCGGATCTCGTCCGCGTCCTCGGTGAGGCGGTGCAGGGCGCACGCCGCCCACAGACCGGCCTCCGCGGTGGGGGCCTCGTCGATACAGGCGCGCAGCCGGTCCGGGTCGCCGGCGAGGGACTGGGCGAGGTGGGCGACCGTACGGTCGGGGTCGGCGAGGGCATACGTCACGTCCTCGCCCGCGCGGGCCGCCGTGCGGACCCGGAACGCCCGGTCCTCGGGGCGTCCGTCGCCGACTTCGTTCAGGACCGCCTCGATCCCGCGCCGGGCGACCAGCCCGTCCAACCCCGCCTCACCCGCCGTCCGTTCGTGGCGCCAGGGGCTCGCCGCGAGCGTGGTGAGCCCGGTCACCGCCGTGAGGTCGCCGAGCCGGCCCCGGGTCGCCAGGACCGCGTCCGCCGTGCGATCCCGCTCGTGCCGCCGGTCCTCGTGCGTGAGCCACGGCAGCAGCTCGTCCCGGTCGCCGAGGACGGCGAGCAGCGCCCGGCGCACCTCGCCGGTCTCCTCGTCGTCCCGGATCCGCGCCAGCAGACCGGCCACGTGTGCCTCGGGCACCCGCCCGTCCAGCGCGACGACGCACGCCCTGCGCCGGAACCACGGGTTCGCGGTGTCCGCCGCGTACCGCGCGAGCGCATCGGGTGCGAGCGCGCTCAGTTCGGGGTCGATCCGCAGGGCTCCCGGCGGGAGCAGCGCTTGTGTGTATCGCATCGCGGGGATGCTACGTGTCGAGCCCTGGGAGGGGCCTTCCATTTGACGTCCCGGGCCGCTTCACAGGCGTACATGGGTCACGGGGTGGTTGCCGCAGGCCGGAACGAGTAGGCGGCTTCCAGCCGACTTGTGACGGAGAAGTGCTGCTGTGGGCACTGCTCCTTTTCGTGCTCCGCGCATTCAACTCACGCTGTGAACAAGGTATTCGCGGTATTCGCGCCGTGGCCAACCGCGCAAGCGGTTTTCCGTCGGGTGGCCCCGGCCCCGAAGTCGGCTCTTGCCGCGTGCCGTTGACCTGTGTCTATGGTGAACGCGCCCGAGGACTTCGCCACATCCTGCCCGAGGAAGGCCGGCGCTGCGGCCAAGGTCGCCCTCTACACGGTGGCAGTCAGCAGTTGCTGGGCCGATCTGACCGGGCCGGGGTGAATGGAAGGCCGAGAACGAGAGCATGAAGGCGGCTGCTCTGGCCTACCAGGTGCGGATTACCGGCGTTCCCGCGGGCATGGTGTACCGGCTCGCCGCGGCAACGAAGTCAGGATGGGTGAAGTTCGACCGGCATCAGCGTGCACCGCTTCCCGTCCGGTGGAGTCCTGGACATCGTCGCCGAACTGGCCGACGGTCTCGGCGCCGCCATCGTTGTTCCGGACGGTGGCCTGGTGAGCAATGAGGAGCAGCGCGCGAACCTGCCGGAGGGGCTGCGGAACATGGCCAGTGTCGTCGAGATGACGGGCCCGGCCGTGCGGGGGGCGCTCGAAGACTGACGACACGGCCCGAGCCGGCGGCGCACCGCCTGACGTGACGCCGCACGGTGCGGGCCGCGCACTTCCGCCGCGGCCCGCCATGGCTCAGCGCAGCGCGCTGCGCGCCTGCCAGTCCGTCCAGGAGACGTTCCACGCGCCGAAGCCGTTGCCCGGTGCGACGACGCCCTTGGTGTCCTTGCCGGTGATCTCGAACGGGTCGCCCGGCCGGACCTGGTCGTAGAACCAGGCGGCGTTCGCGTCGCTCATGCCGATGCAGCCGGAGCTCATGTTGGCCCTGCCGAAGTACCTGTCGTTCCACGGCGCGGCGTGCGCGTACATCCCGGACCAGGTCAGCCGCATCGACTTGTCGACCATCTTGTCGTAGGCGTCGCCGAGGCCGACCGTCTCGGAGTTCATGTTGATCCTTCCCTCCTTGGCCATCAGCACCGCCGTGCCGCGCCAGGAGCGCTTGTCGCCGCCGGGGGTGCCGCCGGAGACCGGGATCGTACGGACCGGCCGCCCGTCCCGCTCCAGGCTGAGCCGCTTGCGGTCGAGGTCGACCTTGACGACCTGGCCCGCGCCGACGGTGAACGCGGTCGAGTAGTCGCGGACGAACCAGCCGCCGTCGCCGGAGTCGGTGCCGTTCAGCTCGGCCCGGAGGGTGACCTTCGTACCGGGCTTCCAGTACTCCTTGGGACGCCAGTCGATCCGGTCGCGGCCCGAGTGGTCCTCCAGCCAGCCCCAGGAGCCCTCGGTGCCGTTCGAGGTGGTGAGCTTCAACTGCCGCTCCACCGCAGCCTTGTCGGTGACCGGGTGGTCGAAGACGAGCGACACCGGCTGGGCGATGCCGACGGTCGTGTTCACGCCCGGCCGCCAGTCGACCTTGTTGACCTTGTCGGCCGGCGCGGTGGTGAACGTGGACCTGGCCGTGCGCTTCGTACCGGCCTCGGTCGCCGTCACGGCGGTGACCGTGTACGAGGCGCCCGGGACGGCCTTGCGCGCCGAGGTCCAGCTCGCCCCGTCCGCCGAGAGCTTGCCGGCGACGCCGTCGCCCTCGGCGTCCGTCACGGTGACCGAGGTGAGCCGGCCGCCGGTCGCCGTGACCTTCACCGGCTCGCCGGCCGGAGCCGCCCTGCCCTTCGGGGAGACGGTCACGGTCGCTGGACGGTCCTCGACCGCCACGGACCCTCCGCCCTTGCCGTCCGCGGCGGGCGATGAGGATCCCGGGGAACAGGCGGCGAGCGGCGCGAGCAGCACCGCCGCCGCCGCCGCGACATGCACACGTACGGGCCTGCGTATGTGGCTCAACGGAGCCTCCGTCAGTGGTGATTCGGGTGGGACACGGCGACTGTAGGACGGAGGAATCGCAGGTGAGCGGCGCTGCGGCCATGTGACGGCGACTGCAGGGAAACGGTCGTCGTCCGGTCACATTCGCCGCGCCGAGCGGTCATGGACGGCTGTGAGCATCCTCGGCGTCCCCTGGAGATCCGGGCCGTCCGGCAGGGGATCCGGGCGTTCCCCAGAGAGAGGCTCACACCGTGTCTGCGCTGCTCGTGACGGCCGACCGCGGCCAGGAAACACCGCTCGCGCCCATCACCCCGGCCGCGTACCGCCAGTTCCTGGCGTCCGGCGAGGGGGCGGCGCTGGGCGCCGGGTTCCTGCAGTGTCCGTCGTGGGCGCAGGTCAAGGAAGGCTGGCGGGCCGAGCTTGTCGGCTGGGGGCCGGACCCGGTGGCCGGGATGCTGTCGGGGGTCACGCTGGTGCTGCTGCGGCAACTGCCGGGTACCCGTAAGTACTTCGCGTATCTGCCGGAGGGGCCGGTCGCCGACTGGGCGGACCCGGGCATCGACGGCTGGCTCGGCCCGCTGCTGCGGCATCTGCGCGCGGCGGGGGCGTTCGCCGTACGGATCGGGCCCTCGCCCGCGTACCGCCGCTGGAGCGCGGCCCGGCTCAAGTCGGCGACCGGGCCGGGGCGGCGGCTGGCGGACGTCCTCGCGAGCGAGGTGGACCCGCTGGGCACCGCGGTCTCCGAACGGCTCCGGGCGCGCGGCTGGCGGCGCTGCGGCGGCGAGGAGGACGGGGACGCGCAGCCCCGGCACGTCTTCCAGGTCCCGCTCACCGGCCGCACCCCGGACGACCTGTGGTCCGGGCTCAACCAGGAGTGGCGGCGCAATGTGCGGCGCGCGAATAAGTCCGGCGTCGAGGTGGTCGTCGGCAGCGCGGCCGAACTGCCCGAGTTCTACCGGCTGCTGCGGATCACGGAGGAGCGCGACGGCTTCCGGCTCGGCCGGTCGCTCGCGTACTACGAGCGCCAGTACGCGGCGCTCAATGCGGAGGAGCCGGGCCGGATGAAGCTCTACCTCGCCCGCCACGGCGGCGAGATCCTCGCCGCGCACACCATGATCCACGTGGGCCGCCGCGTCTGGTACCAGACGGGCGCCTCCGCCGACCACCGCCGCGAGGTCCGCCCCTCGAACCTGCTCCAGTGGCGGATGCTGCTCGACGCCCAGGCACTCGGCGCCGACGTCTACGACATGCGGGGAGTACCCTCCACCCTCGACCCCGACGACCGTCCGTACGGGCTGCTGCGCTGGAAGCTCGGCACGGGAGGGGAGGTAGTCGAGACGCTGGGGGAATGGGAGAGACCGTTGGACGGCACGGCCAACCACGCGCTGTACCGCGCGTTCCAGACGTACCTGGCGCGCCGGTGACGGCGGGACACACCACGGCGGTCACGTCCGCCGCCGAGGCGGCGCCGGCCCGGGGCCCGTCCGTGCTGCGCAGCGGGGCCGTCATGGCGGCCGGGTCCGTCGTGTCGCGGGCCACCGGGTTCGTGCGGTCCGCCGTCGTCGCCGCCGCGATCGGGGTCGGGGCCGTCGCCGACGGGTACGCCGTCGGCAACTCCGTACCCACCATCGTCTACATGCTGCTGCTCGGCGGCGCGCTCAACGCCGTCTTCGTGCCCGAGCTCGTCAAGGCCGCCAAGGGGCACGGGGACGGCGGCGCCGCGTACACCGACCGGCTGCTCACCGTCTGCGTCCTCGCCCTGCTGGTGCTCACCGCCGGCGCTGTCTGGGCCGCGCCCGCGATCATCGACGCGTACACCGACTACCCGCCCGGCCAGACCGCCATGACGGTCGCGTTCGCCCGCTACTGCCTGCCGCAGATCTTCTTCCTGGGGCTGTTCACGCTCCTCGGCCAGGTCCTCAACGCCCGCGGCCGGTTCGGCGCGATGATGTGGACGCCCGTCCTCAACAACGTCGTCGTCATCGCCGTCTTCGGCCTCTACCTCGCCACCGGCGACGGCGGTTCGCTCACCGCCGCCGAGACCGCGCTGCTCGGCTGGGGCACCACCGCGGGCATCGCCGTCCAGGCCCTCGCCCTGGCGCCCGCGCTGCGCGCGGCCCGCTTCCGCTACCGGCCCCGCTTCGACTGGCGCGGCAGCGGGCTCACCCGGCCGCTGCGCAACGCCGGGTGGCTGGTGCTGCTGGTGCTCACCAACCAGGCGGCGTACTGGGTGACGACCCGGCTGGCCACGTCGGCGGGCCTGCACGCGCACGCGGACGGCGTCGACGGAGGCGCGGGCTTCAGCGCGTACAACAACGCCTACCTCCTGTGGGCCGTCCCGCACGGCATCGTCACCGTGTCGCTGATGACGGCCCTGATGCCCCGGATGAGCGCGGCCGCCGCCGCCGCCGACACGGCCGGGATACGGCGCGACGTGTCGTACGCGCTGCGGGGCAGCGCGGCGGCCGTCGTCCCCGCGGCGTGCGTGCTGCTGGCCCTCGCACAGCCGGTGATGGCGCTCGTCTTCCAGTACGGCGAAACGGACGCGGACGACGTCGCCGTCATGGCGGGCACGCTGATGGCGTTCGCGCCGGGGCTCGTCGCCTTCTCGGGGCAGTACGTCCTCTCCCGCACGTTCTACGCACTGTCCGACACCCGCACCCCGTTTCTTCTCAACCTGGTGATCGCGGGCCTCAACGCGGGCCTGTCCGTGACGGCGTACGTGCTGCTGCCGGCGCGCTGGGCGGTGACCGGTATCGCCGGCGCGTACTCGCTGGCGCTGTGGACCGGCTGGGCGGTCACCGCGCTCGTCCTCCACCGCCGGCTGGCGGCGCGGGACGCGCGAACGCCCGGAGCGTGGCGTTCCGCCGCCGTCGCCGCGCAGGCCCGGCTGCTGCTCGCCGCCGTCCCGGCGACGCTCCTCGGGTACGGCGCGGCCCGCTGGGCGGCCCCCGCCGGGGCGGCCGCGGCGGCCGGGGCCGGGGTACTGGCGATCGCCGCCGTCTTCGTGCTGCTCGCCCGGCCGCTGCGGCTCGCCGAGGTGCAGGGCCTCGTCGCGGGCGCTGCCGCGCGACTGCGGCGCCGTTGACCTGGACCCGACCGACCTTCCGCCTCCGACCCCCAGGGATACTGCCCAGATGCCTCGCGTGCTCCTCATCGAAGACGACCCCTCCGTGCGCGAGGGCGTCGAACTCGGACTGCGCCGCCGCGGCCACGAGGTGCGGACCGCCGCCACCGGTGAGGCCGGGCTCGCCGCGCTGAGCGAGTTCCGGCCCGACCTGCTGCTGCTCGATCTGATGCTGCCCGGCATGAACGGCGTGCAGGTGTGCCACCGGGTACGCGAGGACAGCCAGCTGCCGATCATCATGCTCACCGCCCGCGGCGACGACTTCGATGTCGTCATCGGCCTCGAGGCGGGCGCCGACGACTACATCGTCAAACCCGCCCGCACCGAGGTCATCGAGGCCCGCATCCGCGCCGTACTGCGCCGGATCGAGGACCCCGGCGGCGGCCGGCCCGCCGTCGAGTTCCACGGCGAGCTCGCCGTCGACCGCGCCGGGCTGACCGTCGCCAAGAACGGCGAACGGATCGCCCTCGCGCCCTCCGAGATGAAACTCCTCCTGCATCTGACCGCCGCGCCGGAGCAGGTCTTCAGCCGGCAGCAACTGCTGGAGCACGTGTGGGAGCACAGCTACCACGGCGACGCGCGCCTCGTCGACGCGTGCGTACGCCGCCTGCGGAACAAGATCGAGGACACCCCGGGCAGCCCGAGCTACATACAGACCCTGCGGGGCTTCGGCTACCGCTTCGGACCGCTGTGAGGCTCCGCCGCCGCACGGATGCCGCGGCCGGTGACCGCCGGATCGCCCCCTTCGGGTTGCGCACCCGCCTCGTCCTCGCGTTCCTACTGGTCGCCGCGGTCAGCGCGGGGACCACCGCCACCCTCACCTACCGCGAGGCGCGCAACGCCGTGCTGGCCAGTGCCCAGGACATCGCGGTCGCCTCGTTCCGCGAGCAGGTCGAAACCCTGGCCCCGGAGCTGCCGATCGACCCGGAGCTGCTCCGGGAGTACCTCTTCGTCATCGCGAGCCGATCCAAGCCGCACCCCTGGGTCGTCTTCGCCGAGTACGGTTCGCTGCGCGTCTCCTCCGGCACCAACCCCACTTCGACCGTCATCACGCCGGATCTGCGACGGATGACCCTTGCCCGCTCCCGGGGCAGCTTCCAACGGGTCGTCAGCGACGGCGTTCCGTATCTGACCGTCGGGGTGCCCGTCCTGGTGCGCACCGGCCCCGGCAGCAGCATGCCCAGCGGACTCGTGCTGTTCGCCGTGATGCGGATGACCGACGAGGAGGCCAACGTCGACGCCCTCGTCACCGCCGCCCGCGACGGGGCACTGCCCGGACTCGCCGTCGCCCTGATACCGGCGCTGATCGCCGCGCGCGGTGTGCTGCGCCCGGTGCGCCAACTGCGGCGCGCCGCCCGCTCGATGGGCAGCGGCCGGCTGGACACCCGTATCCCGGTCCGGGGCAGCGACGAACTCTCCGACCTGGCCCGCACGTTCAACGAGTCCGCCGGCCAGCTCGAACGGTCCGTGGACGAACTGCAGCAGGCGGAGGCGAGGGCCCGGCGCTTCGCCTCCGACGTGTCGCACGAGCTGCGCACCCCGCTGGCCGGGATGCTCGCCGTCACCGAGGTGCTCGACGAGGACGCCGACGGCCTGGACCCGGACACCGCGCGTGCCGTGCGGCTGATCAGCGCCGAGACCGGCAAACTCGCCGTGCTGGTCGAGGACCTGATGGAGATCTCCCGGTTCGACGCCCGCGCCGCGGAACTGAACACCGACGAGGTCGACGTCGGCGAGACCGTCCGCAAGACCCTCGACCACCGCCGCTGGGGCGAACGGGTCCGCACGGACCTCCCCGACGGCATCCGGGCCCGCCTCGATCCGCGGCGCTTCGACGTCGTCGTCGCCAACCTGGTCGGCAACGCGCTGCGGCACGGCTCGGAACCCGTCACCGTACGGCTGTCGGTCCAGGGCGAAATGCTGGTCATTGACGTGGCCGACAGCGGACCCGGCATCCGGCCCGAGGTGCTGCCGCACATCTTCGAACGGTTCTACAAGGCCGACGCGGCGCGCACCCGCTCGGCCGGCAGCGGACTCGGACTGGCCATCACCGAGGAGAACGTCCGCCTGCACGGCGGGACGATCCGGGCCGCGAACGGACCGGACGGCGGGGCCGTCCTCACCGTCGAGATCCCGCTGCACGGGCCGCACGGCAGCCGGGAGGCGACGGCATGAGAGGACGGATCCGCGCGGCGACGGCCCTGGCGACGCTGCTCGCGCTCACCGGCTGCGGCATCCAGGAGACGGACGTCATCGAGGCGGGCGGCCCGGCGACGCTCGACGTCCTGCCGGCCCGCGAGCACCGCATGATGGCGTTCTTCCTCTCCCCGGACGGCTTGCTGGTGCCGTCGCCGAGAGCGATCGACACGGCGGCCTGGAATGGAACCGTCGGCCCGCAGCCGGGCACCGTCACCGAGCCCCCGTCGACCGCCAAGACGGTCGCCGCCCTGCTGGCCGGCCCGAACGCGGCCGAGCAACGGGCCGGGCTGAGCAACGCGCCTTCGCTGCCCGATCCGTCCACCGCGGCGGAGACCGAGATGTCCGGGGGCACGGCGAGGCTCACGCTGGCCACCGCGCTCGCCCCGCTGAGCTGGACCGCCCGGCAGCAGCTCGTGTGCACCGTGGCCTACGCGGAGAGCGACAACGGCGGTGTGCCGGTGGTCCTGGTGGGCACGGACGGGGCACAGCCCCCCGAGAAGTGCGACAACGGGGCCCGCCGCCCGGCGCCGACCGCGACCCCTTCGGAGACGGGGTGACCTCCGCGTACCCGCCGACTGGACGGTCAGCCGCGCAGCTCCGCCAGCACCGCGTCCGTGAACCTGGGCCACGCCTCGATCGCCCACGGGCCGAAGTCGCGGTCGGTGAGCGCCACGCACGCCGCGCCCGCGTCCGGGTCGATCCACAGGAAGGTGCCGGACTGGCCGAAGTGGCCGAACGTACGGGGCGAGGACGAAGAACCCGTCCAGTGCGGGGACTTGGCGTCGCGGATCTCGAAACCGAGACCCCAGTCGTTCGGCTTCTGGTTGCCGTAGCCCGGCAGTATCCCGGACAGGCTCGGATGCACGACCGACATCCCATCGAGGACCGTACGCGCGTCCAGCAGCCGCGGCGCCTGCACCTCGGCCGCGAAGCGGACCAGGTCGGCGACGGTCGAGACGCCGTCCTTGGCGGGGGAGCCGTCGAGGGCGGTCGCCGTCATGCCGAGCGGCTCCAGCACGGCCTGGTGGAGATACTCGGCGAACGGGATGTCGGTCGCCTTGGCGATGTGGTCGCCGAGCACCTCGAAGCCCGCGTTCGAGTACAGCCGGCGGGTGCCGGGAGCCGCCGTGGCGCGGTGCTCGTCGAAGGCCAGACCGGAGGTGTGGGCGAGCAGGTGCCGCACCGTGGAGCCCTCGGGGCCCGCCGGTTCGTCCAGCTCGATCGCCCCCTCCTCGTAGGCGACCAGCGCGGCGTAGGCCGCCAGCGGCTTGGTGACGGAGGCGAGGGGGAAGCGGTGGTCCGCCGGACCGTGCGAACCGGCGACCGTGCCGTCCGCTCGTACGACGGCGGCCGCCGCGGTCGGTACCGGCCAGTTCTCGATCATCGCCAGGCTCTGCATGGCTACGAGCCTAGACGGTGCCGCAGGCTCAGCCGCATCGCCGGGTCGGGGGTGCGGACGAAGCCCAGGGAGGCGTACAGCGGCTCGGCCTCCGGGGAGGTCCGCAGGTCGACCTTGCGGATGCCGCGCTCACGGAACCAGCCGAGCAGGCCCTCCACGCAGGCCCGCGAGAGGCCGCGGCGGCGCATGTCCTCGTCCGTGGTGACGCTGAACACATAGCCGCAGGTGCCGTCCGGATTGCCGGGGCCGCCGAGCCGGTGCTCGATGGTGCCGACCGCGCAGGCGGCGAGGCCGCCGCCCGGCCGTTCGACCACGTACGCCGTCATCGTGCCGTCCGGGTCCGCGAGGCGGTCCCGCAGGGTCGCCACCGCGGCGGGCTGCCAGCTGACGTCGGGGTTCGGGCCGAGGACGGAGTCGGTCATGACCTTGCGGAGGCGGACCAGTTCTTCGGCGTCGGCGGGGGTGGCGCGGCGGGAGGGACTCATGATCCGGCAGGCTAATTCGGGCCTCGCGGGAAATGCCAGCGGATTGAGCTTGCTTGGAGTGCACTCCAACGTTTTAGCGTGGAACGCATGACGGTGATCGAGAGCACCCCGGCCAGGACCGATCTCTGCAAAGCCGCTCCCCGCGCCCACCCCCGCCCCGAAGGGCAGGACCGCTACACGATCAGCGAGGTCGTCGCCTTCACCGGGCTCAGCGCGCACACCCTGCGCTGGTACGAGCGGATCGGGCTGATGCCGCACGTCGACCGCTCGCACACGGGCCAGCGCCGGTTCAGCAACCGCGACCTGGACTGGCTCGCCTTCGTCGGCAAACTGCGGCTGACCGGGATGTCCGTCGCCGACATGGTCACGTACGCCGAGATGGTCCGCGAGGGGGAGCACACCTTCGAGGCGCGCGCCGAACTGCTGCAGCGCACCCGGCGGGACGTGCTCGACCGGATCGCCGAACTGCGGGACACCCTCGCGGTGCTGGACCACAAGATCGAGTTCTACGCGGACGCCCGGCGGGCGCCGGAGAGGTTCTGAAACTGATGAGCAACGCCAAGATCGCACAGATACGCCTCGGCACGGACGGACCCCTCGTCGGGGTCCAGGGCCTCGGCTGCATGGGGATGAGCGAGTTCTACGGCGACACCGACGAGGCCGCGGCCCGCGAGACGCTGGAGGTGGCGCTCGCGGAGGGCGTCACCCTCTTCGACACGGCCGACGTGTACGGGCGGGGCGCCAACGAGGAGTTCCTCGCGCCCTTCGTCCGGGCCCACCGGGACGAGATCACGCTCGCCACCAAGTTCGCCATCGAACGGACCGACGACCCGCAGTACCGGGCCGTGCGCAACGACCCCGCGTACATCCGCCGGGCCGTCGAGGACAGCCTGCGCCGGCTCGGCGTCGACGTCATCGACCTCTACTACATGCACCGCCGCGACCCGGCCGTGCCGCTCGCCGAGTCCGTCGGCGCGATGGCGGAACTCGTCGAACGCGGCCTGGTCAAGCACCTCGGCCTCAGCGAGGTCACGGGCGCGGAGCTGCGCGAGGCGCACACCGTGCACCCCGTCGCGGCCCTGCAGTCGGAGTGGTCCCTCTTCAGCCGCGACGTGGAGCGCAGCGCGGTCGGCGCGGCGGCGGAGCTCGGCGTCGCGTTCGTGCCGTACTCGCCGCTCGGCCGGGGCTTCCTGACGGGCGCGTTCACCGACGCGGCGGAGCTGTCGGAAGGCGACTTCCGGCGCCACCAGCCCCGCTTCACGGGCGACAACGCCCGGACGAACGCGGCCCTCCTGGAGCCCGTCCACAAGATCGCTGCAGCCCACGGCGCGACGGCGGCCCAGATCGCCCTGGCGTGGGTCCAGCAGCGTGCCGACGTCCACGGCCTCCCGGTCGTCCCCATCCCGGGCACGCGGAAGGCCGCGCGGCTGCGGGAGAACCTGGCGGCGACACGGATCGTCCTGACGGACGCGGAACTGGCGACGCTGGAGCCGATCGCGGACCGGGTCGCGGGCGACCGCTACCCGGACATGTCGACGACGTCGACGGCCCGCGAGTAGCTGGGCACCGGCGGGGCTGGCCGGTCTCGTCGGGGCGCTGCCCCGAACCCCGCGCCTCAAACGCCGGCGGGGCTGGATGTGCCCGGTTCCGTGCCGGGTCCGGCTCCTTGAGCGCGGGCGGGGCTGGAGTTGCCGGGCCACACGCCCCCGCGCCTCAAACTCCCCCTACGGCCTGGCGGCCGTGGGAGGTGCCCCCAGCGGGGCTGATTTCGCGGAGCGAAATCCAGCCCGCCCGGCGATTGAGGGCACGGCCGAAGGCCGTACGGGGTCCGGGGCGTGCCCGCCCCCACGGGGCGGAGCCGCAAATCGGTACAGCGGGAAGGGGTGGGTAGCGGAACACGCCCCACGCAGCGGACACGCACCCGCACCCGCCCCGCGAGCCGTCACAGCTCCGCCAGTAGCTCCGCCTTCTTGCGCGTGAATTCCTCGTCCGTCACCAGCCCCGCCAGATGCAGGTCCCCCAAGTGCCGTATCCGGTCCGCGATGGCCGCCGGGTCGCGGTGGGTCGCGGGGGCCGTCAGGGCCGGGGCCGGGGTCTGGGTGCGGATGCATTCGAGGACCGAGGCCGCGAACGGCAGGGACTCGTGCACCGGCCCGTAGCCGAGGCCGAAGACGACCGCCGCCGGATCCTGGTCCGCCTGGGCCGCGCCCGCCGCGCCCCCGGCACCCGCCCCCGCCAGGGGGTCCGTGTCGCCGCGCCGCAGCAGCCGCAGATACCCGTCGAAGATCTCCGGCGAGCGCCACTCGACGCCGCACAGCTCCGACACGCCGAAACTCTGGTCGCCGGCCTTCCACTTGGCGGACGACGCACCCGTCCAGAACCACCGGAACGCGATGGTCGAGCCGTCGAAGGACGCCTTGCCGTCGTACGCCTTGAAGCCGAGCGGCGCCTGTGGCGCGGAGACGAGATAGCGGTCCGCGGGCCGGTCGGCGTCGGGGCCGAGCACGGCGCGCAGTTCGTCGGCGTAGTACTCGGCGAGGGTCTCCCGCTCGGCCGGCAGCACCAGCCGGTACGGATCGCACACTTCCTTGAGCTGCCCGGCGGCCGCCTCCATCAGCGGGTCCGCGCCGGGTCTGGGAACAGCGTGCAGCACCACCGTGCCGCGCTTGCCCGGGGTGAGCGTCACCGATGCCAGCGCCTCGTGCGGAACACGCCGTTCACGCAGCGAGGAAAGCAGCTTCGGCGTGCGGATCCCCCGTTCGAAGCGGATGAGCACGGAGTCGGCGTCGAACTCCCAGGTGGCTTGAATTCCGGCCAGCACATCACCCATGTGCCTCATCGTATGCGGCTCGCGCCTGCGCGTCGCCCCTCGACGGCCACCCCTTTTGGCCGGGCTCTACGCGCGTCAGAGGGCTCAGGCACCGGAAATACCACTGCGGCAGGCGGCGGTGCCGCCCACGCAGCTCACGTCGGCGTACGCGCCGACGCCTATGTCGGCGAAGTTGTGCACGCTTTCGGTGCCCGGCTCGAAATAGCCGGTATGCCCCACGGCGCCCGCCGCGGAGAGCCGCCGTGCGCCGAACTCCGGTACCACCGGATCCTCGCCGTGCCCGAGCCCGCCGACGTCCAGGTGCGGGACGTCCTCGATCCAGTCGTCGGCGTCGCGCATGGCCCAGACGCGCGCCGTCGTGCGCAGGCCGGCGACATTCTCCGCGCGCATCCCGGGGCTGCCGGCGACGGCCACGTCACGGACCCGCGGCGGAAGCCGGCCGGCCGCGACCCCGCACACCACGGACCCGTAGCTGTGGCAGAAGAGGGAGACGGGGGCGCGGCCGGGCAGCGCCCGGGTGAGCGCGACCAGCCGTACCGCGCCGTTCTCGGCGAGCCGGCCGATCGCGGACTCCATGCCGACGCCGGCGGGCGAGGTGTAGTCCGCCCAGGCGATGACCGCCGTACGGAGCCGGGGCGCGGCCGCCCGCTGCGCCGCGTACAGGGACTGGGCCATCCCGACGGGGGCCGAGTACTTGCGCGCGGTGCGCTGGAAGGTGAGCAGGTTGGTGTCGACGCCGGGCACGATCACCGAGACGCGCTGGGCCCGGTCGAGGTCACCGAAGACCTCGGCCACCCGGCCGGCGCCGGACGGGTCGAAGGCGAGGATCTGCCGGTCGCGGCTCATCAGGGCCTCGAACCGGTGCATCCGGCGCACCGCCTGCCGGTGCCCCGCGGCGGTCAGACCGGTTCCGGCGACCCGCTCGCGCTCGCGCTCCAGGGAGGCGGCCAGCGCCTTGCGGTTCGCCTGGTAGCGCAGGGTGAGGGGTACGCCATTGAGGTTGCCGACGATGTGCGGGTACTTCTCGGCGAGCCGCGCACCGCGGGCGCCGCCGAGCCAGGTGAAGAACGCGGCGAGCTGATGCGGCGGAGCATTCAGGCCAGGCAGCTCCCGGGTCCCGACACGCGCCTTGTCCCATTCGCCGATTTCGGCCGCGAGGACGTCGCGGGGACCGTTCTGATGTCGTACGGCGGTCCAGCCGCTGGTCGCGAGCATGACGAACACCACGGCGAGGGCCAGCAGGGCGCGCCACACGGTCGGGGTGGGGGAGGCGTCGAAAGAAGTCACTTCGAGACACCCTAGGAGAAGGGCGCGGGCGCAAGCGATCAGCGTGAGGCAGATCACGTGTCGAACGGGGGAAAGAAGGGGAGGAGGGTGACGTTCCGTGCGCGAGGCGTACGTGAGGTACGTGCCCGCCGGCGCATTCCCCGTGCGTACGGCCCCTGTTGAGGAGCCTGTGGTGTCACCCGCGCCTCATGGCCCGGACGGTGTACGCCAGTTCTCCGCGAGCGCGGGGCCGAGCTGGTCGAGGAACGTCTCCGTGAGTGCGCGGATCGCCTCCATGCTGGCGTCCGGTCCCTGCCCCCACAGCCGCCCGGTGGCCCGCATCACGCCGCTGAACGCGGCCACCGCGACCCGCGGCCGGAGGTCGGTGTTCACGTCGAGCCCCTCCCGCTCCGCGATGAGTCCGGCCAGGGCCTCCTCCATCACGGTGGAGCGGCGCATGTGCGCGGCGAGCAGCGCCGGGGTCGACTCGATCATCTGGTAGCTGCGCATGTGGAGATCGAGCGGGACGATTTCCTCGACCGCTTCCCCGATGCCGTCCCAGGACTCGAACACGGCGTTGCGGAGCGCCTCGAGCGGCGCCTCCGCCGCGGGGCGTCCGCGCAGGGCCGCCACGTAGTGCGACTCCACGACCTCCTGGACGGCGAAGGCCGCCTCCTCCTTGGAGGCGAAGTACCGGAAGAAAGTGCGCTGGGACACCTCGACCGCGTCCGCGATCTCGTCGACGGTGGTCTGCTCGTACCCCTGGGTGGTGAACAGTTCGAGGGCGACGCGCACCAGGGCGTCACGGGTGCGCTGTTTCTTGCGGGCGCGCAGCCCGGTCGGCTCTGCCGTCGTCACTTCATCGTCCTCTTCTCGACGCTTCGCCCTGCTCAGGCTATCGGTGAGTCACGTGACAGTTACCGACTAGTGAACTGGTTTGTCAACTGTCAGTCACTGACATTAATCTGCTCGCATGACTAGTCAGACCACCGTCGAAAAGGCGCCGCGGGATCCCCAGGACCCCGTCCCGGCACCGGTCAAGGGGCTGCGCGGCCACCCCTGGCTGACCCTGTTCTCCGTGGCCATCGGCGTGATGATGGTCGCGCTGGACGGCACGATCGTCGCGATCGCCAACCCCGCGATCCAGAAGGACCTCGGCGCCACCCTCGCCGACGTCCAGTGGATCACCAACGGCTATCTGCTCGCCCTGGCCGTCGCGCTGATCACGGCGGGCAAGCTCGGTGACCGCTTCGGCCACCGCCAGACCTTCCTGATCGGCATCGCGGGCTTCGCCGCCGCCTCCGCGGCCATCGGCCTGTCCGACTCGATCGCCCTCGTGATCGTCTTCCGGGTCCTGCAGGGCCTCTTCGGCGCCCTGCTGATGCCGGCGGCGCTCGGTCTGCTGCGCGCCACCTTCCCCGCCGAGAAGCTGAACATGGCGATCGGCATCTGGGGCATGGTCATCGGAGCCTCCACCGCCGGCGGCCCGATCCTCGGCGGTGTGCTCGTCGAGCACGTGAGCTGGCAGTCGGTGTTCTTCATCAACGTGCCCGTCGGCATCCTCGCCCTCGGCCTCGGCCTGGTCATCCTGAAGGACCAGCGGGCGCAGAACGCGCCGAGGTCGTTCGACATCCTCGGCATCGTGCTGCTGTCGGGCGCCATGTTCAGCACCGTCTGGCCGCTGATCAAGGCCGGCGAGTGGGGCTGGGGCTCCATGAGCACCGTCGGCTGGCTGGCCACGGCGGTGGTCCTCTTCCTGCTGTTCGCCATCTGGGAGACCAAGGTCGCGGAGCCGCTGGTCCCGCTCGGGATGTTCCGCTCCGTGCCGCTCAGCGCGGGCACCGTCCTGATGGTCCTGATGGCGTTCGCCTTCATGGGCGGCCTGTTCTTCGTGACCTTCTTCCTCCAGGGCGTCCAGGGGCTGAGCCCGGTCGACAGCGGTCTGCGGCTGCTGCCGCTGACCGGCATGATGATCGTCTCCTCGCCGCTGGCGGGCGTGCTGATCACCAAGTTCGGCCCGCGAGTCCCGCTCGTCGGCGGCATGGTCTGCACCGCGACCGCCATGTTCGGCATGACCACGCTCACCGAGGACACCGGCACCTTCGCGATGTCCCTCTGGTTCGGCCTGCTCGGCCTCGGCCTCGCGCCGGTCATGGTCGGCGCCACCGAGGTCATCGTGGGCAACGCCCCGCTGGAGCTCTCCGGCGTCGCGGGCGGTCTCCAGCAGGCCGCGATGCAGGTCGGCGGCGCGCTCGGCACGGCCGTCCTCGGCGCGGTGATGACCTCCAAGGTCAACGCGGACTTCGCGGGCAACTGGCAGGACGCCGGCATCCCCGTACCGCCGGACCCGCGACTGGAGCAGGCCGCCGAGTTCGGCACCGTGCCCGCGGAGCTGGCCCAGGCGCCCGGTATGACGCCCGAGCTCGCTACCACGATCGGGGACGTCATCCACGACACGTTCATGTCGGGCATGGGCCTGGCGTTCACCGTCGCCGGCGTCGTGGCGGTCGTCGCCGCGCTGGTCGCGCTGCTCACCAAGCGCGGCGCGAACGCGGAGGCCGGTGCGGGCGCGGCCCACATCTGACCCCGGGCGCGTCAACACACGGTCACCGACAGCCCCGCCGGGCGCCCCCGGCGGGGCTGTCGCCTATCCGGATGATTCGTCCCGCCGCCTCTTCCCCGGCCGGGACGGCGTGGGTCACGGTTCGGTCGACCGATTCGTACGACCCACGGGGACCCACCATGCGCACCGCCACCACCGCCGCGGCCCTGACCGCCGCCGCACTGCTGCCGCTGCTCCTGCTCCAGCCGCTCCCGTCCGCGTCGGCCGCGGCGCCACCACGCCTCGGGGAGTGCGCGTCCGGTGAGCTGTGCCTGTGGACGGCGACCGACTTCCGCGGCGCACGCCACGCCCACGAGCTCGCCGGGACCGACATCGAGAGCTGTGTGCCGCTGCCGCCCGGCGCCCCGGCGCAGGCCCTCGCCAACCGCACCGGCCGGCCCGTCACCACGTACCAGTCGGCGGAGTGCGCGGAGACCGGCGAGTTCGAGACGTACCCCGGCGGCGGGACCTGGGTGCCCAGCTCGCCCTACCGGGTCAGGGCGTTCAAGATCTGGGAGAACTAGGCTCCGGCACCTCGGGCGCGGCGGCGCCGGCCTCCGCGCCCGACAGCCGGGCCACCTCCGAGCGCAGCTCGCGCACCTCGACCGTCAGCGCCTCCAGCAGCTCGGTCTGCCGCCGCTCCGCCGCGTCGTCCCGCTCGAAGCGGGAGATGAACCAGGCGGCGATGTTGGCGGTCACGACACCGAGCAGCGCGATCCCGGAGATCATCAGCCCGACCGCGAGCAGCCGGCCCATCCCGGTCGTCGGTGCCAGGTCGCCGTACCCGACCGTCGTCATGGTGGTGAACGACCACCACACCGCGTCACCGAGCGTCTTGATGTTCCCGTCCGGCGCGTTCCGCTCCACCTGGAGCACGGCCAGCGAGCCGAACATCATCAGCCCGACGACCGAGCCGCCGACATACGTGGTCAGCCTGATCTGCGGCGCCATCCGGGCCCGCCGGCCCACCAGCAGCAGCGTGGAGACCAGCCGCAGCAGCCGCAGCGGCTGCAGCAGCGGCAGCAGGACCGCGAGCAGATCCAGCGGGTGGCTGCGCACGAACAGCCACTTCGCGGGCGCCAGCGCCAGCCGCACGACGTAGTCGACGGCGAACGCGCCCCACACGAACCACTCGGCCGCCAGGCACGCCCTGTGCACCCAGTCCGGGGCGCCCGGGGTGACGATCTGCACCACATAGGCGACCGCGAAGACGAGGGAGAGCGAGAGCAGGGGTGTCTGCATCCGCTGCTCCCAGCGGATCTGGGCGGTTTGCTGCTTCATGCGATGCATCGTAGGGAAACGCAGAGGGCGGCGGACCCGCCGGGTCCGCCGCCCTTTACTTGACCGTAGCCGTAGCCGTAGCCGTAGCCGTAGCCGTTACGCGTCGCCGCCGGCCGCTCCCGGGTCGGCCGCGGCCACGTCCAGCAGCTGGTAGCGGTCCACCGCCTGCTTCAGCGCGCTGCGGTCGACCTTGCCCTCGCGGGCCAGCTCGGTCAGCACCCCCAGCACGATCGACTGCGCGTCGATGTGGAAGAAGCGCCGGGCCGCGCCGCGCGTGTCCGCGAAGCCGAAGCCGTCCGCGCCCAGCGACTGGTACGTGCCGGGCACCCAGCGGGAGATCTGGTCGGGCACCGCGCGCATCCAGTCGGACACCGCGACGAACGGGCCCTCGGAGCCGGACAGCTTCCGTGTCACGTACGGGACGCGCTGCTCCTCCTCGGGGTGCAGCAGGTTGTGCCGCTCCACGTCGAGCGCCTCGCGGCGCAGCTCGTTCCACGAGGTCGCCGACCAGACGTCGGCGGCCACGTTCCAGTCCTCCGCGAGGATCCGCTGCGCCTCGACGGCCCACGGCACGGCCACGCCGGACGCCATGATCTGCGCGGGGATCGAGCCCTGCTCGGCCCGCTTGAAGCGGTGGATGCCCTTGAGGATGCCCTCCGCGTCCACGTCCGCCGGTTCGGCCGGGTGCTGGATCGGCTCGTTGTAGACGGTGAGGTAGTAGAAGACGTCCTCGGCGTCCGGGCCGTACATCCGGCGCAGACCGTCCTGGACGATGTGCGCGATCTCGAAGCCGAACGCCGGGTCGTAGGCGACACAGGCCGGGTTCGTGGAGGCGAGCAGCTGCGAGTGGCCGTCCGCGTGCTGCAGGCCCTCGCCGGTCAGCGTCGTCCGGCCGGCGGTGGCGCCGAGCACGAAGCCGCGCGCCAGCTGGTCGGCCATCTGCCAGAACTGGTCGCCGGTGCGCTGGAAGCCGAACATCGAGTAGAAGACGTACACCGGGATCAGCGGCTCGCCGTGCGTGGCGTACGCGGAACCGGCGGCGATCAGGGAGGCGGTGCAGCCGGCCTCGGAGATGCCGTCGTGCAGCATCTGGCCGGTCGGCGACTCCTTGTACGCGAGCAGCAGCTCACGGTCCACGGCCTCGTACTGCTGGCCCAGCGGGTTGTAGATCTTCGCACTCGGGAAGAACGAGTCCATGCCGAAGGTGCGGTACTCGTCGGGCGCGATCAGCACGAACCGCTTGCCGATCTCCTTGTCCCGCATGAGGTCCTTCAACAGCCGGACGAACGCCATGGTGGTGGCGATCGACTGCTGACCGGAGCCCTTCTTCACGGCCGCGTACGTCTTGTCCTCGGGCAGCGCCAGCGGCTTCGCCCGTACGACACGGGTCGGCACGTATCCGCCGCAGCTCTTGCGGTGGTCGTGCATGTACTGGATCTCTTCGGAGTCGCGCCCGGGGTGGTAGTACGGCGGCGGGCCGCTCTCGAGCTGCTGGTCGCTGATCGGCAGGTGGAGCCGGTCGCGGAAGCGCTTCAGGTCGTCGACCGTCAGCTTCTTCATCTGGTGCGTGGCGTTGCGGCCCTCGAAGTTCGGCCCCAGCGTCCAGCCCTTGATGGTCTGCGCGAGGATCACCGTCGGCTGGCCCTTGTGCGCCTTCGCCGCCGTGTATGCCGCGAAGACCTTGCGGTGGTCGTGACCGCCGCGGCCCAGGTGCAGGATCTGGTCGTCGGTCATGTTCTCGACCATCTTGCGCAGCCGCTGGTCGCCGCCGAAGAAGTGCTCGCGGATGTACGCGCCGGTCTCCGTGGCGTACGTCTGGAACTGGCCGTCCGGGGTGGTGTTCAGCTTGTTGACCAGCACGCCGTCGCGGTCCTGGGCGAGCAGCGGGTCCCAGGAGCGGTCCCAGACCAGCTTGATCACGTTCCAGCCGGCGCCGCGGAACTGCGACTCCAGCTCCTGGATGATCTTGCCGTTGCCACGGACCGGGCCGTCGAGGCGCTGGAGGTTGCAGTTGACCACGAAGGTCAGATTGTCCAGGCCCTCACGGGCGGCGATCGACAGCTGGCCCAGCGACTCGGGCTCGTCCATCTCGCCGTCGCCGAGGAACGCCCAGACGTGCGAGTCGGAGGTGTCGGCGATCCCGCGCGCCTCCATGTAGCGGTTCATCCGCGCCTGGTAGATGGCGCCGAGCGGGCCGAGGCCCATCGAGACCGTCGGGAACTCCCAGAAGTCCGGCATGGACCGCGGGTGCGGGTAGCTGGAGAGCCCGTACGGCTCCTTCGACTTCTCCTGGCGGAAGCCGTCGAGCTGCTGCTCGCTGAGCCGGTCCAGCAGGAAGGCGCGGGCGTAGATCCCGGGGGAGGCGTGCCCCTGGAAGAAGATCTGGTCGCCGCCCTTGCCGTCGTCCTTGCCACGGAAGAAGTGGTTGAAGCCGACGTCGTACAGGGAGGCCGAGGAGGCGAAGGTGGCGATGTGCCCGCCGACGCCGATGCCGGGGCGCTGTGCGCGCGAGACCATCACCGCCGCGTTCCACCGGGTCGCGTTGAGGATCTTGCGCTCGATCTCCTCGTTGCCGGGGAAGAACGGCTCGTCCTTGGTCGCGATGGTGTTGACGTAGTCCGTGCTGCGCATCTCGGGCACGGCGACACGCTTCTCGCGTGCCCGCTCGATCAGGCGGAGCATCAGGTAGCGGGCCCGCTCCCGGCCTCGCTCGTCGACGGCGGCGTCGAGGGAGTCCAGCCACTCCTGGGTCTCTTCAGGATCGAAGTCCGGGACCTGGCTGGGAAGGCCGCCAATGATGATCGGGTTGCGATCTGATCCGGAAGCCACGCTGTTCCTTCGCTGTTCGGGGGTCCTGGGACGGCAGAGCTGTCGCACCGCTCCCATCGTGTACCGCGGGGAGGCCCACGTCATCTCTACTCAGAGGTAACCCTTGATCTGAACGAGATCCGGCCCGTTCCCGGCGCACGGCTCCAGGCCGAATCGCAACCTTACGCCCGAGCCGTCCATGTGTTTCGTTCGGTCGTTCGGTTCCCATGGGGATGTGAAAGGGTAGGAATGCCGCGAAGGCGGCCGAAGGGTGTGGCCACGATCGTGGCGGGGACCCGCCGTGTGCCTGGAGATGCGTCGAGACAGCCGTAAACGTCACCGTTTCGGCGGTCTGGGCGGCCGGGTACTTGCGCGATCCGCCCCGCCCGTGTGGACTACGGCCAATGCCGCGCGTACGCGCGCGGCCGAAGCATTTGTCGAAAACGATCAGGAGGCAAGCCGTGAGCGCGACCGCGGACCACGCGGAGGAGCGGACCAACCCGGCGGCAAGGCTGGGGTTCGAGCCCGGACAAGTGGTCCAGGAGATCGGCTACGACGACGACGTCGAGCAGGAGCTCCGTGAGGGCATCGAGGCCGTCACCGGCCAGGAACTCGTCGACGAGGACTACGACGACGTCGCAGACGTCGTCGTGCTGTGGTTCCGCGACGAGGACGGGGACCTCACCGACGCACTGGTGGACGCCATCGGTCTGATCGACGAGGGCGGGGTCGTCTGGCTGATGACCCCCAAGACCGGCCGTGACGGCTATGTCGAGCCCAGCGACATCAATGAGGCCGCCCAGACCGCGGGTCTCTCCCAGACCAAGAGCATCACCGCCGGCAAGGACTGGAGTGGCAGCCGGCTGGTCACCCCCAAGGGGGCGAAGTCGGGGAAGCGCTGAGCCGCCGAGCCGCGAAGAGCAGGCACCAGGCCCCCACCGGCGCGAGCCGGCGGGGGCCTTCTGCGTAGGCTGGCCCCGCACAGCGACCGCTCACGCACACAGCTCATCCACCCGCTCATACGGCTCACGGAGCTCACAGAAGGGAAACGCTTCTCATGGCGATCGAGGTCGGCGACAAGGCGCCGGAGTTCGAGCTCAAGGACAACCACGGCCGCACCGTGTCGCTCGCGGACTTCCGCGGCGAGAAGAACGTCGTACTCCTCTTCTATCCGTTCGCCTTCACCGGCGTGTGCACCGGCGAGCTGTGCGCCCTGCGGGACGAGCTGCCGAAGTTCGTCAACGACGACACCCAGCTGCTGGCCGTCTCCAACGACTCGATCCACACCCTGCGCGTCTACGGGGAGCAGGAGGGGCTCGAGTACCCGCTGCTGTCCGACTTCTGGCCGCACGGTGAGACCTCGCGCGCCTACGGCGTCTTCGACGAGGAAAAGGGCTGCGCGGTGCGCGGCACCTTCATCATCGACAAGGAGGGCTTCGTGCGCTGGACCGTCGTCAACTCGCTGCCCGACGCCCGCGACCTGAACGACTACGTCAAGGCGCTGGACTCGCTCTGATCCCCTGCAGGGGTTTCGGCCGGTGTCCGCCGGAAATGACACGGCGAGCGGGAACCGGTCACTAGGATCCGTTCGTTGATCCGAACATCACGCACGAACAGTCACGCACGACGGGGGCCGACGCCCCTGAACACCAATGGAGGGACTCGTGGGAGTCAGCCTCAGCAAGGGCGGCAACGTCTCGCTGACCAAGGCCGCGCCGAACATGACCGCGGTGACCGTGGGCCTGGGCTGGGACGTCCGGACCACCACAGGTACCGACTTCGACCTCGACGCCAGCGCCCTGCTGACGAACAGCGAGGGCAAGGTCACCAACGACGGAAACTTCGTCTTCTTCAACAACCTCAAGAGCCCCGACGGCTCCGTCGAGCACACCGGTGACAACCTCACCGGCGAGGGCGAGGGCGACGACGAGCAGATCAAGGTCAATCTCGTCGCGGTCCCCGCCGACGTCGACAAGATCGTCTTCCCGGTCTCCATCTATGAGGCCGAGAACCGCCAGCAGTCGTTCGGCCAGGTGCGCAACGCGTTCATCCGCGTCGTCAACCAGGCCGACAACACCGAACTCGCCCGTTACGACCTGAGCGAGGACGCCTCGACCGAGACCGCCATGGTCTTCGGCGAGCTCTACCGCAACGGCGCGGAGTGGAAGTTCCGCGCCGTCGGTCAGGGTTACGCCTCGGGCCTGCGCGGCATCGCGCAGGACTTCGGCGTGAACGTCTGATTCAGGCAGCAGTCTCCGCGTCCGGCGCCGCACTCTCCGTGCGGCGCCGGACGCGCCTGGGCCCCGGACCGGGCCCTCGGCAAAAGCCACCAGGGGAGGACTCACACCATGGGCGTCACGCTCGCCAAGGGAGGCAATGTCTCCCTCTCCAAGGCCGCACCCAATCTCACTCAGGTGCTCGTAGGGCTCGGCTGGGACGCGCGCTCCACCACCGGCGCGCCCTTCGACCTCGACGCCAGCGCGCTGCTCTGCCAGAACGGGCGGGTGCTCGGCGACGAGTGGTTCATCTTCTACAACCAGCTCCAGAGTCCCGACGGGTCCGTCGAGCACACCGGAGACAACCTCACCGGCGAGGGTGACGGCGACGACGAGTCCCTGCTGGTGGACCTCGTCAAGGTGCCGGCCCATGTGGACAAGATCGTCTTCCCGGTCTCCATCCACGAGGCGGACAACCGCGGCCAGACGTTCGGCCAGGTCAGCAACGCGTTCATCCGGGTGGTCAACCAGGCGGACGGCCAGGAGCTCGCCCGTTACGACCTCAGTGAGGACGCCTCGACGGAGACCGCGATGATCTTCGGCGAGCTCTACCGCTACGGCGGCGAGTGGAAGTTCCGTGCCGTCGGGCAGGGGTACGCGTCGGGGCTGCGGGGGATCGCTCTAGACTTCGGCGTCAACGTTTCGTAAAAAGCCGCGTGCGGTGCGGGGGAGACACCCCCAGGCATCACCCGGGGGACAATTACACGATTGGGTAGCCAGTGGTTCTGAAAACCTTCGGCTGGTCGTTCGCCGTTACGGCGGCCGGCCTCGCATTCGCCGCCTGGCAGTGGGGCTGGGAGGCGTTCGGGATCGTACTGATCCTGTCGATCCTCGAGATCTCGCTGTCGTTCGACAACGCGGTTGTCAACGCCGGAATCCTCAAGAAGATGAACGCCTTCTGGCAGAAGATCTTCCTGACGATCGGCATCCTGATCGCGGTGTTCGGCATGCGGCTGGTCTTTCCCGTCGTCATCGTCGCCATCAGTGCCAAAGTGGGGCCGATCGAGGCCGTCGAGCTGGCCATGGACCAGCCGCAGCAGTACGAGGCCCTGGTCACCGACGCGCATCCCGCGATCGCCGCGTTCGGTGGCATGTTCCTGTTGATGATCTTCCTCGACTTCATCTTCGAGGAGCGGGAGCACAAGTGGCTCGCCTGGCTGGAGCGGCCGCTGGCCAAGCTCGGCAAGATCGACATGCTCTCGGTCTGCACCGCATTGATCATCCTGCTCGTCACCGCGATCACCTTCGCCACCAACGCGCACACCAGCACCGGCCACGCCGACAAGTCGGCCACGGTCCTGCTCTCCGGCGTCGCCGGTCTGATCACGTATCTCGTCGTCGGCGGCCTCTCCGGCTACTTCGAGGACAAGCTCGAGGAAGAGGAGGAGCGCGAGCACGAGGAGGAGGAGCAGGCCAAGAAGGAGGGCAAGCCCGTCTCCGCGGTCGGCCTGGCCGGCAAGGCGGCGTTCTTCCTCTTCCTGTACCTGGAAGTGCTCGACGCCTCGTTCTCGTTCGACGGCGTCATCGGCGCGTTCGCCATCACGAACCACATCTTCTGGATGGCGCTCGGCCTCGGCATCGGCGCGATGTACGTCCGGTCCCTCACGGTCTACCTGGTCCGCCAGGGCACCCTGGACGACTACGTCTACCTGGAGCACGGCGCGCACTACGCGATCGGCGCGCTCGCGGTCATCCTGCTCGTCACCATCCAGCACGAGATCAGCGAGATCATCACCGGTCTCGTCGGCGTCTTCCTGATCGCCGCGTCCTTCCTGGCCTCTGTCCGCCGCAACAAGGCGCTCGAGGCGGAGGAGAGCGCGGGGGGCGGCCCCGACGAGAAGGCCGGGGTCTCCTCCGGGGTGTGACAGCCCAACCATTGAGGAACGCTTCTCTGCGGGGCGGCCGGGTGCTCCCGGCCGCCCCGTGGCGTTGTGCACACGGTGCACGGTGTACCGGAGACTAGGGCGGGGTGGGCATGGCCATCTGGGACAACCTGTGGCGGGGCAGGGCGGCGCAGTTCGACTCGGGCAGTGCCGCGAGCAATTCCATCGAACTGACCAGGCGGAACTCGACCGTCTCGCTCACCAAACAGGGCGCGGCGACCGGGAACCTGCGAGTCAACCTCTCCTGGCGGATGCGCTCCTCCGACATCGAGGGCCGCTCACGCCAGAGCGGACGCCTGCTGGGCAACCCGATGAAACTCTTCCAGCCCGACGTGGTCCAGGCCCACACCCAGGGCGTGGTCAACGTAGACCTCGACCTCGGCTGCCTGTACGAGCTGACCGACGGCAGCAAGGGCGTGGTGCAGCCCCTGGGCAGCTTCTTCGGCGATCTGAACGGGCCGCCGTACGTGAAGCTCAGCGGCGACGACCGCTTCGGGGCGCCGTCCGGCGAGACGATCTTCGTCAACCTCGACCACCGCGAGTCGATCAAGCGGCTGCTGTTCTTCGTCTACATCTACGACCAGACCCCGGCCTTCGACCGCACCCACGCCCACGTCACGCTCTACCCGAGCAACGGCCCCCGCGTCGAGATCGAACTCGACGAACGTGCACCGCAGGCCCGCTCCTGCGCGGTGTTCTCGCTCGACAACGTCAAGGACGAACTGATCGTGCGCCGCGAGGTCAAGTTCGTCTACGGCTTCCAGGCGGAGCTGGACCGGCTGTACGGGTGGGGGCTGCAGTGGGGGCGGGGATACAAGTCGCGAACGTAGGGCGGGGCGGGTGGCGCGTGCCGCCTGCGGCGGGCCTGCCCCGTGCCGCCGGGTGGGCGGACCGGGCTCCGCCCGGGCCCGGTACCGCGCTTCGCGCGGTGGCCTCAATCTCCCCCTACGGCCTGGCGGCCGTGGGTGGGGGCACCTCCCACGCCGCCAGGCGTAGGGGGAG